>DATKYQ010000012.1:0-4796 GCA_035528415.1 Myxococcota bacterium | reverse complement strand
AACAACGGTAATCCATCTCGGGGAATATGTTGTGCCTCTGCTCCAGGTTCAAAAGCAGAGAGCGGTTCGGCCTGCTGCAACTCAACTGGTCGGTCAGGCGACGAAAGGCGTCGAGATGCTCGGTCGTGCGCCTGTGTGCATGGTGACGGCTCTTCCATTTCCAAAACAGTCTAAAGCCCTTGCGATGCCAGCTTATGACTGTCTCTGGCTTGACGATGATCAGGGCCTCGCGCCACTTCGGCCACCAACGTATCAACGCCATCCAAAAAACCCTGTCTGCGTCGGTGAGTTTGGGGCGCTTGGCATTACGGTTGTAGACCGCGAGTTGTTGTCTCAGTGCCAGGTTCTCCAGGGCGAGCTCACGCTTGTCACAGAGACTCGAAACCCCAGCTCTAAGCAAGGCAAATAATTGGCTGATCATGACGAATGAGCATGATGGGTTGGCAACCAAAGGTCACCCTGAAAAGATAGGGCCGTACACAACGCGGTTCCGCCGTTGATCCACGGCTTTACAGAAAATCCATGCTCGTGCTAGCGTGCCACGGAATACAGCGATCGTGGTCGTTGCCGGAGAAAGGACGTTTGAAATTCCTGCGCGTTCAATGATTGCAGCGGGCATGATGGTTTTGGCGCTCATGCTCGCCGCGCCGCTGTACGGCGGGGAGCAGCTCACCATCCGGGGCGTCATAAAAGACGTTTACGGCCATCCCCTGCCGGGCGCCGGGCTCTACGTAGAGGCCTGGGTGGGCAACGGCCATACGTACGACTTCGCCTTCGCGACGGCCGGCGCGCGGGGAGAGGTGCCGCCGGAGGGCGCCCCGCCGATGACGATTTCCTGGGTGCCCGGCATGAAGCTGGCCTACACCGCTTTGGAAAAGGACAAGGACCCCCAAACCCGATTCGACCGGATGGGGGTGATGGACCCCGGCAACGTGGAATTCGTTCTGGCCGACGCCGATCCTTCTTACCCCTGGTCGCTGAAGGGTTTGAGCTATCCCTTCGACGACAATCCCGCGCTGGCCAAGAAGGCGGCCGCGCCCGAGTACGCAAGAATGCGGGAAATGCTTAGCGCCTTCGCGCGCGAAAGGAAAGGTCCGTCGCAGGCGTCGGCGCCGAAGATTCGTTTGCCCAAGACGGCGTTCGCCTGGGGCGAGCCTATCCCGCTGGAGATCCTGTTCACCAACGACAGCGACCGGACCGTCTACCGGGAAAATCCCGACCAGTCTCCCAAGACCGTATTGAGGATCGAATCGTCGGGCGCTGCCTCCTACTCGTTCAGCCGTTCGCTGAGCAAGAGACAGCTTGCGGTTGTCTGGAACGGCCGCGGGCCGTATCCCATCCCCGAGCTGGCGCTGGCCCCGGACGAGACCGTCCGCCGGGAGGCCGACCTGGTAACAAAGATCCTGGCGGGCCGATCAAAGGACATTTTCCGCCCGGGCGCCTACGCGTGCTGGGTGGAGGATCGCAACGGCAAATCGAACCGTCTGAAGTTCAGCGTTGAGTACAAGCGCGAGTCGATTCCGGCGCTTCTGAAAACCGTGAAGGACGCGAAGGCCGATTCCAAGCGCCGGGCGTGGGCCGCCATGTGGCTGGCCGACGCGCTTCCGCCGCATCTGAAGGGATATTTCAACAGCACAGGATCGAAGCCGTGGGAGTCAGTGGACAAAGCTACTGTGAAGGCCGAGGAAGCGAAGCTCCAGAAGGCGATTGATAAGGCTAAGAAGTGGTACGATGAGAACAAAAACTCCGCAGAGCTTATAAAGCTGCTCGACCAAATCGCGAAGGAGTATGTGAGATAGTTATTGGTTCGATACCCGAGGGAGAAAAAATGCGAACAAGATACGTCATACTATTTTCAATCATGGCCTCGACGGCGGGAATCCCGGCGACCGCGGCCGAGCCCAAATTCGCTTGCGACTCACCGGTAATCGACGCCGCAAAGATCGCCGAGACAAACATTGCCAAGCGGCTAGTAGCTGAAGGATTCAAAGAAGATCCTGAAGGCAGCGGAATATACGTACGTGACGAGATCAGCCTGTATTACCTGCAGCGGAAATTCAAACTTGAAGACCAAAAGCCGGTGCCTTGCGTGGACAGCTGGATGGAGCAAGCCACCATAGAAGGCAATCATACGGTGCTAGAGCAATCCAGCAGCAAGGCCAAGCCGAAGCTCGGCCACCGACTGGTGAAGGTGTCGGTGAACCTGGGTTACGCAAGGCCTCGACAGATCTGTGTAGGGATGCCCGTACAAAGAGTGGAGGCGACCTTGCGCTTCATCAAGGCCGAGGAGGCGAAGGACATCGGCAAACTACCGAACAAGCGTCGCGGATACGTGCTCCAGGCCTGGATCTTGCCCGCCAACACCGCTCTTGTCGTCGAGTACAAGAAGCGCAAGCTGAAACCGGGAGAGAAGCCCACCCTGCCCCTGGTCGCCAACCTGATCTTGGGCAGCAAGGGTAGTAGGCTAAGAAACTGGAAGGATCAAAAAAAACAACAACTGAAGAAATTGGATATAGCGCAGTTCATGGCCACACGGGAGCAGCGCTGAAGATGGCGATGTACGAGGCAACGAGTTCGACCGTGAGTCCAGCCAAAGGCTGGGCGAACGGTGCCGGACTTTACGGATGCAGAAGCAGCGGCGATCAATCAGTGGCTGAGACTATCTCAGGCAAAAGAAAAAATTCGTCGCCAAAAGCGCCAGTGTCTATCTCGCTGACCTGGGTCTCAACCACCAGCCGGACTGCAGAGGCTCCTTTCGGGATGCGAGTGCGTTGTTCGACCTGGGTCCACTCGGCCGCACGGACTGGTTCGGCTTCGAGGGTTCCCCATAGACTGCCATCCGCGTCGTAGATCTCGAGCGCCAGCTTTATGCTGCTGCGAGCCGCCCAGGTGCGCACCCGGCCACCCCAACGCAAAGCCACTTGCTTGCCCGGTTCTTCATGCAAAACCAGCTGATTGACTGATACCCGTTGAGCCAAACTGCATGTGCCTTCCGGGCCGCCACTGACTCCCGGGGGGCCGCCGGCCTGGAAGAAGAAGCTGCCCGAAAAGCTCCAGGGGGCGTAGATATTGATCCCGAAAGGGACCAGGTCGGCCAGGACTTGCCAGCCTTCTGTCTTCCAACCGCCGGTCTCGCCGGTCTCGGCACCCGGGTTGGAAAGTAAATTACCCGACAGCCACGGGTGTGGCTCGGCAAGCACTCCCTGTCCCAGGTAGAGGTCGTCGAATAAGGCATCGTTCGATTCACCGCCGAATGCTTTGTGATGAGATATCCAGGTCAGACGGGCCTGACGCGCATAGGGGGGTATGGGCAATGCAACTGCGAATGAGTGCCAGCCCAGGGTGTCGCGGCGTTTGGATGTTTTAGAAGCAAGCACGCTTCCATCGGCTGACAGGGCTTCTACGATCACCTCGCCGTCGTCGTAAGGCATGGGTCTATCGCTGGTAATTTCCCCGTCACTTTCGGTTAGATAACCTGTGGCCATCTGGCCTGATGCATACAGTACCGTCATCCGCTTGTCGATTGTAGCAGTCGACTCGATCAGGTCGACAGTCTGGCTGCATTTTGACATGCGGTCTTTACTTTCGGGCTGCTCTTTGAAACCGGTGAACATTTTGATACCCGAAAAGGGGTTCTGGTTTTCTCGTGTTTCAACCGCCTGGGCATCACCGGAAACTGTCCAGCCATTAAGACCTTCTTCGGCGCCCGGGTTGACCAGCAGGTTGGCGGGTCGCTGGGACTGAGGCGGCCAGCCAGCGAAGGAGTCACGTATAGGTGCGAATGGGTCGCTGGTCCAGGCTTGCTGCGGGTCGCGAGGATAAAGCAGTTGGGCCATCACAGGTTTGTGATCCGATAGTACCGGTGACAGGTTGAACACTTCGGCATCGATTACGATGGCCGGATAGCTGCTCCTGAAAAAAATTAAATCTATCAATTGGGAGCCCTCGGAGTCGTCAAATTGAGTGCTTGGCCACGAGATTCGCTCTCCCGGGTACCAGTTCATGGTGGTGAAGACGTCGCTTAGCATCTCTTCCAGGATAGTAATTTGCGAAGAGAGGTGCTCGTCATTGAAATCTCCCATTATTACCAGGTGCGGGATTGGATCATTGGTTAGGTGCTGGTCGATGAACTCACGGCATTGCCGGTCTCCGTCCAGATTCCAGCCCAAGTGGGCGGCGTAGACCGAAAATTGCACTCCGTCGATCTGGGTCTGGGCATGGACGAAGCTACGGCCGGACTGCAGGTTAACCCGGGTAACGTTTTCCAGTGCTGTGCGGGACAATAGACCCACGCCGTCACCGGCAAAATGTTCAAAGCCCGCGGCCTGGGCGATGGATTCGATCAGGTCGGCCGGGCACTCCTGGATGCCGATCAGGTCCAGATCCAGGCCGGCGAAAAAATCACCGATTTGTTCTGCCGAGGCGTTCTGGCCGCCGTACACGTTTAGGCTGGCCGCTCGCAGCCGCAATCCGTCGGGTAATTCGGGCTGCGGCTCGGGGTCGAGCGTCAAGACGAGATCAGCAGGTGTTAGCCCAGGGTCGATGCGCTCGGACCCATTATCAATGTTGCTGCAGCCAAAGATCGTGGTCAATACACCGGCCAGAAAAACTGACCTGTTCCCCAAAAACTGGTCCAGTTTAAGGGGAACAGGTCACCGGGGCACAATAATCTTTTAGGAAACAACGGTAATCCATCTCGGGGAATATGTTGTGCCTCTGCTCCAGGTTCAAAAGCAGAGAGCGGTTCGGCCTGCTGCAACTCAACTGGTCGGTCAGGCGACGAAAGGCGTCGAGAT
>DATKYQ010000011.1:0-8487 GCA_035528415.1 Myxococcota bacterium | reverse complement strand
CATGTGGTACAATCACATTCCGAATATGCCCGAGGAGCGGCTTCGGCCCTTGATGAGAGAGTTTAATTATATGCTTCAGCAGCATAGCGTCTTTAAGAGAGTTTTCGAATGGGTCTGAAAAATGAGGGGATCATTGAGGGTTGGAACGGCAATTATTCCGGAAGGATTTCCGGAAGGCGAAGTGGTTATAGAGGTTCATGCGCAGGATGCGTTTACGGATGATATCCACGAGTGTCTTGATACCAACGGCGACGGAGATGGGCACAACGACGAGAATGGCTACGAGAAACCATGCGTTGATATCAACCACAAGTTCGATATAGGCGGAGGAAAAGTCAAGAAATTTGAGGAGCACAAGTCACCGGAGTTGGTGTCCCGAGAAAATCCAGGTCGACTTGGTGAGACTGTAGAATTCCAGGTAGAGTTCACCGGGGAGATGGATCCAACTTACTTACCCATCCTGGGCATCATCTCCGGGATCCACAAGTCCATGGTGCTTGACCTTTTAGGGGCGCACTGGGAGGACGGGGTGGACGATGAGGGGCAGCCTCTGCCCAACTCGGTGCTGATCGGGACATGGAATATTCCAGATGATCTAGATGTCGGCGGGCAAGACTACCTGCGTCTCGAGTTCGACGTTGCCGGCGTTTACACGAAGAGCGGTAAGCAGCTCAAGACTTTCACGGAAGATCGCGAGGGCAGTCCTTTGTTGGGCTGGTACGACCTAGTACGACCGAAGCCCACGGTGCCGAGTTGGATCGACCCCAACGTTGAGTGCGGAACGTTGGAGATTAACTTCGCCATCCAGGACGAACCTTCGTTCTACGAGCCCGGGGCGCCCATCGAGCCGCCTTCGGCCAAGTTCGGCAGTATGGTGCTGCATCTAGAGAAGGACGGTGCCGAAATCTTGACGGCGCCTCTGACCGACCCGAACGAGCACTTCGTCAAATATCCGCCCTGGGGGTCCGGAGACTACCGCTGGTGGGTGGAGGTGGAGGATACGGCGGGGAACCTCGATCAGATATCGTTCGAGCAACAGGGCATGTATAGAACCGCCGTTGAGCATTTTTCGGTGTCATCTTGCGTGGAGCAATCAACCTTCTGCAGGCGTCTGAGCTGTAAGGCCGACGAGAGGAGCTGCGAGGAGCATATTGTAACCTGCGAGTCGAGCACATGCCTGTCATGCCACTGTGACAATGATCTAAAGAGATGCGTTTGCGCGGGTGGCTGCGATCCTAATCCCGGGGGAGACGATAATGATGGAAGCGACACTTATCCTCCAGGTTACGACAGGCCCGACGAGAGTCATCTTTATGCAGACGACGTACCCAGGTGGGAGGATGTCACAAACGAATATCAGGCTGCGCGGGTGGGAGTGCTCAGGTCTTCTGTCTACCCGTCCATGTTCGGGCTGCTTGACGAGTTCGGCGAGAAGGCCCGGCTGGTACAGTTGCCGTTATCATCCGAGGATCTCGAAGGAGTGGATCTGCTGATCGTGCCTTCAGGGGGGCTGCGGAACCAGCAGACCGAGGAGTTCAGGGAGGGAGTGCTTGCCTACGTCGAGGGCGGCGGACAACTGCTTGTCATGGCACAGCCGCTGGGGGAGAACTTCGATGTGCTGCCCGGGGAGATCGAGGGCTACGGGTGGCAACAGGACCGGTCTTGCATAAGCCGTAACATCTGGATCGAGGAAGAATACAGAGAGCATCCCGCATTGTCGGCCTTCGGATCGAGCGTTATCGATATCCCGCTGGACGGTCACTTCACGGTCTACCCGGAAGGCTCGCAGACCCTGCTGCGCAAGGTGTCGAACAACCGCGTGGCGCTGTTCAGTTACGCGGTGGGCGAGGGAAGCGTCACGGTCACCTCGTCTTATATGGACTACTGGCGGGCGCTGAGTTGGGGCCGGAGTGCGGCCGGCGCGGTGGAGTTGGGGTATGGCAGGAGCAAGACAAGCGGGGTGATGTTCTTCAGGGATCTCATAAGCTGGTTGAAGATGCCCGCGGAGATTCCGCGGGTTATACGGGACGGGGGTCCCGTGTCTCTTGGGCTCGCGGTGACCAACGATGCGCCTGGGGGCGAGCATGCCGCCCTGGCGAAGCTATTGGTCCAGGAACCGAACCGGAATGTTATCACCGAGACAGTCGATCTGCCCGTGGATCTGGCCGAGGGCGAGTCCACTCAGTTGTCGCTCGATCAGGAATATGACAGCAACGTTCATGCGCTGCGTTACGGCATCTGGCACGTGGCGGTGGAGCTGTACGACGGGGATGGCAATCTGATCAGGGAAGCCAGGGATAATCCCGGGGGACGGTTCGCGGTGCCCTATCCAATCGAGGGTGAGTCTTACGTTCCGGAGGATATCGTAATAACGATTACCACGGACAAGAGTGTATACCTGTCCTACGAGACGGCTCACATCAGCTACACGGTCGAAAACCAGGGTGATCGAGAGCGGCATCTCGAGCTATACGTAGGTCTCGTTCATGTCGGGTCGGAAATCACCCAAGACGTCATTCTCGCGCCTGGGGAGAAGTGGATCGAGCAAAGGGACTACGGGCTTGCCGACTATCGTGAAGATGGTGTTTTTTGTATGGCATTGGATCTCGATGATAACATGAGGCTGGCGGCCAACGCCGGCCTGAAGATTTTTTTCCTGGATTATCCGTTGGTCCTGTCCGCCTCCACCGAGAGACAGCGTATCGCGACCGGGGAGTCCATCCCCGTCAGCGTGTTGTATCGCAGCCTTTACGATTCGACCATCCGGGGGACGCTCTTTTTACGAGCCGAGGGCAGGCCCGTGCCCCTGATGGAGCAAGAGCTTGCCGTGGCGCCGGCGGGAGTGGGCAGCCTGGATGCCATATTGACGATCCCGGCGGATGCCGAGCCGGGGCAACTTACGTTGATGGGCAGGTATGAGGACGAAGAAGGGCACGTACTGGGAAGCTGTTCTCACAGGGTGGCGATTTACTCTCCGTTCATCGAACTGAGCGCCTCGCTGGAGCCGGATAGAGAAATATACCGTCGCGGAGACGCGATTCTTTCGTCGTTGTCGTTTACGAACGATTCCGACAAGGCTTTGGATATTCATTACCAACTTCGCCTGGGAGATATCGAAAGTTCTCCCGAAAGCATGTCCATCGCGGCCGGAGGAGGGGAGACGAGGCAGGTGTGGCTCGAGGTGCCCTGGGATTATCCGTACACCGCGAACGAAGACCTGGCTCTTGTATACTGGGAGACACCGGGAAGGGAGCTATACAAGAAAAAACGAGTCATGATTGAGGTTCCGCATCTGTCGAGTATGATCGGCGGTATATCGGCTACGCCGGCGAGCGTGGACGTCTCTTGTGAAATATTTCTCGAAGGTCGGTCCGATCTGCAGGTGGATGCCGGCTGCAGGCTATACGATCCGGCAGGCGGCCTGGTGGCGGAGGAGTTACACCCGGCCATCATGCTCGAACCGTTTCAGCACCTACCTCTTGGCTGTCACTTGCCCCCGGGTTTCCTGGAACAAGGGGATTACACGATCGAGGTCTTCGCCGAATCTCCCCTGGCCAGGCGCACCGAACGAGTCGAGAAGATCAAGTCGGACATCGAGGTGAAGCCGCCGGTTACGAACATCATCGGCCCGGCGCTTGCCTGGGAGAAGTCGTTCGGCGAGGCGGCCGGGCCGGTCATGCTTATAAACCGGGGTGACTTCAGCTACCCGTCGGTGTTTGTTACAGAGAGCCTGCCCGAGGTGGGCATGGCCTGGAGTCGCGAGGTGTCCATCGGGCCGAGGCAGGAGCTTTTGGTTGAGGCACCCGCGGGGGTGACCATTCCATACTTCAGGAACGCAGCCAGCCACTACAGGTGCATCGGGCGCGAGATAATGACCGAGACCGAGGACGACCTGGCCGCGGAGATTGCCGGGGGTTTCACCGTCGCGAGAGTCGAGACTGCCAGGATATCCACGCCACGGCTGGGCGTGGCCATCGAGAACGTCGATCTGGACCTGTGCCTCGCGGACACCTTGTCTTTCGACGTCAAGGGGCATAGCACCGTCAAAGGGCTGGGCGGGCCGGAAGAGATGATCGTGAAGGTCTCGGTGCCCGGGGCCGGGTTCGAACAGGACGTGTCGCGAACGATATCTCCCAGTTCTACTTCCTGGAGCGAACACTTCGATGTAACTCTGCCTACGGGCATAGAGAACGCGAGCGACGAGATCCGGGCGGAGATCGTGAAGCCCGATGTGAAATCGTACCCGATTTTCATGGAGACATCGTGGGCCGTGGCACACTTCACGATCGTTCCGGCGATGCTTTCCGCCAGGCTTTCTGCGGCACCGGGCACTGCCGGCGGCTCTGGATCGGTGACTATCGAGAGCGGCGGAATGCTTGGCACGGACTACGGTTGGAATTTTAGTCTCACAGGGTTTGGCGGCGTCGAGTACCTGTCGGACGCCGGAGGCGGTCATATCGACGGCTGCGGGGCGCAGGTTAGCGTGCCTTTCACTCTGCCTTCAGATCTGGCGAACGGCAGGTACAGGCTGCACTTCGCTCTTCGTAAGGGTTCCGAGGACGCGGTGCCATACACCTTCCCGCTTGACATCAGCGGGCTGGCGGCCGGCCTGGAGCTGTGGACCGATCGCGACGTCTACAGGTTGAGCGATCCCGTGTATGGCCTGGGCACGTTAACGAACGGGCCCGTGCCGGTCACGGGAGGCGACCTTCACCTGGAGGTCGTCAGGCTCCGGGCCGGAGCGGACGTGCCGCCCTGGCCGGCGCTGGGCGCCGGCGTGTCGCGCCGTTTCGCATCCGCGGGCGCGGGCGAGATCGAAGCGCCGCGCCTGCTTTGGGAGCAGGCGCCTGCGAGCATGGCTGGCCACTGGGCCGATGACAGGGGGCCGGCGCTTGCCGACCTGGATGGCGACGGGGCCGCGGACGTTGTGCTGGTGAGCGGAGACGGAGTCATCCGGGCATACCGCGGCCGCGACGGCGCGCTGCTGTGGGACCGTTCATTTACACCAAGCGGTTACAGTACCGTGCCGCAAGTTGCGGACATCGACGGCGACTCTTCCGTCGAGGTTTTCGTGCAGCTTCCTGCTTCGGTGCTGTGCCTTTCGGGAGAGACGGGGCAGATCCTGTGGGAAGCGCCGCTTGGCGAGCAGCACCAGGTCGGCGCCGCGAGCCCATTGGGAGTCGCGGATCTCGATGGCGACGGCGTTGCCGAGGTATTCCACCTCGACTTCGAGTCCGGCGCGGCCTTCCTGCACGTGCGCGACGCGCGCGACGGAACTTCTCTATGGGATACCCGCGGCTCAGGGTTGCCGTTCGCGGTGTTCGGCGACCAGTCTCTTGCGGCCGGCGATCTCGACGGCAACGGCGCCGCCGAGGTGCTCGTTACGGGCGGCTTCGCGGGCGGCCTGGCGGCTATCGGCGACGGCGGCTCCGTCGTCTGGGCGGGGCTTCCGGAATGCAGCAGCCCGGCGCTGCCCGTGCCGGCCGACCTGGACGGAGACGGCACTGCGGAGGTTATCACTACCTGTTCCAGCAACTTCGGCGCCTACCCGCCGGAAGTTGTCGCGCTCTCGGGGTCGGACGGCGGCATACTCTGGCGGACTTCGATAACCGCCGGCGGTGGTGCGTCGACCATGCCGATGTCTCCTCTGACGGTCGCCGACCTGAACGGGGACGGGTTACTTGAGATAGCGGGATATTTCGGAAGTCCCTTCGGTGGCGACATCGTCGTCCTGGACGACGGCGGCAACGAGACCTGGCGTCTCGACTACGGGTCGGTCTCGGGCGGCATGCCTGCCTGCGATCTCGACGGGGACGGGCGGATGGAGTTACTGGTACTGGACGAGGCCAGCGTGCCCTGGAGCTTGCGGCTTCTGGACGGGGCCACCGGAGCGCAGGTGTGGGATGCCGGCGAAAGCGGCCTGGAGCTTTGGGGCCGCGCAAACCCGGCCGTGGCCGACCTGGACGGAGACGGCTGGTTGGAGATCGCTTTAGTCGACTCGGCCGATTGGTCGGGCGCGAGCGGGCGCTTTGTGGCAATCGACTCCGATGTCACAGGCGGTCCGAGGCCCGGTGGCGAAATCGTCGAGGAGATCCTCTGGCAGACCGATCGGGCTCAGGACCTGGGAGCCTCCGAGAGTGTCAGTCTTTCAGAAGACATCGGACTGCTGGGAGTCACCGGGCAGCTCTGGTTCCGGGGCTGGCTGACCTCGGCGCTCGGACAGGAGTTGGCCCGCGACAGATATCCTTTCCTGATCGTTGACGGCGACCAGGCTCTTTCATTGATGACCGACGCGGAAGTCTACAAGACGGGCGATACGGTTTCCGTCTCGGGCCTGGTGAGCGAGTTGTCCGGTCTGCCCGCCTCCGACCTGGTTGTCACCGTGCGCGGCGCCGGTGGCGCCGTGCTTTACCAGGAGGCATTCGATCTTGCGGCCTACGAACAGCACGCCTACGCATTCACACTGACTGCGGGTGTGCCGGGCAACTACGATCTCTCCGCCGAGCTTACACTGGCCGGCGGCTCGGTCGCCTCGGCGCTTGCTCGTTACCGGGTGGCACCCGTTCAAATCGCTGTTTCTTTCGGCGCGCCGGACATTGTCGACGTCGAGCCGTTCGATCTGGTGGCACGGATAGAGAACAACGGAGAGCTTGCGGCCGATCTCGACCTGACATTGAGCGAGCCCGGCTCGCAGGAGGAACGCTCCGTGAGCCTGCAACCCGGAGAGATCTCCGAGCAGGTTTTCACGCGCTCGATTCTCGAAGACACCGCCTATCATCTCGAAACCGTCGGCGATCTCGCCTGGTCCGATGATCGCCTGGTGCGCTTCGGCCCGGCCTCGATGATTGCGGTCACTCCCTTCGGAGGCTACAGCGCCGACGAGCCGGTCGATATTCCCTGGGCGCTTGCCAACACCGGCCTGTTTGCACGCGAGTACGAGATGTCTCTCGATATCCTGGACGCTTCCGGCCAGGCGCTCGATTCCACCAGCGGCTCATACTTGCTCGCCCTGCCAGGAGATGCGAACGACCTGGACAAGGCATACGGCCTGTGGAGCCCCGTGCTGCCGCCCGGCGATTACTCGTTGCGCTACAGCGCCGAGTTTGGCAACAGTGGCATAACGCCCATCACTGTGGGCTTGCCGGTCGCGACAGCCGGTGTCAGCCCCGAGCCGTCTTACAGGACGGGCCTGGTTGAGGTGCCCTGGAGCGTCACAAATATTTCCCCGTTTGACGCCGACTTCGCTTTGGATCTTTCCATCATGCGCGGCGGGCAGCCGGTCTCCGGCTGGTCGCTGCAGGTGTACCTGGATTCCGCGGGTGGCATCGCGGACAGACTGGATGACGTAATGGCAGCTTTTCTGGAGCCTGGCGCATACCAGGCCCGGGTCGGCGGCGCGCATATAAGCGAGCCGGCAGTGGCCGGGTTTACAGTATTGCCCGATCGCGACGTTCGCTTTACTGCCGCGCCCGGCGTTGCCGCCTGCGGGCTGCAACCTTTCGATCTCACCGTTGCCAACGCGGGCTGGGAAGATTTCACGGGCTTCGTGACCGCCGAGTCCGACTTCTGGCAAGGCCAGGTCAACGTAGCGGCCGCCGGTCGCGTCGGGACGTGGGCGGCGACACTGCAAGCGGACCTGGCGGCTGCCGAGCCCGGCATGCGGCCTTTTACGCTGAAATTGCATGATTCGGCGGGTGAGGTGCTTTCCGAGATCGAGCGGACGGTAGCCGTGCAGGGCGGCGTCTGCGCGCTGGCCTCGGTTCCGCCGCAGGCGAGCTTCGCCGCGGGCGGCGAGGCGAGCTTCCCGTTCGTCGTAAGCAACGGAGGCGATCAGACGGCCCATTGCCGGCTTACACTCGACGCCTTCGAGGAGCAAGGGCCCGAGCAAGCGAATCTCACCATCGAGCCTTGCGCCGAGGCGCCGGTATCATTCGGCTACCTGCTGCCGTGGGACCTGGAAGGCGGCCCGCAGACGCTCGGCTATTCGCTGGAGCCTTTGGATCCAACCGTGCAGGGATCCGAGCGCGGCTTTACTACCTTCCAGGTCGACGGCGTGGAGCTTCAGCTAACGGCGACCCTGGACAAGTGTTTCTACCGGCCGCAGGATACGGCGCAACTCGACCTGCTGATCGAGAACATTGGCTCGATCACGGACGTTCCCCTGATCGCCTCTTTGAGCTACCCGGGAAGCGAGGTTGAAGTGCCGTTCGAGCTGAGCGATCAACCGCAAACGCTTCATTTCGAGATCCCGCTGGGAGACATCCCCGCCGATCGCATCCTCTACTCGATAAGCTTCAATTCGGGCAGATCCATATACATCGACACGAAGCGTGTTTACGGCGGCGGCGGCCCGGCCTGGCTGTGCAGCGATAAGGACGTCTACGACGCGGGCGATACGGTCGAGTTGACTTTCGGCTCCGATGAGGATTGCGACTTCAAGATCCGCCTACTCGAGTTCGGGTTGGAGCACGAGGAGTTCGTGACGGG
>DATKYQ010000010.1:0-121855 GCA_035528415.1 Myxococcota bacterium | reverse complement strand
CCGGTGCTGATCATCTGCGGGGCTCTGGCCCTGCTCGGCGGCTACCTGATCATCCGTTCCATCGTCCGGATCCACCACCACGATCGCCTGGCTGGAGAGATCAAGCGCAAGCATAGCAGTATCGCCGAGTTCATGGATTAGCAGTCTTGGAGGGCAGAGGGGGACGTTGGTACATTAAGAACATTAATTCATCCAATCCGGGGGGTAAAGAATGGGTCAAATTATTAATGTTCTTAATGTACCAACGTCCCCCTCTATCCCCTCTATCTTGGGTTATTCACTCTCGTGGGTTGAAGATCTCGTAGTCCCCGTCCGGCAGCTCGACGTTGGCGCCCGGGCCTAGCTGGCTGACTCCGCCGATCAGCACCACCATGCCGTTGGGCAGCAAGGTGGCGGTGTGACCGGCCCGGCGAGCTATTCCCTGAATCTCTATTTTGCCGGGTAATTTGAGCAAAAGCGCAGGCTGCCTGGCCGAAAGCAGCGTGCCGGTGCTGGTGAATCCTCCGGCTATCAGCACCCAACCATTGGCCAGCACCGTGGCGGTGTGGCGCCAGCGCGCGACTTCGATGTTCGAGTCCGTCGAGGTCGCTGCCAGGGGATCCAGGGTCTCGCACTGCGATACAATCTCGTCCCGGTTGCGCCGGCCTCCGCAGACCAGCACTTGTGGATCTTTCGTGCCCTGCAACAAGACCGCCGTGTGATCCGCGCGGGCGTGATTCAGGCTGAACGAGGTCACCTCGGGCACGTGGTTTTTGAAGACCACCCGATCCACCACGTCGCTGGCCTGGCGCACGGCCGGATCGCCCCATTGTTGCCAGCCGCCGATGACCAGCACGCCCCCGGGATCGCCCGGATAGGCGACGGCGACCGCCCCGGCCCGCGGCTGCGAGAGGATGCCCTTCCACTCGGCGAAGACCCCGTTGGTGTACAGTTCCAGATCATCCGACAGGCTCGAGTCGATGGCGTCGATGCCGCCCGCGATAACCACTCCTTCGTCCGGCAACGAGGCACAGGCCTGACGCGAGAGGGGTTGCGTCATCACGTCCTCCTGCCAGAAGGTGCTCGTGGCGATCTCGTACGTCTCCCAGTTGTCGTCTTCGGGCTCTCCGCCGGTTATCAGAACATGGGTGTTGTTGGAAAGCAGGTTCATGGTGTGATGGGCGCGTCCAGTTTTCATACATAGCTTGCCGGCGGCGCAGTCGGCCGATTCGTCTTTCAAAAAAGCGCCTGCATAGCCGTCGAAACGATCCATCGAACGCAATGAATCGCCGACTACCGGGCCGATGAAATCATCCGCCGCCGGAGCCAGAACCCCGCCTGTGACCAGCACTTGCCCGCCCGGAAACAGTTCGGCGGCGTGAAACACCCGCCGGTTGTACATCTCCGTCTTGTAGCTCTCTTTCCATTCATCATCACCTAGCGTCAGCGGCGGAGGCGAAAACTCGCCGGTCAGGCTGATGAAGACGAACACCTTGATGTTTCCGCCGTCGGCGTCGAAAGGAGCCGACATTCCGCGCGAGACGACTATGCCCATGGTGTTGATGCCCTCGACGGTCACCACCCGATCGCGGCCGGCCGGAACATCTGCCAGGCCGCCGCTAAACAAGGGGGCCGCGAATTCCTCGACCCGTCGATCCATCCCCGCACCGGTGACGGTCAGGCGCAGCTTGCGCACCTTGTCGGGATCGAGAGGCGACTTGCTGGTGTCCGACGTGTAAACCAGCTTGATGTCGACCGAGCCGACGTTCCAGTTGCAGGCCGCTGAAAGAGTCAGCAAGACCACTACCCAGGTCAGTCTGGCTCGAACGTTTCCGTCAATAGACATTGACATCCACCACGTCCCTGCGAAACACGGTCAGCGGCAGGGCTATGGCCGTGCCGATCACCGCCGCCGCCAGCGGCCAGATCCACCAGTGTTTCACGTACCAGGGCCTGCTATCGACATCCGCGGCCGGAATCCCGCCGTCGGGCATCCCCAGCCCCCCGTCCGCGGGAGACGGGACGATGACCAGCTTCACTCCGGCCGTGGCGCAAAGAGTATCGCGCAGGCGTTGGGCCAGTTCCTCGCCGGCGGCGGCGGGTTTGTCGGCGGCGAGCACCGCGGTCTCGACCATGATGTATCCCGCCGAGCGCGGATCAAAAAGGCTGACCCGCAACATCGGCCTGTCTCCGAGTCTCTCTATCGAGACCACCAGCAAGGCCCGCAGGCCGGAGGCAGCCGAGATACGCTTGGCCTCGCCCGGCGAGGGAATGCCAGGCCGAAGCGGCCCCAGATCCGCCCTGGCCTTCTCGAACGCCTGGCGAACGCTGGGGCTGTAGTAGCCCTCGGACATCTGCAGGCCGGGCACCAGGGCCACGGCCCGCTGGAAGGCCCGCCGTGCCTCGTCTTTCTTGCCGATCTGAAAGAGGGCCACCCCGAGTTGCAAAATGGGCTCGGCCTCTATATCGGGCTCGTAGTAACGAACGAAACCCCGCGCCAGAGTCTCGGCCGCCTGATTGTAGTACTCCGCGGCTTTGTCGAGCTTCATCCCCAGGTGCAACTCGCGCCCCTGGGACAGCAGCTTGCCCGCCTGTTCAAGCAGGCCCTGCTTGCGATCATATTCTTTAAGCAATGACTTCAGCTCGTCCGTGGCGGCCAATCGCAGCGGAAGATCGGCTAAACCAGACCTGACACTGTCGACAGCCGGCCGGGCGGCGGAAAGATCGGATAAATTGATGACATAGAAGCCCACCACGGGAGCTTCGGCCGAAGCAGCCCCGGGCTGACCCGCACAAAAAGTCCAAAAAAGAAAAAGCAGTCTAATAATCACGGAATTAGTTTAGTTGACCAACCCTGCAGAGTCAATTAAGACGAACGACCTGCGACCAGAGGCCGCCTTCATGGTCCATATACCGCGGCCCTATGAAACAATCCCATAAAGTAGCGCAGTTGCCTCAATCGCCAGGTGAGATCGCCCGCGGCCGGTGCCAGCGGGCTGCGGCCAATGCGCGCCGAACCGAGCGGAAATTCGGAGGTTGCGAGCTTCTTGCCTCCATTGGCCCAGACCGGCAGCGGATTGGGCGCGTCGAAGCTGCCGTTGCCGTCGACGTCCACGAAGACCGGGTTGGTGACGGCGTATGGGTAAACCCTGAAGACACGCGGGATCAGCGCGCCGGAGATGTCGAAGGGCAACGGCACAGAGGAGAAGGATCGCGAGAGAATGTCCCCGATCTGCAGCTTCAGGTAGGGATGCTCGGAAAAGACCGGCGACATGTCACGGCCGTCGAGTCCCATGGCGATCACAACGTACCACGAATCGACGTCGGGAACAGGATCTCGGAAGGTCGCCTCGAGATTGACAACCTTTGTGTTGGGCAGCCTCAATCCGCTGACGTCAACCTGGCTGTCTGGATCGAGTTCGTCGCCGATGCCCGTCAGGACGTGGATCAGACGACCGGAACGGTAAATTTCCACCCGGTCGACGTCGTACCAGGAAGCCGACTGGACCTTGACCCGCAGGGCGACCGTCTTCTGCCCGGGATCGGGCGTGCGCGTCTGGCCGATCTCCGCCTCGTCGATCCAGGCCTCAATGAAGGGCCCGTACGAGGCGACCACTCGGCCTGCCTTGATGTTGCGGGCCACCTCCAACCGGTCGATCGCCCGGGGCACTGCCGCCGAGGAGCGCACGAAGTCGTGAGGGCAGCCGGCCTCTGTCTGGGTAAAGAGCTGGTGAGTGTCCGAATTGCCCATGGCGGTGCGCACCACGCCGTAGTCGAGCAGCCTGAACCAGTCGTCGATCACACCTTCCTGGCTGGTGCAGGGCGAGTCGTCCGGGCCCAGGCTGCTTTCGCAGCGGCCGTCACTGCAGGTGCTGTCCGCACAGTCGGCATCGCTGGTGCAGGCAGTGTAACAGACATATAGATCCTGATCGCAGATCTCGCCGCTGCCGCAGTCGTCAGGCTTGGCGCAAAACGAGATCAAATCGCAACCTTCGCTTCCGTCGGCATCCCAGATTGCATTCTGCTCGGCCGGTGTGCGGCGCAGGATTTCCTTGATGTAACGGCGATCGAGATCGATCTGCCGGCGCTCGATCAAGTCCGGCGGGGCACCCTTGTCGACCTGCAGCTCGATGACCGAGCGGGCCTGGTTGTAGGCTCGTTCTTCCCCGGCCGTGGGTGTGCGCACCATTTCGAAACGCTTGGAGTTGAAGATCTCCAGCGCGTCGAAGCGTCCGCTGAACAACTCGGGATCTCCCAGCGGGTTCTGGACAAAGGGCGGGAACCACTCGAAGAGAGTGCCCTTGATCTGTGAAGGATCATAGGCGCTCATGCCGTACTGGTCGAAATAGCCGAAGAACGAGTCGCGCGGGTGAGCGACCACCACTACTGTGTCGGCCGGATCGTACTCGCCCAGCGCCCGCAACTCGTCGAAGACGGTATCCGGCGTCTTGCCTGTCCAGTCGACGGAGCCCTGCTCTTGCACGCGCTGGCCGTCCCTCCATTCTTCGTAGCGGAAAGGGAAGCCCAGAAAGTGCCCCAACTCGACGCTGGTCAGCTCGGTTCCCACCTGGGTCGTAAGCCACGGTTCCAGACCCATTTCGTGAACGTAGGGCGCGAAGTCGGTGACGTAGTCGTGATCGGACGATGACAGCAGTTCGACTCCCTCGCCGGCGAAGGCCGCGACCCTGTCGCGATGCTTTACGTCTGCGTCGTACGAGTTCTGCCCGTGGACGTGGAAGTCTCCCGAGATCCATCCGGGCGTGCGTACTTCGTGGTTGAGGCGAAAGTTGAGCAGAGCGGTCTGGCCGGGCGCCAGGGCCACCTGCTGCTTGTCCACCGAGTACTCGAAGCCGCGGCTGGCCCAGATGTCGTAGGCGCCGGGCTCGATCAACAACTGGCCGTGCCCGTCCACCGTGTACTGGTAACGTCCCAGCCCGGGCGCATACGATCCCTCGCCGAGCGCCTTCTGGCGCTCGAAGAGCGGCACGCAACCACAGTGGCGCGAATCTTCGCCGGGCTCGGCCAGGCAACGCTCGACCGGCTCGCAATCCGCGTCGATGCGGCACTCCTTGCGCGAGATGCAGCGCAACTTGCTCAAATCGCAGACGCGATCGGCCGAACAGTTGTCCACCAGGCAGCGCATGGCGCCGTGGGCGCCCGGCACATCGACGCACTTGCGCGAGGCGCAGTCGTCATCGAGACTGCAACTCTCCTCGTAGCGCCCGGAACAATCGGGAAAGCACTGGCCCAAGGTCAGCTTGGCCGGGACGTGCCGGTTCTGCTCGTCGACGATATCGTACTCGACGCGGCCTGGAGGCAGCAGCAGCAGGCTCAGTTGGGCCGTCTTGCCCTCGGCGATCTCAACCTCGACCACCCGGCTTGCCGAGTAATATATCTTCTTGGCCAGCATGTAGTAACGCCCGGTAGGAAGCGTGCCGTCGAAGGCTCCCTGGGGCATATCGGTAGCGCGCCGATCGCAGCCCAGCTGGTTGACCGCTCCCATGTAATGACGCTGCTCGAGGCAGGTCTTGGCGAACCCCTCGGGACCAAGGCTGTACGGTTCTCCAGCAGAGCCTCCCAACCGGCAATCGGCCATGTTTTTTGGTATATCGTAGACGAACACCTTTGCACCGCTGACCGGTTCGCCAGTGCGGCGATCCAGGACGTGTCCGTTGATGCGCCCGGTGGGTGTGCCCCAGGCCTCGTAGATAGCCTTGGCGGCGGAGGCGATGTCCCCGTCGCCGACGGCGAACAGGCGCTCGTAGTAAACGGCCTGGACATCGTTGCAGTCGATGACGTTGATGCATTGCTCGGGCGTGCCCGGACAGGGCCCGGTGTGACAGAAGACCCCGTGCGTGAACCCGGCGGTCACCGCCCCGGAAAAAAGCGGCAGCAGGTAACGGCCTTCAGGGTCGGAGCTGGCAATGGCATAGGAGACGTTCTCACCGACCGCCCCCAGGAATTTGGAGACGATCGGGCTGTTGAAAGGATCCTCGCCGGTGGCGAACTTGTTGCGGATCTCTTTGTAGATATCGAAGCCGATGCCCTCGCCGAATATGTTCAGGCGATCTCCGAAAAAAAGGAAGTCGCCGCCGGCTATGCCCGGCTCCATGTCGAGAAGCTCGGTCGGGAAGTACGAGCTCCCCAGTAGCAGGCCAAACATGGCCGTGGCCTTCTTCAGCGACGGCAACGGGATCACCTCGCCGTCCGGGTAGCGTATGGCACCGGCCTGCGGAGTCCCCGCGGGCCAGGTCATGAAGAGCAACGTGCGGATGCGCACGGCCGAGGAGCCCGGCTCGAGTATGTAGTCGTTGCGGAAGCGAAAATTGGTCTTGACGTTGGCGATCGACACCAGGCTGAGGGCCTCGAGGTAGTTTCCGGCCTGGCCCTGTACTCTGACGATCGCCGCCTCCTCCGTGGGGAACTTGCCGTCATCGCGGTAGTCGGCGTTCTCGCGCTTTTGGGGATCGAGCACGCACGGTGTTGACCCGTCGCACAGGATGGTCACCGATGGCTCGATGCCCCAGGGAAGTTGCGGGCAGAAATCGTCGATCTTGTCCTTATCCCCGCCCAGGCAAATGGCCGGTATTGTCAAGTTGCCGATCGGGAAAAGCTCGCCGAACCCGTCCCTGCCGTTGCCGTTGCGGAAGCGGGCCTGGGGCCGGTGGACGTCGGCGTCCATCAGGCTGCCGCCGAACACACCGGGACCGACGCTATTGCCTTGCTGAGGCATGGCTATGCGGATGCGATCGTTTTCCAGAATGTAGTCGCCCAGGTCGGCCAGGGCGGCCGAACCGCCGATCAGCTGGGTGCGGTTTATGACACGGTAAGCCTTGGAATACGGCGCGCCGTCGTTGCAGCCCGCGGCCGCGAACCAGGCGCCGACAAACATAATCACAATTGATCGTTGCGCTATCTTCATGGGACACCCGTCAGCGGGATCAGAAGCGAAGCTGCAGCATGGCCAGCACGGCGTTGTTGGAGAGAGCCGAGCCGTGCATCTCTTCTTTCAGCAGGTAGTCCAGCATAACCTTGACCCGGCCGGAGTAGAAGTAGGCGTTGACCCCGGCGGCCAGCTCCCACAGGTCGCCCTCATTGTCTATATGAACGTTGTCGTCCATGATCGAAAAACGGCAAGCCAGCTCGATGTCGGCGAAAGAGAAGGGCAGCACGTAGCCCGCCTGGGCGGCCATGCCCCAGCGCTCGCTCTCGTCCAGAGAGGAGTCGATCGACTCTGGGCGCGTGGCCGGGGTCGACTTGGCCCACAGCGCCTCGGCGTAAAAGCTTGCACCCTGCCACTTGAGGCCCAGATCCGCCCCCGCCGCGCGGATCTCGGAGGCCGGGGCCTGGTTGATGTAGCCGTCCAGGCCGAACCGCCAGCGCAGCCCGCCACGTTCGAGGTCGGCCTCGCTGTTTCCCATTTCGCCCATGCCTGTCCCCAGGCGCACGACATACATCAGGCCGTCGTTGAGATCGCCGACGCTGAATCCCGGCGACCCATTGTAGACACCGGCGCTGTAATCAAACATGCTGACCTTGCCTCCGACCGTCACCCCCACCTGCCGGCCGGGATCGAGCATGGCCGTGCCGGTGGCCGCCTCGACGCCGACCCACGGCGCGCGAGCCACGAGCTGCATGTCGCCCGAGGAGACCATCAGCATGCGGCTGAAAGGCAGCTTGCCGGCCCCGGCCTTGATCCAGGCGTGGTCGCACGGGCGCCAAGTGATGGCGGCATCCATCAGCGCGTTGCCGCCGCTGTCTTCGTCGATCAAATCCAGCTCGATCTCGTACTTCCAGCTATCCGCGATCTGGCCACTGACACCCAGGCGTGCCCGGCGAACGCGAAAGCCGTCGCGGCTTAGTTCGTCGCCGTTGCTGGAATGGGCGTCGTCACCCACCAGCCCGGCCATGACCTGCACCCGACCGTGAGCATCCAGCTTGAACTGGCCGTACTGGAACATCGGGCTGGGAACGTCGTTCTTCTCCTCTGCCCCGGCCGTCGGCGCCGGGGGAGTGATCTCGCCCGCCGGCTTCCAGTTGGAAGGCGGGGGCACTTCTTTATTCTCCTGGTTCTCCTGCCCGGCCTGCTGGGCACGGACCCCGAAAGACGCAAAAACGAAAGCTGATGTAAAAACCAGAACCAATCTGGAGTGCTTGCTCATGGACTCCTCCTGAAAATGATAGTGTTTGACTCGGAGATGTTATGTCCAGGCAACCAGACTTTCAAGCTGTTTCGAACGCGAATCGATTGCCGGCAACGGCCGGGCGGTGGTAGATTCGGCTTGCGTCGGAATACGCGCGGGAGGTACTTCCCATCAAAGATCCGTTCGGCAACACCCAGGGCCTGAAGCCAAGTCAGCTCAAGCGCGCCAAGAACCTCTTCCGCCGCCGGGTGCGCCCCTGGCAGCTCGTAAGTCCCGAGCTGGCGCGGGCCATGTGCGAGCTATCGCGCGAACTCGGCCGGCAGCTGGGCGTGCTGCTCGACCGGCGCGGGCACATCGTGTGGGTGATCGTCGGCAACGCTCATAAACTCAACCTTCCCGATCTCGGCCGCCTGCGCGGCGGGCGCGCCCGTTTCAGGGGGCTGCGCCTGGTGCACACCCACCTGAACGACGAGCCGCTGTCTCGCGACGACCTGACCGACCTGGCCTTGCTGCGCCTGGACTACCTGGCCGCCGTGTGCGCAAACGACGAGGGCCTGCCGGGGCGTGTCTTTCTGGCTCACCTTGCGCCCGGCGTTAAATCCCGCGAGCCCTACAGCCTGTATCAGCTCCAAGATCTTTCCGAACTGGATATGGATTTTTTAGCGCAGGTCGGCGCACTCGAGAGCGAGTTCGCCCATAAGGTTGGGCTGCCCGTCATGGAGACCGGACGCGAGCGGGCCATGCTGGTGGCCGTCACCCCGCGCGCATTCGAAGGAGAGGATAGCCTGGCCGAGCTTGCCGAACTGGCTCGCACGGCCGAGGTGGACATCGCCGGCCAGGTGCTGCAAATCAGGGCGCGACCCGACCCGCGTTTTCTGGTAGGCCGGGGCCGCCTGGAGGAGTTGGTGGTCGAGACCATGCAGAAGGGCGCCGGGCTGATCGTCTTCGGCAGTAACCTGACCCCTGCCCAGGCCCGGGGCATAGCCGATTTCACCGAACTCAAGGTGATCGATCGCACCCAGCTGATCCTGGACATCTTCGCCAGGCACGCGCGCAGCAAGGACGGCAAGCTGCAGGTCGAACTGGCCCAGCTCAGGTATCGCCTGCCGCGCCTGACCCGCGAGGACGGCGGTCTGAGCCGCCTGACCGGGGGCATCGGCGGCCAGGGTCCCGGCGAGACCAAGCTGGAGATCGATCGCCGCCGCGCCCGCGAGCGCATCACGCGGCTCGAACGCGATATAGAGAAACTATCGCGCCAGCGCGCCGTGCGCCGCGCGCGCCGCGCGCGCAACCGCCTGCCGGTGGTCTCGATAGTCGGCTACACCAACGCCGGCAAGTCAACCCTGCTCAACCGCTTGACCAACTCGGAAGTTGTCGTCGAGAACAAGCTCTTCGCCACCCTCGATCCCACCAGCCGCCGGCTGCGTTTTCCGCGCGAGCGCGAGGTGATCGTGACCGACACGGTGGGCTTCATCCGCGATCTGCCAGCTGAGCTGTTCAAAGCCTTCCGGGCTACGCTGGAGGAGTTGAGTCACGCCGACCTTTTACTGCACGTGGTTGACGTTGCCGACCCGCAACTCGACGATCGCATCGAAGCGGTGGAGCAGATCATAGAGCAACTCGGGCTTTCGCAGGTGCCCAAGCTGGTGCTTTTGAACAAGTGCGACCTGCTCGAAGACGACCGGGGACCGGCCTTGGCCCGTCGCCTGCGTGGACACCTGATCTCGGCCGAACACAAGACCGGTTTTCCCGAGTTCCTGGCAGAGGCCGAGCAGATCCTGTGGAGAGAAGGCGCGGCCTCCAAAGATCACATTCTGGGAAACAGTAATTCCGGCTGAATTTCGGTTTGCTGTCTGCTGGATTCCGTTCAGAACCAGAAGGAAAGATCGAACCCGACAATCACGTCGGGGGACGCATTGCGGTAGTCGGAGTCGAGAGGAATCGAGACCCAGATGGCGGGCTCGAAGAAGCCGAACTTCAACCTGAAGCCGGGGCTGATGGCCATGAAGGTGCTGGCGCCCTCGACGTTGATCGGCGTGTAGCCCTTGAACTCGAGCAGGAAAGCGACTTCGTCGATGATGTGGATGCCCGCGGCGGCGGCCCAGATGAAGGCCCCCGAGGTCTCCCGGGTGTCGGTGTCGGAGACTGGAATGTAGACCGCCGGCGAGATCTCGGCCTGGAAGTAGACGATCTGCCCGGGCTTGACCACGTCGAAGGTGGCAACGATGGCCAGTGACTCGGGGATATTCAGGCCGGGCATCAGCGAGTTCATCACACCGAAGCCATGGGCCGTCATCTGCTTGAGGGCGGTGCCTATATCCTTATTATCGATCCAGGCCGTCGGCAGGTAGACGTCAAGCGACCAGCCGGTGTAGATCTCAAGGCTCTTCTCGAAGGGATCCAGGCGGTACTTGACGCCCAGCCCGACGTTGCCGATTACGAACTGGCTGGAGTTGTCCGCGGTGTAGTAAGACAGGGGGACTTCCAGGCCCAGGTAAAGCGGCATATCCGAGAAGGTGAAGCCGCCCCGGATCAGCGTCGAGATGGCCGTCACCTTGGGATCGGTCCCCGGGGCCAGCCAACTGCTGACTTCGCCGCCGCTGCCCAGGTTGAACCCTTTCAGAGTAAAGGGCGGAATGATGTCTCCCACACCACCGGGAACCTCACTGGTGTCATACCATTGTCCGGAAGCCGGTGCGGCCAGAAGCACGAGTAAAGCCACGGACAGGAAGCCCGACATGCGCATGGCATCCTCCTCTAAGTCGATTCACTATCCCGGCCGGACGTCAACCGGGCACACGATCGAAATTTATCGGTAAAAACTCATCTTGGCAAATTATTTGCCCGGAAAAATCGCTGCCGAGAATTGTTATTCGCGGCTCTTTGGGCTACTGGGCGCACAGGTACTGAGCCACCATGTTCATCGCTTCTTGCCGGCACGAGTCCCGGGCGGCCAGGCACTGGTTGGCTTGGTCCAGCTTTTCCCCCTCGCAGGGTTCGCTGTCCTGCGGCAACGGCTCGCAGCTACACTGGTCCGTCTGGGCGGGCACTTGCCGGCCTGAATTCCAGCACTGGCAGAAACAGCACCCGGGCAAGCCGGCGCAGCCGGCATCGATGCCGCTGTATATTACCTGCAGAGCCTGGTCGCAGACGCTGCCGGAAATCTTGACGCTACTGTCATGGCACAAGGGATCGGCCGGGAACTTGGCGCAGAAACCGCTGCCGTCACCGCCTCCGCAACCGGCTAGCCAGACAACGCCTGCTACCCCCAACGATAACACGATCCATCTTTTCATGGCCGTTCTCCTTGCTATCTCATGTAAATATAACACAGCTCATTAATATCCGTAAGTTTCTTCATGCCAACATTTCTATTGACAGTGGGCGGCAGATCCTATTTGAGGAAGTTATTGTTTCATTATTATTTTACACTGATCGAAAGGAGTCTAGCGATGTCGCGCATTACCGCAATAGTAGCCCTTTGTCTCCTGCTGGCCGGCCTGGCTCCGGGAGCCGCTGCCAGCGAATCGCGTTCCCAGGCGCTTCTTTACAACCTGGCCTTCGAGGATCAGACAGACGTCTTTCTGTTTCCCAACTTGTTGCCGCAATACCAGGGGCTTTACTTCCACCTGCCCCGGACGGCGTCAAATGTCTACGGCGGCACGATCTTCAACCTGGCCGATGACAGTTCGCTTGGTCTGTTCGTCCACCGCACCCTGGCCGCCGCCTTCGACCAGTACCGGCTGTCCGCCACCGACATGACCAACTACTTAGGCTACGCCCTCTACAACAGCGGCAACTCCCAGGAGCCCCACCTGGCCGGGCAGCTTTTCGACCTGATGTACGGCGCCGGCAAGTGGGGGATCGGCCTGCGCCTGCACCTGTGGTCGGACGTGAGCAGCCAGGATGCGCCCTTGGCCGATCCGGCGGAGCTGGCAACGGCAATAACCGGCGAGATCAACGCCGGCTTTCGTGTAATGGATGGGTTGAACATGCGCGCTTCTGTCGGACTGCGCAGCGTTTCGGACAACTACATGGGCGTCATGTTCAGGTTCGGGGCCCGCTACTTGTCTCCCGAGAAAAAGCGATTGCGTCCGGTTTTTGCCGGACAGCTCGAATTTGGCATGTTGATTCCAGACACGGGCGACAACGATTTCGCCTTCTGCCTGCCGCTCAAGGGCGGCCTGCGCCTGACCGCCATCGAGGATGTTCTCTACATCGGCCTGCTGGGCGGGCTGGAGCTTCAGATGTACGCTCCCGGCGCGGGCGACAACCGTTTCGGGCTGGTGGCTCCCATCCTGGAAATGGCGGTCGAGTGGTACGCGCTGGATTGGCTGCAGTTGCGCACGGGAATCAAGGGCGGATACGGAGTACAGCTGGCCGGCGACCCGGGTGACAACATGCCCAAGCACGAGCAGCTTGCATTCAGTTCCGGGCTGGGCATCCCGCTGGGGCCCTTCGCAATCGATGCCGTCGTCCAGTACAGTCTGTGGCAGGATGGACCCTATTTCGTGGGAGGGGCGCCCGGCCTGTTCGCCGGCGTGAGCCTGTCCTATCTCTGGGGCAAGGGGGTCCGGGTGCCGACCCGCTTGGCGGAGCCCGAGCCCGTGGCCGAGTCCAAGCCCGCGCCGGCCCCGGAAGCCAAGCCCAAACCCGCGCCGGCCGCGGCGACCAGGCCCAAGGTCGCGCCGGTCACAAAGGAAAAACCCGCTCCGGCCACGAAGGACAAGCCCGCCGAGGACACCAAGGACAAAGAAAAGGCCAATTTCGAGGGTTGGCGTTAGGCCGGGACAGGCTCCGGAGTTGACTGACAACCGTTGGATCTAGGATTCATGGGCGAGACAACCGGCGACAAACTGCTGCTGGTCGACCTGGATCTCGATAGACCCGGATACCGCCGATTCATCAGTTGCTGGGTCTACCGCGGCGAAGAAGTGACTTTTATTGTCGATCCGGGACCGCGGGCAAGCGCGGACAAATTGGTAGGCGACCTTCACGGACGGGGCATCGATTCGGTAGACTACGTCTTGCTCACCCATATCCACCTGGACCACGGCGGTGGTTGTGCGCAGGTGCTGTCAGCTTTCCCGAAAGCCAGGCTTTATTGCCATCCCAACGGCGTGCGCCACCTGGAAAATCCCTCCCGCCTGTGGAAGGGATCGCAGGCTACCATCGGAGAAATCGCCGACATGTATGGAGCGCCCGACCCAGTGCCCAGCGGGCGGTTGGCGTCCGAGGCGGAGCTTTCGCAACGGGGCATCCGGGTGGTGCCCACTCCCGGTCATGCATCACACCACCTGAGCTTTACAGCCTGCGACATCTTGTTCGCCGGCGAAGCCATCGCCACCCGCATGGCCACATCCAGCGGCAAGCCCTACATGCGGCCTGCCAGCCCGCCGCGCTTTTTCCCGGACGTCTTTTTCGAATCGCTGGATCGCTTAGAAGCCCTGGAACCCGAACCGAAGCGCACGGCCTTCGCCCACTATGGAGAGGCGCAAGGAGTTCGCCGTTGGTGCCGAATGGCCCGGGAGCAGATGCAGATCTGGATCAACCTGGTGCGCAAGATGCACGACGAGGGGGAAGATGAAATCCGACCGATGTTCGATGTGCTGCTCGAGATCGACCCCTTCTTCGGCCAGGGACGATTCCAAGAGCTTCCGGCCGACATCCAGGAGCGCGAGCGCTACTACGCCATGAACAGCCTCCAGGGAATACAAAAGTTCATGGCGGCCGACTAGGTAGTGCCCGTCAGGAAACCGTCGTCCGAAAATCCCATGAGCTCGAGCGGGATCTTGAGATTGTCCGGCAACGGAGATGTAATGACCAGTCGCTCGCCGCTTAGCGGGTGCGGGAGTTCCAGGCGGCAGGCGTGCAGCGCCAGACGATGCAGGCCGTAGTTTTCGGCGAGCGCCCGGTTCAATGCCCCCTTGCCGTAGTTGGCGTCGCCAATCAACGGATGACTGATGTGTTTCAGGTGCCTTCGAACCTGGTGCAGGCGGCCCGTGTGCGGCCTGACCTCGACCAGCGAGACCGTTCGCGGCCGGCATTCGGCCGTAGCCAGCAGCCGGTAAGAAGTCGCGGCGGCACGGCGCTGTCCTCCAGGTTTCCCGGGAATGGGATGATCGATCACGCCTTGCCCGGGCGGGCAGCCCCTGACCAGCGCCAGGTAGCGCTTTTCTATCTGCCCGCTCCGCTGCATCTGGCCGAGTGTGCCCGCTATACCGGCGTCGAGGGCGAAGAGCACAACCCCGCTGGCCCCGCGATCCAGCCGGTGAATCGGATAGGCTTTGCTGTTTCCGGACATCCGGCGCACGATGTCGACCAGGACCACGGAATCCCGGCCCCAACCGCGATGCACCAGCATCCCCGCCGGCTTGTCGACGACCAGAATGGCGTCGTCCCGGTAGATTATGGGGTCCCCTTCAATCTTGCAGGCAGCGTACATCGAGGACATTGTTTGTCAGGCGGCGGATGCCTTCTACCGCGGCGCGGGCGGCAGACAAGGTCGAGATTATCGGCACGCGGTGCTCTATGGCGGCTCTCCTGAGGGCGTGCTCGTCGTAGAACGATGGTCCGCCCAGGGGCGTGTTGATCACCAGGTCTACCTGGCCGTTGTGAATACGATCGGCTATATGGGGACGGCCCTCGTTCACCTTGTAGACCATGCGCGCATCCAGCCCCTCGGCCTGCAGGCGCTCGGCGGTGCCGCTCGTGCCCAGCAACGTGAAACCCAGCTCGGAAAAATCGCGCGCTATCGCAACCATTTCGTCCTTGTCGCGATCGTTGACGGAGATACAGACTGTCCCGTGCACCGGAAGCGTCTGGCCGGCCGACATCATCGCCTTGGCGAAGGCCAGGCCGAACTCATCATCGCGCCCATAGGCTTCCCCTGTCGAGCGCATCTCGGGCCCCAGCACCGGGTCGAAACCCGGAAAACGATCGAACGGAAACACAGGCACCTTGACCGCGAATCCCTTCGGCCGCGGTTCGGCGGAAAACCCAAGTTCGTCGAGGCTGCGGCCGACCATGACCCGGGCGGCCAGCTTGGCAAACGATATTCCACAGGCCTTCGACAGGAAGGGCACCGTGCGGCTGGCCCGCGGATTGACCTCGAGCACGTAAACCCGGCCCTCGAAGATGGCGTACTGCACGTTCATCAACCCGCGAACGCCAAGCTCGAGAGCCAGGGCGCGCGTCTGGCGGCGGATGGTCTCCAGGTGCCGGGCTTCTATCTTCCAGGTGGGCAAGACGGCCACCGAATCGCCGGAGTGGATGCCGGCCTGTTCGAGGTGCTGCATGATGCCGCAGATCACCACTCGCTCTCCGTCGGCCAGGGCGTCGACGTCCACCTCGAAGGCGTCTTCCAGAAATCGATCAACCAGGATCGCGCGGCCGGCGGCCACCTCGACCGCCCGTCCAAGGTACTCGTCCAGGCGGCCCTGATCGTAGCAAACGGCCATGGCCCGCCCGCCCAAAACATAAGAGGGGCGCACCAGCACCGGGTAGCCGATCCCGCAGGCAACCTCGCGGGCCTCGGCGGCGGTCATTGCCAGGCCGTAGTCTGGCCGGGAAATTTTGAGCCGGTCGAGCAACTTTCCGAAGCGCCCGCGGTCTTCGGCCAGGTCGATCGCCTCGGGCGAGGTGCCCATGATCTTGGCCCCCGCCGCGGCCAACGGCCCGGCCAACGCCAGCGGGGTAGCGCCGCCGAACTGAACTATCAGCCCCTCGGGCCGCTCGCGGTCGACGATCTCCAGCACGTCCTCCGCGGTCAAGGGCTCGAAGTAGAGCCGGTCGGAGATATCGTAGTCGGTCGAGACCGTCTCCGGGTTGCAGTTGACCATGATGGTCTCGAAACCCTCTTCTCGTATCGCCTGGGTGGCGTGGACGCAGCAGTAGTCGAACTCGATCCCCTGGCCGATGCGGTTGGGCCCGCCGCCCAGGATCATGACCTTGCGCCCCTGGCCGGGCGCCATCTCGTCCTCGTCCTCGTAGGTGGCATACAAGTAAGGCGTGGCCGCGGCGAACTCGGCCGCGCAGCTGTCGACCGTCTTGTAGACCGGCCGGACGCTAAGTTCGTGCCTGCGCGAGGACACCTGCGCCTCATCGGTCTCGGTTAAGTAGGCTATCTGCGCGTCGGAGAACCCGTCCCGCTTTGCCCGGCGCAAGATGTCCTCTTCGAGTGGCGCGCAGGCGCCGGCAATCTCCCCCTCGAGCGCGACCAGTTCGCGGATCTGGTGTAAGAACCAGGGATCGATAGTGGTCGCTCGCTGCACCTGATCGACGCTCATGCCCGCCTTGAAGGCGCCGCGCACCCAGAAGAGCCGCGCCGGGTGCGGCCTGACCAGGTGCTCGTTGATGCGATCAGGATCGATCCAGTCGTGCCCGTCGGCGCCCAGTCCCGCCCGTCCGATTTCCAAAGAGCGCAACGCCTTCTGAAGCGCCTGCTTGAAGTTGCGCCCGATGGCCATCACCTCGCCGACCGAGCGCATCTGGGTATCGAGCGTGTCTTGGGAACCGGGGAATTTCTTGAAGGTGAAGCGTGGCACCTTGACCACCACGTAGTCCAGCGCGGGCTCGAACGAGGCCGGCGTCTCGCGCGTAATATCGTTGCGGATCTCATCCAGCGTCAGCCCGACGGCCAGCTTGGCTGCAATCTTGGCGATCGGAAAACCGGTCGCCTTGGAAGCCAGCGCGCTCGAGCGCGACACCCGCGGGTTCATCTCGATCACCACGGTGCGCCCCGTCTCGGGGTGCACGGCGAACTGGATGTTGGACCCGCCGGTCTCGACGCCGACGCGGCGGATGACCCTGCGGGCCAAGTCGCGCATGGCCTGGTAGTCGACGTCGGACAGCGTCATGGCCGGGGCGACGGTGATCGAGTCGCCGGTGTGCACTCCCATGGGATCGACGTTCTCGATCGAACACACCACCACGAAGCGGTCCTTGCGGTCGCGCATCACCTCGAGTTCGAATTCCTTCCAGCCCAGCAAACCTTCCTCGACCAGCACCTCGCCGATCGGCGATGCGTCCAGGCCGCGCGAGACGATCTGTCGCAACTCGTCGACGTTGTAGGCCACTCCCCCGCCCTCCCCGCCCAGGGTGAACGAGGGGCGCACCACCACCGGGTAGCCTATTTCGGCAACCTGGGCCTCGGCGGCGTCCGCCGAAGAGGCCAAGAAAGATCTCGGCACGTCGAGCCCCTCGGCCGTCATGGCCGAGCGGAAAAGACGCCTGTCCTCGGCCACCCGGATGGTCTCGAGACGGGCGCCGATCATGCGCGTGCCGCTCTCGCGCAGGATGCCGCTCTCGGCCAACTTGACCGCCAGGTTGAGCGCGGTCTGCCCGCCCACGGTGGGCAGCAGGGCGTCGGGCCGCTCGCGCTCGATGATCTTGGCGATGCTCGAGACCGTCAGCGGCTCGATATAGGTTCGATCGGCCACCTCGGGATCGGTCATGATGGTGGCCGGGTTGGAGTTGACCAGTATGACCTGGTAGCCCTCCTCGCGCAGGGCGCGCGCGGCCTGGGTGCCCGAGTAGTCAAACTCACAGGCCTGACCGATGACGATCGGCCCCGAGCCGATGATCAGGATCCTGTGGATGTCTTCACGCCGGGGCATGCGGGCTCCAGTGCTCCAACGTGTCTGTGAAACGGTCGAAGATCGCAGCGGCATCCGACGGGCCCGGACAGGCCTCGGGATGGAACTGCACAGCGATCAATCCCAGCTCCGGCGCGCTGAAACCCTCGAGGGTGCCGTCGTAGAGGCTGGTGTGCGTCAACTTGACCTTGCCGGCAGGCAGGCTCTTGGGGTCGACGGCGAAGCCGTGATTCTGGGCCGTTATCCAGACCTGCCCATTGTGCTCGTCGCGCACCGGGTGATTGCCGCCGTGGTGGCCGAATCGCAGTTTATAGGTTGCAGCGCCCAGCGCCAGCGCCAGGATCTGGTGGCCCAGGCAAATGCCCAAGACCGGCAGGCGGCCGATGAGTTGGGCGGCGGTCTGGATGCCCGTCTCGACCGCAGCCGGGTCTCCCGGCCCGTTGGACAACACCAGGCCGTCCACGCCCAGGCCGAGGACGGCCTCGGGAGGGGAACCGGCCGGCAGAACCTCGGTTTCGATCCCGCGACGGGCCAGGCTTCGCAAGATGCCCCGCTTGACTCCGAAGTCGATCAAGGCGACCCGCTTGAACCTGTTTGTCTTGGGCGCGAAGACGTAAGGCTCCTTGGTTGTCACCCGGCCGGTCAAGTCGCGACCGGCTAGCGACGGCGAGGCGCGGACCTTCTCGAGCGCATTGTCTAAGCCGGGGCCTTTGGAAAAAATTCCGCCGCGCATCGCGCCCTGCTCGCGAATGTGGCGCGTCAGCGCCCTGGTATCCAGCTCGGTGATGCCGACGATGCCGCGCTTGCGCAGCCACTCGTCGAAGGTGCCCTGCGAACGGTGGCTCGAGCCGATCGCGGACAGCTCGCGCACTATGACGCCGCTAAGCGAAGGCCAGGCTGCCTGGTCGTCTTCGTCGCAGACGCCGTAGTTGCCGATCTGCACCGCGGTGAAGGTGACGATCTGGCCGCAGTAAGACGGGTCGGAGACGATCTCCTGGTAGCCGGTCATGGAAGTATTGAAGACCACCTCGCCGAGCGCCTCACCCACGGCGCCCATGGGCGTACCGCGAAAGACGCGCCCATCCTCTAGCATCACTATCGCCGGGCGGTGATCCATGCGCCTCCAGATCTCACGACCCGCCCCGCCTGTCAAGGGTGTCTGAGCGAAACACTCCTTTAGCTATCAAGAACAGAGTGCAGGGCATCTCTGAGTTTTGTGAACTCGTAGGGCTTTTGCAGGAATCCGGCCAGACCCTTGCCGGTGAAGCGGCTGGTCGCCTCCTGCTCGTTGTAACCGCTGCACAGGATGACCTTGACGTCCTGTTTGATGCGCCGCATCTCGCAAAAGGCCTCCTCGCCGCTCAGACGCGGCATGGTCATGTCGAGCAGCACCAAGACGATCTCGTTGCGGTGCTTTTTGAAGATCTCAACCGCCGCGGCGCCGTCTATAGCGGAAACGGTCTCGAAGCCCAGTTTGGCAAGCATCGCCTCGACCACTTCGCGCACGGCCGGCTCGTCATCCGCCACCAGTACGACGCCCTCTCCTTGCCACTCCGGCTTGACCGTTGGGGCACTGCCGGACAGTGAGTCGACCCGGCTGCCTGACTCGGGCAGCAGGATCTTGAAAGTAGTGCCCTTGCCGACCTCGCTGTAGATCTTGATCGTCCCGCCGTGCCCGCGCACGATGCCAAGCACGGCCGCCATGCCCAGCCCGCGCCCGGCGAACTTGGTCGAGAAGAACGGGTCGAATATCCTGGCCATGGTCTTATCGTCCATGCCGCAACCGGTGTCGGACACCTCGAGGCAAACGTAACGCCCCGTTGGCAGTCCGTCGTCGAGGAAGGTCGCGGAAAGGTAATCGCGGTCGGCGTCGATTACGCCGCTGGCCAGCGTGATCACCCCGCCCTGCTCGCCCGACGCCTCCGAGGCGTTGGTGATCAGGTTCATCAACACCTGGCGAAGCTGGTTGATGTCTGCATTGACCGAGGGCAGCTCGCGGGCCAGGTCGTATTTCAGGTAGGCCTTCTTCGAAATCGAAACTTGCAGCAGGTGACCCATGTCGATGATCAGCTCGTTCAGATCGACGACCCGGACGACGAAGCGGCCCTTGCCCGAGTAGGCCAGCATCTGGTTGCACAGGTCGGAAGCCCGCCTGGAAGCGCTCTTGATCTCCTCGATGCTGCCCACGGCCGCCGAGGCCGGCGCCAGGTCAAGCAGCGCCAGGTCGGCGTTGCCCAGGATGACCATCAGCAGGTTGTTGAAGTCGTGGGCGATGCCGCCGGCCAGCACTCCCAGGCTCTCGAGCTTCTGTACGTGGCGCATTTGCTCGGTGAGCCTCTGGCGCTCCTCGGCCGAGCGCTTGCGCTCGGTGACGTCCCTGACCATGGCCATCAGCAGGCGCTCGCCCGAGATTTCGAGCGCGTTGAGAGTCACCTCGGTGTCGAAGAGCGTCTTGTCCTTGCGGAAGTGCTGCCATTCGAAAGATATCGGCCCGCCCGAGACGGCGGTCCGGATCTTCTCCTTGGCCTTCTCCCTCGAGTCGCGCCCGTCCGGCTGCCTCTCGGGCGAGAAGAGATATGGCGGCCGCCCGATGATATCCTCGCGCCGGAAGCCGAACATCTCGCAGGTCTTTACGTTGCAGTCGATGAAGATGTCGTCACGCATCAGAAAAATCGCGTCACCGGCCCCGTCGAACAGCGTGCGGTAGCGCCGCTCGCTGTCCGCCAGATGCCTGCGGCGCAGCAGGTCCCGGCGCACAAGCAGGGACACCAGCAGGGCCAACAACAGCCCGGCTATCAGGGTGATGTCGCCGGCCGCCGAGGTGGCCTCGGCCAGAAATGCCCGCGACGGGGCGATACGCAGAGTCCAGGGCATGTCCGCCACCCGCACCGGAAGCTCGACCTGGTAGGGCCACTCGTCCGCGGGTCCTCCGTTCATGCTGTACACCAGCGCCCCGTCCCGCTCGCTGAGTTCGTAGCGGAAGCGCCGCCGCAGGGATTTCTCGGACAGGCATTGGGACACGAGCCTGTCGACTCTGAAGACACCGTTGTAAAACCCGGCCGGCCGGCCGGCTGCGTCGCGGACCATGGCATAGGCGGCGAAGCCCTTGCCGCCCTGGAGCAGGTTGATGATCGGGGTGCGGGTGAGCTTGCCGGTGCGCTCCGCTTTGGCGACGGCCTCGGCCACGCCGCCGGCCGGGTGCTTGTGCAGGTCTTTATCGAGCGCGGGCTGGTTTCCCTTCTCGGGCACGATTATCCTTATCACCCAGTCGCGGTCGCTCCAGTTGATGGCCTGAAAGCCCGGAAAAAGCTCCAGCACGGCGGACACCTCGGCGCGAAACAAATTCGCGGACGAGACGATCTCCGGACGCCAGTCCCTCGACAGGTAGCGCATGATCGAAAGGCGGTCCTTGATCCAGGCTTCGAGCCGCAGCACCACGTGTGCGGCGGTAACCTCGGTCTCGACTCGCAGGCGCTGGGTTTCCTGCGCCCGGGTCACCCACCACAGGGCAAAGACGATCGCGGTGATTGCAAGGAACACGCCCAGCGGCAACCAGGTCTCACGGCCCGGCCCTCGCCCGCTCGCCGCTCGCGATGATCTCGCCATGGAATCCTCCCCTGATGGACGCCGCGGAGTATATGCCCCCTCTCACGACCGCGTCAAACGGTTTGGAACGGCTTGACGCCTTGACAGGGGTTTGTTTTTTTGATTCGATTGCGCCACAAGCAATTGTGAAACCCGAGCGGCCGGTAAAGGTGAAAACATGAAGAATCTTGCGGCAGTCGTCGTGGCCCTGAGCCTTGTCGCCCTGCCGGGGGCGGCCCGGTCCGGCGCCTTCGAGGAGCACACCTCCTGGCAGCGTGAACCGCGCCTGGAGACGGCCAAGGGCATCTCGCTGGGCAAGTCGGTGATCGAGGTTTCCATGGGCTACCGCTACCTCTACAGCGACGCCTACTTCGACTCGGATTCCAAGATCGGCTCGGCCCCCATGAAGTACAGCATGTCAATCATGGACATCCAGGGCGCCTTCGGCTTCACCGAGAACTGGACCCTGTGGGTCGATATTCCTATAGTCTGGAGCAGCCAGCGCGATGCGGCGCGCCCGCGCTCGGCAAACGGAGAGATGGGCGACAGCCAGTTGGGACTGCTCTACCAGTTTTACAGGCGCAACGATCCGACCCTGTCCATGGGCATGGGCCTGCGCTGGAAGCTGCCGACCGGCAACGAGGCGCCGGGCGCCAAGAACGTCAACATCACCGGCACCGGCAGCACCGACGTCGAGTTGTACTACGCCGGGCGCGCCCAGCTCTTGCGTTTCTTGGCGATTGACTGGTCGAGCGGCTACAATATTCGCTTTCCTGGATCGGTGCAGTACCTGTCCGATCGGCAATCATACATCACCAACGCCTTTCTCGACCTGGGAGACGAGCTTTTCCTGCAAGTGGGCGCAACGGCCGCCATAGACATGCTGGCCTTCAGCCTATCGGCCGAGTTCCGCTACCGTTTCCCGACCAAGGTCGGCATACCCGAGTACCGCGCCGAGGTCGTCGACTGGACGGTTCCCAAGAACGGCAACAGCCGCGAGCAGGACACCTTCATCCTTTTTAACGGGGCCAACTACTCAGAGTGGGACGTGCACGAGAGACTGGATCCCGCGCGGGCGCTGGTCTCGAACGCCGGCTACCTGTTCAGCGTCACGCCGCGGATCCTGTTCAGGCCGTTCGAGTGGCTCGATCTCGACATCTATGCCCGCTTCCACCTGGCCGGCAAGAACTCCATCTACCTGACCGACAAGGACGGCGACAACTCGAGCTTCGACAACTTCATGCCCATGCAGGCCATCGGAACCAAGCTCGGCCACAGCGTGATCATGGGCGAGGCCGGCGCCAACTGCACCGTTCGCTGGTGAGCGCATCCCGGAGATAAGACATGAGACGCACAGGCATAAGCGGCATGCTTTCGGTACTCGCGCTGCTGGGTATACTGGCGGCGCCGGGTAGCGCGGGGGCGCGCTTTTTCTACCAGAACTCTTTCCCGGACGTCGACTGGCTGGTGCTCGAGACCGAGCACTTCAGGATCTACTACTACCCCGAGGTGGAATGGACGGCCAGCATGATGGCCAAGTACGCCGAGATCGCCTACCCCAAGATCACCGGCCTGTTCGAGTATCCCCTCAAGGAAAAGATCCACATCGTCATCCGCGACCAGGAAGACTACTCAAACGGCTGGGCTATATACTTCGAAGACCAGGTCACCGCCTGGGCCACTCCGCTTTACTACATCCTGCGCGGGCGCCAGGAGTGGATCCCCGACATGTTCACCCACGAGTTCACCCACATCGTCTCGCTCAAGGCCAACGACTGGAAGGCGGAAAGCTCGGTCGTGATGGTCGGACGGGGCCTGGTCGAGGACGGAGTGCACAACGTCGACTTCGGCATCCAACTCGTCTTCGGCGCCAGCACGCCCTTCTTCTGGGCCGAGGGGATCGCCGAGTACGGCACCCACCTGGCCGGCTTCAACTGGTGGACCACCTCGCGCGACATGCACCAGCGCATGAGCATGCTCGAGGACAACTACCTCGACTACGACCAGATGTACAACCGCAACTTCTCGTCGTCCTTCGACGGCGAGCGCGGCTACCAGCAGGGCTACACCATGGGCCTGTACGTGATGGAGAAGTTCGGCAAGGAGAAGTACGCTCAACTGGCCATAAACTCGGGCAACAAGGGCCACCTGATCTGGGACAAGAACATCGAAGAAGTGCTGGGCATCGACGGCCGCAAGCTCTTCGGCGGCTGGCTGGCCTGGATGAAAGACCGCTACCAGCGCCAGACGGCCCCGATCCGCAAGGCGGAGCACACAGGCTTCCCGCTCGGGCCGCAGGCAAAAGAAGGGTACGTCGAGGTTCTCGACAAGCTGCCCGACGGGCGCTGGAAGGTGAAGATCAGCGGCCAACCATGCATCCCGCCCGAGTACCGGAAAAAGGACACTCTCGAGAAGATCGCCATCGCCCTATACGGCGATCCAGAGAAAACCGATGAGTTGGCGAAGCAATCAGCGCAGGAGTTATGGGCCACAATCGGCAACTTCCTCGGTGGCGACGAGAAGAAAGAAAAAGACCTCAACGACAAGTTCAAAGACATCCGGGACAAATACGACTGGGTGAAGTCAAAGACGAAGTACTGGAACAAGAAGCAGCGCAAGGCGGCCATGGAAGCTCAGGACCAGTGGCAGCAGTTTCCGCGTTATTCGGCCGACGGCAAGTGGCTGGCGCACACCACGCGCCAGGCGCTGGTTCTCGAGCCCGTTCCGATCGAGGAAAAGGAGCAGTTCTCGGGGTTGTGCATCTCCAAAGAACGCGCGGAGGAGATCGCCGACGACACCAAGACCATCAAGGGCGCCTCGAGCTTTTTAGGCTACGAGTTCAGCCCCGACGGCAAGAAGGTGGTCTTCAGCTCGATGAGTTGCCCCAACACCTTTCTGCCATGCGTCAGCCTGGACGGCTATTACCGCATGGATCTCTACGAGTACACCATCGAGAGCGAGGAGATCGAGCGACTCTCGCGCAGGCTGCGGGCCTACCAGCCGGCCTATTCGCCCGACGGCAAGACCATCGCCTTCATACACATCGAGGACGGTCAGAACCATCTCGGGCTGATGCCGGCCGGCGCGCGCGAGGTCACTCCCGACGGTAAGTGTGTTATCGACGGCCGCGAGATGAACAACTGCGTCAAGTGGCTTATCAAGAAACACGACGGCACCTTGCTGGGCCAGCCGTCCTTCAGCCCCGACGGCGCGAAGATAGTCATCGACCTCTACCGCAATCACCAGCAGGACATCTGGATGCTCGCGAGTGACGGCAGCGATCTTCACCCGCTTACCTGGGACAAGGCCGAGGATCGCGATGCCCGCTTCACCCCGGACGGCCGGCAGATCCTCTACGTCTCCGACCGCACGGGCATCTTCAACACCTACCTTTTGGACATTGAGAGCGGCAAGGTCAAGCAGTTGACCAATGTGCTCGGGGGCACCTACAACCCGTTCATCACCTCCACGGGCGACCTGCTCTACGCCTACTTCACTTCTTACGGCCTCAGGCTCTACGGGCTGCGCCGTGAAGATTTCTACAACAAGGAGATCGACGCCGGCTACGAGGTGTCACCGTCAGCGGTGGCCCGTAACCTGGCCTACCAGGAGCCCTTGCCGCAAATCCGCGAAAAGAGCTTTAGCTATAACCCCTTCAGCCCGCGCAACTGGGAGCCTCCGATCGGCATCCCGCTTTTCATCTACGAGCGGCGCGGGGTGCAGATCGGCGGGCAGTTGCTGCTATTGGACACTCTCGACAAGCACCTCTTCACAAGCACTGTGCTTCTAGGGCAACAGTCGCTCTACTCGGCCGCCTACGTGAACAACTTCTGGTATCCAACCTTCATGGTCGGCTGGACCCATCTGGAAACGTCCTACGAGTTCTCCCAGGGTTTCACATCCAGCCAGCTCGCTCCGTCGCGATCCGAGCCGCATTTCCCGTCACCGATCAACTTTAAGAACCGGCAATCGATCGATTTCGGCTATGCCGGCGTCGATTACAAGTTCGCCCCGCAGTTCGGCATCAAGGCCAACTATGTCTACCGCCACCTGACTTCCAAGCGCTCCTCGGGCACCAAGGAGCAAGCGTTTCTGACCAATAACTCCTACTCGGTCGGGTTGGCCTACCAGGACGTCAGCAGGCGCGGCCCCGAGATCGACATCAATCCGCGCGGCGGCCGCAAGATCAATCTCGACTATGCCTTCATCCGCACCGGCCTGCCCACCATGGACTGGGCCGACGTCGAATGGCTGGGGCGCTCCAACCCTCCGGGAGACAACTCGGACGACTATCAGTCACACGAACTGCAGTTCGGCTACACCGAGTACATCCCCATCTCATGGTGGAACGAGCAGGGCAAGCACACCCTGCAGCTGCACCTGCGCGGAGGCTGGATCGATCGTAACGTCCATCGCTGGGACGAGTTCTTCGCAGGTTCATTGCATCCCTTGCGCTACGTGCCCACCTTCTCGACCACCCAGGAGTTCGCCGGCTACGAAGATTTCAGCCTGCGCGGCGAGACGATGCTCATCATGGCCGTCAGCTACCGCTTCCCGGTGCTGCGCAACATCGACCGCCGCTTCGGACCCTTCTACTTCGTCAGCCTGTGGGCCGAGATCTCGGGCACGGCCGGCAACCTGTGGGGTTACACCGCCGATTTCAAGCAGGACAAGTACGGCAACATCATGCGCAACCCTGAAAGCTACTGGGATCCGGCCGTCATCCCCGGCTCGATCCGACGCGAGAGACCCTTCTTGGACATCTCGTCCAAGAACGGCAACTACATGCTCTACGACATCTCCTTCACCCTGAAACTCAAGGCGATGCTTTTCGGCACCAACAGCTGGAACAGCTTCATCCGCGTGGCCTACGGACTGAACGACATAGTCGGGCAGTACGAGGTCAACGACGATAATGCTTTCGTCGACGCCTATCCCAACAACGCCCTCTACGCCGAGACCGAACCCAAGAGCCTGCGCCTGGCCATAGGCATCGGCTCGGATTTCGACTGATCTAGAGAGATGATGAAGCGCTTCGTCGCCAGCCTGGTGATCGCGCTTGCGCTGGCAGGCCCGGCCGCGGCCGTTAGATCCAGGCTGGGGCCCGGCTTGTTGCGTATCTGCAGACAGCCCAACCCGCCCGGCGCTGAGATAACTCTGATGACCGTCTGGAAGCAGGTATCCGGGTCTACGCCGGACAGGGGAACGTGCCTCGGCCGGGTATGCGTGCTGCGCGTCCGGGCTTCGTCCCTTGCCGATCTGGCGGCCCGGCCGGATCTACTGGTCGCCAGACTTCCGCTCGTGTTTCGGCCGCGGATGGACCTGGCCGGCCCGCGGGCCGGACTGAACCTGGCCCGGCTCGAATCGGGCCTTTCGGGTAAAGACGTGCTGATCGCCGTGATCGACACCGGAGTCGACTGGACTCATCCGGATTTCACAGACGACCAGGGACGCACGAGGGTGGCCTGGCTGCTGGATCAGACGCAACCCCCGCACGGTGACTATCCGGATCTCGAAGCCCTCGGCGGCGGCGCCGTTTACTCTGCCGATGATTTGCAGGCCGTTTTGGACCACGGAACAGGGCCGGCCTTGGGAGCCGCCGCAGACGTCATCGGCCACGGCACTCACGTGGCCGGTATAGCGGCCGGATCGGACGCTATCTACACCGGGGCCGCGCCGCGGTCGCGCCTGATCGTGGTCAAGGCGATCAACGACGACCTGAGCGGCTTCGGCGAGGAGCGCTTGCTCGAAGCGCTGGCTTTCGCAGACCAGGCCGCCCGGAGCGAGCATCAGCCGCTTGTGGTCAACCTGTCGCTGGGCACTCAGCTCGGCGCACACGACGGGAGTGATGCTCTGGAACTGGCCCTGGATGAGCTTGCGGCCGGGCAGGGCCGCGCGGTGACCGTCGCCGCCGGAAACGATCTGGAACTCGACCTGCATGCGCGCGCGTCCGTGGCCGACCCTGCTCACCCGGCTGTCTTCCGCCTGCAGATTCCCGCAAGCGGCAACCCTTCTCCCTACAAGCCCGAATCGCTGACCGTCGACTTCTGGCACAGCGGTTCGGGCAGGCTACAGGTTCAGGTGGTCACGCCCTCGGGCGAAGCGACGGACCCGATCGGTTCGGCGGGGCCCTTGGGCCTGGACAGTGTAACCGCGGAAGGCAGCATCAGCATCGACTGCCTGGCCGAACCGGATCCCATCAACGGCGATCTGCGCACGCTGATAACCATCGCAGGCGAGGCGGGCCAGCCGCTTACGGCCGGCGCCTGGAAGATAGTTTTCACAGGCCGCGCCGCGAGGATCGATGGCTGGATAGGCGACTCGAACATGACTAATCCCTGGCCGCGTTTTCTCGATCATGTCGATCGAACGGATCTGGTCGGACCGCCGGCGACGGCCCGCAATGTAATCGCCGTGGGCGCCTTCGTCACGCGAACCGAATGGACCGACGTCAGCGGCAGCGACTGGTCGATAGATGCGCAGGAAGGCGAGCTGACCTGGTTCTCCTCGCCCGGCCCCACGCGCGACGGCCGGCTGAAGCCCGAGCTTTCGGCGCCCGGCCTGATGATCGCCGCCGCGCTTAGCCGCGACAGCGATCCGCGCATGCCGATCTCGACCTTCTACGCTGCAGGCACCGAGCGCAACGTGCTTGCAGACGGCCGGCATGCTTTGGCCGGCGGCACCTCGATGGCCGCTCCAATGGCGGCCGGCGCCGCGGCGCTGATCCTCGAACGAGATCCGACTTTAACCGGCCCCGAGGTGCGCGACATGCTGGCCGTATCCACGGCGACCGACGAACACACCGGCCGAGTCCTTTTCAGAAACGACTGGGGCTTCGGCAAGCTCGAGGCCCGCAAGCTGGTAGCCCTTGGCAATCCGGCAAGCCGCAACTCCAACCCGCCGGACCCCGGCCAGAGCCTGTGCGGTGTTGCGCAGCCATGGCTGGTGCCGCTTGCGGACGCGGCGATTTTAGCCGTTGCCGTGCCCCGCGACGAGCAAGGCCTGCCGCTCGGCTACGGCAGGACTGTACAGATCGAGGCCCGCGGGGCAAAAATCGAGGGCCCGATCGCAGATCTCGGCAACGGCATCTACACCGCTTACCTTTCCGGCCCCGGCCACCGCGGCGCGGACGTCCACCTGGTTTGCCGCGCCGACGGAATTACCATGCAGGCGAGGCCCCGAGTTCGCCTGGCCGCCTCCTATCAAGAGCTTACCGGCCTGGGCGTAGGCGGCGGCGCATGCAATACCCCGGGCGGAACGGGCGATCCGACCCCGGTGGTCATTGCGCTTCTTGTCGCCCTGCTTTGCCTGCGCATCTCGAGACGCCAGACAAGAACAAACCGGGACACTTACTATCCCTGGCGCAGCTTGTAACGCTGGATCTTACCGGTGGCCGACTTGGGCAGTTCTTCGACGAACTCTATCCAGCGCGGGTACTTGAACTTGGCAAGCTTCTTCTTGACGAAGTCCTTGAGTTTTTTCTCCAGTTCGGCGCCCGGCTCGACGCCGGTCGCCGGCACGCAGTAGGCCTTGGGCTTGATCAACCCGTCCTTGTCCGGGTGCCCCACCACGGCGCACTCCAGCACCGCCTCGTGCTCGCCCAGGCAGCGCTCGACTTCCACCGGCGAAACCCAGATGCCGCCCACCTTGAGCATGTCGTCCCCGCGCCCGGCGCACCAGTAGTAGCCTTCCTCGTCTTGGTGAAACTTATCTCCGGTGTTGATCCACTCACCCAGCATGGTCTTGCGGGTCTTGGCCAGCTTGCGCCAGTAGAACTGCGCCGCGCTGGCTCCCTTTACGTGCAGCGTGCCTACCGCTCCCTGTTGCACCTGGTTACCCTCGTCGTCAACCAGCTTTATTTCGTAGCCGGGAACCGGCTTGCCCGTGCTGCCCGCCTTGACCGCGCCCGGCTGGTTGGCCAGAAAGATGTGCAACATTTCGGTCGAGCCGATGCCGTCCAGGATTTCCACCCCGTATCGGGCCTTGAAGCGCTGGTAGACGTCCGGGGGAAGCGCCTCGCCGGCCGAGACACACAGGCGCACCGAGGAGAACTCGTGCCCGGAGTCGGGATCTGCCTGCGTGTGGGCCTCACGATCGCGCCGCTCGACCAGGTCGAGCAAGGCGGCGTACAGCGTCGGCACGCCGAAGAAAAGCGTCGGGCGATACTTTTCGAGCAGCTCGAGCATCAGCCCCGGAGTGGGCCGCCCCGGGTAGAGCACCGCCGCGGCGCCGACCGAGAGCGGGAAATAGTTGGAGTTGCCCAGCCCGTAGGCGAAAAACAGCCTGGCCGCCGAGAGCGTAACATCGTCCTCGGTCATGCCCAGCACCCCGCGGGCGAAGTTCTCGGCGCAGACCACCATGTCGCGCTGCGAATGGATCGTCCCCTTCGGAAAACCGGTCGAGCCCGACGAGTACAGCCAGAAACCGACGTCGTCGCCGGTGGTAGCGGCCGACTTGCAGGTCGCCGGGGCGCGCTTGTATTTCTGCTTGAAGGGAATCTTCGACCCCGCGCCCTCCTCGACCACGATCAGGTCGCGCAGGTAGGGCAAATCGCCCTTGATACTGTGGATCACCGGCAGCAGCGACTCGGACACGACCAGCACCTTGGCCCGCGAGTCGTTCAGGAAATACTCGTAGTCCTCGGGCGTCAGCATGGTACTACAGGGCACCGGAACGGCACCGATGCGCATGGCGCCCCAGAAACAGGCGTAAAACTCCGGCGTGTCCAGCAACACCAGCAAGACGCGGTCTTCGATCTGAACCCCCAGGTCGCGCAGCGCGTTGGCCGTCTTGTTGACCATCTTCTGCACCTGATTGTAGCTCAGCTGAGCAGCTTCGAAAAAAATGGCCGTGCGGTGCCCACGCAGCTTCTGGATGTTGCGGTCGATGAAGTAATCGGCGGCGTTGAACAGGTCTTTGTCTTGTGAATCGGCAGGGCTCATTTGTCTTTGGCTTCCTGTTCGCTTCCGTACCGCTCCCTGAGCAGGCGGTGCAGGATCTTGCCGGTGGACGTGCGCGGCATCTGGTCGGGCTTAATGAAACGCACCGACTTGGGTCGCTTGTAGGAGGCTAGTTCACAACGGCACAGATCGACCAGCTCGTCCTCCGCGCAGTTGCAGCCGTCCTTGAGGATCACAACTGCCCGCACGGCTTCGCCCCATTTCTGGTCGGGCAGGCCGATCACGGCGACATCGAAGACCGCCTGGTGGCGGCAGATGACATTCTCGACCTCGGAGGGAAAAACGTGCTCGCCGCCGGTGATGATCATGTTGTTCTTGCGATCCACCAGAAAGTAGTAGCCGTCCTCGTCCCGGTAGGCCATGTCTCCGGCCGAGAACCACTCGCCTGTAAAGCTCTCAGCCGTCTTTTCGGGATCCCTGAAGTAGCCATCGAACATCATCGGGCCGCGCGAGTACAGCTCGCCAATCTCTCCCGGGGGCACGTCACGCTTGTCTTCGTCGAGAATCCTGATGCTGTCGGTGCCCAGGCTCTCTTTGCCGATAGAGCCGGGCTTGGTCAGCTGTTCATGGGGCATCAAGGTGGTGACGATACCGGCCTCCGTCGAACCGTAACCCTCGTAGAGTTGCACACCCTCGAAGTATTCCATGATGCCCTTCTTGTGCTCGATACGGGCCGGGGCCGACGAGCACAGAAGCTTGTTGATCGATGATACGTCAAACTTTGCTCTTTCCGCGGGCGGCACGGCCAGAATCAGCGCATAGTGGGTCGGGATGAGTGAGATGAAGTTGATCTTGGCCCGCTCGACGGTCTCGAGCATCTTGCGCGGATCGAAACCCATGGCCGGCACGACGTACGTCGTCCCCCCGATATAGGTGAAGGTGAAAGTAAAGAATGTCGTGTTGACGTGGCACAACGGCATGACGTTCAAGACCCGCTGGCCGGGGCGAAAATCGAAGTCGACGGCGTTTATCAGGTAGAAGGCGACGTACGATTCGTGCGAGCGAACGACGCCCTTGGGACGCCCGGTAGTGCCCGAGGTATAAAGCAGGATCCATGGATCCCGCGGCAGGACATCCGAGTCGGGCTCATGCGCCTGGCCGCCGGCGACAAGGTCCTCGTAGCCCAGGTATCCGGCGCGCCGGCCACCCACCATGACGTAGCGATCGGCCGGCACATTCAGTTCTTTGCGCACGTCTTCGACGGCGTCCGCGAACATGTCGTGGACCACGAATGCCTTGGCCTCGGCATGATTCGAAATATACTTCACGTCGGCGCCGGATAGGCGGAAGTTGATCGGGTTGAGCACCAGGCCCGCCTTGGCCGCTGCCAGGTAGAGTTCGACGAACTCTATGCAGTTTTCCAATAGCACCGACACACGGTCGCCCATGGCAAGGCCCAGCGCGAGTAAGGAGTTTGCCAGGCGGCAGACGCGCTCGTTTGTCTCGGGATAAGTGTAGCTGCGCTCGTCATCCATCAGGCAGATCGTGTCCGGGTACTTCACGGCGTTCATCTTGAGCATCTGACCCAGGTTCATCCAGCTAGCCATCATGCACCTCGAATTGAGATAATCACGCATGCACCTCGAATTGAGATAATCACGCATGCACCTCGCTGAGTAAGCTCACGCCCGCACGAGCTTGATCCTTGCATCGACTACCAGGCTGGGCTGCCCGGCCGGAGCCGCCAGAACCGGGTTGAGATCCAACTCGGAGATCTCAGGGTGATCGGACAACAAGCAGGACACCCTGAGCAGGATGTCGACTAAAGCGTCTTTGTCGATCGCCGGACGGCCCCTGACCCCGTCCAGCAGAGGGGCCGCCGCGATGCTTGTCAGCATCTCGCGCGCCTCGGCATCGGTCAACGGGGCCAGCTTGAAGATCACGTCCTTGAGCACCTCGACATGAATGCCGCCCAGCCCGAACATGACCATCTGGCCGAGATCCCGGGCCCGCGCCCCGCCCACAATCACCTCGAGGCCCCCGGATACCTGCTTTTGAACCAGGTAAGAAAGACCCGCCGTCCCTGCCAGGCGCGCGGACATCCCGTCGAAGGCCGCCCGCAGGGCGTCCTCGTCCTGAAGATCCAGAACCACTCCGCCCGAGTCGCTCTTGTGCACCAGTGTCGGGGCCTCGGCCTTGAGCACTACCGGGTAACCGACATCGGCAGCGCCGGCGCGCACCTCGTTCCAACTCTCGCTGCGTGCCTCGGGTACCAGCGGCAGACCGTAACCAGAAAGCAGGGCGGATACGTCCCGCGGCGCCATGAACCCATCGGGCCCTACTGCGGCCTTTTCGATGATCGCCGCCGCGCCCGGGGCGGTTACGCACTTGGCCGGCACGTCGGTTCGCGGGCGAGCATGCAGCCGGCGATAGCGATCCATATGGTGCAAGACACGCGCTGCCGTCTCCGGGAAATAGTACACCGGCAGGCCGGCCTGCCTGACCCGCTTGAGCGTCTCGCGCCACTCGATCTTTTCGGCCGGGTTGGTCATGGCCACGGCTATCATGGTCTTTTCGGTTTTTCTGGCATGGGTCTCGATAGCCTTGGCGATCCCCAGGGTGTCGACGAAGAAAGGCGTCATGAAGCACACCACGATGGCGTCGATCCCGGGATCGCCGATGAGCGCCTCCAGCGACGCGCCGAATTCCTTCTCGGCGGCGGTGGCCATCATGTCGATCGGATTTGCGATCGAAGCGATCGCCTGCAGCTTCTCCTTGAGTAGATCCTTGGATGCCTGGCTCAACTCGGGTACATCGAGACCCGCCTTGACCGCTTCATCGGTGACGATGATGGCCGGCGAACCGGCGTTGGTGACCATGCCGACGCGCCGGCCACGGGGCACTTTCTGCGTGGCGAAGGCCTCGGCCGTCTGACACAGCTCCTCTAGCGAGCTGAAGCGCAACACCCCGCACTTGTCGAAAAGCACATCCGAAATAGTGTCACGCGCCATCAGGCCGCCGGTGTGCGAGGAGGCGGCCCGGGCGCCTTCCTCGGTCGTTCCGCTCTTGAGCGCTAAAATGGGTTTTTTGGCCGCTACCGGACGCACCCGATCGAGGAAGTCGCGCGGGTCGGCGAATGACTCGGCGTGCAGGACGATGACGTGAGTCTCGGGATCGTCGCCGTAGTATTCGATGATTTCGGGGACGGAAATGTCGCAGGCGTTTCCGTTGGAGGCGTACATGCGCTGCCCGACCTCGTGCATGCCGAAGTAGTTGTTGATCACTTCGGCCACCCCGCCGCCCTGGGCGACCATCGAGATGTGGCCCGGGCGCATTTCGGCGAAGGTGAAGTTGGAATACAGGCTGACCCGCGGATCGCTGTTCATCACACCCTGGCAGTTCGGACCGAAGAGTCGTATGCCGCGCCGGCGCCCGATGGCGGCGATCTCCTCCTCCATCTTGGCGCCTTCGGCGTTCAGCTCCTTGAAGCCCGAGGTGTTGATAATGGCCACCTTGACGCCCTTGTCGGCACATGCCTCGATCGTTTGGACTACCAGATTGTTGCGCACGATTATGTGCACCATATCTACATCGCCGGGTACGTCGAGGATCGAGGGGGCGACGGGCAGGCCCAGGATCTCGCCGCCCTTGGGATTGACAGGGGTGACGGTTCCGGTGAAGCCGTAGCGCTTGAGATTGGCGATGATCCTATGGCCAATGGTGTGTGGACGGTTCGAGGCGCCGATGACTGCGATGTTCTTGGGGAAAAAGAGGGAATCGAGTGTGGACATCTTGCCGACCTCCTTTATGAACCGGCGGCCACCAAGGCCGCGCCGAAAGCGCCCAGGTGCTGAGGATCGGGCGGCAGGCGTACTTCTACCTTCAGTAGATCCGAGAGGATCTCGCGCATGATCTGATTGTGGGCCACCACCCCGCCGCTGGCCACTACCTCGCCCGTGAAAGCCATGGTCTCGAGCACCCGCCGGGCCACTGAGACGAGCGCCGCGCGCACCAGGTCTTCAACGTTGACCCCGTCGCGGATCTTGCCCAGGATCTCGGTCATGGCGAAGACGGTGCAGTATGAACCGATGCTGACTTTCGGATCCCGGCTGCGGGAGGCCAAATCAGAGATGTTATCGAGGGGGATCTTCAGCCGCAGCGCCATCTCCTCGATGAACGAACCAGTGCCGGCCGCGCACTTGCGGTTCATCGAGAATGTTATCCTGCGGCCTGCGGAATCGATTTCGATCACCTTGTTGTCCTGGCCGCCGATGTCGATCACCGTGATGGCGCGCGGAAAGTACTGATAGGCGCCGCGGCCGTGGCAGTCGATCTCGGTGCGCCGTTCGTTTGCAAAATCGACGTTGGTGCGCCCGTAGCCGGTTGCCACCACGGCCGCGATCTCCTGGCGATCGATCCCAGCCTGGCCCACTGCCTGCTCGAAGGCCTCTCGGGCGGCCGCTTTGAAGTCGGCCCCGGAATCACACAGGCCCAATCCGTGCACCCGCAGCTTGTCGTCGATCACGGCGCACTTGGTGGCCGCCGATCCGACGTCGACTCCGGCGAAGTAGCTCATCGTCTCAGCCTTGCGCCAACTGTTCGACGAAGGCCTCGATGTTGGTGCGCGCCTGCTCCTCGGAGTAGCAGCGCAGGTCGTTCAGATCTCCGTCGATGGTCAGGTGCGGCGTGCCCAGCCGCTTGCTCAGCCGCTGGGGCATGCCGTAGCGCGAGTTGGTGTTGTTGGGGCAGGTCCGCGAGTCGTGGTAGATGATGCCGTCGACCGCGAAATCCCGGCACATGTCGGCGATGTAGTCCTCCTTGACCGGGTCCGCGCGCACGATGAACAGCTCGGTGTAGGCCCGGGCCATCGATTCGAAGGGCTTTGCGGGATCGAGCTGGTTGAAGATCCACGAGTTGCAGTAGGTCGAGGCCACGACGCAGGTCCCAAGCTCCAAAAACTGCTCGCTCAACGGGCGCAGCTTGCCCCAGATCGGCATGCCCTCCCAGTAGAGCCGAAAGCGCTCGCCCTCGACCGCGGCGACACCCCGGTCGACGCGCTCTTGCAGTTCGGCCAGGAGTTCTTCGTAGTAGTCGACCGCCGTCTGGGTGCCGCGCAGCACAACCGCCGGGCCCATGTGGATGGTGCCGTCGAAGAAGGTCAGCGCCGAGGGACGGGCGGTTCCCGTTCGCAGCACTTTCTCCCACAGCTCGGAGCATTTGCGCGAAAGGCCGATCGCCCCGCGGAAGCGATCCATGTCCAGCGGGTGCCCGGCGATCGGCTCGAGATCGGCGGCCAGCGCGCGAAGCTGCCCGGCGATCGAGTCTACGTGATCGCCGGTGACTTTTCCGACGTTGCGGTGGGTCTGCACGCCCAGGCAGGGGACGCCCCACTCGCGGGCGTACCACATGAACCAGTCCTGCACGTCGCGGCACTGGTTGGTGTTGTAGACCAGCACGTCGGGACGCGGGATCGACTCGATGCCGTAGGCGGCGGTCAGGGGAGTGAAACCCTGCAGGTAGGCCCCGACGTCGGCGGTCAGGTAGGAGCAGATATCGGGCGAGTAGCCGACGGCGTTGGCGTAGGGGATGTACTCGGTCGCCTGGCGGGTGGCGCCCAGGATGGCCGAGTGGTTCTCGGGATAGTAGACTTCGAAGCCGAACCCCTGCAACAGCTCGGCCGGCCCGACGCTGGTGCACCAGGCCACCTTGCGCCCGGGATCCTTGCTGGCGGCGTCGATACCCAGGAAATGATCGGCCATGATCTTCTTCATCGTCTTGGCCGCCGCGATCTTCTTTGACCTTGGTTTCTCCGCGTTCATCGTCGTCTCCATTGTACCCCCGTTCGTGTCTTGCTTACCGCGCGGCCTGCGGGCTGTCAACCGGCTTGGAAGGCAAGGGGGACGTTGGTACATTAAGAACATTAAATTAAAAGGTCCCGCTCTTCCAAGCCCAGCTTTTTCAACGAGTCCTTACCCTGCTCGACCGACCTGCGCGCGGATTGGGCCTGGACGCCAAGGGCACGGGCTACTCTGGCACCGCTCAACCCCAATCGCCTGATGGTGCGGCTGCCGATCTTTTTGAGACAGACTAGAATAAAGGCGAGTCATACAGACGACTGCCTCATCCAGGGTTGAGGCTTGTGCTATAGTTCTGGAAAACAGGGAAAAAAACGGCAACTGGACTGAGATGGTCCATTTATAGGGGTCGGAAGTGAAGGCAAAGTCGATCAAGTTGTTGGTAATGCTTTTCGTGATATGGGCGATGCAGAGCTGCAGCGGCGCGGGGAATGACTGTGTTCCGCAGTGTGCTGCCAAGGAGTGTGGATCAGATGGCTGCGGAGGTACATGCCCCCCGGGTTGTCCGAACTCGCATTATACTTGCATGTTGACCGACTACGGTAAAAAAGCTTGCGTTTGTCTTCCAGGCTGGTCCGGCCCGGACTGCGAACAGCAGCTTTCCGATGAAGTTGACGTCTTGTTCGTGTTGGACAACTCAGGCTCGATGGTCGCCGCGCAAAGCCGGCTTGGACAATCGTTCGACGCCTTCGCCTCCGAGCTCGAAAATCTTTCCGTCGTCGACTACCATATGGCAGTCATCACGACCGGAGTGCAGTCTCCCGGCTGCCAGCCTTGCGAAGGTGTCATCCAGTCGTCTTGCATGAACGAGACCGGCGAGAACGGTCGATTCCAGGATCGTATCGGCTACAACCAGGGGTCAATCGATGACCCCGACTATATATTCACTACCGACCCGCAGTGCGGAAGAGTGGTCACGGCTGCGACAAAATCGTGCTTCTACGACACCAGCCAAAGCCGCGGATTCGCCGTGATGGGAATCAACGGCTGCGTCTACGAGCGAGGCCTGGAGTCAGTAAAAATCGCCCTCGGCGACCTGGCCGACGGCTACAACGGCGGCTTCTTGCGAGATAACGCCAGACTGGTTGTTGTAATCTTCTCCGACGAGGAAGACTGCGGCAACGTGGGAGATGTTACCGAAGAAATGCCGGGCATCGGCGGCAATGCCTGCTATTTTGCCGCCAAGGGCATTGACGCGGATGGCAACTTCGGAGACTCAACCGGCAAACCGTACAGGCTGACGCCTGTCGAGGACCACTATAAGTTCTTGATGGGCTTGAAGAACAACATGGTGAAAAGAGTCAAATTCGCCGCCATAGTCGGCGTAAAGGACGTCAATACCCCGGAGACAACGACCATCGAGTACGCCTGGAACGATTCTGACAACATCTGGGACATCGATCCGGCCTGCATTACCGCCGGCTGCGGCGGAAATTTCTGCTCCGCCAAGCCCGGCACCCGTTATATAAAAATGGCCCAACTGTTCGGAATCGGCTCAAACGGCTTCGTCGATACAATCTGCCAGATCGATTTCAAGGCCACCATGGAAAGATTGGCCCTGTTCATCGCCTCTTGATGAAAATAATGCCGGCAAGTGAGCCTTCGACGCTGATGTCCTCGTCTATGTCCTCCCAGTGAATTCCATGGCCGTGCCCAATCAAGCTCATGGTTAGTAGACAAGCGGCTCGATGACGGCCTTGACCGGCCGATCGGGCCGGGATATAAACCGACGACACCGTCTACCATAAACGCTTGGAGGTGCGAGATGGCTTTTACTTTCCGTGACATGAGTATCGGCAAGATCGGGGTGATCGGCTCGGGGCAGATCGGACCCGATATCGCCCTTTATTTCGCCAAGGTATTCCATGGCCACGACGTGCCGGTGGTGGTGGTCGACGTGGCTCAGGAGGCTCTCGACAAGGGCCGGGCCAAGCTGGAGAAAAAAATTGCCCGGGGAGAAAAAAGCGGCGCCTTCTCTCCCGAGATGGCCCGGGCCATACTCGACGGGGTGACCTTCACCGGCGACTACCAGCAGCTGCGCGGGGCCGACCTGGTCGTCGAGGCGGCTTCCGAGAACCTCGATCTCAAGAGGAAGATCTTCGCCCAACTCGAAGAGCTGTGCGGCGACAAGGCCGTGCTGGCCTCTAACTCCTCGCACCTCGAACCCGAGGTCATCTTCGAGTCCTTGCAGCACAAGGAACGCAGCCTGGTCATACATTACTTCTACCCGGCCGAGCGCAACCCGCTGGTCGAGATCGTCCCGGGCAAGGACAGCGATCCCAAGCTGATTCACAGCCTGATGGTCCTCTACGAGCAGATCGGCAAGGTGCCCATCCGGGTGGGCAGCCGTTACGGCTATGCCATCGACCCGATCTTCGAGGGCCTCTTTTTAGCGGCCGCCCTGTGCGTCGAGGAGGGCCTGGGCAGCGTCAAGGAGGTCGACTGGCTGGGGCGCGAGGCGCTCGGGCTGACGGTCGGCTCGTTCACCGCCATGAACCTGACCGGCGGCAACCCCTTGACCGATCACGGGCTCGAAATGGAAGGCCAGCGGCTCAACGCCTGGTTTCACTCGCCCAAACTGATGAAAGACGCGATCGCCTCCGGAAAACCCTGGGAGACCCCGGCCCGGGGAGAAAAAGTCGAAGTGGACAAGACTCGCGCCGAAAAGATCATCCGCGCCTTGCGCGGGGCCTACTTCGGCCTTGCGGGCCAGGCGGTCGACGCCGGCATCACTACCGTCGCCGACCTGGAGATGGGCCTCGAGATCGCCCTCGACATGAAACCGCCTTTCTCGCTGATAAACAAGCTCGGCCTGGCCGAGTCGCTCGGGCTGGTCGAAGAGTACAACCGGGAACACCCCAAGTTCCCGGTCCCGGAGTGCATAAAGAAACAGGCCGCTTCGGGCAAGCCTTTCGAGATCGACTACATCCAGCGGCACGACGTCGGCGAGGTGGCCTGGCTGCGCATCCGGCGCCCCAAGGTGCTGAACGCCTTGAACCAGCAAGTCTTCGGCCAGCTCGAACGACAGTTCGAGGCAATCAAGAAAGACGGCAAGATCAAGGCCGCCGTGCTGTCCGGCTTCGGGATCAAGGCCTTCGTCTCCGGGGCCGACATTAATTTCTTGGCCGGAATCGAAACGCCCGAACAGGCCTTCGATAGCACCCAGCAATCGAAGCGCGCCGGAATCGCCATGGAGAACATGGGCAAGCCGATCGTCTGCGCCTTGAACGGCTACGCCCTGGGCGGGGGGCTGGAGATCGCCATGTGCTCGAGCGCCATGATCGTGGCCCGGGGTTTGAAGATGGCCGCCGGGCAACCGGAGGTCAACCTGGGGATCATCCCCGGCGCCGGAGGTACCCAACGCCTGCCGCGTTGGATAGGCGTCGAGAAGGCGGCCGAGATGCTCAGGACCGGCAGGCCCATCTCGGGTAAGCAAGGCGTCGAGCTGGGCCTCTTCCGCGAAGAGGTCGAGCGCACCGCGCTGATCGAGCGCGCCATCGAGCTGGCCCGCGACCTGGCCGCAGGCTCGGTCGATCTGAAGCCGATGACGCGGGAGCCCATCGATACTCCCGACCGGCTGCCCGAGATCGATATCGGCCACCTGAGCAAGGCCATCGACGCCATCGTCTGCCGGGCCATCGTAGAGGGTTGCAGCCGGCCGCTGGCCGAGGGGCTGAAATTCGAGTCGGAAATGTTCGGTGAATGCGTGAAGACCCGCGACATGAAAATCGGCCTGGAGAACTTCCTGAAAAACGGCCCGCGCGCCAAGGCCGAGTTCGTGCACGAATAAAGGAAAACATAATGAGGCCGAAACCCGCGCAGGATCCGGCGGCGCTCGTTCCCGAGGCGTTTTCGGCCACAATAATGCGCGCCCAGCAGAGCATGGTCGAGGACGGAGCCTCGCCGGTCGGGGCTTCGATCATGCCGCAGGATCTCGATCTGCCGGTCGAGTCGGAGGCGACCGGCAATATTCCAATCGAGCGTCTTTCAAAATCGGGCAAGCAGGTGATCATCAGCGATTCCGGCGAGCCTGCCTATGGCGGGTCATCAGAGAATTCACAGTACGAACTTCTCGAAATGCTCGGCCGCGGCGGAATGGGCATAGTGGTCGGCGCGCGCCAGGAATCTCTTGGACGCGAGGTGGCGATAAAAATCGCCCGCAAGGTCGCCGTAGCAAAGAACTCGACGACCGGCGGATTGATCGAGCAGTTCGCCAACGAGGCCTGCGTAACAGCCAGCCTGGATCATCCAAACGTCATCCCGGTTCATACCCTGGCCCGCGATCCGGATGGACACCTGTTCTTCACCATGAAGAAAGTCAGCGGCGTTGATTGGGAACAACTGCTGAACCCTTCCTCGATTCGCAAACCCTCCGAGCGCAGGCGGGTAGCTGAACTTGCCGCCGGGATGAACCTCGACGATCAGATCGAGATCCTGATGAAGGTCGCCGACGCAGTGGCCTACGCCCACTCGAAGAAGATTCTCCACCGCGACCTGAAGCCCGAGAACATCATGATCGGCTCCTTCGGCGAGGTGCTGCTTATGGATTGGGGATTGGCAATGGGGTTCGGGGACAAGAACCCTTATCTGCTCGATCCCGAAAAGAAACCACAACTCGTCGGCACTCCGGGTTACCTGGCGCCGGAGCAGGCCACCGGTCGCATGCAGGAGTTCGGTCCGCCCACCGACATATACCAGCTCGGCGGGATCCTCTACCGCATCCTGACCGGGCACTCGCCTCACTGGGACAAGGAGGTCATGGCCGCGGTGCACAAGGCCGCCCGGGGAGAGGTGACGCCCCCTGACGAGGAGAGCGACAAGAAGATCGACGCCGAACTGGAGCGTATCGTGGTCAAGGCTCTGGCGCCGCGGCCGGCTGATCGTTACCAAACGATCTCCGAGTTCAAGGCCGACATCAAACGCTATCGCGCCAACTCCGAGTCTCTGGCGGTGGCCGCCGCCGCCGACAGAATGCTCGACGAGCTATGCGCAGAGTTGGGAGTCTGCAAGATAGATGATCCCCGGGTCGGCAGGCTGGAAAAGGACCGGGTCACGCTGGTCTACACGCGCCTATCCGAGTGCATCGGCGCCTTCGGCCAGGCCATAAACCTGTGGCCGGAAAACAAGCTGGCCTGCAAGGGGCGCTTTCAAGCCCTTGATCTGCAGGTGCGCCTGGCCATGGAACAGGGAGATCTCAGCCTGGCCAGATCCAACCTGGAATTATTGATACAGGGTTGCGAGTCCAGCGCAGCCGACGATTACATTGCAAGTGCGCGCATCAGCAGCGAGAAGTTGGCTAGACGCCTCGCAATCCTGGAGAAAAAGCAAGCCACGGCCGAACAGCGCGAGATGTTCAACAAGCTGCTGTTGTGGAGCTTCGTCGGAGTGCTGGCGGTCGCGATCATCACCGGCTTCTACCTGCTGCACAAGCAGAAGAAACTGGCTTATGAGAATCTCGAGGCAACGCAGAAGCAACGCGAGTTGGTCAGGAAAAATCTCCTTCTCAGCGAGAAGGCGGTCAAGAAGGCTTTCGCCCAGGGAGTGATCTCCCGGGCCGAGCTCTTGTCTCGCTATATGCGCGACTTAGAGCACACAGTATCGCAATACCACCAGGAAGCGCAGCGCCTGATGACCATGCCTGCCGACTACTTGCCCAGGCGAGTTCATACGGCGGCGGGCAGAGACGGATATTACCTGGACGCGGACTACTACGACGCCGCAACCGCGCCACGGGACATGACAGCGGGCGAAGGCTACGGATTCGAGGTCTCGCGCAGCCAGGTGACCGTGGTGCTGGCGGCCTGGGCGCGCTCGGGCCGGAAAAGGAAGCTTGCCCTGGCCGACGCGGTGCGCCTTGCGCGTCTGGATACGCTTTTTTCCGAGGTGCATCACTCTCGGGACGATATTCTCTGGTCGCTGGCGGGATCCGCAAGCGGAGTTCTTGCGAGCTTTCCGGGTTCGGGGCGGTTTCGCTCCAAGCCGGATTACGATCCAACCCGCAGGTCCTGGTACCTGGGCTCGTTTGATGCCCCCGACGATCGGCCGCGCTGGATACATCCACATATCGACGCGGGCGGCCAGGGCCTGATTATCTCATGCACCAGCCGCATCAGGATCGGCGAGCAAACGCTGGGAGTGGTGGGCCTGGAGGTCTCGATGCGCACCATTCAGGAGATGATCTCCCGTTTCACCGAGGGGGTCGGCGGCGGCGCCCGGGGCCTTTTGGTGCGCCAGGACGGGAAGATCATCGTGGACACCGAATACCGCGCAGACAACAAGAAATGGAAAAAGGATTTCGAGCTGACATCAATCGACGAACTCGGCCGGGAGCTGTCTTCCTACTGCCGGGACGCCCTGGCCGGCGGGCCTGGTTCCGCGACGGCCAAGGAGATTGACCTCGCCCAGGGCAAGAAACTGATCGCTCACGCCAGGCTCTCTCATCCCGACTGGCTGCTGGTGGTCGAGAGCGACAAAAATGCGGCTGTCGGGTTGAATCGTTGAATGTGAAATGCGTGTCTTGCGAGAATGCCACAGAGAACGATCTGGCGGCGCACCTGCTGGTGGCCGCTCACATCCAGAACCAGATATGACGAATTGGATCGCCGGCTGCCGGCGCTCAGGGCACCAGCACGGCGCGCCTTTCGAGTTTTCCGTGATGAGCGGCCTCAAAGACTTCGTTGATCTCGGAAAGCGGGTGCTTCTCGACGTAGGGCTTGACCTTGATGCGCCCGGCCGCGAGCCAATCGAGCACCTCGGGGTATAGGGTCGGATCGCAGCCCCAGTTGCCGATCACCCGGGCATCGAAGGCCATCAGGTTGCTCAGGCGGACCTCTATCTTGTCCATGGTGAAACCCACCGCCATCATGGTGGAGCCGAAGGTCAAAAGCGAAAAGCCGGTCTCCTGCCCGGCCCTTGTGCCGGAGGTCTCGAAGATCTTCCAGCAGAACCTGGGAGCGCCGATCTCTTTGGCAGCCTGTTTGACCTTGCCCTTGACCTCCTTACCCGAAAGACCGGCCACGTTGACCACGGCATGCGCACCGGCCGTCTTGGCAGCCTCGAGCTTCCCATCATCCACGTCAAGGGCGATAACTTTGGCCCCCGACGCCACGACCACCTGCACCTCGTGGATACCGATGCCTCCAACCCCGATGCAGACGGCCAGATCTCCCTGCTCCAGTCCGGATAATTTCATTGCCTGGAAGGGCGTTGTCACGGCATCGGAAACGATCGACAGCTCCCACAACTCGTGGGCCGCGAGCACCGGCTCGGGGATGGGGCAAACATATTTGGCCGGCACCAGCACGTGGCTTGCAAACCCGCCGTGGCGATCGTTGCCGGGCATAACTTGCGAACGACAAATACGCCGCCGGTCGGAGAGGCACAAATCGCACTCGCCGCACGGCAGCACAGCCGGCACCAGCACCTTACGCCCGCGCAGGGATGAATCGGCGCCTGCTCCGCACTCTGTAACGGTGCCGCTGATCTCATGGCCGAGCACCAGCGGAAGCTCCTTGCGCGTCTGCACTCCCAGGCAGGCGAAGGAGATGTCGGTGTGGCACACGCCGCAACCGGCCACCTCGACCAGCACTTCAGCAGCGCCGGGGCCTTCGATTTCGAACGTGCGCTCTTCCAGCGGCTTGTTCGGCTCGATCAGCATCATGCCCTTGACCGTCGTGCTCATGGCTTATCCTCGCTTTCCCCGTGCGCGGCGCTCGGCCGCATGAATCAGATGAACTATGGTAGAGTTGCAGGGCGCGCCCAGTCCCCGGCGCTCGGCTTCCTCGACTATGGCTCCGTTCAAAGCATCGATCTCGGTGCGCAGGCCGCGGTCGAGATCTTGCCACATGGTGGGTCGGTTGGGGCCCAAGGCCTTCTGCGAGCCGATCAGCGGACGGTATGGATCATCCTTGTCGATGATCGGCACCCCCCGCGCCCGCATGACGGCGACTATCTCTGTGCACAGATCGCGCATCAGATCCTGCAGGTCGTCGTCTTCGAGCAGTTGGTTGCAGTCCAGCCCGGTCAGGGCCGAGACTGGATTGACAACAGCGTTGTGCAGCAACTTTTGCCAGACGACGTGCTCGATGTTCTCGACCACTTCGGTATCGAGCCCGGCCTGGTTGAAGACCTCTCCGATGTTTTCGATCCCGGGAGTCGGCTTGCCCTGGTATGGAGCAATCTGAATCGGCTTAATCCCGCGCCGGAAGCGCAGGCTGTTTGGGCCCATGTGCTGAATTGAGTGGTAAGTAATGCCCGAAAGCACTTTTTCGGGCCCGATGATAGAAGCCATCGTCTGGGTGTTGCCGATGCCGTTCTGCATCGAAAGCATCCGGCTTCCCTCGCCGACGACCGGCAACACCCCGCGCACCGCGGCCTCGGTCTGGTAGCTCTTGACAGAAACGAAGATCAGGTCGGCCTGCTCGATTCCGTCGATCGAGTCCACGACTTTAACATCCACCCGCCGCTCGGCCCGACCGTCTTCAGTAATCAGCAACCCCTCGCGGTTGAGCAACCCGGCCCGTGCCCGGTTGATCTCCAGAAAGGTAACGTCCTTCCCGGAAGCACTCAGCAGCGCCCCCACCAATCCTCCCAAAGCACCGGCACCGACGACGACAATCCGCATGCCCACCTCGCGCCCTCACCTGTTTTTCCACTCGGGCTTTCTCTTCTCGTAGAACGAAGCGATCCCCTCGAGCACGTCCTCGGTAGCCATCAGCTCTTCGAGGAAAACCTTCTCGGCCTCCTGGTGGGCCTGTTCGAAGGGCAACGTTCTCAGCCGCTTGAGTGTGCGCACGTTCAGGCGCATTACCAGCGGGCTCGCCTTGCGAAAGTCCCTGAGCGTCGCATCCAGCACGCCGTCCAGTTCGTCGCTCTTTACCACCCGCGACACCAGGCCGTAGGCGTTCATCTGCTCGGCGCTGTAAATTCGCCCCGAACAGGTTATCTCCATGGCCCGGGCCGGGCCGACCAGCTTCGGCAAGTAGGCCACCCCGAATGGGGCGAAGAATCCAAGCCGGATCTCGGGCTGCCCGAATGTGGCCCGCTCCGAGGCCAGCAAGACATCGGCCATCATGACCAGTTCGAAGCCGGCTCCCAGCGCCGCCCCGTCCACCGCCATGACCACCGGCAACTCGAGCGCGCCGAGCAGCGTGAACATGCGCCCGAAGGCGGAGATCATCGCGGTGGCATTATCGGGATGGTGCTCGCCGACATCGGCCCCGGCCGAAAAAGCCTTGCCTGAGGCCTGAAAGACGAGCGCCTTGAGCGAGTCGTCCGCCGTCACCTTCTCGACCGCGTTATTTATCCCGCGCATCATCTCCGCCGTGAAGATGTTCAAAGGCGGCGCGTCGAGAGTGATGAAGGCAACGTCGTCAGCGGTGTTCAGCTTGACCGTATTGTTATCAGTAGTCATTTCCAGGCAACCTCCATGGGCAAGACCATCTTGCTCAGGCCGGGGTTTTGTTCCAGGTCGTCCCGGGCTTTTCCAGCGTATAGTAAACCTTGATCTCCTCGATCTCGCCGAAGACTCGCGGGACAACCTGCAACTGCATGTCGATCTCAATCTCGGCTTCGGGAATACTCTCTCCGAACCAGGCCACCAGGCGCCCGCCCTCTTCCAGTTTCACAAGGCCAATAATGTAGGGCACCATGTCAGCAAAGCCCGTCGGGGCCGCGTCGATGCGGGTATAGGTCATCAGGCTGCCCCGCCCGCTCCAGTCTGTGTACTCGAACTCGCCGCTCAGACACTCGGGGCAATCAGCCCGGGGAGGGAAATCTGTGCGGCCGCAACGTGTGCACTTCGAACCCATCAGGCGGCCGTCCTTGAGATAATCGGCGAAACGGCCGACCTTGGTGTGCGGGGTAAAGTTGACTTTTCCGAACCAGCTAAACACGGCTCTACTCCTTTTTGAAAACGTGCACGAAACAGTACTGCCCGTTGCCGCCCACGTTGTGGGTTAGCCCGACGTCGGCGCCCTCGACCTGGCGCTCGCCGGCCTGGCCGCGAAGCTGCTTGACTATCTCGGTGGTCATCGAAACGCCGGTGGTGCCTATCGGGTGGCCCTTGGCCTTCAGCCCGCCGTCGACGTTGACCGGGTGCTTGCCGCCGAGGTACGACTGGCGCTCTTCGATGAACCTGCCGCCCTGGCCGGGCTCGCAAAAACCCAGGTCTTCATAGGCCAGGATTTCGGCGATGGTGAAGCAATCGTGCACGTCGGCCACCTTGATGTCGCCGGGCCCGACCCCGGCCATCTCGTAAGCCTGGCGCGCGGACTCGACCGCCGAGGGCAGGCTCGTCAGGGTGGGTCTGCGCAACAGCGACATGCTGGTTGTGGCGCTGCCCAGGCCGTCCAGCCAAATGACCCTATCGGAGATCTTCCTGGCCCGCTTCTCGGAAGCCATGATGACGACCGCCGCCCCGTCCGCGTTGGCGCAACAGTCGAAGACCTGGAAAGGCGAGGCCACCGGGGGCGAGGAGAGCGCTTTCTGCAGCGTGATCTCCCTCTGAAACATGGCCTGCTTGTTCCTGGCACCGTAGTAGTGGTTTTTGACCGCCACCGCCGCCAGTTGCTCCTTGGTTGTTCCGAAGTCATGCATGTGGCGCCGGGCCAGCATGGCGTAGTATCCGGGGAAGGTGGTGCCGAAAATTGACTCCCACTGCACCTCGCCGACGCGGCCCATTAAAGCCAGGATCTCGGGCGTGGCCAGCTCGGTCATCTTCTGGGCGCCGATCACGGCCACCACCTCGTGCAACCCCGAGCGGATGGCCATCCAGGCGGTGCGCACCGCGGCCGAGCCGGAGGCGCAGGCGTCTTCGGTCAACCAGGCCGGCTTGGGGTTCAGCCCCAGGTACTCCATGATCACGCCGGTCAGCGAGCGCTGCTTGTGATACTCGGGCACCGCGGCGATTACCGCGGCGTCGATCTCTTCACGGCCGATAGCGGCGTCGCCCAGGGCTTCACGAAAAGCCTCGAAAGCGAGTTCCTGCACAGTTGCGTCGCTGCGGCGCCCGAAGCGACCGTGTCCGATACCTACGATTCCGACTCGTGTCATCTGACGTCCCTTGAGTTTGCTGTGCTTATATGTATTGCCCGCCGTCCACCTTGATCACCTCGCCGGTGACGTGCCGCGAGCGATCCGAGCACAGGAATGCCACCACGTCGGCGACATCGGCCGGCTCTGCAACCCGCCCCAGCACGGTCTCGTTTATGGCCTTGTTCAAGAACTCTTCGGGGATCTTCTTGGCCATCTCGGTCATGACCATTCCTGGGGCGACCACGTTGACGTTTACGTTGAACTTGCCCAATTCCTTGGCCAGCGCCTTGGACATGGCGATGATGCCGCCCTTGGAGGCCGAGTAGTTTACTTGAGCGAACTTGCCGCGCAGGCCGTTGATCGAGGCGATGTTGACGATCTTGCCGTACTTGTTGTCCTTGAAGATCCCGGACGCCGCCCGGTTGTAGTTGAAATAGCCCTTGAGGTTGGTGTTTATCACCTTGTCCCACTGCTCTTCGGACATCTTCCAGATCACGCCGTCCCAGGCGACCCCGGCGTTGCAGATCAATGCGTGCAACCCGCCCAACTCGGCGACGACAGCTCCGACGGTCTCTTGTGTCTTTTGAAAATCGGAAACGTCGGCCTGGATGACCATGGCCCGACTACCCGCCTGCTTAATCTGGGCCGCGATCTTCTCGGCGGCATCCACGCGGCTCGAGCAGGTTAAGGCGACCCGCGCTCCCTGGCGGCCCAGTTCGAGCGCGATCGCGGCACCGATGCCCCGGCTACCGCCGGTCACCAGGGCCACCTTGTCCTTCAACTTGAGATCCATGCCCGCTCCCGTCAGCTGACGTCCACCTTGATGACCAGCGCCGCGCCGCTGTCTCCCGCGGCGCAGCCGGTGAACAACCCGTAGCCGCCGCCCAGGATGGCCAGCTCTTCGATCAGCTCGATCACCCCGCGCATGCCGGTGGGGGCCTGGGGGTGTCCCCAGATCAGCGAGCAGCCGTAGCGGTTCATGTCCTTGAGATCGATGCCCAGCTCTTTCGAGAGGAAGGCGTCGTTGACCGCGAAGGGTGTGTGGCTGGTCATGGCCTTGATGTCGCCCACCCCGATGCCGGCGCGCTCGAGCACCAGGCGCACCGTAGGCGCGTTGGCCGCCGGCATGTGCGCCTTCTCGACCCGCGCCTGGGCATGGGCGATCACCTGCACCTCGACCGCCTTGTCGCGCGAGAGTTCGCGGGCGCGCTCGCGGGTGGTAATAACCATCCCGGCGTTGCCGTCGGCCGGAAAAGTCTGCGTGCCGAAGGTCACCGTGCCGCCCTCCATGACCGGCTTGAGGCGCTGGAGCCCCTCGGCCGTGGATGGGAAGATGCCCTCGTCGCTCTCGACCGTCGCTAGCACCTTGCGACCTCTACGATCTTTTACCTCGAGAGGGATTACCATGTAGCGCTTCTGGAAAGCCCGCCCGTCGGCCAGGGCGCGCTCGTAAGCCTCGTAGCGCATTAAAGTAATCTCTTCCTGGATCTCGCGACCAATGCCCGCCTCCTTGGCCACATTCTCGGCGGTTACGAACATGGGTTTGCCCGCGAAGGGATCGTAGCCGAAGTTGTCGAGCACCCAGTCCTCGTGAGGCCCGGTGCCGCCCTGGGCGTCGGACTTCGGATAGAAGAGGTGCGGGCCGTTGCTGCAATGGTCGGTGGTAATGGCCAGGTAGACAGAAGCGCTTTTCGTCTGTATCTCCTGGGATGAATAGGTTATGCAGCGCACGCCGGTGGCGCAGGCCTGGGAAAGAATCGCGGCAGGGACCCTCTCGAGGCCCACCAGGCCGGCCACCCAGGGACCTCCGTAAAACGAATGCCGCGATGGGATGGTCCAGCCCAAGCAGCAGCCGTCGAAGACCTCGGGCGAGAGATCTCGCTCTTGCATGGCTCGCCGGGCGACCTCGGCCGCGAAGGGAATCGGATCGAGGTTCTGAAAATTTCCCTGCCACTTGCAAAAGGGCGAACTCCAATAACAGCCGTAAGGAATGTAGATGTTTTCGAACTGCATGGCCATGGACCTCCGCTAAGCATGAGATTTGATAACCAACGAACGCTAGGAGAGAAAAGCTCACGCGCCCGTGATCTGTCAACTAAAATATCATGGATGCCGTACCAGCCGCAGCTGAAAATACGATCACATGCGATCAGATGTCAGTGATCGAAGGTGAAGGCCGCTTTGATTACAGAGTGTTTGCCTTTATGGCGCAGCAACTCGAAGGCTTTCTTGTAGTCCCGCAGGGCGAATTTGTGCGTGACCATCCAGCCCAGATCCAGAAGGCCGCGCTTCATCAGGTCGAGAGTCAGTTCGAAGGTGGACCAATTCCGGCCGGCCCATTCCTCTCTGCGGCTATAGCAAAAGGAGGCCCGGACCTCGGCCTCCTTGACGAACACAGAGGTCAGATCGAGTTTCGCCATTCCCGGCATCCCGACCAGCACCACCCGGCCGCCGCCGCGTACGAAACGAAGCGCATCGTCGATGGCGCTGTGTGTGCCGACGCACTCGAAGATCCGATCGGCGCCGCCGACCAGGATGCTCTTGCCGACCATGGGCGTAAACAGCTTGGCATTGGTGGCCGCGGCAACGCCGGCGTACAAATCATGTCCCTTGGCGGAAGACAGCACGGCGGACGCGCCGAGTTTCTTGGCAGCCTCGGCCTGGAAATCGTAGCGGCAAACGACAAGTATGTCGGCTTTCGAACCCAGCGCGCGCAAGGCGGCCAGGACGCACAGGCCAATCGTGCCGGCGCCCAATATGAGGACGGTTTCGTCGTCACGCGGAAGGTTCTGCAGTGCGGCGTGTACTGCGGTCGAGCAGGGCTCCACCATCAAGGCATTTTCGTCGCTGATCCCGCCAGGCACACGGTAAATCTGCGATTGATGCGCGACGAACGTATCGCTCCAGCTGCCGCCGGTGTCCTTGCAGAAACCGATCGACAGGCCGGGAGCCAGGTTGCCTTCGTTTGTCCGTTCGCAAAGACCCACTAAGCCGCGTTCGCAGAAGCGACAGACCGGCTGGATTCCCCGCGCCGTGCAGCCCAGCAGCGGTTCCACCACTACTCGCTCACCGGGCTCGAAGTCGGCTGCCGCCGGACCCGTTTCACCAATTGTGCCCAGGCTCTCGTGTCCGAAGGTATAAGGGAAAGAGGTCAACGGTTCGAGGTAGGGGCTGGAGTGCAGATAGATGGTTCCCAGGTCGCTCCCGCAGATTCCGCCGTAACGGGTGCGGACCCTGACCCAGTCGTCTGCGGGCAAGCGGGGCTGGTCGACTTCGTCAAAGGAAGTGCACGAGGCTCCGCTCCACAGGAAAGAAGGAGACAGCTTTCCCATGGCGAGTCCTGCGGCATAACGAGCGACGGTAGCGTTGAATCTGATGGCTTTCATGTCAATCAGACTACCTGCGGCAGGCGCCCGGGGCAAGCCGGGGTTTTGGGACGGGCACTACTCTGAACAGTTCCCGGTGGCGCAGGCGATAAGCTCCCCGCCGCAGGAGTTCACCAGGCAGGTCTGGCACTCGGGGCTGCTCGGGTTGAGGCAGGTCATGGCGCAGTTGCCGATCAGGCAACTGATCACCGCGTGGGCTTGTTGCTGGGCCTTGTAGCAGCCGCTTTCCAGACAGGTGTTGGGACACAAGATGTCCTGGCAGCCGTAGATGCACTGCAGTACCTCGGCACAGGTGCTGCCGCCGCAGTCGCAGTCTTGCGGGCAGTTGGCGCAGGTCTCGCCCAAGAGCTGCTCGCAGTAGCCGTCGCCGCAGAGAATCGGGCAGCGCCCGCAGTCGTCCGGGCAGCCGGCGCAGTCTTCCTCGGGGTCGCAGTAGCCGTCACCGCACCAGAAGCAGGGCCCGCAATCCGCCTCGCAGCTGTTGCAATCTTCGTAGAGCTGGCAAGCCCCGTCGCCGCATGTGTTCGGACACTCGCCGCAGTCGTCGGGGCAGTTGGTGCAGCTCTCCTCCGGCTGGCAAGTCGAGTCGCCGCATTGGGAGGGGCCGCAGCTGCCGTTGAAGCAGGCCATGGCCTGCGACCCACACGACATGGCCATGCAGGTCAGGCACTGGGTGCTGCTCAGATCCTGGCACTTGTCGCCGCAACTTGTCGTGATGCAGTTGAGCAGGTCGCTGACCTGGATCTGGGCCTCGTAGCAGGCGCCCTGAATGCAGTCGTTGAGGCAGGCGCTGTCCCAGTTGCAGCCGTAGGCGCAGGTAACGGCATCCTGGCAGGTCGCCTTCCCGCAGGTGCAATCTCCGGGACAGTTGGCGCAGTTCTCGCCGCTCAAAGGATCGCAGGCCCCGTCTCCGCAGCCCGGCGGGCACTCGCCGCAATCTGTCGGGCAGCTGTCGCAATCCTCGTCCAGGTCGCAGAAGCCATCACCGCAGTAAGACGGACAGTTGCCGCAGTCGGCAGGACATGTGTAGCAGCTTTCCAGGCTCTCGCAGCTCCCGTCTCCACACAGCGTCGGGCACTCCCCGCAGTCCTCGGGGCAGCCATGGCAGTCCTCTCCCTCGGGGCACAGGCCGTCGCCGCAAACCAGGGGGCATTCCCCGCAGTCCTCGGGGCAGGCCTGGCAGTCCTCGCTCTCGTCGCAGTTGCCGTCGCCGCAACCTTCCGGGCACAGGTTGCAGTCCTCAGGGCAACTGCGGCAGTTTTCATCTCCGCTGCAACGGCCGTCGCCGCATGAGGCGGGGCATTGGCCGCAGTCTTCGGGGCAGTTTTGGCAGTCTTCGCTGTCCCCGCAGACCTCGTCGCCGCACCCGCTCGGGCAAACGCCGCAGTCTTTCGGGCAGCCGCGGCAGCTTTCCTCGCCGTTGCAGTTGCCATCGCCGCACTCCACCGCGTAGAAAACGGGACTACGGCCGCATGAGGAAAACAGCAGCACCAGAGTAAAAAGACAAGCAAGCTCCAAGGTAACAGACTGTCTCATCTCGCAATCTCCTGCATCGGGGGACTAACAACCCGCTCACATCCACCAACTCAATTGCAAGTATATCACTCGTGACTAATAAGCTCGAGCGAGTCGTCGACCACCAGCCCGATGTCCGGAACGTAGACCTTGAGCGATTTCCCCGAGTCCAGCGGACTGGATTCAGTGATCCTGAGCGCGCCCTTGAAATGTCCGGCGGGCACGTCGATCTTGTCTCCGACGGCGGTTATCTCGGCCTTGTCCTCGGCGACACCCGGTGCTACTTCGTTGGGATAGCTCATGCCCAGCGCTCTTCGAGCACGCGGGTTTTCACCCCGGCCACGGTCTCGGTCTGGTCGAGCACCGTGACCTCCAGGTGCACGCTTGCCGTTCCCTCGTGACCCTCGAGAACCAGCTTCCTGCCCACCGGCATGGGCAGGTAGCGGTTGTCGATGGTCAGGCTGTGCGGGCCGGAGCCGGGATCGCAGACGACTATATCGGGCTGGACGAATTTATCCCCGTCCCCGCCCGCGCCGTCGTCCGTGCCGGAGTCCAGGTTGGAGTTGACACTCTTGCAGGCAAACAGCAACGCAAACACGATCAGGGCCGGCAAAAGCAGACGCCTTGTCGATTTCATCAATGACCTCACTTCCTTGATGTCTTGCATGCATGACCGAGATGAGTTGCCGAAGAACTGTAGCCATTGGGCTGCGTTAATTGTACGGATGATACCGACGGGATACAAGTCTTTATAAGTCCTCCCTGGAGTCCCAAGGGAATAGCCCTGAAATATCAATGAGATCGATAAAAAACTTCCGCGTAGAAATGCCTGGCCCGGAAGATGCACTACAGTTAACCATTAGTTTGGCAATCATGAACCGAAATCGCCTGTAATAACTTGATTTTTCTTAAAAGGAGGTGTCCGTATGAGATCAAAATGGATTGTTGTATTGTTGGCTGCCTTAACCATGACCTGGGTCGCCTGTGGAACCGGAACGTCGCCGGATTCCAAGTCGCTCGGACAGGATCAGGCTTCGATAATCAACGGCTGGGCGCCGGACGAGCCCATGCACGACGCCGTCGTCTCGCTGCATCAGCGCAGCGGTGACTACTGGTACGCGAATATCTACTGCTCGGGCACGCTGATCGCGCCCAACGTGGTACTGACCGCGGCCCATTGCCTGGACGAAGGCAGTCGTAAGGTCAATCCCATGGAACCGACCGACCTGGTCGTCTATGTCGGCGACAGCCCGGTAGACGATCAAAACCCGCAGGTCTACACCGTCTCCGAGGTCCTGATTCACCCTGCCTACAACAGCCGGCTGATCACGAACGATCTCGGCCTGATTCGCCTCAACTCCTCGCCGAGCGTCACGCCGGTTCCGGCACTGCCCGCAAGCCTCGGCTTCAGCTCCGCGGACGAGGGAAATCTGGTTCTGAATTTCGCCGGCTTCGGCGAGGATGAGAACGGCGACTACGATCACAAGCTGCAGTTCGACGGTATCCTGGATCACATCCAATCAGCCGGCCAGATCTACTACTACCAGTACGACGGCGGTCCCTGCTTCGGCGACTCGGGCGGACCGGCCTTTGTCAAGCGCGACAATGTCGCCTATGTCGGCGGCCTGACCTCATACGGCGATTCCTACTGCGCGACCTACGGCGTCGACACCCGCGCGGACGCCTATGAAGCCTGGATCAATGATTTCATCGGTGTGGTTACCGAGCCCGACTGCAGCGCCGACGGCTTCTGCAATCCCGAATGCGCCGCAGGCGTCGACCAGGATTGCGCGACCCCCGATCCGATCTGCGGCGACGGGTACTGCGACGGCGGAGCCGAAAACTGCGACAGTTGCCCGGCCGATTGTCCCTCGGAATTCAAGCGCGGCAAGAGAATCGCCTGCTGCGGCAACGCTATTTGCGAGCGGACGGAGAGCAAAAACGGAACCTGCCCTGTAGACTGCCTGTAGACCACAAGACAAAAAGCAAAGCCGGGCCCCCATTTCGGGGCCCGGCTTTTTTCATTCTCGATCATTACGTGGTTTTGCCCGGCAGACGCTCATGCCCGGGCGCTCAGATCTCGCCCTGGATGAAGAGCAAGATGCGCCTGCCGCTGCGTTCGCCGGCGAAGTCGAAATCGTTGGGTTGCGCAAGCCCCGCGAATTCACGGAATTTGAATCCGAGCAGGTCGAATGCCTCTATACCGGCCGAGGCCTTGAAGGGTTGGTGCAAAAACGCCCAGGCAACCCTGACGTTCAAGCGCCACCAGGCCGGGACGCGCTCAATAAGGCGGCCCGCCAGGCTTCCTGTAGGCCCCGCGAAGCTGAGATCGAAAGCGCTACAGTAAAAAGCCCGCAGCGCGATTGTCCATCCGGCCTCGCCGCTCAGGTCGGCCCCGGCGGTCACTCTCCAGACCGGCTCTCCCTCGCCGAACTTCCCGGAGCCGTTCTCGAACACCTGGCGGTAGCCGGCCTGGAAAAACAGGCGCGAATTCTTTGTAGGCAGGTAAACCGTTTCGATCTCGACGTCGTAGCCGTCGCTGCCTGCGGTGTTTTGGAAGTTGAAGCCCGGCCCGTTCAGGCGCGGAATACGCAGGCCGCCGACCTGGATGTACTCCATGGCATCCGGGTCGAGGGTGAACCAGATCGAATCCCGGTACCAGTTGTAGGCCAGATCGACGCGCAGCACTAAGCGGCCGTCCGCCAAGCTCGCCCGATAGCCCAACTCGAGGCTGTCGATGGTCTCGTTTCGCAGATCGGGGTTGGCCATGCTCATACTCTTGAGTCCCGGATCGATGGGATTTTCCAGGCGCACACTTAGCGATGATTCGAATAAGGTCGGCTTCTGGAAGGCGTGGGCATAGCCTAGCCGGATCGTGTGATTGGCGGCGGGCGACAATACAACGGCGGCCCTCGGGCTGAACTCGTACTCGGTGATCGAGTTGTAGTCGAAACGCAGGCCGGCGGTCAGCGAGAGAGGCATGAAGTCGTCGTTGCCCAGTTGTTTCAGGAGGGTCTTCAGATCCAACTCGTCCTGGGCGTAGACGCCGACGCGGTGCTCGATCAGGACCGGATCGACGAGCACTTCCGAATAGTAGCGGTTGAAAACGTACTCGACTCCATAGGTCAGCCGGTTGGCGACAAGCTCCAACGAATGCTGCGCGCTGGTGACGAACTTGTCGATCCGGGCCACCGTGTTCGGCACCTCGGCTAATTTGAGGTTGTTCAGTTCCGGAAGGATCAGTTTATAGCCGAAATCGAGATCGAACATCCACAGATCATAGAAAGTCTGAATCGTAAAGTCGCCGAGATCGAGGCGCGATAACGCATAGATGCTCTTGCCGTCGTTGACGGTCGTCTCCCCGAGATTGGTATAGAAACGACCCTTACCGTCGTAGACACCCGTCTCGAAGCGTAATGAATTCTCGCCCCCCAGGTCGATCGTCCCGACCAGCATGCCCCTGGAGACTTCGCGCCCGGAGACGTCCCGGGCTGTCCACATGTCCTCGCGCTCGAGGCCGGCCGAGACCGCCAATGCCAGCGGTCCGATCCTGGCGCTGCCGCGGCCTGCAAGTTCGAGTTGCCCGTGTTCTCCTCCGCGCAGCGAAACCATTGCCCGGGGCAAGTCGCCGGGCTTACGGGTTATGACGTTGACTACGCCGGCGTAAGCGTTTGCGCCGTAGAGGGCCGAGCCCGGACCGCGGATGACTTCGATGCGCTCGACGTCGTCCATTGAAAAATGCTGCACGGTCCACATCGGAAACCCGAAGAACTCGAAGGTAACGTCCCGTCCATCAACCAGCAGCAGCATAGTATCCGAGGTGATATAGGTCAGGCCGCGGATGCCAATGGTGTACCAAAGCGGCTTTACCAGGTTGATGTCCATGTTCGGAACCAGGCGCAAAACTTCCGGCAGGCTTCGCGCACCCGAGGCCTCGATATCCTCGCGAGTCAAAACGCTCACCGCGGACGGGCTCAGTTCGAGCGGCTGCGAATGCCTGGCCGCGCTGGTGACGGTCTCGGCCGGGGCGAAATACATCTCCATCTCGAGATCTTCTGCGCCCTCGTCCTGAGCCAGGGCCGAGTAATCAGCCCATAACATCATGCCGCTAAGGACAAGAAGGACAAGCTCGAGCGGCTGACGCTTGCTGTATCCGCGCATGTCAAACGGCTCCCGTCTATGACAGGCACAGATGATACACCGGCTCCAGCCGGATAACCAGCAGTGCATTCCGCGCTTTCAGCAAAACCGCATTGTATATGATCTAGCGCGAGGAACGTAGAGAACGATACGCGTTTGCGCCGACACTTACCCATCCCGCCCGGTGATCATGCCGCCGTTCGATCGTCGCGACGCCCGCATCCAACGCCTACCAACCGCAGCCTTCCAGCAGGATATCCTGGCAGGGCGTCGCGCCGTCCGCGGCGACCGGGCAGTCGGTTCCCTCGAAGACCACACCGTAGCTGCCCGGGTAGAGGTCGAGTTGATAGACGGCCGGGCCCTGGCTTTCCACGGGCGCCTGCAGGCTGTCGCCCGATTCCTCCGAGACGAAGAACAGCCTGCCGCGCTCGCCGCCGGCGACGCTGTCCGGCATCTGGGCAGCGCCCATCGTGATCTGCCCGGAGATCGAAAGTACCGACAGCTCGAGGTCGAGCGCGCCATTGCCCGAAAGCTGCACACTATCTCTGAGAGTCATCCCCAAGCAGGGCACGACGCCCAGGGGACAGTCGTCGTCGTTTGTAAAATCTACCCGATAGGTTCCCGCAAAGACTTTCATCAGGTATTGGGCGGGCCCGGCGACTCCAACTGGAGCGCCGACAGACACCCCCTCACCATCGGTAAGCACTACCAGCCCGCGCACCCGGCCGTTGGGGCTGGCATCCATCTGCGAGCCGTTGACCGTCACACTTCCGGAGACGGAAACGACATCAAGGTCGAGATCGAGCACGCCGTCACCGGCTAAATCTACGGTCCGGAGCAGTTCACGCTGGCAAGGCAGCGCCTGGTCGTCGCGGCAAGCCAGGTTGTCTGCCCTGACTTCATAATGTCCGGGAAACAATACGACCTGGTATGTCGCTGGCCCGTTGGCACCCATCTGGAACTGGACGTCAGAGGCATTTTGCGTCCTCGAAAAAACCAGCATGCCCCGGTTCTGGCCGTTTCCGGACGAAGGCATGACGGCGCCGTTGACTGTCAGCTGCCCACTAGCCTGGATCACGCTCAGATCATAGTCGGCAACACCCGCAGCCGTCAGCGATAGCGTCTCTGTGAGTACCTCCGACTGACAGGGCGTGACTCCCGGGCGATCCTGCGGGCAGTCGCTGTCGTTTTCGAAGGTCACCCGGTAGACCCCCTTGAAAATCGAGCGCTGGTAGGTTGCAGGATCCGACTGTCCCAGACCGGCCTCAAGCTCTCCGTCCGCGTCCGAGAAGACCAGCCGCCCGCGTTCGCCGCCGGTGACGCTTTCGCTCATCTCCGCGCCGTTAATCGTCACGGCGCCCGAGACGGCCACCACCGAAAGATCGTAATCCAGTACCCCGGAGCTTTCGAGTACGAGCCCGCTCGCCAGCCTTCGGGTCTGGCAAGGCACGGGCGAAAGACCGGAAGCCGGGCAGTCGGTCGAGTTGCTTACCGCCACCGTGTAGTTGCCGCTGTAAAGTTTTAAAAGATATGCCGCAGGCCCGCTGCGACCGAACCCCGCGCTAACACTTCCCGTCCCGTCGGAGAAGGATATCTGTCCCCGCTCGCCGCCGCCGGCGCCGGGCTGCATTTCGGCACCGTTTACGGTCAGCGCCCCGGATACGTCGATCACCTTCAGATCGAGATCGAGAACACCCGGCCCGTTCAAAACCAAGCCTGTGCGCAGCACCTTGCGCTGGCAAGGAATAGCCCCATCCAGGCAATCAGTGTCGTTGGTGACCGAGACTTCGTAGCTGCCGGGCGTCAACTCGACCTGGTAGGTGGCGGGGCCACCCGTGCCCAAGCCGGCCTCGGCGACGGCGCCGGTCTCGGGGCGGAAAACTATCCGGCCCCGTTCGCCACCGCCCCCACCAGGGCTCATCACGGCACCATTGACGGTGACCTGTCCGCTGACCTCGAAGCTCGAAATTACGGAACTTGAAACATCGAGATCGAGGTTGCCGTCGCTCAATAGCGAAACGCCCTTTCGGAGAATTGTGCTTCCGCAAGGGAACGGGCCGTCAGGGCAATCGGTCGTGTTGGCAAGCTCGATGGCGTAGTTGCCGGCGAAGAGACTTGTCTGGTAGGTGGCAGGCCCATTCGAACCCAGATCGAGCGATATTCGTTTTTTACTTCCGGCTAAAAGAAAAGACAGTGTCCCGCGCACAACCCCGTTGACCACGGGCCCGGGATCGTGCCCGTCGACAGTGACCTTTCCGGTTATACGCACGACGTCCAGATCGTAATCCAGCGCGCCCGATGTACTTATCTGCCGGCCCGAACAGCTCCCCTCGCAACCGTTGGAGACATCCCCGTCGGTATCGACGCGGCCGGGCAGGCAGGCCCAGCTGGCACATGCGCCCTGCACACACTCGCCCGCCGCCCCGGGCTGCCGGCAAAGATGATCGCATGAGCCGCAGTGTTGCGCCGAGCTTTCGAGATCCACGCACGAGCCGGAGCAGGCGCTCAATCCATCGGGACAAACGCTCGAACATTTTCCCGCGCCGCACACATGGTCGGTCCCGCAGGCGTGAAAGCACTCGCCGCAGTGCTCGTGATCGCTCATCAGATCGGCGCACGTCCCGCCGCAATTCACCTCGGGCGCAAGGCACTCGCCCCCGTCCGGCAACCCGCCGTCATTTCCCGGCGAACCTCCCCCGCAGGCGTACACAAAAAGCACCAAGACAAGCACGGCTACACTTTTCTCGCGCATTTTCCATACCCTCTTTTGTAAATTTGCGGCTATGTCATTGTTGTCTACGGGAGACGGAAAAACAAGGCACATTTTTCCCGATAAAGTATGCGGCGTATGCTATCATTCTATCCAGAATGAAAATACTGAAGGCATCAATGCAGACGAGCCGCGGAAAGTGGATCATTGCAGGGTTGCTTTCCTTACTGTGTGTGGGTGCCGATGTACGAGCCGAGACCGGGATGGGGCTGGTCGTCGACCAGACCGACAAGGTGGCACACAGGATCGACCTACGGGATGACGTGATCATTTTCACTTCCCCTGCCTTTGGCGCGAACGTCGCGAACGGCCGGTTTTCTCCGGACGGTAACCGGCTCGGCTACGTCGACGAGGACGGTCAGGTGTTCGCCTGCGATCTCGACGGCAACGTGCAGAACTCGTTTCAGGCCTTTTCGACAGGCAGCTTGAGCTGGACGGACTCCGGCATCTGGATCGGGGGCGAAGGCAAGGCCGAGTTCTACGATCCCGACACGGGGGCCTCTCTCGGGGAAGTCACTCCTAGCGGCGTTGCGGATACCTTCAAGATCAAGTTCCGGGTGGTCTCCCACAGCGAGACTTCGTATAGCGCGCTCGACTACCCGCCGCCCGTCGCCAAAGTCGTCCTGCTCGATCAGGGCAACCAGGTGCTGGACCTGGGCGACGGCTGCAGCGTGGGCCCCAGCCCGGACGGCGGGATGTTCACCCGCAACCTGTGGGAGAGCGGCATGGAACACCAGACCATGAGGATCCACGATCGTTCCGGTCAGGTGCTGCATTACTTCTATCTCTTCGACATCATCCCCTATCCGGCCGCTGAGACCGACAAGTGGACTTGGAACAGCCAGAGTTGGTCGAGCAACTCCCAGGACATCATCCTGATCCCCGCCGGGCGGGGATTTCCCCAGATGGATGACAGCACCATGCCCTGGATCTACAACTTGGCCACAGGACAGGCCAACTGCCTGCACTCAGACCCGTACGCCTGGAACGTCTACTGGCACATCGCCGACTTCTACGCCGGCAAGGTCGGGGTAGTGATTCCCGAGGTCAACATCGAGCGTTTCGAGGCGATCCCGCCGAACATCCGCAACGGCGAAAGTTCGAGCATCGAGTGGCGGGTCACAGAGGCCACCGAGGTCAGGCTCGACGGACAGGTGGTTGCGGCCGAGGACACCAAGAGCGTTTCTCCCGCCGCGACCACGACCTACCTGATCGAGGCCGACGGCGAGGGCGGGCCCAAGACCAGCCAGGTGACCGTGACGGTCAGCGACAACCAACCACCTCAAGTGGACGCCGGCCCCGATCTCGAGGTGGGCGTCGAGGTACTCACGGCGCTGAACGCCTCGGTAAGCGACGACGGCTTTCCTGACGGCAGTCTTTCTGTGCAATGGACCCAGGAGTCGGGGCCCGGGACGGTCGTCTTCAGCCAACCCGCCCAAGAAGATACATCGATCAGCTGTCCGCAGGCGGGAGAATACATCCTGCGCCTGACGGCTTCCGACGGCGATCTTGAGGCCTATGATGAAATCAATGTCAGCGCGGTAGAAGAGCAGGAAAAATCGATCCACATCCTTTCGCCCCTGACCGGCGACGTCTGGAGCGTGGGAGATACCAAGGCCATCGAGTGGACCACCGTCGGTGTCCAGGACGTGGTCATCTACTTCTCGATCAACGACGGCGCCGGCTGGACTCCGCTGGCCTCCAGCATCGACGACCAGTCGCCCGACTGGGGCAGCTTCGCCTGGGAGATCCCCGACCAGCCCTCGACAGAATGCTGGATGCGCATGGAAAGCTATTTCGGCGATGCGCCGACCCTGTCGGGCCCATTCACCATCGCACGTCCCGGCGAACAGGATGAGATCGTCGTCATGGGCGGCTGTGGCTGCGGGCCCGAAAATCACCGGCATCCGCTGGCCGTGGTGCTGCTGATTTTCGTAGCATTCCTGGTGAGCCGAACCTCAAGAAAACGTCATTCCCGTCATCTGCAATAGACAAGTATTTATTGTGGACGTTTGACCGCGCTTGCATGCCCCTCGCCGGTCAACTATGCTGCTCAACCTGAGGCCGCGCAACCAACCTACCGGGAGGTGCGAGATGCACGAGAGACAAACAATAATTGGCCGGCTGGCACTTGGGTTGCTTACGACGACGTGTCTCATGTCAGCGCCGCGGGCCGCGGCCGAGGAGGGTATGTGGACCTTCGATAATCCGCCTGTTACGGCCCTCCGAGAAAAATACGGCTTCGAGCCGACTGGCGCCTGGCTCGATCATGTCCGCAAGTCGGCGGTGCGCTTCATGGACGGCGGATCGGGCTCGTTCATAAGCCCGCACGGGCTGGTGATCACCAACCACCACGTGGCCATCGGCCAGCTTCAGAAGATGTCCTCTGAGAAAAAGGACTACGTCAAGGACGGCTTCTATGCCAAGACGCCGGCCGAGGAGATCAAGTGCAGAGATCTCGAGCTGAACGTGCTCGACTCGCTCGAAGACGTCACCGCGAGCGTCATGGCGGCTGTCAAGAAGGGCATGAGCGAGGCCGAAGCGCTCAAGGCGCGCAAGGCCGAAAGGGCGCGCATCGAGGAGCAGGCCAAGAAAAAGACCGGCCTGCACTGCGAGGTGGTAAGCCTCTACCACGGCGGGGAGTACTGGCTGCATCGCTACAAGAAATACACCGATGTGCGCCTGGTGATGGCGCCCGAGCGTCAGGCGGCCTTCTACGGCGGCGACTCGGACAACTTCACCTACCCGCGCTACGACCTGGACATGGCCTTCTTCCGCGTCTACGAAAACGGCAAACCGCTGGCTAATAAGAATTTCCTGAAATTCAATCCCCAGGGCGCGGCACAGGGCGAACTGGTGTTCGTCGTCGGACACCCCGGCAAGACCGACAGGTTGTACACCGTGGCCCAACTCGGCTTCCAGCGCGACGTATACTTTCCGATGTTGATCGAGTACATCGATCGCACCATCGCCGCTCTCAGGAAGTACGCAAAGCTTGGCCCCGAGCAACAGCGGCGCGCGCTGGTGCGCATCTTCGGCTTCACCAACGCCCAGAAGGCTTACACCGGCATGTTCAAAAGCCTCTCCAGCGAGGACTTCATGAAGCGCCGGCAGAAGGCCGAGCAGTCTTTCCGCGCCAAGGTGGCCTCCAGGCCGGAATGGAAAAAGCAGTATTCCGGGGCCTGGGATAAGATCGAAGGGGTAATGCGCAAGTACCTGCCCGAGATCAAGCGCCGCTCCTACGAGCGCTTGTGGGGCTCGAACCTGGCAGGCAAGGCCGTAACAATTGTCAAGCTGGTTTCTGAAGTCAAGAAGCCCGACGCCGACAGGCTCGACGGCTACCACGACTCGGAGCTGACACGGCTCAAGTTCCAGCTTTTCTCCCCCGCGCCTGTCTACCGCGACATGGAGGCCGTAACGCTAGAGCTGGCCTTTAATTTCGCAACAGGGCACCTCGACAAGAACGACGCCTTCGCCAAGATCATCTTGGGGCTCGGCGATCCGGGTAAGGCCGCTGCAGAGCTGACCGCCAAGACCAAGCTCACGGATCCCGCCTTCCGCAAGCAGCTGGTTGACGGCGGCATCGCGGCGGTAGAGAAGTCTGACGATCCGCTGATCGTCATGGCCCGCAAGCTGACGCCGATCATCGTCGAAAACGAGAAGTGGTTGAAGAAGAACGTCGAGAGCGTCACCACGCCGGCCAACGAGCAGCTCGCCCGGGCGCGCTTCGCGGTCTTCGGCAAAAACGCCTATCCCGACGCTACCTTCAGTCTGCGCATGTCCTTCGGCAGTATGCGCGGTTATCCGATGAACGGTACCCAGGCACCATACAAGACGACTCTTTACGGCCTCTACGACCGGGCGCTGGGCTTCGACGACAAGGGCGAGTGGAAATTGCCCGAGCGTTTCTGGAAGCTCCAGAAACACCTCGACCTGTCCACGCCGGTCAATTTCGTCTGCGACTGCGATATCATCGGAGGCAACTCCGGCTCGCCGGTGATCAACAAAAAGGGCGAGTTCATGGGCATCGTCTTCGACGGTAACATCGAGAGCCTGGCCGGGCGTTTCTTCTTCGACTCGACCGCCAACCGTACCGTCTCCGTGCATGCTGCATATGTGATCGAGGCGCTGCGCAAGCTATACGACGCCGATGATCTGGCGGACGAAATCGAGATGCGGTGAGCCCGCGGCTTCAAAAGCCTGTCTTGGCCCGCTGTGTAAGCTGCGGACGAAACTTCGAGACGCGCGAGACAGGCCAGATCGCGTGCCCGGCCTGCCACACAGAGATATTCCTGGAGACGCCCGCGGGCGCCGAATTCGAAGACGACCCGCCCGCAGAGCCTAGCGAGGCAAGTTCGCCCGTGTCCACTGCCGCGCCTGCCGCACCCGCCGAGCCCGTGACAGAACCCGTGACGGAAGAAGAGGAGCAGCACCAACCGAGCATTGACGATATCCAGGCCCTGCTGCAATTGCGCAACACCATGCAGGCCGCCGAGGACAGGACCTTCCGCCCGGCCTGGGAGGCCGGCGACGGCAATCCAGCCGGCCGCCTGATAAAGACAATCAAGCAGATCTTCTCAAACCCAAATCGCTTCTTTCATGAGCTGGCCCTCGAGGGTGTCTGGCGCCCGCTTTTGTTCGCCTGGATAATCTGCAGCCTGGCCGTCTTGTTCTTCGCCATCTACGGCTTGTGGCAACTAAACCGCAACGCCGCGACGCTGATGAATTCGCTCTCGCTGCCCCCCGGGGAAGACCCGCAGCAGGTCATCGAATCGTTGCGCACTTCGCTGCTGTTCGCGCTCTATGGATCACCCATATTCGGCCTGATAAACGTGCTCCTGTCGGCCGGTCTTTACCATCTAGGAATCCGCTTGGCCACCGAGCGCAACGCAGGCCTGGCGGCCACCTTCAGGGCCACGGCCTACGGCTTTGCACCGCTGCTTCTCGCGGCCATACCCTTCATCGGCCACCTGGTGGGCGGGCTGTGGTCGCTGCTGCTGCAGATCGTGGCCCTGGCCCACGTTCACCGCGTCACAATGTCCCGGGCCACCGTGGCCGTGCTGCTGCCGGTGACCGGCGTCATGCTCCTGTTGTATGCAGTCTTATAGCGAATCGAGCTAGTGATCGGGTGAAATTTCCCCTGGATTGTGGGGAATGTCGATCTCGGAACACTGGCATCGGGACTTGACCCGGGTCCGTGCCCTGTCACACCTGCGGGTTCCGTCGCGGCAGCTTGAGGTCAGCTCGGGCGATTCCGGATGACGGCGGGAAATTATACATATCTTTCCCGCAAGCTTGCACAGGTTGCCCGCCAACGAGCAAACGCGGGCGCAATCTATCGTTTGCCCGGCCTGCAAGGAATCGAACAGCTCTTTTTCCATCCTTTGCATTGCCTGCCGGCTGCTCTCTACTTCCTGATAATCAATCTCCGGTGCTTCCATCGGGCGGGATTCCCGGCCCCCCATGGCGCAACCCGAGATGAACGAAAGGCACACGAGTAAATAGCGACATTTCACGACTTGACCCTCCCGCCTTTTCCATTCAGTTCGGCTTCGAGCAGTTTCTCATTGATTCCCAGTGCCCGCTTGTAAGACCTGGCCGCGAGATCGTCTTTACCAAGCGCCTCCAAGGCTGACCCCCGGGCAACCAGCAGGTTGGCCGTGAAGAGATCCCCCCGTTTGTCCAGGCCGAGTCCACGATCCGCCCACTCGAGCGCGATCTTTGGCCGCTCAGCCTGCAGTTCCAACATGGCCAGCCTGAAGCAGGCATCTTTTCTGACAAGCAATCCATCCTCAACAGCCAGGCCGGCGGGCAGAGGCTTATCGGCCACTTCCTCGAGGATTGTACGGGCCGCGACCAGGTTGCCGTCCGCTAAGGCCCGATCGGCTTTGATGTTGGCCTCCCCGATACCATCCACCCAGCGACCGGTATCGGCCCTGCGGGCGCAGGACGCCAGCAGTGTCGCAACCAGCAGTGTCGATATGCAGGCCAGTGACTTCATTGCTATCCCCTGTAGTGCTCGGCCAGGGTCTTGTATATCTCCCGGCGGTACTGTTGCATTCTGTCACGCAGTACGGCAACCGCTTCCCTGTTGCCGGCAGCGACGGAGGCTTGTGCCTCGATCAGTTCCTTGTCAGGAAGCGGAAGAGGCGCCGGGCCAACCCTGGCCGTGAATGTCAGCGCGAAGATCGCAACGGCCGCGGCCAACCCTCCCGCCGGCACGAGCCAACGCAGCCAGGGAACTTGCCTTTTTACGGGCTCCACGGAGGCAAGCAGCTTTTTCAGTACGGCATCCCGGCGCACGTCTGATAATCCGGCGTCTTCCCCGCTCACCCTGAGCAATCCCGCGACTTCCAGGGCATCTGACGGAACGTTCTCGGCGCTTCCGTCTCCATCCAGTGCCCGAGCCAGCGCCTCGGCCTCCCTTTTTTCTTTCTCGGTTACTTCGCTGTCATTCATGCTTCGTCCCTCCTGCTTCGACCATCGCCGTCCATTTCTTTCGAAACGCGCGCAGGGCGCGCAACACCAGCACGTCCAGCGTGCCGATCTTGACAGCCAGCAGTTCGGCGCATTCCTTTCGGGGCTTGTCCTCGAGAAAACGCATCCGGATCACTTCCCGGTAGCGGGGGTTGAGAGTTTCCAGGGTGGCCTGTACCAATCTTCGCAACCGTTCGGCTTCGTCTTTTGCAAAGATAAGCCGGTCGGGCTCGGCCGGGTTGCGGGTCAGCGGCTCGGTGAGATTCCGGAAGTTGCAGAGTGCCCGCGTGGTTCGGGCGCGGGCGCGGTGCATGTCCATGGCCTTGTTCTTTCCGATGCGCGCCAACCAGTGCCAGATGCTGACATCCTTGATCTCGAATTGGGTAAGGCGCTCCAGTGCTGTATGGAAAGTATCGGCCAGTGCATCCTGTGCGGCACCGGGATCGCCCAGGTTGGGCATCAACACCCGCGCGTAGAGCGGCCGGGCATAGGCGCGGTAGAGAGCGGCGAAGGCTTCCCGGTCTCCGCGCCTGGCTTTCTTGATCAGGCGGCGCTCTTGTTTCAGCCACTTGGGGTTCTTGGGATCCGGCTCCACGCCGCAAGCCTATTTCGGATCGGATCGCCATGCAATGTCCCTTCTGTTTCTAAAACGCCAGCGCTGACCCCGGGCTTACACTATTTTTCAATAAGGGTGTAAGTCACCCGGGCCCGCGACGTTATATGGAAAAGCAAGGAGGGTGTAAAATGAGAGACGGAATCTGGAAAGTCATTGTGATCTTGGTGGCATTGATAATCGCCGGCGGTCTTTTTGGATGTGGCTCCTCCGGGAAAGCGCTGCGGGCGGAGATGCGGCCGTTGGCACTGACCGAAACGGCCGCAGCCCCCAAGGTGCTGAAAAATGACCATTTCAAAAGAGACCGTTCGGGTTCGATCTCCGAGCAGGATCTGAAGGCCGTGCTGGCCTCGCCGGTCTTCCTGGAGGCCGATGCCAGACTGGGAGTGGTGCCGGTAGCCACCTGTTACCAGCCCGATCCCGATCTGCCGCTGGCGATGGTTCCCCAGAAGTTGTCTGCGGCCATGGAGGATTCGGGCCTGTTCACGGTGACCACCGAGGTTTCCACCGACTGGCCGGCAGACAGCGGCATCTCGGGCTTGCGGGAACTGGCCGCCAGATACCGCTCTGAGTACTTGCTGCTTTACCGGCACCGCTTCGTCGATCGCTCCTATACCAACTCGTGGGGCTGGTTCTACCTGACCGTGCTGGGCATCTTCGTGGCTCCCAGCCAAACGCTGGAGACCGACGGGGTGCTCGAAGCCACTCTCTTCGACGTCAAGACCGGCACGCTCTTGTTCACCGTCTTCGAACGGGTTCACAACGAAGCCGACGAAAACCTCTTCCACAATGATCGCAAGAGAAGGCTGATGAAGGAAAATCTACTGGCCGAGGCCGCCGCCAAGTTGGCCAAGCAGGTTGTGCATAAGAGCAACCTGCTGGCCGCCGCGCGCCCGCCGGAGAAACAACGACTGAGTCAAGCCCCAAGCTACTGAGCAACGTACACATCCCAGCGTAGCCTGCGATCCACCCTGGCGCCGAGGTGCAGGCCGCCGGCGTTTACTGCGCCGCCCGGCGAGGTGATACGCGCGCGGGTCAGGCCCGGGCCGAGTTGTTCGAACAGGTAACAGGCTGAGCAACTGGACAAATCCGCCTCGCTCGCGGCCTTGGGAAACTCCGGCGGGCCGAGTTCACCCGTCAGTTCGGCTTCCAGGTCCCCTCCGTCAGCAAATGTGAAGACTGCCTTGCCCGCTGACGCCGAGATCAGGCCTACCACGTCGTATACGCCGGCTACGTCGGCCGGGCCGACGACCTCGGGGTTGTCCTCGGCGGAAAGCGTGTCGATGGAGGGATCCAGTAGCGGCACCAGGTAGCCGTCGCGCAGCAACAGTGGAAGTTTTTCGAGCGGCGCATCCAGGGTGACGCTGCTCCCGCCTTCGACCAGCTTGCCGTCGTGCCAGTCGAGATATAGCCCATCAGGCAGGTTAATCGTCTTTGTCACGGCGCCGCGTTTCACGACCGGGGCCACCAGCAGCGCCGGGCCCAGGTAGTAGGCGTCGTCGACGTCGGCCAGCTCAGGCATATCGGGGTGCTCTAGAAACATCTGGCGCATGACCGGCGCGCCGCTTGCATGCGCCTTTGCGGCCAGGCCGTAGAGGTAGGGAAACAGCCGCGTGTGCAGCCGGGCGTAGGTCTTCCAGGCCTGCTGCGCCAGCGGATCGTCGAAGATGTTGGCCTTGCGACCCGAGCCGCTGAGCACCCCGGTCATGGCGTCCTGGTCTTGCATGTTCGAACCCATCGAACCCTGCTGGATCCAGCGTACCAGGAGTTCCTCGTCGGCCGCCTGGTAACCATCGGCCACGCCGTGAAAACCGTTGATGTCGCCGCCCGTGTGGGGCACTCCCGAGACACCCAGGTTGACGCCGGCGCGCACCATGCTGGGCAACCCGTCGGCCTCCTCGAACGAGGCGGCCGGATCGCCCAACCAAACGAACGGCGAGAAAGCCGACGCCCCGGTGTAGCCTGAGCGGGCGAAGGTCAGCCAGTCGCCCGCGCGCGGGCCTGCCTCGAGATAATCATGGGCGGCCTGCTGATAGAGCACGCTGTAGACGTTGTGGAATTGCTCACCGCTCATGCCGTTGCGGGCCAATGTATCCGGCTGGACATACTCGCCGAAATCGTACATCCAGCCCGAGTAACCGAGATCGACGGCCCACTGCAGCAGCGACTGGTACCAGGCGACGGCCGCGGGGATGCTGAAATCGACCATGTACATCCTCATCATCGAGCCTGAGACCATCCAGACTTCCGACGGATTGCCTTCTGAGTCTTCTAAGAACCAGCGTTCGGCCAGGCCCTTTGCGAGCTCGTCTTTGAGCAGGCTGTCCGGGTCGGAACTGATATAGGCGTTGTAGTAGCAGTTGGCCCGGTAGCCGAGCGCCGTGGCCTGAGCTATCCAGTCGCGGATCTCCTGCTCGTGACCCAGCTGGCTGCCGCGCGGCAGGAAGTGCACAGCGTCGTCGAGGCCGGTGATAGCCAGGTCGAGATCGCGCATTGCCTGGATCTCGGGGACTCCGCCCTGGGTGTCGCCGCGGTTGATCCTGCGGCGCGGGCCGAACGTCCAGGCCGGCGGAACCATCGGCCGCCCGGTGGCCGCGGTGAACAGATCGATCAGATGGAAAGGCCAGGGACGAGTATCGTCCGGAATGGGGAGATAAATCTCGAAGGCCAGATCCTGCCCGATGTGCCATACCTCCCAGGCGTCGTCGCGATCGGTGGCCAGGCGGAACTCGTTGTACCAGGTCGAATCGAGCCAGAAACCGTAGCCCGAGGTCGAGATGAAGAAGGGCACCGGGTAGTAGCTCATGGCCTCGCCGTTGGGATATGGATTATCGGGCCCCGGGGGCACGCCCTCCCCCCCTCCGATGCCGCCCTCCTCGAGCCAGGAGTAAACGTTCACCCCGCGCTGGTTGGTACGATTGAAGCGTTCGCCGAAACCCAAAAAACCCTCTCCGGCAGGAGAAGTGAAGGCAGCCGCCCAGGCACGCGGCGGATCTCCTTCGATCGATGCCTCGATGCGCAATGTCGACGGCCTGACGATATGCTTCACATGCAGCTTGGGCTCGTCCGCCGAGGCGTTGCGCTTTTGAAGCACGAGGTCGAGTTCGCCGTCGCTCTCGCTTGAGTCTACGACCACGAAGTCGGCGCGCCAGGCCAGCAGTTTCGGAGTGATCTTGAAATATCCCGGCGAGACGATATTCTCCCACTCGACGCTTCCCGGCGCCCATGATAAAGAGCCGTAACCATCGCGATTGCCCCTGCCCAGGGTGGTGAGCACCGCCCGGCCCGATTGGTCGTAGACGCTATAGCCGTATGGATCCCGGCTGATCTCGACCCGTACGCCCGGGGCCGCGAGCACAAGGACATCGCTCTTTTCCGAATCGCCGCAGCCCGGCAGGAAGAACGACAGAAAAACGAGTAATACAAGTGTAAATCGAAAAACCAAGATTCCTCCTCTGATCACTGCCACCAGCCAGGACACAGCTCAGCCTGGTAGACCTCCAACTCGGCTTGGCCCATCCAGTTCGCGCCCCAGTAGATGCGGGTGCCTGTGAAATCCAGCGAGGCGAAAGCCTCGCTCCAGTAGTCCTGGTATGTGTTGAGAGTGGGACTGACTCGCAGCAACCTGGGCCCCTCGGACTCGTTCTTGATCTCGACCATCAAAAGCTGTGCCCGCGACCAGTCCGCCCCGCCCCCGTAAGTTGACATGAAAAACCAGCCCCGGACGGCCGGGTCGTAGAAGCGGCCCAGGTGGGATGAGCCGCCCCAACCCAGGTCTCCGTGATAGATGATGGGGATGCGCTTCTCCCAACCCTGGGAGTCATTGACATCCACCGCCATGATGTAGTCGCAGCTGAAAGTGATCTCGTCGTTGTTTTCCCCGCAGGAGTCGGAGTTAACGTACAGTTCTGCCCCGTCGGTCCCCCATGCCCAACCCGAGTGGGTGCAATTGGTCGAAAGCCGGACAGGATCGCTGAAATCCCGCTTCCAGGCGTAGGGCCCGTTGAAAGGAATGGGATCGCCGGCACAACTGCCGACCACGATTCGCTCTCCGGAAGGAGACATGTCCACGAAGTTGGGGGTGGGAAAGGATGCCTGCGCGTCGCTGAGTCGCCCGGTTATCTGGTCCAGTTGTTTATCGTAGACCACCACGTCCAGCAACCCGGTGCATTGGCCTCCCCCGGTCATGCCCTGGCAAACCTGAAATGCCCAGTAGCGCATGTCGTAGGATGGCGCTCCCTCGACACCGTTGATCACCTGGCCGGCCTGTGGATATTCACTTGTGAAGTCATGCACCAATCCGTCCTGGCCGGACAAGACATCGAGAGAGCGCAACTGGGCGCCGGTGCGATAGTACAACCGCGTGCCGGTGCCCGGCGCTCCGGAAGAATCCCAGTGCAGTTCGTTGGGCTCGCCCACGTTCAGGGTTCGCACCACGCTCCGGTCCGAAAGCCGGTAGACGGCCGCGCCGCCGTTGCCGGCAAAGGCGTTCAGGTACTCGCCGGTCAGGTTCAAGGGGCTCCAACGCGAGTAGCCGTTGGTATAGAAGGAGGCGAAGCCTCCTTGATCGGCCGCGTCAGTAATACGGGTGACCCGGACTCCTGTTTGCTGGATGAAGAACGGCACGCCGGCTGCAGGCATGGCCCCTGCCGGCGGGGAAATCACGCTTGTGCTGCCGACCGTTTCCACCGGCAGGGCGGGACACTCTCCCGTGTCCCCTCCTGAATCGGCGCCCTGATCGGCGCCCGGATCAGCTCCAGGATCGGCGCCGGGATCTGCTCCCGGATCCGATCCCGGATCGCCCACCCCGGGGTCCCCGGCGTCATCGGAGAGTCCATCGCGTCCGTCCCCTCCGTCCGGGTAGGTGCTCACCGAACCAGAGCTGCAACCGCCAGCGACCATGAAGGTCGCGATGAAAAACGGTAGAAGCAAGCGTGGATTCATGACCACCTCCAGCGGTCATCCTACCAAAGGGCCTTCCTTCCAGTCCACCTGCCGCTGCCCGACCACTGTTCCAGTCCGAATGGATGGCATTCACTGAAAAACATGCTAGGGTCTGCGCCCTGGAGGTGGTGCATGGCTGAGTCACGCGTTTTTCTGCAGGCGACCGCGTCTATCGAGAGCGATCACCCACGCGTGCGTGAGTTGGCGGCGCGTATCACGGGCGATTCCGAAGACATCCACGAGAAGGCCCGGCGCCTGTTTTTGTGGGTGCGCGATGAGATCGCCTATAGCCTCCACAACCCTTTTTGGCTGCCCGAACACTATCGTGCAAGCCTGATCATCGAGCGCGGGCACGGCTACTGCGTCCAGAAGGCCGTGGTACTGGCCGCCCTGGCTCGCGCGAGCGGCATACCGGCTCGGCTGCTGTTCGCAGACATAGTAAACCACCGCGCGGCCGAGGAGATGACGCAGTTGATGGGCACCAATCTTTTCACCTACCACTGCTACGTCGAGATGCTTCTTGGTGAAGACTGGGTCAAGGTCGTGCCCTCATTCGACAGCCGACTGTGTTCGAAGCACGAGTACCCGCTGGTCGAATTCGACGGTCACAGCGACGCGCTCTTTGCGCCCCGTGATGCAAAGGGACGGGCATACATGGAGTACACCCGCCAGTACGGCGCGTTTGCCGACGTCCCGCTCGAGCAGATGTTGCAGGCCTGGGAGGACGTTTACGGGCGCGGGCGCGTCGAGCTTTGGAAAAAAGCCTTTCTCATGATGCACTCCCAACAAGAGAACGGATCGACCTGACCTCACCGAGCGGGCGGCCGATCCATGATGCGGTATACGGCCACGCGCTCGTGCCGGTATTCTTCACGGCAGTATTCCGCTAGCAACTGTTTGATTATGGCGATCCCGGCCAGGTGCTTTTTCCCGTAGGAACCCTGCCGCTTGTCGCCCGCGACACGTTCTATGGCCTCCAGGTTGTCATGGTTGACAACGATATACTCGATTCCCATGTCAGCGAGCAGCCGGGCCAGCGCCTCCGGCCGGCCGGCCCTATGCGCCAACGAGATGATCACCGAGGCCTGGAAGAAATCATCCGACAGGTTGGGTCGATCGAGATAGTAGGCCAGGTTTTCGAAAAAGAGCGCAACCGGCTCGGATTTGCCTGTCTGCTTCTCAACGTAGCGGAAGCTGCGGTAGGGCCGGCAACGAGTTGCCAGGTAGTCCTCGGCCGTCTGCCCGCCCGCAAGGTATCTCGCCGACACTTGCTTGGCTCCATGAAACGCGGGAGATAGATAAATCATCGTCTGGGCGACGAAGATCAGGATCACGGCCGAAAACACTCCGGCAGAAAGTCGGTTCAGGCGTTGCGGCAGCGCGTCGAACGCCAGGCCGCCAAGCAGGCAAAACGGAATCAAGGCCGGTAACAAAAAGCGGTCTTCTTGCGGATCGCAGAAGAACCAGGCGTAGAAAAGCAACAGTGCGGCTACACCGACAAGGTTGACCAGCGCCTTGCGGCGCCAGCGGATCCAGGCCAGGGCGAACATGACCAACGGTAAGGGCGAGAGCTTGCCTAAGAATGCGGTTTCGACTCCGTCCCGGCTTTCGAAAAACACGTTCCAGAGAGCTAAAAAGCTCGAACCGAAGCCGCGCCCCCTGCCGACAGATCTCAGCCAGGCGAACATGTCCGCAATTAGGGGGGGGCCGAGATCGCCGGCGCCAAGTCTATTAGTCAGAAGCGGAAACAACGGATTGCCGGTCAGCAGGTATGCCTTGGCCATCCAGGGAGCCAGCAGGATCACACACGGGCCGAACATCCACAAAAGCGACTTGGTCAGCACCGACAGTCGCAGCCCACGGTAGCGGGCCACCGCAACGGCCAGTCCCACTCCGATGATGACATACCAGGCCGCGGTCAACTTGGCGCCAATCACAAAGCCTGCAAGCATTCCGCTCGGCAGTGCCCAGCGCGCCTCCGGCGCTGCCGCCCACTCCCAGAGGCAGATGAACAAGGCCAGCAGCGCAAAGGCAACGCCCATGTCGATATATGCGGTGCTCATGGTCTCGAGCACGACCGGAGAGACGAGCAACAACAGGCAGGCGATCAGCCCGGCCCGCGGGCTGAAACGGCGTGCCGCGAAGCCTAACATGCCAAGCAGCGCAAGCGACCCGGTCGAGAAATGCAAAAGTGCGGGCAGCCTGTCCGAGCCCAGCAACATGCCGCCTGCGAAAAGCAGATCGAAGTTCATCGGCAGGTTGGAATAGAAATCGAACGGGATCCTTACGAATCCGCCGTGGGCGATGTAGACCCGCGCGTTGTACAGGTGGTAGACCAACGCGTCCCAGCCGAGCGGCGGCATCAGGCTTCCCAGAAACGGGTACAACAGCAGCACGGCACAGACCGCGATGATGCCTATATCGAAAGCGTGCAACTGCTTGCGAACCACGCGCCACTGGGCGGCGATCTCGAAAACGAGGCGATTCAGGCGCGACAGTCCCGATACCCAGGCAAGCAGGATAAACAACAAAAGCCACCAGGGCGCAAGAACGTGCCAGGCGGAGAGGACGAAGACGAACAGGCTCAGACCCGTAAGGCCCAGGGCGACGGCCACCGCCAGCGACTCGAGCGCTGAAAGCTGTCGCTTTACGGGTAGCGCCCAGAGGCCCAAACTGGCCGCGGCCCCAAGCAACAGCAAGTCGAGCAGGATGATCCACAGGTGTGATGCGAGCGCGGCGAGCATTTGTCAGCATGATAACCGCACAGCGCCGCCTGCGCCAAGCAGTTTGGCTCGCCCTGACTCAGAAGAAGGCCACCAGGCCCAATCGGAAAAAGAAACCGTCCAGGTTGAGCGAGCCCAGGTCGATAGGAGCGCTCTTGATGTCGGATCCGTTGGAGCCGGAGGCGGGCGGGGTCATATCGTCGAAGGCGAAGCCCTGGCGATAACTCCAACCGGCTTCCAGCCGCAGACCAAGCGTGAAGCCCTCGTTGTTCTCGAGATCGGAAAGCCCGAACCAGCGCCGCCAGGTGTTGCGCGGCAGGAACAACTCGGCGCCGAGGGCCGCCGTCACTCCCATACGGGCGTTGGCCCAGTCGGAGAGATAGGTCCGGCCGTCTTTTTCGAACCTGAGCCGGGCGAAGTCGAGCGTCATGCCCGCCCGGGCCGTCGCCTGCAGCCAGGCAAAGAGCGGCAGGCGCCAGGCCGCTGTCAACACGGCCCCGTGAATCGTCAGTTGACTCTCGAGCCAGGGAGTTGTGCCGGCGAACAGATCGCTAGTGGTGGTGCCACCCTCCCAGGCCAGTTCCAGGCTCAGTCCGGGCAGCAGTTCACCAAGCCCGAGCCCCGCCTCTACATGCGCCAGGCCCAGGACATCTTGACTGGCCAGGGGATCGAACTCGCGCGCCGCAACGATCTGCCCCGTCCCGCAAACCGAGAGCGTTAACTCGCGGGCCTCGGCCGAACCAGCCAGCCATAACAGTGCCGCCGCAACAATCCGCAAAGATCGCATGCCACACCTCCGTCAACGGGGATCCAGAAGCCCCTGCAGAAGAAAACCCTCGAACAACTCGGCCCGCGCCCCGTCGAAAGACTGCAACGGAATCAGCGTCAGGCCCCCCAGTGGATGGGCGTGAAGCACGTAGCTCATGTCGCTGGCTGGAACCAGCCCCACTCCAAGTGGATCCCTTGCGAGTTCAAGCGCCTTGTAGACACCCGTGCCCAGCTCGAGCCGGAATGCAACCGGCCCGGCGTCAAGGGCGGCCAGCATCACATCGCCCGCAAAGGCATATCCCGCGGGCCGGCCTTCCAGGGCATAGGTCGCGACTCGGTGTGAGAGTTTTCCCGAGGAGGGGTTGACGTCAAGGCTTACCACCCGCAGGCCTGCAGTCGCGCCTTCGCCCATCTTTTCGTGAAACACGACCAGCTGTGATCCGCCAGGGGGCCCGTCCAGCGCGTAGAAGGGATCCTGTAGCTGAATCGTCTCCTGCTCGCCGGTGCGCGGATCCACTACGAACAACCTGCTTGCGCCGTTCTTGTAGACCGCTACCAACTCGCGCGTCCCGTCGCTGCTTACTAAAATCCGCGCGGAATCGACCAGGCCGGAAAAAGAGAATTCCCTCTCGGCCGTCTGGATCGAGTTGGCATCCAGCAGTGCCGCGCCCCCCGCTGCGGAAGAGAAGACCGTGAAAACCTTATCGTCGAGCCCGTCCCCGTAAACCACCAGCAGATCGGTCGGGCGGCTTCCCGCGGGTGTATTGAGGAAGTTGATGTTGCGGCGCAGCCTGCCTCCCTCGCGGTCGAGGTGAATCGAGAGGACGTCGTCGCTGCCCTGCAGGCGCACGTAAATGTAGCCGCCGTCACCCGAGAAGGGTCCGAAGACGACCTCGGAAGGCACCGACAGCCCGCCAGGCGCATTGGTGAAGCGCACCCAGAGAGGCTCGGCGGATGCGTCGGCCATGTCGATCAGCACCAGGCCGTTGTCCACGCGAAGCGCGACTATGTTGTCATAGTCGCCGCTGCCAGCGGGAGTGAAGTCGATCCCCCGGGGAACCTGTCCACCGGTTGACAGCAATATAGGTTGGTGAGTGATTTGCCCGGCGAAATCGATCACCTGCACCTGGTTCAGGTTGCGTATACCGCTCGATGTGCCTGCTGCCGCGGATGAGAAATAGGCGACGCCGAAGGCCGTCCCGGGCGCCGCCGCCAGCCGGTCGAAGCTCTCGCCCAGCGGCAGCCAGGCAAGCTGCTGCAACGAATCGTGCTGCAGGAGTATGACGCCCGGTCCGGAAGTGTCATCGCACAGCACGGCCAGCAGATTTCCGTCCAGCGCCTCGACGACCGTCCGCGGGCCGGGAGGCAGAGCGATCCTGTCGATCTGTGTCTCCCGCCCGGATACCCGCAGCCTGATCATCTGATCCAGCGTGCGATCGAGATAGACCAGTCCGCCGCTAACCGGGAACGGCCCGACCACGGACAGTGCCTCACTATAGACCGCCCTGCGGCTCCCGCATCCCGCGGGTACGAGCAGAGCGAATAACAGCAACGAAAAAAAGAATCGTCTCGCCATGGCGCACCTTCCTTCAGTCGTCCGCGTTGAGTTCGTAGCCGGTCACGGCCCGCTTGAGCATGCTGTCCAGATCGATAAAAGTGATCTTGCCGTAGGGGTGCTCCTGGTCCACGTAGCCGATCTCACTTCCCGGAAGCGTGCCGGCATTGCGAGGCATGGCCTGCAGCGGCACGCTTTCCATCTGCAGTGTCAAGCGGCGCAGGTCGACGGCATGCAGTTCGTTTACCCGCAGGTTGTCGTCGAACACCGTAAGCAGGGCGTGATTGCCCGAGTGACTCATGGCCAGCGGCCCCAGCGGGGCCTCGGTCACTTGCTGGAAAGTCGCTCTTGTTTGCAAATCGATCAGCGTGTAACCGTACAGGCCGTCGATCTCCCGCTCGAGCGGATCGGGATCCGCCGAGTTTGGCTCGGCGCGGTGTATGACCAGCGCGCTGCGACCGCCGGGCGCGACGACGACGCTGTTTACGAGTTTGTTGATCATGCGCCCCATGTCCTCGATCCGCATATTGTCGAGATCGAGCAGGCTCAGCTCCTCGCGCCGCGCGACGTTGGTGTACAGAAGCGCCGCGGTCCCGCCCTGCCCGCTTGTGAAAACCTCGGCCTGCCCGACAACCAGCGCCAAGCCCTCGGCGTCGACGGCCTGGAGGTGGGTAAAGTCGTCGGCTGAAGGCACTCCGTCCCCGTTGGGATCGACGTAGCGCCTGCCGTCTATCTCGACCACGGGCGCAAGATCGGAAGCCAGGTCGATTTTCGTAAGGACACTCTCCGTGCGCATGACGGCCAGCGCCTGCGAGCCGTCCGGCGAAAGATCCAGGTCGGTGGGAATCCCATGCAGAGGCAGGCGTGCCGAGAGCCCGGCGTCGATGTCGACCACCGTCAGTTCGGGAGCAAGCATGCTGCGCACCAGGACTGTTCGCGCGTCCGGCGAACAGAGCACCTCGCGGGCTTGGACGTCTTCGGCCTCAAGGTTGTCTATCCACACCCGGGGCAGAATCCAGGTGGTCTCGAGCGCTCCCAGATCGGCCACGGCAATCTCCGAGCGCGAGACGATCAGCGCCCGACTCGAAACCGATCCGGCGTCGTCGAAGCAGACGTCGGTCACCCGGTAGCCGACCGCATACTCGTAGACGGCCTCGCGCCCCGCAAGGGCCGCGCTAAGATCGACGACGGCGATCTTGGACGCGGCGTTGTCCGGGTCGGTCCATTCCGCGCTCTGGTCGAAGAAAGCCAGCGCGAAGCCGCCGTCGGGTGAAAGCCTGATTGAACTGTAGGGCTGGCCCAGCGGCACGCTGGTTACCGTATCTCCCTGCGGCGACGACTCGATAATCGACAGCGAGCGCGAGCCCTCGCACAGCACAACGGCATTGTCCGTTCCGGGCATGACCACAAGCGTCGTCGGCCGCGCGCCGACTTCGATCGAGTGCACTTCGATTCCGGCAAGCGACCCGGGATCGATCCTGGCCACCGTGCCCAGGGTAGTGTTGACCACGAAGACGTAGTGCAAGGAAGCCGTCGGCTGGCCGAACTCCATGTGCTCGTCTTCCGGCGGCCCGGCGTCGTAGCCGGGCCCGCCGTCCCCGCCACCGTCCGCGCCGTCGCCACCGCCGTCCGCTCCGTCGGGCCCAGGCGTCGGGGGTCCGTCACTCATTCCTTCCGCCCCGCAACCTTGGAAAAATGCTACCGCAAGACACACTACAACTGTTCCGCAAAGACGCACCGGTCTCATCGGCGACCTCCTAATGTATTACAGGTAGTCGGTGACGCGGATCACAGCAAGTTGCATGCCAGCCAACATCGCCATCTACGAAAACCGTAAAAAACGTTTGACAACAGCCCGCCTACGCCGCCGGACATATTCTCGACGACCGGCCGCCCTGTCCTCATTGTCGCGCCGAAGACGACATTCATGTCAGGCCGGGTTGGGAGTAGGTGCGAAAATTGATAACTATCTTCTTACGGCTCGCAGGCAAAACCCGATCAGGAGCAGCATTCCAAACAAACCGCCCGCGGTGTTGCCGCCGCAGCCGCACGAGCCCTGGGGACCGGTAGTGTAATCGCCCCCTGTTGCGTCCGCGGTGTCCGCCCCTCCATTCTGGTCGCCGTCTGCCGGGCCGATTTCGTCGGCGCCGGCGTCCGTGCCGGCATCGACCGCAGCGTCTCCCGGCCCGGCATCAACCCCGGCGTCAGGGCCGCCGTCCTGAGGTCCCGCATCGACCCCGGCATCCTGGCCTCCATCGGCAGATCCATCGGGCCCGCCATCTACAGGATTGCAGCCGCCCGGCGGGCAGTACTCGAAGGCGCCCATATCGAGCGCGCCGTCGTCGGGCCGCGTCTCGCCCGCCTGGTGCAGGACGTATTGCATCACGACTGGATTTGCCGCGGCCCCTGCGGACTGCGGCCCGGCCGCGTCGCCGGCCGCTGAAGATGCCGTCGGTTTGAAATCCTGTCCGGCCGCATTCACGAACCCCGGTTCGGAGCCGCCGAGGTTTGTGCCGTCGTCGTTGATTGTGCCTGAAAAATTGTCGTGCGACTGACTGTAACCCGTGTCGAGCCAGTTGTGGGAGATGTCCAGCACGCCGTCTGAAGCCATCAGCGCCAGGCGCGATCCGCCCGCGGTGGCATAGACGATGTTGTTGCGGCAGTCGCAGTGCTCGTCGCCGGTCGAAAGGCGAAACAATGTGGTGTTTCCGTCGCGGGTGGAGATCACGGTGTTGTTGTAGAAGTAGAGGGTTCCCTTGCGATAAATAGACGTATCCCCGCTGTCTCCCCCGTAGTGGACAATCTGGCTGTTGCCCTCCCCCTCGGCCTCAACCAATACGTTGCCGTAAATGAAAGTGCTGCGGTAGGCCGGATCGTCGGGGACCGCCTGGCTGTCCTCCCCGTCCACCAGGTCGAGTTGGCGGTTGCCGTTTTCTATCCAGTTGTAGCGTACAACCAGCCCGGCCGAGCGATCCTTGAGGTTGTTGCCCGGGCAATCGGCGCGCAGCGGCCCGTAGTGGTTGAACTGGAAGACTATGCCGCGGGCCGAGGTGTAGCTGTTGTGCTCGTAGATGCTGCCCTCGATGCCGTTGTCGTAGATATAGTTGCCCTCGACCAGGATGTCCTGAGTCTCGCCGCCGTTGACCCCGATGAAAAGGCCGTTGCCCGAATCGCGCAGGATGCAGTTGCGGATGGTGATGTGCTGGCCGACCTCGACATACACCGAGGCGGCGTTTTCTACGTAGCTTGTGACTCCGTCCCGGCCGGTATACTGGTAAGCCGGCCGGCCGGAGCGCACCTCCAGGTTCTCCAGCGTGATCCAGGCGGGCACGCAATCTGGAAGATCGCAGTCTGGATTGTTTGCCCCGCCGATTTTTATCACTCCGCGATTCTCGTTCCAGAAGTTTATCCCCGCACGTGTTACGGCGTCGCGCCCGTCGATCACCGGAAGCTCTCCCCCAACTCCAGGCACGCCGCTGAGCACGAAAGGATTTTGCTCTGAGGCCTCGACGGCCAGGATGATCTTGGCACGATAGGACTCGGGCCGCCAGTGGACGAGCACCCGGTCGCCTGCTGAAAGCGTTTCCCAGGGAACCTGGTCGAGTTCGGTAAGCGCCTGTCCCGGCCCGACCTGGTAATCGATCGCCCGGGCCGGCTGAGCGGCAAGTGCCGCTCCCAGGAAAAACAGGATCTGCAGCGCACGGAAAACAGAAATCATGCGGGTCATGCGCCGACACCTCCATGCAGAAGTCAAATACCCGAGGTAATCGTACCCGAGTCGCTGATTATCGTAAAGATCTCGACATTGTCTGTGCTTGTCGGTTAGTGTCTGCCCCCGTTGAGACATCAGGGAGATCGTGTGCCGTGTTGGAGACGAACGAAAAACTCAGGAACATTGCAATCATTTCTCACGTCGATCACGGCAAGACCACGCTGATCGACAACATCTTCAAACAGTGCGGGCTGTTTCGCGCGGGACAGGTCGTCTCCGATCGCTTGATGGACAACATGGATCTGGAGCGCGAGCGCGGCATTACCATCGAGGCCAAGAACTGCTCGGTGAGATGGAAAGGGGTGAAGATCAACATCATCGACACCCCGGGACACGCCGACTTCGGAGGCGAAGTCGAGCGGGCCCTGTCCATGGTCGACGGCGCTATTTTGCTGGTCGACGCATCCGAGGGCCCCCTCCCCCAGACCCGCTTCGTGCTCAGAAAGGCGCTGGACTCGAAGCTGAAGATCATCGTCGTCATCAACAAGATCGACCGCCAGGACGCGCGCCCGGCGGAAGTTCTCGACGAGATCTACAATCTCTTTATCGATCTCGATTCCGACGAAGACCTGCTCGAATTTCCGCTGCTCTACGCGGTGGGCAGGAATGGAATCGCCCAGAAAAAACTGGATGACCAAGGAGAAAACCTGCATCCCCTGATGGATGCCGTCATCCAGGAGATCCCCGGCCCGGCCTACGATCCCGACAAGCCTTTCCAGATGCTGGTGTCCGACCTCGGTTATTCCGACTACGTCGGACGATTGGCCATCGGCAAAGTGATCAACGGCACGGCCCGTCACAACGAGAGCCTGATCTGCCTGGGAAAAGACGGCATGCCGCGGCCGTTGAAGGTTTCCAAGCTCCAGGTATACGAGGGCACGACCTGCAAGGAGACCACGCAGATCGATCACGGAGAGATCGTGGTGCTGGCCGGGATCGAAAACGTCGAGATCGGCGACACGATTTGCACCGGCGACAACCCGCAGGCCCTGCCGCGTATCAGTGTAGACGAGCCCACCGTCTCGATGCGCTTCTCGATCAACAACTCGCCGATGGCCGGCCAAGAGGGCAGGTTCGTCCAGGCGCGTAAGATTGGCGAGAGACTTCACAAGGAGACCCTGCTCAACGTGGCCATCAAGGTCGAGGCTCCTTCCAACCAGGACAGCTTCATCGTCAAGGGTCGCGGCGAGTTCCAGATGGTCATCCTGGTCGAGACCATGCGCCGCGAGGGATTCGAATTGTGCGTCGGCCGCCCCGAGGCGATCATCAAGAAGATAGACGGTAAGCTGATGGAGCCCATCAAGCACCTGGTGATCGACTGCGAGGAGGCCCACCAGGGAATAGTCACCGAAAAGGTGCTCTCCCGCAAGGGCAAGCTGGAAGACGTGGTCAACAACGGCAGCGGCCGCATCCGGATGGAATTCTCCATCCCCTCGCGATCGCTGATCGGCTACCGCGACGAGTTTCTGACCGACACCAAGGGCACCGGACTGATGAACTCTTTCTTGTTGGGATACGAGGAATACCGCGGGGATTTCGTCACGCGCAGTTCGGGATCGATCGTCGCCGATCGCCAGGGCCGGGCGGTGGCCTACGGCCTGTACCACCTCGAGCCCCGGGGTGAGTTGTTCATCACGCCCGGGAACCCAGTCTACGAAGGCATGATAATCGGGGAACGCGGACGAGACATCGACATCAACGTGAATCCGTGCAGGGAGAAGAAGCAGACCAACATCCGGGCAGCGGCCAAGGACGAGAACATCATCCTCACCCCGGTAAGGCCGATGACCCTGGAGCGCGCCATCCACTTCATCAAGGAAGACGAGATGGTCGAGGTCACTCCGAAATCGATCCGCTTGAAAAAAAGTATCCTCGACGCCCACCGGCGTTACGTTATCGACGGCAAAAAGAAATTAAAGTAGTCGGGAAGCACCCTGATCGAGGCAACGATTCAGGACGACCTCGAGTTCGCGCTTCGAGTATGGCTTGGTCAGAAAGTCGTTCAACCCGGCATCGAGACACGCCTGTCGCTCTTCGTCGGATGCAGAAGCGGTCAAGGCAATGATCGGAATCGCTGGTCCGCCCGCCTGAGCGTCTCTCTCGTGAGCCCGGATGCTGCGGGTAGCTTCATAGCCATCCATCACCGGAAGGTGTAAATCCATGAGAACAATGTCGTACTCAGCCGCCAAGAACTTGTCGAAGGCTTCTTGTCCATTGCCGGCCGTCTCGACTAAAAAGCCGAGCTTCTCCAGAAACGCTTGAGCCACCTTCTGGTTTACGGGATTGTCCTCGACCAGTAACACTCTCATGTACGTGCACGCTGTAGTCCGCGATTCGCCCACTGCCGGCACGGCAGGTCGCTCTTCCACTGCCTGCTCGCCCCGGGAAAGATCGAGATTCAAGATGAACCAGAATTCGCTTCCCTCGCCAGGCTCAGACTCGACGCCGATCTCGCCTCCCATGAACTCCACCATGCGCCTGCAGATGGCCAGCCCCAGGCCGGTTCCGCCGAAAGCGCGGGTGCTCGATCCATCCACCTGGAAAAAGGGTTCGAAAATGTTGTCTGAATCTTCACTGGAAATACCGATGCCGCTGTCGCGCACCGAGAAACGCAACCGGGCGGATATGTCGGAGCCGGCCAGACGTTCGACCGCGACAAGCACTTTGCCCTGCTCGGTGAACTTGACCGCGTTGCCGGTCAGGTTGATCAATACCTGGCGCAGCCGGACGGGATCCGCCAGCACCAGCCGCGGCACGTCATGTCCGAGACGACTTTCCAACTCGATTCCTTTTTGCCCGGCTTGAACCGAGACAACCGCGACAACAGCTGCCACCATCCGGGCGATGTCCAGCGGCACCGGATCGAGCTGCAGCGCGCCGGCCTCCATTTTCGACAGACTCAACAATTCATCAACGATGCCTATCAGGATTTGCCCCGAGTGCCGGGCGCTTTCGAAAAGCTCCTTCCTCCTCTGAGGATCTTCTTCGTGCTCCATCAAGGCCACCATCCCCAGCAAGCCGTGGACCGGCGTGCGGATCTCGTGGCTGATATTGGCGACGAACTCGCTCTTGGCCCTGGATGCCGCCTCGGCGGCTTCCTTGGCAAGCACCAGCCTGCGCTCTGCCCGCAAGCGTGTCCGTTCGAAGTGAAACACCATCCCGATGACGACGACGAAGCCCGTCAGGAAGGTCAGCAACGAATCGACGCCTTTGTGCGCATCTGGAATAACGTTGGGAAATTCGAATCCCAGTACGTCGAGGACGCCAAAGCACACGGATACGACCAGAGACAAGAGCACCCACCACAAACCGCTTCTTCCGAGCATGGTCAAGGCGGCCACCGGGGCTATCAGAAACACCGCTGCATTTGCTCCGTTCAGCCCCCCGGTATACCAGTTGGACAAGGTCACCAGCAGAAGCCCCAGACCCGCGAACAGGTGCGCGACGAGTGAAACCCGGCGCGTTTTACGCAGCACCAAGAGAAGAACGCCCGACAGCGGCGAAATGAACAGGTAGACCAGCCCGACTCCCACGGCGCCATAGGTGAAAAAAGAAACCGCCCAGAACACAGGCAGCGTCACCAGAAAAACACCCGCCCAGTTCACCAGTCTGACCAGACGCAGGGTTTCCGGATTGACTTCCCCTTCCATTCCGCCCGAGTGGGAATCATCGATAAGTGATCCTGAGCTCATCAACGTTCACTTACCAGATTTCACTCCAGCCAGGAAAGGTTTTCATCCCGGTTTGACTTTAGCCGGCGAACCTCTGAAAATGTATCGGATCACAGGGGAGAAAACCATGCGCGCGGCATTCATTTTCATGACGATGTTTCTTGCTTGTTCTCTCGGCACAGGCTGCAGCGGTTCGGGCGATGCTGACGATGCCTGTAAGGGGATCGACTGCTCCGGACACGGTAGCTGCGGCGTCGTGGATGACCAGGCGCTGTGCGAATGCCTGGATGGTTACACGGTCACCGCCGACGGCACCAAGTGCCTTCCCGGCACAACCGATCCCTGCCGGCCCTATGATTGTTCCAGCCAGGGGCGCTGTCACACGGACGACCAGGACCAGCCCTACTGCGAGTGCAATACGGGTTACTGGCCGAGCGCGGATAATCTCGACTGTATCGAGAACAACTGTAGCGGCAACTGCGGCTTGATGGGCTGTTGCGGCACGCGCTGCTGCCGGCCCGTGCCATCTAATGCGGCCGACCTGGGCGAATTACAGGACTCCGGCCCATCAAAGAGCGCCTCGGGTTCCTTCGACACCGAGAGCGACTGCAAGGCCGCCTCGCAACTCGGCGATTGCCAACTCGTGTCCCTGACACTCTCGCCGGACGTCTGCGTCTGCCGTCTCGGAGATCTGAATGTCGCGGGTTCTCTGAGCATACACGGCACTCCGGCCCTGGCCATATTCGCCTCCGGCTCGGTCACCATCGGCGGAGACATCGATCTGTCCGCCGCTCGCGAGCGTCCCGGCCCTGGGTACGTTGCCCAACCCGAGGAGGCATCCAATCGGCTCGGCGGACGCGGGGGCAGCTTCGGCACCGCCGGGGGCGGCGGCGGCGCGGCACGCGGCAACCGCGAGCTCGTGCCACTTGCAGGCGGCGAGAGCGGCCAGGACGGCTGCGGCGCGCGCTTCGGCGGGGGCGGGGGCGGCCTGCTGCAGATAAGCGCCGTAGCGTCGATAAGTATCAGCGGAAACATCATCTCAAACGGCGGCGGCGGTAAGGGAGGCGACTCCGCCACGGTTGAGTTCTGCTGCGGCGGCGCCGGGGGCGGCTCGGGCGGCGGAGTCTTGCTGGAAGCGCCGCAGGTGAGCTTCACGGGATCTTTCCGGGCCCATGGGGGCGGCGGAGGCGGGGGCGGCAACAACCGCGGTGCGGCAGGCGGCGACGGGGCCGACGCCACAGCCGGCGGTACTGCAGCGCCCGGCGGAGCAGGCCGTGACGGCGCCTCCTGCGCCCTGTACGGCGCCATCGAGGGCGGGGACGGAGGTCTGGGCAGTGTCGGCGACTCGCCGGGCGGCAACGGCCAGGCAACCGACCGCAACATGTGCGATCCCGATCAGCCCTACGTCGGAGGCGGAGGCAGCGGGGGCGGCAGCGGGCGCTTGCGCATCAACACTTCCGCTTCGGCGCCCTGCGACTGCGGCGGCGCGTTTTCACCGAGCCCTGCTTTTGGCGTGATCGTTGGAGGTTGATGGCGAGCAAGAAAACTTCAGTTTCCAACTTCGATGATCTCGTCGATGTTCCTCATCTGAAGCGGTCTCTGGCCTGCCTCAATTTCCTTTATCATGCGCACCAGGGCGGCGTTGACCGGCACCTCAATCCCCGCGCGCGAGGCTTGCTCGACCACGTATCCGTTGAGGAAATCGATCTCGGTCTGGCGGCCGCGCTCGAGGCTTTGCAACATTGACGAGCGCAGCCGACCGTACCGCCGCCCGACAACCTGGACCAGAAGATCCTTAAAATGCCGGCGCAACACTCCTGCCCGTGCCGGTAGATAGAGCAACTTCGGGTTGACCGCGATACGCTCGAGCCTGATGCTCAGGGCTGAGGCCGTGTCGATCACTTCGCGATAGATCGCCAAAAAAACACGCCGCACGCGCCGGTCACGCAGCATCGGCCCCAGCGTCTCGCCGGTTAAAGCGCCCAGGGTGGTGATGACGCAGTTGATCGCCAGCTTGGACCATAGCGCCCCGCGTATGTTTTCGCTGATATCGACCGGCGAGATCCGTCCCAGTGCTCCGGCCAGCAGCTTTACCCGGTCGCTCAGGCGCCCGTCCAACTCGCCCAGGTGAATCGCGCCCGGGCCGGTCTTTTCATAGACCCCGGGAGCGTGCATCGTCCCGCCCCAGCCGATGATGGCCGAGACCACCCGCCCGGCCCCGACCGCCGCCGCGACGGCGTCCTCGACAATGCCGTTCTGGCAGGTGACCAGGTAACCCTGGGGATCGAGATAGGGCAGCGTGGCGTGGGCGACCTCGATCACTGAATTGGCCTTCATCAACAGAAGTGCCACGTCGAAACGGCTGTCGGGCGGCAACTCGTCCAGGCGTGTGTAGACGTCAGCCTGCTGGCTGAAGTTTTCCTTGCCGTCAGCTACCCGCAGCCCCCGCATATCGATCGCCTCACTGATTTCGGCGTTCGAGGTGACCAGAACGGGATGATAGTGCGCCTGGGCCAGCCGGGCGGCCACCACCCCGCCGATTCCGCCGACGCCTTCGATTAAAATTCTGGGCTTGGTCATGGCAAGAAGAATGTACACGATGAGCACACAAGTCAAATTGCCAAGAGCTCTGCAAGCCGATAAGTTATCCCGGTGCCTATATGCCCGTAATTGAAAGGAGCAATCGTAATGGCCGAAAAACCAATAATCAGGCATTTTGATGAAGTCGAACAACAAGCAGTAGCCAACAGCCATGGCGCAGTTTTTCAGGTCTTACTGGGACCCGACGACGGGTTGCCCAACTTCTACACGCGCCGTTTCACTATCGACCCGGGCGGCGAGATCCCCATGCACAGACACGATGTGCTTGAACACGAGCAGGTAGTGATCGTGGGCAACATGACGCTCGTGCTGGATGGACTGAAGCACGTTGTGAAAACCGGCGACTGCATCTATATTCCCGCCGGTGTGGCCCATGCCTACAGCAACCCGGGTGACCAGCCAGTGCAATTCCTGTGCATGGTCCCGGCGCTTCATGAATACCAGACCGAGTGGATGGTCTGAAGATTTCGACTTTGACGCGCGGGGGCGTTTGGAGAATAATGCCTCTCGGGAGGATCTGGCACTGGAAGACAACACTGGCTTCACAGACGGAGATCAACTAGTCCCGGAGAGGGTTCGCGTAGATTCCGGCGCCCGGGTCGGGGCCTGGCTTTCCCGAGCGCTGGGCGGCCCGAGCGTTTTTCTCTTGGTGCTCGCCGCCATCGTCGGGGTCGCCGGCGGCTACGGCGCAATTCTTTTTCGATACCTGATCCGCCTGGTCAATCATCTCGCCTTTCCCGGGGGTATCGGCCTCGATCGGCTGGCCGCCCTGCCCTGGTACTGGCTGGTGCTCCCGCCCGCCTTGGGCGGCCTGCTGGTGGGACCGCTAATCTACTTTTTTGCCCGCGAGGCAAAGGGACACGGCGTGCCGGAGGTGATGGAGGCCTGCACGGGCCGCGGCGGCCGCATCAGGCCACGGGTGGCCCTGGTAAAGATCATGGCCAGCGCCGTCAGCATCGGCAGCGGAGGCTCGGTCGGCCGCGAGGGGCCCATCGTTCAGATCGGCTCTACGGTGGGATCTTCGGTAGGCCAACTGTTTGGGTTTCATAGCGAGCGCATGAAGATCCTGGTTGCCACCGGCACGGCCGCCGGAATTGCGGCCACTTTCAACGCCCCAATCGCCGGCGTGCTTTTCGCCGTCGAGATCATCCTGGGACGCGGCACGGTAAAAACCTTCAGCCCCCTGGTCGTCGGCGCGGTCGTCGCCACGGTGATCGCCCGTTATCACTTGGGCAATTTCCCGGCCTTCCAGGTGGCGCCCTACGATCTGGTCAGCGCCTGGGAGCTTCCACTTTACGTACTGCTCGGAGCCCTGGCCGCCGTTGCCGGTGTGGCCTTCACCAAGGGACTGTACGCAGTCGAAGACATCTTTACGGCGATTCCAATCCCGGAATATCTCAAGGCAATCCTGGGAGGGGCCCTGGTCGGAATCATTGCCATCTGGCTGCCCCACGTCATGGGCGTCGGCTACGAGCAAATCGAGCGGGTGCTGACCTGGCAGAAGAGCCAGTTTCCGCTGGACATGAGTTTCCTGGGATTCCTGCTGCTGCTGGGCGGGGCCAAGATCATCGCCACCGGCATGACGATCGGCTCCGGCGGTTCCGGTGGTATTTTCGCGCCTTCCCTGTTCATCGGCGCCAGCCTGGGCGGGGCCTTCGGCATCCTGGCCAACTGGCTGCTGCCGGCCGGGCTCGTGGCCAGTCCCAGCGCCTATGCGTTGGTGGCCATGGGCGCGCTGGTGGCGGCCACTACTCACGCTCCGCTGACGGCCATCCTGATAGTCTTCGAACTCACTAATCAACACACTATCATCCTGCCTTTGATGCTGGCCTGTATTCTCTCACACTTCATCGCCACAAAACTGAGCAGCGAGTCGATCTACACTCTCAAGCTGGTCCGCCGGGGCGCTCGTTTCACGGCCGGAGCCGAGGCGGAGATCATGTCCGGCACCTCCGTCAGTGCTTTAACCCACAAGCCAGGCAGGACGCTGCGGCCCGACACAGCGCTCGACGACATCATCGAGCGTGTGCTCTCCGGCGAGCATCACCAACAATACGTCACGGACAAGCATGGCCGTCTGCTGGGTGTCGTGACCGTCGACACCGTGACCAACATCATCCGGGACGAGAAAACGCTGCGCCATCTTCTGGTGGCGGCCGACCTGATGCAGCCGACTGCCGAATGCGCCTCGCCGGATGACACCCTGGACTCCTGCATCTCGATGTTCAGCCACCACCATGTTGACGAATTGCCGGTGACCGACACCCACCAGCGCCTGATCGGCTGGATCAGCCAGGCGGATGCCATAGCACTGTACAACCGCGAGGTGCTGAGGCGGGATGCGGTAGTGCGCTTTTCCGACGGCGGCGCTCCGAGCGAAAGACAGGAGGAGCGGGTCAATCTGACCTCGGGCGAGGTGAAAAGCGAAATTCCAGTTAGCGGCATGCTGCTGGGGAAGAGCCTCAAACAGCTGGATCTACGCGCCCGTTTCGGAGTGGTAGTCTACGCGGTCCGTCACCGTCGGCAAGGCACCAGGTTCCCCGACCCGGCCGTACCCCTTGGCAGAGGAGACACGCTCGTGGTCGTCGGCCCGGAAGAAAAAGTAGCCAAGCTGCGCGCCCAGGCCCAGAAGACCAATGGGTTCAAATATCCCGAAAAGTCATAGGTCCGCCGGGCACGATCCTGTCAGGATCCCCAGACGATCTGCAGCCTTTCTTTTTCCGGACTGGTCAAGGCGGAAAACGTTTCTTCGATCTCGTCTTCGATTACCGTCATTCCTTCAAGAACCGCCGAGCCTTGCTTGAACCAGGTCTTCACTTCCCGGGCGAAGAAGTTGGCTCGCCATTCCGGAAGCAGCACGTTCTTGACCAGGACGTCGGGGGCAGGGATCTGGTGGCTCGACCCGGTCGATGCCACGGCATGGGACGGAGAGGCTCGCCCATTCGCCAGGGCCATGCTTGAGGGAAGAGCAACAACCAAAAGCGCAAGAACGATTACGGTTTTCATCTTCGTCTCCATTCTGTGGCCTCTATTCTGAGTCCAGGCTACTATTTTTTTGGTAACGGACTTGTCATCGCCCTGTATTCGTCTCATAATTTCTCCCGGTCTTTGTTATTCCTTAGACCCAAAAAGGGGCAAAAGCGTTGCCCGGCAGGGGAAAGTCCTGCCCAACTGCCAACTCATTGTAATAAAAGCTGATTTGCTCAGCAGCCGGGACGACCGCCAAGCCGCTTAATTATGGTTATTTAGCGAGCGAATCTTCCACGTTTGCAGCCAGTCGCCGGCGTTGACGCCGGACAAGCGTGAGAAGTCCAGCGAAATCTCGCGCTCGCCTTCCCGCGCCTGGTCGCGGGACGCGCGCAATTCGGCCTGCATGCGGGCGTGTTCCTCGCGGAAGAAAAGATCCGCAGCACAACGCCAAGAAGAAACAGCAGGCACAGGCAACCGGCGGCCCGGTTTTTTCCCGTCGCGCAGCTGCAGCCCGAGACGGTCTCGGGCTCTGCTATGCAGCGACCGCGGGGGCCGCAGACGAAGCCGTGCAGGCACTCGCTGTCGGTGAAACAATCGGCCAGGCAGCAGCCTTCGCGACAATAGTGGCCTGTCGAACACTGGCTGTCGTACAGGCAGCTTTCGCAGGCCGGCGAGTCGTGGGCGGGCCCGGAATCCGCGCTTGTATCGGCCGCCTGGCCGCCATCCCGGCTATAATCGCCGCCCGCGTCGGGCTGACCGTCGCCGGCGTCGCCATCCGGGCCGCCTCCGTCCTGTGCCCCGGGTACACACCTTCCGCGCGGGCTGCAGACGAATGGGGCCATGCAGTCTGAGTAGTCGCTGCAATCGCTGGTGCAGTGATCGCCTGTGCAGTACTGGCCGGCCGGACAGTCGGCATCGACCGCGCAGGGGATGACCGTCGAGCCGCCGTCAACACCGCCATCGATCTCGTCGGGGCCGGCGTCGGGACCCGCGTCTGGGCCGGCGTCAGGACCGGCGTCAGGACCGGCGTCAGGGCCGGCATCGACACCGCCGTCCTCGGAAGGTGTCAGGCAGTCGGCCCCGCGCAGGTCTGTGAAGTGGGCGATGGGCGCGAACTTGCTCGAAAAGGATCCGTGCCCGCCGACGATCAGCCCCTCGCACAGACCCGGCCGGAAAGCGACCGCGTTCAAGTAGGTGTTGCTCTCCGCCTGCCAGGGAGCGGCGTCGAAGCCCGGGATGCTGACATCGGTGAAATCAGCCGAAGTGAAAGTACCGCTATTGCCGGCAAACTCCTGCACCGTGCCGACCATCGAGTCGGCCGAGACGGCCCGGGCGCGACCAACCAGCAGCGCGCGCGATCCGTCGGTATTGAAGGAGATGTCGGCCAGCGAGCTGCCCGGCAAATCCACCCGGGTCCAGACGCCGTCGTACTTCAAGGCGTTCTGGGCGCCGTCGACAACCACGGCGTAATTGTCGAACGGGTGATGGTCGACGGCCAGGGCGTTAGATCCCTTGTAGCGATAGTCGGTGGAAAGCAGGCGGTTCTCAAAGGGCGCCGGCGGCCTGTAGGCGACCACCTCGGCGTCGTTCTGACCGATGACGATCAGCGCTTCCTGGGCGTCCGATCGCCAGGAGACGTCGTAGGGACCCCAGAAGTTGGCCGCCCCTCCTATGCTCTTGGTGCGCGCGACCGGATCGTAGTCGTAGGCATACAGCACGCCGCCCGAGCTGTTTTGCTGGTACCAGCCGACGATCACCGCCGTCGAGCCGTCGGGCGTGAACTCGACAGCCCGCAGCTCCACACCGGCCTCGCTGCAAGCGTCGACAAGCTCGACGGTCTGCGTAGCGTCGTCCCAGCGATACAGGCGTCCCTCGTCGACGTTGCCGTTTACGTAATGTCCGACTATCAAGGCACCCGTTCCGTCGGGGTTGAAATCGACGTGGAAGATGTGAAAATGATCGATGGCGTCCACCTGGCTGACGCTCCAGTCGGATGCGTCCACTTTAAGGATCTTGCCCTCCGATTCCACGATCAGCGCGTAGTCGCCAGAGGGATGAAAGGCCACATCAACAAGCTGGCCGGTCGAGAACATCTGGGGGACGTGCTCGTAGCCGTAGTAGGCCCCGGCCGTAGCGGCAAACGCGAGCACCAACAGGATAACGGGTAGTTTGCGCATCTCGTCACCTCTTCCGTAAAGAATAGCAACATTTTTCGACCAAGTCACCCCGGCCGTGATAAGTTTCGCGCCATGAACATCACAATTCTCGGCTCCGGAACTTCATCCGGCGTCCCGATGATCGGCTGCGACTGCCCGGTCTGCACATCGAGCGATCCGCACAACCGGCGCATGCGGGCCTCGGCGGCCGTTGAGCTTGGCGGCAAGGTTTTGCTGATCGACACCTCGACCGACCTGCGCGAGCAGGCCTTGCGCTTCGATTTGCGGCGGGTCGACGCCGTGCTCTACAGCCACGCCCACGCCGACCACATCCACGGGATCGACGAACTTCGGGTCTTCAACATCCGTCATCTGCATGAGATCTCCTGCTACGGTAATGCCGACACCGTCCGGCGTATCAGGAGTTACTTCGAATATATCTTCGACAACGGCGAGAAAAAGGGGTTCAGGCCATTCTTGATCCTGAACGAAATCGACGGGCCTTTTACTCTCTTCGGGGCCACGGTCGTTCCCATACCGCTCTGGCACGGCGACCTGCCCGTTCTGGGCTATCGCCTGGGCGGCCTGGCCTACCTGACGGATGTCAGCCGTATACCGGATTCATCCTACGAATTGCTGGAAAATCTCGACCTGCTGGTGCTCGACGCCCTGAGGCCCAAACCGCACGCCACTCATTTCAGTATCGATCAGGCGGTTGAAGTGGCCACGATGTTGAAACCTGAAAAAACGGTCTTGACCCATCTTTCCCACCTGGTGGATCACAGCACGACCAACCAGAACCTTCCCAAGGGAGTCGAACTGGCATACGATGGAATGCAGTTCGAGCTGAACGACCCTGATGATTGCCGGGAATAACGCGCAAGGCTGGTCTGTTCCACTCAGGCAACTAGGCGGGCAACCGGGCGAATTCCGGCCGAGGGTAACTATTTGTTTTTTACGAAAAAAAGTAAAAACGACGGCATGTTCAAGGAGGCCATCCTCGCCCACCTCGATGCCCTGTACGGGCTCGCCCTGCGCATGACCTCGCAGCCGGCCGAGGCCGAGGACCTGGTTCAGAACACCTACGTGCGTGCCCTGCGTTTCCGCGACAAGTTCGAGACGGGCACTAACCTCAAGGCCTGGTTGTTCAAGATGATGGTCAACCTGTTCATCAACAGGTACAGGCGGGAGAAGCGATCCCGCTCGATCTCGGAAGGGGCCGAGCGCCACGATATGCTCGAGCGCGGCTTCGCCCGGGACAAGCTGGCCGCGACGACCGCGCCCGAAGAGTACTTTTTCGAAAAACTTTTCTCGGACGACGTCGTACAAGCGCTCGATCAGCTGCCGCACTATTTCAAGATGGTGATCCTGCTGGTCGATATCAACGAATTTTCTTACGCCCAGGCGGCCGACATCCTGGAGATCCCGGTGGGCACGGTCATGTCGCGCCTGCACCGGGGACGCAGGCTCTTGAGAGAGTCCCTTTACTCCTTCGCGCTTGAAGAGGGATACATCAGGACAAAAGAGGCCGGCGGGGAACAACCGGCCGACCTGGAGCGTTTCAGGGAAAGAAAGCGCCGACTGAAAGAACCGGCCGGTGAGTGACACAGGAGGTCATCCGGTGGATTGCAGGGAAGTCGACAAGTTTTTGCAGGTCTACATCGACGGCGAATTGGACGAAGCAGATCGCCGCCGGCTGCAGGAGCATCTCTACGACTGCAAAAGTTGCCGGGCCGCGGCCGATTACGAACGGCGCTTCAAGCAAGCCGTCAAGGTGCGCTGGCCCAGGAGCGCGGCGCCGGATTCCCTGAAAGAACGCGTCGTCGAGGGCATGGCCCAAACTCCCAGGCGGCATACCATGCGCAGGCGCCTGGTCTTCAGCTCGGTTCCGGCCGCGGTCGCGCTGGCTTTAGTGATCACTTTCACCTGGACGGTCACTTCTGGATTCTCTCCCCTGCTCAAGGAGGCCGTATTGCAGCACTCCACCGAGCCGCCGGTAGAGGTCAGCACCTCAGACCGTTCGACGGTAGAGGAGTGGTTCAGAAAAAAGGTCGACTTCCATGTGGCCTTGCCGCGTTTCGGACACTCCAGGGTAAGCCTTGTGGGCGCCCGGCTGAGTCACCTGGCCGAGCGGCAAGCCGCTTTAGTCAGCTACCGCAGTGGAGGCGATCGTTTCAGCTTGTTCGTGCTGACCGACACCGGAGGCGACCTGGACGGCAGGCGCTGTAAGAAGATCGAGTCGACCAAGTTCTGCATCTCGGAGCAGAGGGGATACACAGTCGTTCTGTGGCGATCCCGGGGGCTGATGTACTCTCTGGTTGGAGATTCTGATCCGCGTGAAATGCTTAGAGTAATAGCCGCTGAACTCTCGCACTGACCTACTCGCGATCCTTGATTTCGGTTTCCGAACAAGATGTTGACAGGCGGGCAAGTGTTCGAATACACTGGCTCATTGGGTATTTGCTCATTGGGTATTTAAGCGGTCAATATCAAACAAGGGCCCAAAGAAATGACGAGTAAACGCATAATGGTAATAGAGAGCGATGAGACTTTTGCAACTTCGCTCGAGTCCATGTTATCCGGCTACGACGTCATAATGGAAGTAATCGCGGACGGCAAAACTGGCCTGCAGACCGCCAAGCAGGATCCTCCGGATATGATCCTGCTTTGCGTCGAATTACCGAAAATGAGCGGCTACTCGATCTGCAACAAGCTCAAGAAAGACAAGAGACTAAAGTCGGTTCCGCTGATTATTATGTCTTCTGAGGCGACCGAGGAGACCTTCGAGCAGCACAAGAAGCTGAAGACGCGGGCCGAAGACTACATCATCAAGCCGTTTTCCGAAGAACAGATCTCGGAGAAAGTCACCGCCCTGGTCGAACTCGATATCATCCAGACTGTCGATGACGAGTTAATCACCATCGAAGACGACGAAGACGCCATCATCATCGATGACATGCCAGACATCCAGGACGAGAACATCGATATCGACGAAAGCGATGATGCCACTGTCGTGATGGACAGCCCCCTGATCGAGGGCGACTCCGATCTCGAGAACTTCGACGATGTATTCGACGAGATCCATGTCGGCGACGACGAGCAGGCCGAGCGATTGGAAGCCGCGCGCGAGGACGACGACCTTGCCGATTTCGACGACGTGCTGGACTCGATCAGGGAAGAGGAAGAGGAAGAAGAAAAAGAAGAAAAAGAAGAAAGCCTGGCCGACCTTGGCGGTGAGGACAACCTGGATGTCGAGGATCTCGACCTGGAACTGCCGGTGGAGGACGAGCTGGAAGAGAACCACGAGCAAGTTGCAGATCTCGGCCGGCAGACGGAAGCCGAGATCGAGGCCGAACTGGATTCCGATCTGCAGGCTACCTCCGAACCGGAGCACGCCCCGGAACCCAAAGAGATCCCCTTCTCCGAGGCAATCCCCGAGATCAAGGCCGCACGCGAAACAGCGCCGCCCCAGGCAACAGCCGATCCGGTACTGGCTACCAAGCTGCAGAACTCCGAGGCGGAATGCACCCACTTGAAGGAGAAAGTTTCCAAGCTCGAGCAGCGCCTAGAGGAGGCCCACCGCTCGTACGAGAAGCGCGATACCGAGTCGGCCGCCTTGAAGAGAGACACATCCAAGGACAAGGAGTTTCTTGTCATCAAGAGCACGCTCAACACCAAGGACCGGGAAATCCTCGACCTCAAGGAAGAAATAAACCAGAAAGAGCAGCAGGTTCTCGACATCAAGGAGAAAATAGGGGAGCGCGACGAGGAGATCGAAAACCTTCAAGAGACGATCGCCAAGCGCGACCGCGAGATCAAGGACATCTCCGATCGCTTCGACGATATGCTCAAGCAAAAGAACGAGTTGCAGGAACGCCACGAAGGCAAGATGGCGGAATGGGAAGATCGCTACACAACAGAATCGGCCAATCTGGAGCACAAACTCCAGGTTCAGCAGGAAGAGCATGAGCAGGCATTACAGGCAGCCGGCGAGAAGGTCCAGGACGCCGATGATGAGCTGAAGAATCTCAAAGGCACCATGGAGGACACAAAGCAGCGCCACAGCGACGAAGTATACGGCCTGCGCACCCGTTATAAAAACGAGATCGACAAGCTCGAACAGGACAGGAACGAACTCAGACAGCAACTCGACCAGACCGGACAGGCCCTCGAAGAAGAGCGCAACGCCCACGAATCCACGAAGGAGCAGGCCGTCCGGGTGCCCCAACTCGAAGAAGACCTAGAAGAGATGCTCGGAAAAAGCAAGGATCTCGAAGATGAAATAAGCGCCCTGAGAGATCAAGTCTCGCAAGGTGAGGAGCGCGTTGTCACAGCCTATCAGAAGATAAAGAGCGATGAGAAGATCAAAGAGAAGGCCCGCAAGGCCGTCGAGATAGCCTTCACGCTGCTAGCCGACCAGGTCTCATCCTCGGAAGACGGGGAAGACTCCGAGTTGTCCCCCGAAGACCGGGACGAAGCCCACACCTGAATAAATAGCAGCAGATTGGTTCAGCGACCGCCGGATCGTTTCTGGTAGAGCTTCTTGGCCGCGTTGGCCACTGTGGCGGAAATATTCTTGCTTCTCGACAGATTTTTAAGATCGGTCTTGCGGATCGCCTGCAGGAAGCGCATCGAGTAAGCGATCGGCGTCTTGGGGTTCTCTACCAGGGCCTTTTTAACCGCATAAGATCGGGTCCACTCGCGGTTGCCGCAGATGATACGAATCACGTCGTCACACACCGAGCGGCTGGCGGCGATGCCAATCACCTCGGATTCCGAGACGCCCGGGTTCTTGATGGCCGCCGTGGCCACAATCTTGTTGCGGTCACGGATCAGCGACGAGCGAACGACTTTATTTCCCTTGGTGGCCAAGACAACCTTCTGGGCGGGTGTAAACGTGTGCAAGCGCTGCAGCAGGGTCTTCCTGTGAATTTCGGCCTCGGCGATTTCTTCCGGCGAGGAGGGCTCGTACTCCTCCTCTTCCAGCAGCATCTCCTCGGGCAGCGACTCCTCGACAACCTTCTTGATGCGCTGGGCTTCCTGGTAATCGGGCGGGGCGGCCATAATGCGGCGCTTGGCTTGCTCGAAGGCATCCAGCCCGCGAAAATCCATGCCGGTTCTGACGGCAAAATCCATCAGCCTGTCGACCTGCGACTTGAGCACCACCGGGTTGCCGAGGATGGCCTTGGCTATGGGCGGGTGCCTCAGGATGCGTACCTGGTTCTCGAGGATGATCCTGAGCAGCTGCTCTCCGACCCTGTCGGCCAGGTACTCGAAGGTCTGGTCGGGGGTTTTCTGGTGGAGCAGGATGGCCTCCAGCCGGGCCTCGTTATCAGGCAAGACGCGGGCCAGTTGATCCAGCACTAAAGAGTGCAGGCCCTTCTCCGCCAGCGCACCCTGGATGATACGATCGGGCAATTCCGCGAGGCTCTTGGTTGCCGCCGACTCGATCTGCTCGTCATCCTCGTAGGACAGGCAGCATAACACGCTGACCATGTCCCGGGGGCCCATGGGAACCATGCCGCGGGCCGCCATCATGCGCAAAGGCGCCGGCGAAGCCGGATCGACATGCCTGCGCAGCTTCTCGTCGACCGCGGACAACGGAATGGGACAGGAGCTCACGTCAGCACCTCCTGCTCTATTGCAAAAATCAGTTCTTGTCTTCTTCTTCGTCGCCGGGTTTGTTGGCGGCGACGATCTTGTCGACCAGTTGCTGTGGAACTTCCTGGTAGTGCGAGAATTCCATGGTGAAGCTGCCGCGCCCGCCGGTACGTGAATCGAGGTCGGGCGAGTACCTGAGGATCTCGGCCAGCGGCACCTGCGCCTTGATGATGCTGCGCTTGCCTTTGGTGTCCATGCCCTGCACACGCCCGCGCCGGCTGTTGAGGTCGCCGATGATGTCTCCCATGTTCTCATCGGGAACCGCGACCTCCATGTTGTAAACCGGCTCGAGCATGACGGGGCGGGCGTTCTCCATGGCCGCCTTGAAGCCCTTGGAGGCTGCGCGCTTGAAGGCCATCTCGGAGGAGTCGACATCGTGATAAGAGCCATCGTAGAGCGCCACCTTGATGTCGACCACCGGAAACCCGGCCAGCACGCCCTTGCTCATGGTCTCAACGACGCCCTTTTCCACCGCCGGGATGAACTGCCCGGGAACGACGCCGCCCTTGATGCGGTTCTCGAACTCGAAGCCGCCGCCTCGCGGCTGTGGGCTGAGCTCGAGCCAAACGTCTCCGTACTGCCCGCGCCCGCCGGTTTGGCGCTTGTGCTTTCCACGCGCCTCGGCCTTCTTGGTGATCGTCTCGCGATAGGGAACCTTGGGCGTCTCGAGGATGACGTCCACTCCGAAGCGCCTCTTCATCTTTCCCACGGCGATCTCGACATGTTGAGAGCCCATGCCCGAGAGCATAAAATCCTGGGTGTCCTCGTGGCGACTCACTCGCAGGGTTGGGTCTTCGGCCAGCAGACGGTTGAGACAGGTCCCCAACTTGTCCTCGTCGGCCTTGCTCTTGGGCTTGACGGCGTAAGAGATGGCAGGAGGAGGGAGTTCGATGCCGGGAAACAGCAACGGACTCTTCTTGTCACACAGGCTGTTGCCGGTGGCGGTCTTCTTGAGCTTCAATACCCCAACGATGTCACCGGTGGAAGCCGCGCTGGCTTGCTCTTGCTTCTTGCCGCAAACGACCAGAAGCGAGCCGATGCGCTCCTCTGAATCGGTATCGACGTTTTGCACTACGGTATCGCCGGTAATGGAGCCCGAAAGGATCCTGAACAACGAGAGGTTGCCGCCCTGGGCGTCGATGGTCTTGAATACGAATGCCCAGAACGGTTGATCCTCGCTCCTGGCCCGCTCGGCCTCGCCGTCACCCGGCACGTGCCCCGTCAAGGGAGGCAACTCGTTGGGAGCCGGCAGGGACTGCACGGAAAAGTCCATCAGCGGCTGAATGCCGACATTGTGAGTCGCACTGCCGAAGAACACGGGAAACAGCAAACCTTCGCGCACGGCCTTGGCAAAGCCTTTCGCCGTTTCCTCCACCGACAACTCGCCCGCCTCCAGGTACTTCTCGAGCAAGCCGTCGTCACTCTCGGCGATCTTTTCCGTCAGGGCCTCCTTGGCCGTTGCCAGGGTCGCCTTCAAATCGTCGGGGACATCGACCGTCTTCATCCCGCCCGAAGAGTCCTTCTCGAAGAGGTAAGCCTTGGATGCCAGCACGTCCAGCACGCCTTTAAAATCGGCCTCGCGCCCGATGGGAAGCTGAACCGGGATGGCGTCGTTCGAAAGTCTCGCGCGAATCTCGGCCACGACCTTGTCGGGATCGGCGCGTTCGCGGTCCATCTTGTTGACGTAAATGACCCGCGGGATACCGAGATCGGAGGCCCTCTCCCATACGCGCTCCGTCTGAACCTCGACGCCGTCGGGCGCGCTGACGACTACAATGGCGGCATCGGCGGCCGCCATGGAAAAACGCGTATCGAAAATGAAGTTTCCGTCGCCCGGTGTATCGATGATGTTCAGCTTGTGCTTCTTCCATTCGACCACCCCGACCGAAGTGGCGATGGTCATCCCGCGATCCATCTCTTCCTGTTCGAAATCGAAGGTCGACGTTTTGCCGTCAACGCCGCCGAGTCGCGTCGTCGTCTTACCGTCGAACAGGCAAGCCTCGGCCAGGGAGGTCTTGCCGGAGCCCTTGTGACCGACAAATGCCAGATTGCGAATATCGCTTGCCTCGTATTTCTTCATGCCACTCTCCAGAAGGGTGTCGAAAGGTTGCCAAATGTATTTCGCCCGGCCGTGCCTGTCAAGGGGTTCCGGGCTTGCGGTTTCTCTCGTGGATTATCCTCAGTCCCTGCAGGGTGAGCAGGTTGTCGACCTGGCCTATATGCCGGGAGGCCGAGGCGATCAGCTTGCCCAGCCCGCCGGTGGCCAGCACGCGGACACCTTGGCCGAGTTCTTGCGACATTCGATCGATGATCTCGTCCACCATGCCGACGTAACCGTAGAACAGGCCCGATTGGATGCTGGCTACCGTGTCGCGGCCGATCACCGACTCGGGCTTGGCGAACTGGACCCGGGGCAGCTTGGATGCCGACTGGAACAGGGCCTCCATGGAGATATTCAGGCCGGGGGCTATGGCGCCGCCCATGTACGATCCATCAGCCCCCAGGGCGTCGAAGGTAGTGGCCGTTCCGAAATCCACCAGGATCAACGGCCCCGGGTACTTGTCCAGGGCGGCAACCGCGTTGACGATGCGGTCGGCGCCCACCTCCTTGGGATTGTCGTAGAGCACGCGGATGCCCGTCTTTATTCCCGGCCCGACCACCAGCGGCGTGATACTGCAATAGTCCTCGATCATGTGTACGATCTTCCATTCTATCTGGGGAACCACGCATGACAGTATGGCGTGCGTTACATCCTCGAAGCGCAACGAAGACATCGCCAGCAGCTGTTGTAGCAGTGCAGCATACTCGTCCGAACTGCGCCCCGCCGCCGTACCCAGCCTCCAGTTGCGTACCAGGCGCAGCTCTTCGAACATGCCGATGACGATATCGGTGTTACCCACGTCGATGGCAAGCAGCATCCCAACCTCCCGTCAAGCTTCCCGCTTGAGATAAACGGTCTGGGAAGGAAAGGCTATCTCCAGTCCGAGTGCATCGAGGCCGCGCATGATCTCGAGATTGACCTGCTGGCGAGTGTCGAGGTACTCCGCCCAGACCTTGGTGCGGGTGAAATAGTAGACGAAGATATCCAGGCTCGATGCACCGAAGTCGGTGAAGTTGACCAGCCAGTATCCCTGGTCGACACCCTGGTGGTTTTTCAAGATCTCGCGGATGGCCTCGACGGCCTGCTGCATCTGCTCGGCCGAGGTGTCATAGGTGACGCCGATAGTCATACTGACCCGCCTGATCGGGCGGGCGTCCATGTTCTCTATTATCGAGCCGGCCAGCTTGGAGTTGGGGATGGTGACCAGCGTCTTTTCGAAGGTCCGGATGCGGGTCGAGCGGAAGCCGACGTCCTCGACCGTGCCCTCGGCGCCGCCTGCTTTTATCCAGTCGCCGATGTGGAAAGGCCGGTCGGCGAAGATCGTCACCGAGCCGAACATGTTGGCCAGAGAGTCCTTGGCTGCCAGGGCGAAAGCCAGGCCGCCGAGCCCCAATCCGGCCAGTAGCGAACTGGCCGAATAGCCCAGGTTCTGGATGATCATCACGAAGGCGACGACGAAGACGATCACCCGCACGGCCTTGCGGACGATGGGCACGAGCTGATCGTCGAGCTTGGTTTCGGTTCCGGCCGTGAAGCGCGTCAGGTACATCTCAAGGATGCTGGTCGATGACGACAGGAACCAGGCGCCGTCGATGATCAAAAGGCTGGTAAACAAGGCGCGGATGAAGCGCGGCAGGTCGAACGGATCCTCGGGCAAGGTCAAGATCTGAAACGCCAAGTATACGCCCACGACATACACCAAGAAAATCGCCGGCGATCGAAACGCCTTGAGCAACCTGTCGTCAAGCTCCGACTTCGAGCGCTGGGTGAACTTCTTCAACCAGACATCGACCAGATGCTTGACGATGATCTTGACAACCAGCGCCACGATGATGACCAGGGCAAATCCAACGTATTGCCAAAGAGAGTTTCCGAGAAACGTCTTGTCCAACGTTTGCTGCAGCGTCTCCAGCATGAACACCTCCTTGGCAATAAGCACAAAGAAAATATCCAAGCCGGCCGCATAGATCAACTCCCTTCTCGTCCGCCGACGTTATTGTGCCCGAGGCGGTCCTGTGACATACTCATTAACCGTATGAAATTATTGCTGGAGATCGGGTGAAGGCTAAGGCCAACATCATGGTGGTGGACGACGATCACAGCGTCCTGGAACACTTCGACAAGCTGCTCAGACAGGAGGGATACGCGGTTACCCGTGTCGATGACGGCCGCCGGGCGCTGTCCCTGGTTCTCGATAACCCTCCCGATCTGGTTTTACTCGACGTCATCATGCCCGGAATGAACGGGCTCGATGTGTGCCGCATTCTCAAGGCGCACAAGGACGGCCGTTTTCTACCGGTCATCATCCTGACATCCAAGGGCGACATGGAGAGTCGGGTTGAAGGGCTGCGGCTCGGGGCCGACGACTACATGACCAAGCCGGCCGATCCCCGCGAACTTCTGGCCCGCATCGAGGCCCTGCTGCGCATCAAGGAGCTACAGGACAGGATTGCCGGTTCGCTAAGCGAGGCCGAGGACAAGTCGGTGATCGACCAGGTGACCGGCCTGTACAACCAACTCTACCTGGCAAAGCGCATCCAGGACGAGTTCAAGCGCGCCGAACGGTACTCAGAGCCGCTTTCGTGCATCGCGGTCCAACTGGACAAAGACGACCCGCGCGGCATCGACGACGAGGTAATCAAGCAGGTCGCGGAGATCCTGCGCGGCGGCGTCCGCGAATTCGACATCGTGGTACGCAGCGCTCCCGAGCGCTTCACGATCCTGCTGCCCCGGACGCATTTCACCGGCTCGCTCTCGGTCGCCACCCGCATCTGGCAACGGCTGAAGGCAAAGGTTTTAATCGCCGCCGGCAAGCACGTCGAAATCAATATCGGCATCGGCGTGTCGTTCTTTCCCAACAAGGGAGTTACCTCGGCGGACACCCTCCTCGACCAAGTCGACCAGGCCGTCCGCAAGGCCCGCGGGGCCGGTTCGAACCAGATCTGCCTCTTCCAGCACACCACCTACTTCTACCGGCCGGACATGAAAAGATAAAGGCCCGCGGGGATCAGATACCATGGGATCGTGTTGACCGAGCCGAAGGGAACCAACGGAATGACGAACAGGAGAAAAATACTGCAGAAGGTACTCGCCGGTTCGAAGAATATACGCTTTTCTGATATGATGAGCCTGGTGTGTGGCTTCGGGTTCCGGCTTTCTCGAACTGAGGGTAGCCACCATATTTTCGTGCATCCTGACATTCCGGAACTCGTCAATCTCCAGGAAGTGAAAGGGCAAACTAAGCCATACCAGATACGCCAGTTTCTAAAGCTGGTCGAACGATACAGCCTAAAGCTGGAGGAGGACTAATGCGAGATTACCATATCAACATCTTCTACTCTGAAGAGGACGAGGGCTACATCGCCGATATTCCCGACTTGGAAGCATGCTCTGCATTTGGCAACACTCCCGCTGAAGCTCTTCAAGAGGTGCAAAAGGCCAAGGAACTTTGGCTGCAAGCCGCCCGCGCAGAGAACAAACCAATTCCTCCGCCCAAGTACAGGCCGGCCATCTACCAGGTGATGTCTGCCTGAGAGAACATCACGGCTCTTTCAAGAGAAAATGACCGTCTAGGTTCAAAGATACATCTGGGGCTGAAGCCAGGCTGCAGCGTAAGCAGCCCTCGCCGTTTGAGGGTGTTCCTCCGCCTCTTCTGGGCGGCTCCTCAGAGGGGATCGAGGTAATATATCCCTCCGGGCAGGCGCGCCAGGGGAAGCATCCTGATGGCGCTCGAGCGCGGGCCGCGCATCAGACGGGATAGAGCCTTCCAGAAGCCGATAAGCGACTGGCGGGACATGGCTCTGATGGCGTAGGTGGAACACGACGGGCGGTGCATGCAGCGCGGGCCGTCCATACGCGTAAGCAGTTTTGACCACAAGCCGAAGGCCAGGACGAAGGGCGAAGACGAGCGGGCCGGCTGATTTACGCCGCGTGTCACTGTTTTTTTCAGGCCGATCAGCGGGTGGCGCGCATCCGCCGACCAGGGGCCGAAGCCTGCGGCCGGGACGCTCGCTGCAAACAGGCAAAGCAGGCAGGCCAGCGCCGCCGTTTTCATTCGTCTTCCTCGGCCGAGGGTTCATCCTGCGCCGCCATGCGCCCGGCAATCGTCTTCTCGTAGCCGTTTTCCGAGGGAGAGTAGTAAATCCTGCCCTTGAGTTCGTCCGGCAGGTAGTTCTCCCTTACGTAGTGGCCCTCGAAGTTGTGCGGGTAACGATAGTCGCGCCCGTAGCCCAGGTTGCGCATCAGGCCGGTCGGGGCGTTTCGCAGGTGCAGCGGCACCGGCAGCGCCCCGCGTTCGCGGACGTCCTTGCGGGCGCGTGTGTAGGCGACCAAGGCACTGTTGCTCTTGGGAGCGCAGGCCAAGTAACAGACCGCCTGGGAGAGATTCAGCGCCGACTCCGGCAGGCCGACCATCTCGTGGGCAGCCAGAGCCGCGCAGGCTACCTGCAGCGCCTGTGGATCGGCACAGCCTATGTCCTCTGAGGCGAAAATGATCATCCGGCGCAGGATGAAGCGCGGATCCTCGCCGGCCTCGAGCATGCGCGTCATCCAGTAGACCGCGGCGTGCGCATCCGAACCGCGCAGGCTCTTGATGAAGGCCGAGACGACGTTGTAGTGCTCTTCCCCGGAGCGATCGTAGAGCAGGGCGCGATGCTGCACGGCCTCTTCGACTACCCGGGTGTCGATCTCGGCACCAGCCTCTCCCGCCAGATAGTCGGCGGCCGCCTCGATGATGTTCAGCGCCCGGCGAGCGTCTCCCTGAGCCGCGCGGCAAATGTCATCCAGCGCGCCCTCGGCAAGCGTCAACCCACGTTCTCCCAGGCCGCGCTTCGAGTCCGCAAGAGCCCGGCGGACGATGACCGCCAGGTGCTCGTCGGCAAGCGGCCGCAGCACGAATACCTTGCTGCGCGAAAGAAGCGCCGCGATGACCTCGAAAGAAGGGTTTTCGGTGGTGGCGCCGATCAGTGTGACCGTGCCCTTCTCGACGTGCGGCAACAAGCTGTCCTGCTGGGCTTTATTCATGCGGTGGATCTCGTCGATGAACAGGATGGTGCGCTTGCTGTAGGCGTCGCGTCGCGCCGCGGCCTGCTTGACTATTTCGCGTATCTCGCGCACTCCGGCCAGTACCGCGGAGAAGGGCACGAACTCGGCGCCCGTGGTGCGCGCGATCACCAAGGCCAGGGCGGTCTTGCCGCAACCAGGCGGGCCCCAGAGAATCATCGACGACAGTTTGTCTTGGCGAATGGCCTGCAGCAGCAAGCGGCCCTCGCCCAGAATCTCATCCTGGCCGACGAACTCTTCAAGGCTACGCGGACGCATGCGCTCGGCCAACGGAGCGTGGCGTTGCTCACGTTCGGCCTGCGCGCTGAACAGGTCACCGCTTCTCATCGGCTTCATACTATGCAAGCCGCCGAGCGCTGGCAAGCACTCTGGTAACGTACTGGGCTTTATGGTAAGAAAATGTCTGAATGTAATAGGGGAACCCGATGTCGAGCGTGGGAATATTCGGAAAGCGCAAACACCCCGACGTGATCGCCGTGGCCGCAACGCTTGCCCGTCTGGCCAACGAACGGGGCTGGCGGGTGCTTGCCGAGTCAACGCTGGAAGACGGCCTTGAGGGCGTCAGGCTGCTGCAGGCCACCGAGGTGGCCGCACAGGCGGATCTGGTGGTGGTGCTCGGTGGTGACGGCACCATGATCAGGGTGGTTCACCTGCTGGACGACCGCCAGGTGCCAATCTTCGGCGTCAACCTCGGGTTTCTCGGCTACATGACCGAGTTCACCGTTGAAGAAGCAGCAGAACAATTCACGCGCGCGCTTGCCGGCGACTTTTGCACCTACAAGAGGGCACGCCTGGCGGCGAAGCTGTCCCGCGGCGGCGCGACAGTGGCTTCGGCCAAGGTGCTCAACGACGTGGTCGTCAACATGAGCGGCATGAGCCGCATCATCGAGATCCAGGCGGAGATCGACGGCATCGAGTTGACCACCTACCGGGCCGACGGGTTGATCGTCTCCACCCCCACGGGCTCGACCGCCTACTCGCTCTCGGCCGGAGGGCCGATAGTCGCCCCGGGAGTGATGGCCATCCTGGTCACTCCCATCTGCCCGCATACCTTGAGCATGCGACCCCTGGTGGTGCAGGCCGACTGCAAGATCCGTCTCAAGCTCGATCGACTCACTGAAGCGGCGCAGGTAACCTTCGATGGACAGCATTCCGTGGCAGCCGAACCGGGAGATCGGCTGCTGATCGAAAAGGCACCCGGTCATATCTTCATGGCAACCCCCCCGCGCAACTACTTCGAGATTCTGAGAGCCAAGCTGAAGTGGGGACAATCCTGAGGCCGCCATGCTGACCCGCCTGGCCATCCACGACTTCGCCATCATCAACGAGCTGAGCGTCGAGTTCGGGCCGGGTTTCAGCGTCCTGACCGGCGAGACCGGCGCGGGTAAATCGATCATCGTCCAGTCGCTGCACCTCCTTCTGGGCGGACGAGCCAACAGCGACATGATTAGAACCGGGCGCGACGCGGCGGCGGTCGAGGGTGTCTTCCGGGTCGGGCCGGATTCTACCGTCGGCCGGCGCCTGCTGCAGGCGGGCCTGTCCGCCGAGGGAACCCTCGAGATCCGCAGGCTGGTCTCCCGGGCCGGGCGCAACCAGATCTCACTAAACGGCCACCAGGTTAGCCTGGCTGTGCTTGCCGAAATCACCCGCGGCCTTGCCGACATTTCCGGGCAACATCGGCACGTCAACCTGGTCGACGAACAGACCCAACGCCAGATTCTGGATGATTTCGGCAACCTGGGCGGGCCGTGCGCCGAGGTGGGCAAGGCCGTCGAGCGCCTGCGTTCTTGTGAAAAACGCCTGACGCAGATCGAAAAGCAGGAGAGACAGAGGGAAGAACGCGAAGACTATCTGCGTTTCACCCTCGATCGTATACAAGCGCTCGATCCGCAGCCCGGCGAAGACAAGCAATTGCAGCGCGAACGGGAACGCCTGAGGCACTCGGAGAAGCTGACCATTGGGCTTGCCGAGGTCGTGGCACTACTCTACGAGGAAGAGGGAGCGGTGGTCGAGCTCCTCGGCCGGGCGGGCTCGACCCTTCGGGAGCTCGCCGCCTACGACGACGAACTTGCGCCGAAGCGCGATGCGACCGCGGACTTGCTGCGCCAGGTGGAAGAGCTGTCGCGCGACGTCGGATCGATGGCCACCTCCATTCAAGCGGATCCCGGCCGACTGGAAGAGATCGAAGAACGCCTGGCCGCGATCAAGAGCCTGATTCGCGCCCACGGCCCCGACCTCGACGCACTGCTGGAGTCACGCGCCAAGATCGAGGCGGAGCTGGCATCGCTCGACAACCTGTCGGCGCGCCGCGAGGAGCTTGCCGAAGAGTTCGCTCGATCGAAGGAACAGGCTTTCAGACTTGCGCAAGAACTCTCCGCCAGGCGCCTCGAAGTAGCCGGGCGGCTAGGCGCTCAACTCGTCGGCGAGCTGCGTACTTTGGCCATGCCCGACGCTCGCGTGAGGATAGAAGTGCTCTCCTCAGACAAACTTCAGGAGTGGGGCCTCGACCAGGTGCGCCTTATGCTGTCTGCGAATCAGGGCGAGGATCTGCGCCCGCTTGCGCGCGTGGCCTCCGGGGGTGAACTCTCGCGGGTGTTGCTGGCTCTCACGGCGGTGTTGAGCCGGGTCGACCGGGTGTCCTGTTATGTTTTCGACGAGGTCGACTCCGGAGTGGGAGGACAGGTAGCCAGCGTGATCGGCGGCAAACTGGCCGCCGTCAGCGCCGGGCGCCAGGTCATCTGTATCACTCACCTGCCGCAGATCGCCGCCAGGGCGAATACACACTACGCGGTCAGCAAGAGGGTTGTCTCCCGGCGCACGCTATCGGAGATCGTGCGCCTGAGCGATAAACAACGCGTCGAGGAGATCGCCCGCATGTTGGGTGGCAGCCGTGTTGGCGACAAGGCCCGGGCTGCCGCTCGCGAATTAATTGGAGCGAAACATTGATCCCGGTGACCTTGGCTCGCACCCACCCTGACGCACGAAAATTGATCTGCCAGGGTTGCTATGATAAAGGGGAAGCATGATGCGCAGCAGGCCCGTCAAGAAAACGCGCAAGAAGACGAGCAAGAAGCGTCGGCACAGGAAGGTCCAACACAAGGGGCTTTCACACTGGGCCAAGACCGACGTGGGGCTCAAGCGCGAGGCCAACGAGGACAGCTTTTTAGCCGACTCCAATATCGGCCTGTACCTGGTCGCCGACGGCATGGGTGGTCACGCCGGTGGCGACACGGCCTCGCGCATGGCCGTCGAGATAATCAAGCGGCATGTCACAGACGCCAGGAATTTGAAAGAGCTCTTGGGCGCCGCGACCAGCGAGCGCGAAGATCTTGCCATTCTGGAAATGCTCGAAAAAGCGATCGAGGATGCCTCGGCAACCATCTTCGCCGAGTCGGCGACGAATCCCGCGCTGGAGGGCATGGGAACCACGGCCACCCTGTTGTTCACGCACGGCGAGCTGGGCTACGTTGCGCACGTGGGGGACAGTCGCCTGTACATGATGCGCGATAGAGAGTTGACGCAAGTGAGCGAGGATCATTCACTGGTCAACGAACAGATCAAGGCAGGGTTCATCACCGAGGAAGAGGCGGCGCACAGCCGCTTTCGCAACATCATCACCCGTTCGGTCGGGTTCGAAAGCCAGGTCAGCGCCGACACATTTTCATTCAGGATGCAGCCCGGCGACTTGTTCTTGCTGTGCTCCGACGGGCTAAGCGGGATGGTCGCGGACGAGAGGATCGACAAGACGATGCGGCGCGGCAACCTCTCGACCATTCCGGCCCGCCTGATATCCGCTGCCAACGAGATGGGCGGAGATGACAATATCACCGTTATCCTGGTAAGTTACGACAGAAACAACCGCGGTCGGGCGACCGGGGCACAACGGGGCAGCCGGAAAAAGAACCGGCGAAAGCGCAACTGACGGAATTTTTCCAGAAAAATGTTGACAGCGACGCCGACCTCTTGAGACAATCGTTGGGCTGTAGCGCAGGGGTGCGCGGACAATCCGCGGGCAATCCAAGGAGTAGAACGCAAAAGAAGAGGCTTCTCGGGCAGACATGAGCGTGCGCTATACCATTATGATGGTGCGGGATAGATCTTCGCGGGTCAGGCGCATCAGGCTATCGAAGTCGACCATCTGGACGGTCGTCTCGCTTTCATTATTCGTTCTGTGCGGCGTCGTGGTCGCCGGAATTCACTATTATTCCGTCGTCGAGAAGGTCAGTGAGAACCGGGGGCTACGATCCCAGAACATCGAGTTGCGTAACCGCCTGGTCGGCCTGCATGAAAAAGTCGTCAGCATCCAGGCCGTCATCGACCGCGTGCAGCGTTTCGACACCAAGCTGCGCATCATCACCCAGCTCCACGATCCCGAGCGGCACCTGGCCATGGGGCCCGTCGGGTCGGCCACCGATGGCGACGGCGCGCAGGGCGAGTTCGGCACCCCCGTCATGGTGCAGGCCATTGGCAAGAACCCGCACCTGGCCGTCAATTTACTGGGCAAGCAACTCAACGAGCTGGCATCCGCGGCAGAGGAGCGCGAGGGCAGCATCCGTGAGCTGGAAACCTACCTGCGCGGGCAGCGAGTCCGTCTGAGTTCGACTCCTTCGATCTGGCCGACGCACGGCTGGGTGACGTCGGATTTTGGCACGCGCGTCGATCCCTATACCAAAAAGCGTTCCATGCACAGGGGGATCGACATCGCCAACCAGCCCGGCATACCGATAACCGCGCCCGCCAAGGGGGTGGTCACCTTCGCCTCGTCGAACGGCGGCTTCGGCAACATGTTGGTGCTCGATCACGGTTACGGCATCAGAACACGTTACGGTCACCTGTGCCAGTTCAGGGCGCAGGTAGGCGATCACATGGAGCGGGGCGAAATCATCGGCAACATCGGAAACACAGGCCGCAGCACCGGTCCTCACCTGCATTACGAAGTCGAAGTCAACGGCGTCTGCGAGAACCCCAAGAACTACATGCTCGATGACTAGACCGCTCGAGCGCGTAGACACTTCGGTAACATAGGCAGAGTTCAGTGGGTCTCAGCACATACGTATCGTCCAAGGTTTTCGGAAACAAGAACCAGCGAGAACTAAAGAAGCTCAGACCCCTCGTAAACCGAGTCAATGCTATCGAGCCCCGTATCCGCGCACTGTCCGACGCGCAGCTCAGGGCCAAAACGGGTGAATTCAGGCGAACCTTCGAAAAGGCTGTCACCGATAAACTCGGCCGCCATCAGGACGGCGAGCAGAAGGCTCGCTATCTCACCGAGTACGACGTCCTGGGCGACATGCTTCCCGAGGTTTTCGCCGTGGTCAGGGAGGCCGCCGTCCGCGTTCTCGAGCAGCGCCACTACGACGTCCAGCTGATCGGCGGGATCATCCTTCACCAGGGCAAGATCGCCGAGATGAAGACCGGCGAGGGTAAGACGCTGGTGGCCACCCTGCCGGTTTATCTCAACGCCTTGGCCGGGCGGGGCGTACACGTGGTCACGGTGAACGACTACCTGGCCAGGCGCGACGCCGAGTGGATGGGACGCATCTACCGCTGGCTGGGCATGTCGGTCGGCGTCATCGTCCACGGGCTGACTGACACGCAAAGGCAGGAAGCCTACAACTCCGACGTCACCTACGGATACAACTCCGAGTTCGGCTTTGACTACCTGCGCGACAATATGAAATTCAGCCTGGAAGAGTACGTCCAGCGGGAACACTACTTTGCCATCGTGGACGAGGTGGACAGTATCTTGATCGACGAGGCGCGCACGCCGCTGATCATCAGCGGGCCGGCCGAGGAGGCCACCGACAAGTACTACACGGTGAACGCCATCGTTCCCAAGCTGAAACGCGACAGGGATTACACCGTCGACGAGAAGAGCAAGTCGTCCGTGCTGACCGAGGACGGCGTCTCCCAGGTGGAGAAACTGCTGAACGTGGACAATCTCTACCAGCCGAATAACATCGAGATCTTGCATCACGTCAACCAGGCGCTCAGGGCACACACGCTCTTCAAGCGCGAGGTCGACTACATCGTCACCGAGGACAACAAGGTCAACATCGTCGACGAGTTCACCGGGCGCATCCTTGAGGGGCGCCGCTGGAGCGACGGGCTGCACCAGGCGGTCGAGGCCAAGGAAGGCGTGCAGATAGAAAACGAGAACCAGACTCTGGCCACGGTCACCTACCAGAACTACTTCCGCATGTACAAGAAGCTGGCGGGCATGACGGGAACCGCGGAGACCGAGAAGGATGAGTTCTCGAAGATCTACGGGCTGGACGTGATGGTCATCCCGACTAACCTGCCCAACATCCGCAAGGATGCCCAGGACGTCATCTACCGAACCGAGGAAGAAAAGTTTGCCGCCGTCATCGAGGAGATCGAGGACTTGCACGAGCGTGGCCAGCCGGTGCTGGTTGGCTCCATCTCGATCGAGAAGTCCGAGGAGATCTCGCGCCGGTTGAAGAGGGCTGGAATCAAGCACCACGTGCTCAACGCCAAGCACCATGCCCAGGAGGCAGAGATCGTCGCCCAGGCCGGGCGCTTCAGCATGGTGACCATTTCGACCAATATGGCCGGTCGCGGCACCGATATTGTCCTGGGCGGCAGCCCCGAGTTCCTGGCCAAGCTGCACGCCGATCCCGGTGTCGACAGCGATCGCTACATGGACGTACTCAAGCAGTTCCAGGCCACCTGTGCCAAGGAGCGCACGCAGGTCATCGAACAAGGTGGCTTGCACATCCTGGGAACCGAGCGCCACGAGGCCCGGCGGATCGACAACCAGTTGCGAGGGCGCGCCGCCCGCCAGGGCGACCCGGGCTCTTCGAAATTCTACCTTTCACTTGAGGACGACCTTCTAAGAATCTTCGGGGCGGACAAGCTGAAGAACCTGATGGAGCGTCTCGGCATGGAGGAAGGCGTCCCCATCGAGCATCGCTGGGTCAGCCGCTCCATCGAGAACGCCCAGAAGCGCGTCGAGGGGCAGAACTTCGAAATTCGCAAGAGTCTGCTCGAGTATGATGACGTGATGAACATGCAGCGTAAGAGCATCTACGACCTGCGCCGCCGGGTGCTGGGCGGAGAGGATATGCGTGAGCAGATCCTGGAGCTGATCGAGGACATCCTGATCACCGAATTGGACTCGACCTGTTCGACCGACATCCCGGCCGAAGACTGGGACATCAAGGGCCTCGAGGACAGGGTCTACGGTATCTTCGGCCAGAAAGTCGAGCTGGAATCGGAGCAGAACAACCGCCAAGAACTGGGCGAGCGGCTGTGGGACGAGATCGAAAAAGAGTACCAGGAGAAAGAGCAACAGATCGGGCCCGAGAACATGCGCCGGGTGGAGCACTACTTCTACCTGCAGGAGATAGATCAGCAGTGGAAGGATCATTTGCTGGCCATGGATCACCTGCGTTCAGGAGTGGGGTTACGCGGTTACGCCCAGAAGGATCCCAAGCAGGAGTACAAGAAAGAGGGTTACGAACTCTTTGTCTCCATGACCCAGCGCATAAAGACCGAGGTGGCCAAGAAGCTGACCCAGGTGCAGATAGAGCACGAGGACGAGGGCGAGCGCCTGATGCGCCAGCGAATGGCCAGGCGCCGAACGGTGTTCGAGGGCCAGGGGCCCTCTCCCCAGGCAAGCGGTGACGGCGGAAAAGTTCAAACCTTCAAGCGCAGCGGCAAGAAGATAGGCCGCAACGACCCCTGCCCCTGCGGTTCGGGCAAGAAGTACAAGAAGTGCTGCATGAACAAAGAAATGCGAGCCTGAAGACACTCAGCCAAAGTTTTCTCTCTGAATACACGCCCCGAAAATCTCTAAATTTGCTTGCAAAGACAATACGCCTGTGCTAGCCATAGCCCTCCGGTGTGGCTCGGATAGTGGGCTTTTGGCTCGCGATCCGTTTGGCCACGGATATTTTCACACGCCGCGGGTGCGGTCCCAGGGTGTCTTCGGGCAGTGGCCCGGAGATTGGGTAACCGAGCAGTGGCCCCGGCGGAGGCTGGTCGATAGTTTACTATCGGCCGAAACCCGAAAAGGAGAAGCAGATGGGTGTTATTTCAATGAAGGCCCTGCTGGAGGCCGGCGTCCACTTCGGACATCAGACCAGCCGCTGGAATCCGAAGATGCGACCTTTCATCTTCGGCACGCGCAATGGTATCCACGTCATCGACCTGCAAAAGACCTCGAAACTCTTCGATCGCGCCTACTACTTCACGCGCGACCTGGTCGCCCGCGGTGAAAAGGTTCTCTTCGTCGGCACCAAGAAGCAGGCCCAGAACGTCATCGCCGAGGAATCCGGCCGTTGCGACATGTTCTATGTCAACAATCGCTGGCTAGGCGGCACCTTGACCAACTTCAGAACCATCCGCCAAAGCGTGGAGCGCCTGAAAACCCTGAATAAAATGGCCACGGACGGCTCCTTCAACCGCCTGACCAAGAAAGAAGTCCTGCACTTCGAGCGCGAGAGCCAGAAACTCGAGCGCAATATTCCCGGCATCCGCGAAATGACACGATTGCCGGGCTTGCTTTTCATGGTCGATCCAAAGAAGGAACGCATCGCCTTGAAGGAAGCGCTCAAGCTGAACATCCCCGTGGTGGCCGTCACCGACACCAACTGCGATCCCGATCCAATCGATTTCGTCATCCCGGCCAACGACGACGCCATCCGGGCCATCAAGCTGTTCACCGAAAAGATGGCCGATGCCTGTCTGGAAGGCTCCCGCCTCTACCAGGAGCATCTGGCCGCCAAGCAGCCCGAGAAACCCGAGGAGAAGGGCCCGCGGCCTTCCGACGGACGCTCGGGCGGTCCCAAGGTCGAGGTGCTCGGCCGGAGGCGCACAGAAGCCGCCAAGCAGGCTGACAAACCCGCCGGCGGCGACTCGAAATAAGCCGGGTTTCTCTCAGATTATCATCCGCTCAGGCGGAAGAAAGCAAGAGGCTACGAGATGGAGATCGGAGCAAAGACGGTGGTTGAACTGCGCCAGCGGACCGGCGCGGGTATCATGGATTGCAAACGGGCGCTTCTGGAAACCGAAGGAGACATCGACAAGGCAATAAGACACCTCAGGGAAAAGGGCATCGCCTCGGCCACCAAGAAAGAAGGACGCATCGCGGCGGAGGGCAAGGTTGACGCCTATATCCACATGGGCGGCAAGATCGGCGTTCTGCTCGAAGTGAACTGCGAATCAGACTTCGTGGCCCGGGGCGACGATTTCAAGAATTTCTGCCGCGAGATCGCCATGCAGATAGCGGCCACAAATCCACCTTACCTGCTGTGTGAAGACGTGCCCGAAGGCGTGGTCGAGGAAGAAAAACAAATCTACCGCAAGCAGGCCGAAGAATCCGGCAAGCCCGAGAAAATGTGGGACAAAATTGCCGAGGGCAGGCTTAAGAAGTTCTATACGGAAAATTGCCTGATGGACCAGACCTACGTGCGTGAACAAAAGATGTCGGTCGAGAAGCTGCGCCAGGAACTGGTGACCAAGATCGGCGAGAACGTCGTCATCCGGCGCTTCGCCAGATTTGAACTCGGCGAGGGAATCGAGAAGAAGAAGACAGATCTGGCGGCGGAGGTAGCCGAACAGATAGCGCAGGCCAAGAAGTAGAGGGAGTGCTGCCCGAAGGGGAAGCCATGGAACCCAAATTCAAGCGCGTCCTTTTGAAGCTCTCAGGTGAGGCGCTTCGCGGAGATGATCAAGGCGACGCGGCAACCATTTCCGCCGCCGTTCTTTCCGAAATCGTCTCCGAGTTGGTCGAGATACGCTCGCTTGGAGTCCAGCTTGCATTGGTCGTCGGTGGCGGCAACATTATCAGGGGCCTGCAAGCCGCGGAGGCCGGCATCGACCGCGCCACCGGCGACTACATGGGCATGCTGGCCACGGTCATAAACTGCATGGCGCTGCAGGAGGCGCTCGAAAAAGCGGGCGCTGAGACCCGAGTGATGAGCGCCCTGTCGGTCAACGAGGTGGCCGAGCCATACATCCGGCGTCGCGGCATCCGGCATATGGAAAAAGGCCGGGTGGTCCTGCTGGCCGGCGGCACCGGCAACCCCTATTTCACCACCGACACGGCCGCGGCGCTCAGGGCCATGGAGTTGAAAGCCGAGGCGCTGATGAAGGCGACGCGTGTCGACGGGGTCTACGATTCGGATCCGCTGAAAGATCCCAACGCCCGCCGCTTCAAGCACCTGACGTACATGGATGTGCTCAAGCGCGATCTCAAGGTCATGGACGCCACCGCCGTTTCCCTGTGCATGGACAACCGCTTGCCCATAGTAGTCTTCAAGCTGACCGACAGGGGAAACATGCTCAAGGCAATCCAGGGTCAGGATGTTGGCACGCTCGTCGGCGATTTAGCGACCGCCTGATGCCCCGGGCGCCGTTCTCCGAGGGGAGATGAAGACATGATTGACGATGTAATCAAGGATCTTACCGAGAACCAGAATAAGGCGATCGATGCCTTCAAACGCGAGTTGGGCCGGGTGCGCACCGGGCGGGCCAACCTGGCAGTGCTGGAACCGGTGCGAGTTGAGTACTATGGATCGAAAGTGCCGCTGAACCAGGTAGCCTCGCTCTCCATCCCCGACGCGCGCCAGATCGTAATCAAGCCGTGGGAGAAAGCGCTCATCCAGGATATCGAGAAAGCCATCCACGTTGCGGAAATCGGGCTGAACCCGCAAAGCGACGGAGAAATCATCCGCCTGCCGATCCCCAGTTTGACCGAGGAGCGGCGCCGGGAATTGGTTAAACAGTGCCGCAAGCTCTCCGAGAACGCCAAGGTAAGTATCAGGAATCACCGCCGGGACGGCAATGAATTCCTCAAGGAACTCGAAAAGAGCAAGGACATCTCCGAGGACGACAAAAAGCGCGGTTTCAATCGAATCCAGAAGGAAACCGATAAAGCCATTGAGAAAATTGGTGAGGTCTTTTCAGAAAAAGAAAAGGAGATCATGGAAGTTTGATCCCGGGGAGCCACCATGAGCGCAACCCGCATCGACCGCATTCTAGGCTTCGAGCACGGGTTGCCGCCCGCCTACGCGGCCATGGTGGCGCTTGTCGGCCTGATTTTCCTGGTCTTCGGCTGGCGTCTGCATCGTCTGACGCTTGCAGCCTGCGGGTTTTTCATAGGCTCCTTGGCAGGCGCCTTGCTGGCCAAGTGGATCGGAGTCGATCTGGGCTGGGGTATCGCCGTCGGGGGCTTGGCCCTTCTCTTGCTTGCGAACCCCCTGGCAAAAGCAGTACTTTTCATCGTCGCCGGAACCAGCCTGGGTATTTGCGCCGGCGAGGCCGCTCGCCTGGTAATCTCCCCGGGGGCTTTTCCGTGGGGTTTCTTTCCCGGCTTCGCGGCCGGCGGTTTCTTGAGCATGTGGCAGATGCGTGCACTGGTTATGATGTCGACATCGTTCCTTGGCGCCCTGGCCTTCGCCTGGGGGACAATTGCGGCACTGGCCTCACTGGGCATGCCCTGGCTGTGTGGTTTCCAGGCACGACACCCGACATACTACATGATCATCCTGGGGCTTATCTTCCTGGTAGGCCTTTTGGCCCAGAGAAAGCTCTCTCAAGTCGGCGATCGCAACAAGGAGGGCATATAGATGCCCGGCACGAGTATAAAGCGCATTGATCCCAAACGCCTCCCGCGCCATGTCGGTATCATCATGGACGGCAACGGGCGCTGGGCCTGCCGGCGGGGGATGGAGCGTTCCCTGGGTCACCGCGAGGGGAGCAAGGCCGTGCGCCGGGTCGTCAGAACCTGTCGCCGGCTGGGCATAGCCAACCTGACTCTGTTCGCCTTCTCGGCGCAGAACTGGGGTCGGCCGCCGGGAGAAGTGCGGGCCTTGATGAACCTGCTGGCCGAATTCATCGTCAAGGAATGGCAGGAGATCATGCAGCGGGACATCCGCGTGGTGCGCCTGGGAGAGTTGCGCCGCGTGCCGCCTGACGTGCGCGAGCAACTTATGAATCTCATCGCCGCCACCCGCAAGAACCGCTCGATGACCCTGGCCCTGGCCCTCAGCTACGGATCCCGCGAGGAAATCACCAGGGCGGCGCGCAACCTGGTCCGCAGGGCGAGGCTTGGAAAGATCGAGCCGGAGCAGGTAGACTCCCGGCGATTCTCGTCGTTTCTTTATACCGCGGGCATGCCCGATCCCGACCTGATCATCCGCACCGGGGGCGAGAAGCGCATCTCGAACTTCTTGCTGTGGCAAAGCGCCTACGCCGAATTCCACTTCTCGAACAAGCTCTGGCCCGACTTCGGCGAGCAGGATCTGCTGCGGGCACTGGCCGACTACCAGAAACGCCGGCGCCGCTTCGGCCTGACCGACGAACAGATCGAACAAGGCGGTTGAGATGAGCCGCCTGGGTATTGCCGTCCTGGGAGCGACCGGTTCCGTCGGCCGCCAGGCCCTCGAAGTGATCGCCGCCTTTCCCGAGCGCTTCAGGGTAGTGGCGCTGGCTGCAAATCGCAACGTGAATGCCATGCTCGAACTCGTCGCCCGGCACCGTCCCCGGGTGGCCGCGCTGGCCGATCCGGCGGCGGCCGAGGATTTGAAAACCAGGCTTTGTGGCGACTCTGTCGAAATCCTCGCCGGCCCCGACGAGATCGCGGCGCTTAGTCGCGAGCCGGATGTCGACATACTGGTTGCGGCGATCGTAGGCGGCGCCGGCCTGGATCCCGTCTTTGCGGCCGTGCAGGCCGGCAAGACCGTGGCCTTGGCCAACAAGGAGGCACTGGTGATGGCCGGCAGACTGGTCATGTCGGAGGCCAGGGCACACGGAGCCGTCATCCTGCCCGTAGATTCGGAGCATGCCGCCGCTCACCAGCTACTGGCCGGGGTCGACCCTGAACAGGTTCACAAGCTGATCCTGACTGCCTCGGGCGGACCGTTCTTCGGGCGCCCGCGCGAAGAACTCATGCGGGTCACGCCGGAAGAAGCCCTGGCGCATCCCAACTGGAACATGGGCGCCAAGGTTAGCATCGACAGCGCCAGCATGATGAACAAGGGTTTTGAGATCATGGAGGCCCGCTGGCTTTTCGATCTGCCCCCGGCGCGAATAGAGGTCCTGGTCCACCCCCAGAGCCAGGTGCACGCCATGCTCGAGATGGTCGACGGCTCGCTGCTGGCACAGCTGGCCCGGCCGGACATGCGCCTGTCGATCGCCCATGCCCTTAGTTTTCCCGGGCTGCTCGATCTCCCCGGAAAACTGGCGGGCGCACGCGCCCCCGACTTGACCGCCGTGCCGGGTCTGACATTTCATTCAGCTGGCGAGGACTCCTACCCCGCCCTGCGCCTGTGTCGCCGGGCGCTGGAGGGCGGCGGAGGGCTACCCGCCGTCCTGTCGGTGGCCGACGAGGTGGCGGTCGCGGCATTCCTGGAAGGACGAATACGCTTTACCGAGATCACCGATATTCTGGCGCGGGTGCTCGATGCCGCTGGCAACCCGCCCGCGGACACGATCGAGGACATCAAGCGAGCAGGCTGCCAAGGAGCCGAACTGGCCAAAAAGATCTGCGCGAAATTCAACCCTTCTTAGCCAACACTTTCTCCTTCAAGAGCAACCCCGCGCCGGCCGCCATGGCGATGGCCCCTAACATGCTGAAAACCAGGCCGATCTGGATGTGCGTGCCCAAAGTCATCTCCAGGGGAGAGTCGGTGTCGGCCGCGGTGAGCGAACTCAGCTTGCCCATCTGGATCAATAGAGAGATGAGAGTCAAGCCGGCCACGCCGGCCTGGGCGTAGATGACGACTTTTTGCTTGTCGCGCCAGTGTTTCTGGCCGCGCATGTATATCAGCGCGATCATGGCGGCTCCCATCAGCATCGAGAACCAACCGCCGACCTCGATGCCGATCTTGGTAATAGATGAAGCGCCCGAAATCGTCACCCAGGGGAAAAAGACAAACAAGACAACGAAGGCGGCTCCCGCCGTGCAAAGCTTATCGGACGTGTCCTGCTTCTTGTAGAAGCCCCAGGCGTTCGAAAACGTCCCCTTTACGTCCTTGACCAACTTGCCGGCTTCCTCGCCCAGGTCTTTGCTTTCCTCGATACCGGAGGCCCCGCGCGGCGGATTCTTCTCGACCCGCCGGCGGCGCCTGAGGGCCTCCATCTCGCGATCGACTTGGTCACCGCCCGGCGAGGCCTGGTCGTCAGAGCCAGAGGAGCCATCCTGGTCGTAGTTGCCGCCGCTCTCTCCGGCGGAGTCGTCGGTGAACCCGCCTCCCAGGAACGACTTATCCAGAATGTGGTCGCAGTGCTCGCAAATCGCGGTGCCGTCAGGCACCTCTTTTCCGCAGTTCGGACAGCGCATGCCGGGAGTCTAGCGCCACAGGGGGCTTGGCACAAGATCGTTTTTAGCTCGTTTTTGGCTCGATGCGGTTTTGGTATTTACCTGCGATTTGACGACGGAAGGAACCGCTTTTTGCCTTTGTGCCAGAAACAGCGGTCGTGGCGCCTATTGAGTTGTCACGATGCAGGAATCATCGCGATAGACCGCCAAAGCCATCGATCGACTTCTTTGCAGATGATTTGTCACCCATCATGTTCGGATAGCCTTTCTCGCTGCTTTTTGTGTCGTCTGAGAAGGTGAGTAGGCCGAGGGAATCTCACCCTCAGCCTCTCGCAGAACCGTGCGTGAACCTCTCGACTCACACGGCTCCCATCAGATAAACGATCCAACCATCCCCACCTGCCAGTGAGCAAATAGGCGAGGGTCCCGCTTGCTGATTTTCATCAGCCAGCGACTTGCCTCCGTCTTGCGTCTTCGAAATCTCTTAAACTTGGCCATCGCCCAGGCTACCAGTGTCAGATTGAAGTGCCTCAGTACTAAGTACATCTCCGACCGCCGGTAACCTCCGTAGTAGTTCAACCACCCTCGCAGGGTTGGATTGAATTTCTTGGCGATTTCCAACAGACTCAGGTCCGTCCGATTTCGGATACCGCTCTGACGAACGTGAGTTCGCATCGATTTCATCGACGCTTTGCTCACTGCGGGACCGAACCCTACAAAGAAGCGTGTCGGTCGACTCAGCCGGACCACCCGTTGCCGAAAAGTGTACCCAAGGAAATCGAATTGCGTCCGCGGATACGTCCCTTTCCGTCGGTAGTCTTTGCAGTAAACAATCTGTGTCTTCTTGGGATGCAGCTCCAGACCGCATTCCGCAAAACGACTTTGGAGACTTGTTCTGAGAGCCATCGCCTGTCGCTCGCTCTCACAATGTATCAATCCATCGTCCGCATAGCGGCACCATGGGTTGTTCACGTAAGTGCGACCCATCCAGGCGTCGAATGCATAGTGCATAAACAGATTCGCTAAAACCGGGCTGACTACACCTCCCTGCGGTGTTCCGCAGGTGCGCTCGACGACCGTACCATCAGGGTACGCCATCGGCGCGCATAGCCATCGCTCGATGTACAGCAAAACCCACTTTATGGACGTATGCTTCCGTACTGCCTTCATCAACAGCTCGTGCGAAATGTTGTCGAATAGGCCAACGATGTCGAACTCAAGCACCCAGTCCCACCGGCGACATCGCTCACGCGTTGTCCCGATGGCATCAAGCGCTGATTTACCCGGCCGGTACCCATAGGAGTCCGGAAGGAAAATCCTGTCGACCTCGGGTTCGAGGACCAACTTAACAACCATCTGCGCTATCCGATCTGCCACTGTCGGCACACCCAGAATCCTTTCCCCTCCGCTCTTCTTTGGAATAGCCACGGCTTTCACTGGCGGTGGCATATAGCTGCCTGAGGACATGCGATTCCATATCTGATACAGATTGTCTTTTTGCTTTCGCTGGAAGTCCTCCAGCGATTGCCGGTCAATCCCCGCACTTCCTTTGTTGGCTTTCACGAGCTGATAGGCTCGCCATACCAACTTCTTAGGGATGTTGAATGGTTTTGCCGCGCTCATGGCCTCCTCCTGCCAATCGACAGTTGAGCGATAACCGCGACCATCTGACCCAACCCCTTTGCTCCAGCTGCATTACCAGCCTTCATCGCTCGTACGGGTTGGTCCGCCCCAGTGCCTCGCATCGGTACTCTCACCCTTGTGGTTCTTCCACTTGGATTTCTCCCTTCACATCGAGACGACTGGTTCCCGTAGTTCCCTGCAAAAGCCTGAGACGGACTCACGCCACCTTTACGCCGAGCACCATCCACCCAGTAACCAGATTTCCGGTGAACTCATCCTGAGAGATCCAATCGCCCTCAGTTTTGATGCTGATTTTCGTCTTACGACGCGTCAACAGTGGTTCACTTGCGTTCGTCTTTCCGTCTCACACCTGGCGGGTTATTCACCCGTCTTTTCCCACGACGCTCACTACCATGGCTCTTGACCACAGCAGCTCGTGGCGGTTTGGAGCCTGGCTCTGGAACCCGACTCCGAAGGGCCTACCTTCATCTTTCGCAGAGCTTACGCATCATGCATCTAGGGTCCCATTTTCGGTTCCTCCTTCAACATGGTGCTTCTACGGCACACATTGGACAGGACGTGGTTCAATAGTGGACGTGATTGGTCCTATCTTGGTCATGTCAACGAGATGTCGAAAAACCGGTTAACCCTCCTGATCAGAGGTCCGATGGGCGGCGGACATACGTAACATATGTTACATATTAATTTCTTTTCGATAATTTTTACATGCCCTACTATATGGATTTGCCTCTATGCATCTATTGATGATCTTTTTTGCTTTCTCCATTTCATTTGTTTTAATATATGCACCAGAAAGCCACTCCATTGCCTGTCGTCCTTTCGGGTCATATTCAAGCACCTTCAATAGGTGTGGTATTGCCTCTGGCGTGTAGATGCCCAACCAAAATGCCTTATGCATTTCCTCTTCTGCTCTTTCGAGCCTTGTCGAGGGTTTTATAATTTCCACCACACTATTTCCAACTATATTCCTATTTTTTAGTATTGAGTTACATTTGCTCGTTGTCCCATGCAATAATGGGACAAGCGCATCCATATCGCATATAACCTTTACAGTATATATTCCTTTTTCCAGAGGCGAGCCATCATGATCAACTGGCAATATTATCCTTTCACCGCCAGTCGACTCTCCAGGACTAATTGTGGTCATCAGTTTCTCAGATCTTCTACCTGAAGGCCTGGGCAGCTTATCCCACAGACGGTTATAAACAATACGGCCATTTTCTCTATTGATAATTCTCATTCTACATGTCTTTAGCCAGTCTCCGCTATCCTTGACCGAGATTTTACAATCTTTATCCGAGGTACTATCAATAACATTACTTACATATAGCTTTACTTTTATTTGTTCCCATCCGTAGAATATACGAGACACCCAAGGCGTGCCATATGTTTTCGCCAGAGATTTTGTCATCCTTGGCTGATATTCAGTATTAATTGTATAATTCATACTACCATAATAGCTAGGTATGCAACAATCATGACGATTATTTGCCACGGAGTCGGACGACCCAGTCAGCTGACAGTAAACTGACAATACTGCAATATTTAGTACTCTTAAGTATTTGTTATGCATATCATTCTCCAATCATTATTATTTATGGAGTCTTATTTGCAAAATTCTTAAGTCATCATAATCATTCGGTGTGTTAGTGAATAATTTATCCTCAAACGCCTGGTTATCATCTGCATTATCTGGATAAGTAACCATTATATCCCACGAACCTCCCGCTGTCCAATGATAGTGATACATGTTAACCATGTGCCCTCCTTCGTGAGAAATAGTATATCTAATTGCGGAATCGTCTGGTGTTAAGGCCAGCGTTTTCCCTACCGTTCCTCTTTCTTGATCCCAAGATTACATAGACCGACGATGTGAAGCCGGTCGGGAAAGCGATGTCCGTAAAGGACATCGCTTTTTCGACCGGTGAAAAACCAAAAGCGGAGGGG
>DATKYQ010000009.1:0-4779 GCA_035528415.1 Myxococcota bacterium | reverse complement strand
ACCCCGGCCTGCTGACCTGCAAGGGACGCTCGCGCCTGTTTGAAGCAGACACGGTAGTCTACGATCACCTGGCGACCACCGCCTTGCCCTGCGACTTACCGGCTAAGGTCGAACTACGCAGCGTGGGAAAGCAGGCCGGCCATCACCCGGTGCCCCAGGAGGAGATCATCGCCTTGCTGGTACGTCTTGCGCGCCGGGGCAAGCGGGTGGTGCGCCTGAAGGGCGGCGACCCGTTCGTCTTCGGCCGCGGCGGCGAGGAGGCCGAGGCCTTGGCCGCGGCCGGCGTTCCCTTCGAGGTAGTGCCGGGCGTGACGGCCGGAATTGCCGCCGCGGCCTACGCAGGCATCCCGGTCACCTACCGCAAGCAGGTAGTCAGGGCCACCCTGGTCACGGCCCACGAAAGCATCAAGGAGGGCGGCGCCCAGGTGCGCTGGGATCTGCTGGCGGCCGATGCACACGCCACACTGGTGGGCTACATGGGTGTGACAAGCCTGCCACAGGTTGTCGACAAGCTGCTTTCTGCAGGAATGGATCCGCGCATCCCGGCGGCACTGGTGGAGCGCGGCACCACCTCCGCCCAACGCGTGGTGACCGGAACGCTGGCCGAACTGCCGCGCACGGCCGAGCGCGCCGGTATCAAGCCCCCGGCCATATTCGTAATCGGCCCAGCGGTGGCGCGCGCGCGCGCGCTGGACTGGTTCGGCAGACTGACGCTGCAAGGCGAGCGTTTGGTAATAACCGCGCCGGGTGGAAAGATAGAGACGCTGTTGGCAAACGAAGGAGCCGAGTTGGTGGTGCTGCCGCTACCGGTGACGGAAGCCGCCCGGGTAGTGATGGGCGCCCTGCCGCTGACCGGCTGCATCTTCCGCTCGCCCGACGAGGCAGAGGCCCTGGCCGACGAACTGGACGGCCCCGGCTGGGGGCCTGCAGTAGTAGCCTGGTGTCTGAACGCCGAAGCCGCCGAAAAAGCCAGGCGACTGGGATTCACCAAGGTAGAGCAGGCCACGCCGGGAGCAACCGAGCAAGACTTGGCCGCGATGATCCGCGTAGTGCGGGGCAGGCAACGCCACTACCAAAAGCCGGACATGGTCTAGCGCCCGATTCAACTGCTGCGAGCCAAAACATTCCAAAACCCTCAAACCTTAGTGAAGTCGAAGTGTATCGAATCCCTTGATCTCTTCTTGAATATGGGCTCAGTCCTTTTTCGCCCCACGCAGACCGGAAGCAACTGCTCCCAGACATGCAATGACCGCGGCGACCTTGAAGGCGACATCCATGGCGAAGAAGTCTTGCGGCCTCCAGATTTTACCGGTCCTTCCGCCCAGGGTCTCATAGATGGTCGTGGCTATTGCCACGCCCAAGAACATACCCAGAACGCGTGATTCGGCCAACACCGCCCCGGCCGCACCCTGCTGGTTTCGCGGAGCAGCGCCCATCAGCGCGTTGGAATTCGGTGAGATAAAAATACCGGTACCCAGGCCTATCAGACCAAGCCACAAGATCACGCCGGCGTTGCAGCAGTCCGGCCCGAGTTCCGAAAGGCCGAACAATCCCACGGCCATGATCACCATCCCGAGCACGGCCAGTATCCGGCTGCCGATCCGATCGGAAAGCCAGCCTGAGGGAGAAGCCGAAATAGCCATCAAGACCGGCTGGACCGAAAGAAACATCCCGGCCTCGGACGGTTGCTTGCCGAGCCCCTCCTCCAGGTAGAACGGGATCAGAATCATCACCGCTGACAAGGCGGTATAATTTGCAACGGCGCTGACGGCGGCCCCCGAAAAGATACGCGAGTGAAATAGATCTAGATCGAGTAGCGGCGAGGTGCTGCGCCTCTGGATTATCACGAAGGCTGCCAGTCCCGACCCGCCGATCGCGGCTAGCAACCAACTCTGCCAGGATAGAACCCCCCAGTGCTGGAATTCAGTCAGTGCCAGCAACAAAAAGGGCAAACCCACCAAAAGAGAAAATGTTCCGGACCAGTCGAAGCGAGTCTGATCGCGAATCGTTTTTTTTCTGGGCAACAGCCAGAATCCCAGTCCAATAACGGTAAGGCTAGTCGGGACATAGACAAAGAATGTCCAACGCCATCCCAGCGCTGACACGATCAATCCCCCGAGCGTAGGCCCCACGGTCAATCCGACGTAGGTAGCGGTCGCCAGCATGCCCAGTGCCCGACCCCGTTGTTTTACCGGAAACGAAAGAGTTAGAAGTGCCGGGCCGCTAGCCATGACCATGGCCCCGCCCACTCCTTGAAGCACCCTGAAGGCGATCAGCCAGGTATAGCTCTCCACCAGCCCACAGAAAAGCGAAGCGGTTCCGAAAACGAAGAAACCGAGTAAGTAGACTTGTCTGTGGCCGATCAGGTCGCCGAGCCGCCCCGCCACCAGCAGAAAAGCTCCAACCACCAAGAGAAATGACTGCACCACCAAGCGGGAGTCTTCAATGGATATACCCAAATCCCGGCCCAAGTCGGGCAAAGCCAGATTGATCATTGAACCCGCCATGGCAGAAAGCAGCGTACCCCCGCCTACGACGGTCAGCACAAAGTAGGGCTTGTTTTTTAGGTCTGTTTCCATCAGCAATTGCCCCCCTGATATTGTCGGTTATCAAGGAGCAAAAGAGAAACTCAAGCTGTTTCCAATAAAAGTATCGAGTTTGTCGACCCCCTGTGCCGGGCGGCTGTTATAGGCTGCCGTTGCCGTCAGCTTGAGTGAAAGCTTCCCGACCAGCTCAACCTTGATACAGAACTCGCTTATAGCCCTGAAGTCATTCAACGCATCAAACCTGGGCTGAAAGTATGTCACGTGGATTAGTTGGACTCGTTGGTTTAGCTCCAGGCTCCAGCCAATGAAGTTGGTCCATCTGTGGTTGTATCCCTCCTGACCCGCATCTGAATATTTGTTACCGAATTCATCCAAGGAATAGTCGTACTTCTCAAACTCGATCATATATGCAGTGCCAATGGAAAGCAGGAAAGATTTGCCTGTCGGTAGAGAGAAGTGTGGACCTACTCCGGCTAGATTGCGCATAGCTAGCCGCTTAAACTCGCTATACTGGTGCTGGAGAAACAAATCTCCTCCAAACCAATCTGTAAAATCATACTGATACCGTAAGTGTTCAGTCACGGCAGCTTCGAGGAGGTTGCCGTTGTTTAGGCCATATCGTCCAGAGACAAGCAGATAGACGTTATGTCTTTGAAGCATGTAGCGACCGAGCATCGAACCCTTCACAGTGAAAAGCGGTGTGTTGCCTGTTCTCCACTCCAGGGCTCCTTCCCCCTCGAAGGCAAAACCGTTCTTTTCCATTTTATTCAGGCTCGGCGCAACGTTTACGATCTGTGCCCGCACTAGCGGGGTCGTAATGATGACAGTCAGCCACATAATCGAAATGAGAGCCTTTTTCATTGACAAACTACTACTCCTACGAGGAGAACAACGCTTCTAACAAATTCATGCCCTCTCCCTTGCGCTTGACAGCCAGGAGCGGACAGTCGGTCTTGCGGATGACATGCCCCCAATCGTAGGTCCACTCTCGATGAGAGTTCTCATTGGTTAAAACTCAATTCTTCTTCGATATCAATACCAGTTTTCAGATCGCAGTGAGCCGTAGGCGACCGGAGATCTGAAAACTGACGCGCGAACTCCGCCGGCGTTGCCTGGTTCGATGAAATCCAGCTTCACTCCGTTCTTGTAGGCCCAGGCGTCCAGGGCTCGGCTGGTGAACTCGGGCCCGTTGTCCATAACGAAGCCGTCAGGATACCCACGCTTTGCTGCAACTCTGTCCAAGATACGGGCTACTCGATCTCCAGAGATCGACGTGTCTGCTGTCAGCGCAAGACTCTCGCGGCTGAAGTCGTCCAGGACGCTGAAGACTTTCAACCGCCGGCCGTCTGCGAGGCAGTCAGACAAGAAATCCATCGACCAACGCTCGTTGATGCGATTGGGGAGCACCAGGGGCTTACGAGCCACGCTGGTACGCCTCTTGCGCTTCTTTTTCCTTACAGCCGATACAATCTGTAGATGCGCTTGTGGTTCACCTCAAATCCTTCCCGGCGCAGCATCACATGCAAACGCCTGTAGCCGAATCGTATCCGTTGTGATGCAATCTCCAGAAGTCGCTGCTTCAGCCCAGGCCATCCGCGCCGTCCGGAGCGATATCGATGACTAGATCTTCCGATCCTCATCAGCCCGCATGCGCGTCGCTCGCTCACACCGAACACCTTGCGGGCATGAAGAACGGCTTGTCTCCGCGCTGCGGGTTTCACCATTTTCTTGAGTTGATCTCCTTCAGGATCTGGACGTCCAGGGTCAGGTCGGCGACCGCTTTCTTGAGGCGCCGGTTCTCTTCCTCGAGTTGCTTCAACCGTCGCGCTTCGTTTATGTCCATGCCGCCATACTTGGACTTCCAGCGATAATACGTCTGCTCGCTGAAGCCGTACTTACGACATAGATCGGCGATCTTCGCCCCAGCCTCCGCTTCCTTCAGGATTTTAAGGATCTCAACAACATCGGGTGACAATTGTCTGATTCTCGAGACTTTCTCGTCGAACTCGGTGGCCTCGGCCGGGGAGGCGCCCTTCGTCACCAGGCGCATGCGCAAGCTTCTCGAGAGGCGCTTCGGCCCCGAGTGGGCCGAGTGGACGCCGAGCGGCTGACAGCCCGGGTCCCGGGCGACGAGGAGATGGCCAGTTGGCTTGGCGGCGACGAGCCGGCGTCCCGGGTGAGGCCGCGCGAGGACGAGCCGTTCGTGCGCGCGCCCGGATTGGTATCACTGGTC
>DATKYQ010000008.1:0-131698 GCA_035528415.1 Myxococcota bacterium | reverse complement strand
TTCGTACTGGAACGGTAGTAGAGTTTGTGGCATGCTTGGATCACCTCATTGGTGAAGGTTTTGTCTTGCAACAACAACCTTAACATCCCGGTTTACGGGAAACAATGAGGTACTTCTATTTAATGGGGTGGGAGTTCAGGGTGGTATGCCTTGTGAGGAGTTAATATTGGAACTAGAATCGACACATGAGAAAGCATCGCCCTAAACTTAATCTTCTTTTGGCATTCGCAGTTTTCTTCTCGTCGGCCTGTAGCAAGAAAGACAAGCAGGCGCCGCCGCCCAACCATGAGATCATCGCCGCCTTCGAACAGTTTCCCGAAGACGCGGGCAAGCTGCAATCTGAGCGCTGGTTTTCGATCTCCCTGCAGGGCAAGCCCGCCGGCAGCTACCACTTGACGATCAGGCGATGCGATACTCCCCGCGGTATACGCCGTCTTGTGCACGGACAAACTCACATCAACCTGCAGATGGGCGAGACCCGCTCGGAAATCTCCTTCGATGAACTATCGCTGGTGAACGAGAAGTGGCAACTGTTGCGCATGCGCATGGTTGAAGGCGGCGGAGGAGGCGAAGATGTGACCATCCGGGCGGGCAAAGTCGGGAGCGAGATGGTAACCGTGCGCGGTCCGGAGGTGAAACGCGTGCCTTTCGACAAAAGCGCCTTGCGCAGGGAGTCGTATGCCTTCCTGTTCAAAGGCAAGCAGCCCGAGCCTGGAGATGTCAAAAGCTACCGCGAGTTCAGCGCGGATACCGCCGACTACGTCGACAATCGCCTGGAGGTCAAGTCAATCTCCGAAGACGGTCGACTCAATGTCGAACAAACGACAAGTGCCATGCCCGGCTCGCTGAAACGCATCAAACTAGACAGCCACTATCTGCCCGTTGAGATCGACGCCTGGATGGGATCACTGGTCGTGCGTTTCGAACTTCGGGACGGCAAGCCGAATCCGGAAAACCGTGACGGCCCCGACCTGAATGTTCTTACCAGCATCCCGTTGCAACTTCCCTGGAAAGATCCCGCGGCAATAACCCATGCGCGTTACCGCATCGCCGGATTGCCGAAGCAGGTAGAGGCATCATGGATGACCGGCCCGGGACAGACGGTGGTCGCGAATTCCGAACCGGGAACCTTCGTCATCGAAGTCGCGAAGATGTCCGCTCCCCCGGGACGGGCATTTCCGTTGAAGATCGACGACAACATGCTGCGGCACTACCTGGCATCGACGTCGTACTCTCGGACGGACGATTCATCCATCCGCCAGGCAGCCAAGGAAGCTCTTGGCGGGGAAACGGACGCCTGGGCCGCGGCCAGGCGCATGAGGGCCTTCGTCAGCCACGAGATTTCACCCAGCCGCTCGATGGCCTTCGCCTCGGCAAGCGATACGCTGCGTGAAAAGAAGGGAGACTGCACGGAACAATCGGTGCTACTGGCCACCCTGGCCCGCTCGGCCGGTATCCCGGCCCGCTGTGTGATGGGGTTGGTGTACCAGGACGGCGCCTTCAACCGTCACATGTGGACGGAGGTATGGGTCGGGCGCTGGCAACCCATCGACGCCGCCATGCAGACCGACTATCCCAGCGCCGCCTGGATCCGCCTGGGCGAGAACTCCCTCCAATTCACCGCCGACAAGAGAACGGGAATGGGAGGTCTACTGGCCTTCGCCTCGAAGCTGTCGATTAAAGTGGAAAGCTTCGAGACGGCCAAGAAGGCTACTCCGCAATGAGTTTGTCTATCTCGTCCAGGGAGCGCTCCATGGACTTGAAGGCCACCTTGTAGGGCGTGGGATTGGTCATGTCTACCCCGGCCATCTTGAGAAGTTCTACTGCGTACTTCGAACAGCCGGACTTTAGCATCTTCAAGTAGTTGTCGCGGGTCTTGGTGTCGCCGGCGTAGACTTTCTCGGCTATGGCCGTGGCGGCGATGAAGCTTGTTGTGTACTGGAACATGTAGAAGTTGTAGTAGAAGTGCGGGATGTAGGCCCACTCGACCGCGTAGAGGGGATCTGTCTTCATCTCCCCTTCGCTCTCACCGTAATATTCCCGAAGCAGCTTGAGGTAGATCTCGTCGAGCTTGTCGGCCGTCAGCGGGACGCTCTTCTGGGCCAGGTCGTGGATGGTCATCTCGAACTCGGCGAACAGGGCCTGGCGGAAAACCGTGGTGCGGAAGTTTTCCAGGTGCTGACCCAGCAGAAACAACTTCTTGTCGCGGTCCTTCTCCTTCGAGTACAGGTCGAGCCTGAGCAGGTTCTCGTTGGTGGTCGAGGCCACCTCGGCCACGAAGATGGGGTAGTCGGCCAAGGCGAAGGGTTGGTTTTTGTTGCTCAGGTAGCTGTGCATGGCGTGGCCGAACTCGTGAGCAGTGGTGCTCAGGCTGTCGTAGTCGTCGTTGTAGTTGAGCAGCACATAGGGATGGACGTCGTAGGCGCTGCCGTCGCTGTAGGCGCCCGAGCGCTTGCCCTTTGTGGGATAAATGTCTGCCCAACGTTGATCGAGGGCGCCTGTGAGAATATCGGTGTACTCCTTGCCGAGCGGGGCGAGTGCCTCGATGATCGTCTTCTTGGCCTGGTCGAAGGTCGTATGCATCTCCATGGCGGGTACGATCGAGGCATACAGATCATGGTAGCCCAGATCCTGGATCTTGAGCATCTTCTTGCGGATCTTCAGGTAGCGCCACAACAGCGGGCGGGCTGCGCGAATCTGCTTTATCATGTTGGTATAGATCGAAGTCGGCACGTTGTTGCTATCGAGGGCGGAACTCATGTCATTTTTATATTTGCGCACCAGCGCATAGAAGTGGTCGCGGCTGACCTCGCCGGCCAGCAAGGTGGCGAAACTCTCGCGGAACTTCTTGTAGGCCCCCCAGAAGGCCTTGAACACGGCCAGACGATCGTCGCGGTCATCCGCGGCCCGATAGCGAGTGTACATCGCCGCCGTCAGCGTGACCTTCTTGCCGCTCTTGAGAGTAACCTCCGGTCGCGGCATGTTGACTGTTGAGAAAATCTCGTAGACATTGGTGGGTACGGCGGACATGTCTCCCGCCCTGGCGATGATCTTCTCCTCGCCGGGCTGAAGGATGTGAGCCCGCCTGCGGGTGATGTTGTCTATGTAGTGATGGTAGATGGCTAGTCGCTTCGATTTCAGAAAAGCCCCAAGCCGCCTGGGCGGGATTTTCAATATCTCAGGCTCTACAAAGGAAAGCGCAGCATTTACGTCTGTGGCCTTCTTTTGCATCTGGCTCTTCATCTCCTGGCCCGCGGTTGCCCTGGCATCCTGGTCGTTGTTGCGCATGGCGTAGGAGTAGAGGCGGTAAAGGCGCTTTTGCAGCTCGAACATCTGATCGAGGCAGCCGGCCAGGCGCTTGATCCCGCGGCCCATTTGACCGCGGCACTTCTTGACGCCGGCAAGTTGCATATCGAGTCCGGCAAGATCCTTTTCCCAGGCGGCCCGGGAGGCGTACAGATCGTCGAGTTTCCACTTGTGGGCCTGGCTTACCGCGCTTCTATCCTTGCCGGGCTGATCCATTTTCTCCTCCCCGTCGGCGGGGCCGATCGTAAGCATGCTCATCGCCAGCGATGTAATCAATATCTGTTTGAAATGTCTCACGGCTCTCCTCCTCATGGGTTGACACACTTTTACCTACATCATTTCCGGCAAAGCCTCAAGCCAAAAAAAAGCGCCCTCCCTGAAAGGGGAGGACGCTCATCTCATAGCGGCGCCCGTGCCCTGTACGGGCGCCTGGAGGAAGCCTTACAGGCTATTGTCAGCCTTGGCAGGGCCCCGGGAACATAATGTCCACACCGGCGCAGTTGGCGAAGCAAGGGTTGTCGTATGTGATGCCGTCCGTGCCGCAAACCGGCTCGGCGTACTCGGGGCAGACGCAACCCGACTCGATGCAGCGGCTTGTGCACACGCCATTCTCATTGCAGAAGTTCTGGCACAGTGTTCCCGGCGGGCACTGGTCGTCTGAGTTGCACTGGTCCGAACTGTTGATGTTGGCCAGGCACGCGAGGTACTCCGGAGTCTGGATCCAGCCACAGGTGGATTGGCCGTTGGGGGCTTGCAGCAGGTTACAGGCGCTCAGCCGCAGGCACTCGTACTCGGGTAGCCAGACACAGGTGCTGTTCATCGGATAGGGCGCGCAAATCTCGCCGCTGCAGCCGGTGACGATGCACTCGGACTGCGCGGGCACGCACTGGCCGAAGCAAGGCGGGCAGTTGCCGTCGGGACCGCACGGCATGTCCGGGCAGTAGCCCAACTCGCAACGGAAGCCGTCGGGGCAGTCCTGGTCGCTTTCGCAATCCATCTGCGGCATCGGCATGCAGACGCCTATCTGGGTGCAGGGACCCATGCCACCGTCGGGGCCGATGCAGAACTCGCAGTACATTCCCGGCGCGCAGTCGCCGTCTTGGCGGCATTCCTGCTGCCCGCCGCCGCACTCGCCGGCGTGGGTTATCTGGGCATGGTCGCACTCGGCGAAGCAGGCATTGGAGTAGGTGCGCTCCTCGCAGGTGCCGGTGCAGGACTGGCCCGGTAGGCAGTCGTCGGGATCATCATAGCAGACCACTGCGCAGACCGGATCCCAGATCTCGGGACAGTTGCAGTTATCGAAAACGCAGCGCCCGCCGATGCAGCGGCCCTGGCCTGGATAGCAATCGCTGCCATTGGGATCGCAGTCAACCATGCAGTCGTCGTCGGTCTGGCACTCGGGCTGCTGGTTGGGCACGCAGATGCCGACGCAGCAGTTGGGGTCACCGGTCTCGTCGCAGCCGGGAGCGCACTCGGTCATCTGGCAGACGAAATTGGGCGGGCACTCCCAATCGGCGTGGCAGTAAAGCGGCTCGAAGACGCAGCGGCCCTCGACGCAGCGGCCGCTGGTGCCGTCGGCGGACCGGCAGTCGTTATCGACGCGGCATTCCGGCTCGACCGGTTCGCAGAAAGCGTCGCACCAGCCGTTGCCACAGTAGACATGGCACACTTCCCCATCCGGGCAAGACACGTTAGCGCAGGGATCGTTGTCATAGATGCAGCGTCCGTCGATGCACTGGCCGATGTCGCCGCTCGCCGTGATGCAGTCTTGATCCACCTGACACACAGGCGGCACGACAGGTACGCAGTACCCATGGCAGAAGGGCAGGCAGCCGCCGTCGGGGTTGTTGGGATCTGTCTCGCAGGGCGGGCATTCGCCGGTCGACGAATCGCAGCCCTGGGCTTCCCAGCACTCCATGACGCACTCGAAGCCCTCGGGGCAGGGAGTGTTCTCGTCGCACTCTGGCGGGGGCTGGGGAACGCAGTGGCCGACACAGCCAGGAAAGCAGTCGTTGCCGGCGGGATCGGAGTTGTCGCAATCCCAGCAGGAGATCTCGCAGACCATACCTTCGGGGCACAGGTCGTCGGCATCGCACTCGATGGCTTGCGGGACGCACTGGCCGAAGCACTGCCCTTGACATTCGCCGGTGGCCGGATCGCAGTCAGGCGGGCACTCGCCCGTATTGGGATCGCATACCGGACCGCCGCACTGCATGATACACACGAAGCCCTGGGGGCACTCGTTGTCGGAGCTACACTCGTTCACCTGCACGGGCACGCAGTGACCCTCGCAAGGCGGGCACCAACCGTCTTCGGTGCAACCATCCGGGCAGGCGTCGAAGACGCACTCGAAGCCGTCGGGGCAGGGATTGTTCTCGCCACAACCGGGCTTTTCGAAGACGCAGCGGCCGTCGATGCAGTGTGGAATCTGGTCGGTCCAGTCGTAGATCAGGCAGTCGTCGTCGGTCTGGCACTCGTCGTCGACGCAGCGGCAGATCGGGCAGCCGTCGGGATCGCTCATGAACCCGTTGGCGCAATAGAGATCGCATAGCATGTCGGGGCAGTGAGGTTCCGAGCAGGCGCCGCGGCAACCCAGTGAAATATCGAAGGTGCCGCCGACACTGCCGTCCTCGGTTCCCAGGGCCACCAGATAACGCCCCGAACCGGGTACGGCGAAGTCGTTGATCAGGCCGTCGAGATTGCCTTGGCCGGTTTTGTCCAGGGCGATGAACTTGCCCCAGATGCCATTATTTGACACCGGTCCGTAAAGAATCAGGACCGGCTTCTCGCCATTGGTCGATTTGAGCGTCAGCGTCACCCGGGCACCTTGATTTGCATCGAAGACGTAGCCGGTCAACACCTTGTCCACCGAGAAGTGCTCGTCGGTGAGCACGGCGCCGAAGTCGATGTTGCCGCGCAACTCCACCAGGGCGTTGGCATCTTTATTAAGGTTTGGCGGATTGTAGTCATTGCTTCCGCTGTAGTTGCTACAGCCCGTCACCAACAGGACGAAACTCAGACAAACTCCAGCCCATCTCATCGTTTTCATCACATTCCTCCTCGGGTCTTGGTTTGAGGTTTCCATGAATACCAGCCAGATAAGCAAGGGTCGTGCCAGCCGCGCGGAGAACTACCAGCCAGCACTGCAATACATTGATTTTTATAGATAATACGTCCAACAGGCGCTTCGGGACTTTGTGATGCCGCTCACATTGGTGTCAGGTTTACATGACATCAAACTGGGGCTGTTACTAAAATCCTTATTAATTCAGGGATGTTGAAAACTGTGCAGACTTGGCCGTGAACCGTCAATACAACTTGACACTTTTTATGTCTGGGTGGTTTTAGGGAAGCTGCTATTTTATGATGCCGTAGTAGCGGCCCATCCAGTAGGGGAGTAGCCAAAAGATGCCGGATGACTCGCTGTAGCCGCTTCCTCTCTGTTTGTAGGCATATGGATTTTCGGCCCAGCGCATGACTTGTCGCTCATCGTAGGGGAACACGAACTCGTTCTGAGGATCTCCGAAGCGGTCGTCGTAGGGGGCGCGATCCTTGTCCCAGCGATGGAACTGGTCGAGGCCCCAGAGGATCAGGCTGCGAGGCAACTTCTGCAGGGTTTCGATCGAGTCGTCGAGATCGTAGTCGTCGGCCTGAGACATTGCCGCGTAGATCATATTGAACTCAGGATTGCGCTCGGGTCGCTGCACTTCCCACAGGTAGTCGAGGCCTGCGCACTCGAGATCGGCGCGGCCGGCTCTCCATAGATCGAGCAGTTCTGGATCGTCTTCGTAGCGCAAGAGCGTATACATGGCCAAAAAGGACATCTCCTCGCTGTCGTGATTGATATGAAAGGAGGTGTTGATCTCCTCGATACAGGCTACGTAGTCTTTGTAGTTTCTCTCGCGGGCCAGGTAGTCGAACGAAGCGCGAAATTTCTCGTCCCCGGTCATGTGGTAGGCAGCCAGCAGGCCGCCGAGGATCATGGCCGAGTCGAGGCCGGCGTCTCCAAAGCGGGCCCCGAGATCGTTTTCCATCCAGTCGGGATCGAAGTGCCCGTGGGTAGTCGGCTGCCCGTCGATATCGAGCAGGCGGTAGCCGTTGTCGACGATATAGCCGACGATGGCGCCCAGAGTGTCGGCCGCGTCCTGCTTCTCTTGCTCGTCGGCCACCAGATCGTAAAAGAGCGAAAGACCGAACAGGTGCCCTACGAACTCGTCGGACGAAGTGTCTCCCTTCCAACACCACTGCCCATCGTCGGACAAGTGCCATTCGCCCGGGCCCTGCTGCCTGGCGTCGCACTCGTCACCGGGCACGATCGAGCGGGCGAAGAACCCCTTGACCGGCGTTACCTGCTCGAGCTTCATCAAGGCGTAGGCCGCGACGCGGGCGTTCTCCCTGGCCTCGGCCTCTCCCGTCACAGCGTAGCGGAAGCACTGCGAGGCGAGGTACATGGCGGTCCATTGGCCGTCGTTATCGTCGTCGTGGTTTGCAAAACTCGATGTGTCGCCGTACACCTGCAGGCTGTTTTCGGTAGATGTATATCCGAGCCGAACGTGGCGCTGGTGAGTGATCTCGTCGAACAAGGCGGCCTTCTCGGCCAGCGTGGTCTGCTGCTGCAGAACGCGCGAGACGCCACCGTCGGTTGCCAGCCAGATGGTGCCGGCCGAGTCTCGGGCCAGGCCATTGACCCGATCCGCGGGAATCCAGTTGTGTCCGAAATAGTAACGCCGCGTTCCGTCGGCCCGGTAAAGGCTGCCTCCCATGGAAGTGGACACCAGCATCCCGCCCGCCGCATCGAAGTCGACATCGAGCACGTCCCCGTAATGCAGCCCGTCGGCGCCCAGAAACGCGGTCCAGGCGCCACTTTGTGGATCGCGCCGCGCCAGGCCGGAGTCGGTTCCGGCCCAGAGCACACCGTCGTGCCCGAGCGCAAGCGCGCGGACCTCGTTGGATGGCAGGCCGTCGGCCGTTGTTATCGTACCCGCGGCGCTTACGATTCCCTGCGAGGTGGCGGCGAACCAGCTACCGTCCGCAAGTTCGCATACGGCTGAAACCGGCAGGTTTATCTGATCCCAGATGGAATGGAACTGGCCGTCGAAATAGCCGGCCATGTTCTCGCCGGCCAGCCACCATCCGCCCGCAGCTCGCGGGGCGACGAAGCCGGTCACGGCGCCTGTCGGCAGGGCGACGTCTTGGCTGTCGATGGATACGCCCCCTGGGCCCGCAACGGCAAGCGAGCCCATAGCGTCGAAGGCCAGATCGGAGATCTCACCCGAGACTAGAGTGGTAACAGGCGTCCAGTTGTTGTCTGCAAGCTTGACAACGCCAGTGGCAGTGGCCACGTAAGGCACGCCGGCGGGATCCAGCGCCAGGGCGCGCACATCGGACAACTCGCCGACCACCTGGCCGATCTCCTGTGTGAAGGCGATATCGACATAGACCTGCGCAGGCTGCCACCCGCCATCGCCCCCGTCACCGCCGTCCGCGGCACCCGATCCTCCGCTACAGGCGCCAAACAAGACGAAAGAACTCACTAAAACGAAATAATGTGATTTCATGTCAGGATAGTAGCAGATTCAGGCCTGCAGGAAAAGCGAGCCTTCGATGTGATCCGGCGGGGGTGCCAGACTCACGTCATCCGCTGGGGGCGGGACGGGATCTGTCTTCTGCTCGGCTGCCTTGCGTAGTCTGCGGACCTCTTCCATCGGCAGCAGATCGCCCTGCAGCTTGTCGACGTAGAGGATGCCCTCCAGGTGATCTATTTCGTGTTGCCACAACACCGCGTTGGGACCTTGCGCCTCGGTTGAAACTACTTTTCCGGCGTTTGTCTCGTAGCGAACCTTGATCCAGCGGTTGCGTCGCACCAGACCGCCGACGTCGGGGATGCTCAGGCAACCCTCGTAGCCGTCCTGCGTGTCATCCGAACGCTCGAGGATCAGCGGGTTGCGCGCGAAGACGGTGAATGGATGGTCGGTCTTGTAGTCCAGTTCCAGCACAGCCACCCGCAGGCTCAGTCCCACTTGCGGCCCGGCTATGCCCACGCCTCCCTTATGGCGCATGGCGGCTTCCATGCGGCGGGCCACATCTTCGAGATCCAGCCCGGCCGGCACCGGGCGGGCCCAGAGGCGCAACACCCGCGTCCCGGGAGAACCGCGGGTGACTACCTCGAACTCTTCCCGGCGTCCGTTCAATCGCAGGCTTTCATCATCGCGCCAGACAAATCCACGCCTGGAGACCGACGGGCCCGCGCATCCTGAAAATAGCGGCAGTGTCGCGAGCCCACTTAAAGCCAGCATTTCCCTTCTGCTCCAGCGCATCCAAATACCTCCTCGCCGACGGATGGCGCTATCTACAAGAACCTTTGACCGTCTGAACGAAATATTCTACGTTGTGCCCATGAGCGAGTCCAGCGGAGAGATTGCGGTTCCCGGGCGTATCGAAACTATTCGGGCGTACAAGGCACTCGGCGGCAAGGTGGCCGCGGTTTTTCCTATTCATTATCCCAGGGCACTGTTTCGTGCCTGCGATATCCTGCCGGTCGAGGTTTGGGGGCCGCCGGGGGTGGATACGTGCCTGGGCGACGCCCACCTGCAGGCCTACACTTGCCCGATCGTTCGCGCCGGGTTGTCCTTTTTGCTGCAGGGCAAGCTCGACCTGGTCGACATGATCGTCGTGCCGCACGCCTGCGACTCGCTGCAGGGGCTGGGCTCGATCCTGCTGGACTTCATCAAGCCGGCCCGGCCGGTGTTGCCGTTTTACGTGCCGCGCGGCGAAGGCGAGCCGGCCCGACAGTTTCTGGTCGCCGAGATCTCACGTGTCCGCGACGAGCTTTGCGAGATTGGTTGCAAGAGCCCCACGCCCGAAGAGATCTCCGAGGCGCTTGCACGCGAAGAACGTGCCGACGCCGCCCTGGCCGAGTTGCTGGCCCGGACCGCGAACCTGCCCACGAGCGACCGGGCCTTCTATCGTCTCGTGCGCTCGCGGGAATACCTGCCGGCCGAGGAGTTCGAGAAGGCGGCCCGGGCGCTGCTTGTGCGCAAGACCGAAAAGGCGCGCCCGGGAATTCCCGTGTTGCTTTCGGGAATCGTCCCGGAGCCCGGGGAGATTTTCGACGCCATTGCCTCGGCCTCCGGCCGTGTGGCCGGTGACGACCTGTGCTGTTCCGGTCGCAGGCTCTATGCGCCGGGGCACGGCAACGATCCGCTTTCGCGCATGGCCGACGGGTTGCTTTCGGGCCCTCCCGATTCGACCCGCGGAAGCTCGGTGGAAGAGCGCATCGCCCATCTTTCAGCTCTGGTCGAGCGACATGCAGCCAAGGGAATTATCTTTTACAACCTGAAATTCTGTGAGCCCGAGCTGTTCTACCTGCCTCAGCTGCGGCAGGGCCTTCAGGCGGCCGGCGTCCGCTCGGTGGTGATCGAATCGGATCTGGGCGAGCGCCTGTCCGACCAGACAGTTACCAGGATAGAAGCCTTCCTGGAGAGTGTGGCATGAATCCCTTCGGCTTTCTCAGATATCATCTGAACGTCAACCTGCTCGGAAAATCCTTCCTGCGCCTTGATAGAATGCGTCTTTCGCGACGTATGAGGCGGACGGGTTTCTGGAGGGACGAACACCTGTCGCCGCCGCTTCTCACCTCGCCTCGGCTCAAGGAGTTGATCTCCAGCCACTACCTGAAAGGGCGTTACGCCAACGGACACTGCCCGGTGGCCTGGGTGACTTCGGGCGGCCCGGTCGAGTTCCTGGTTGCTCTGGGTTACTACGTCCTCTATCCCGAGAATCACGGGGCGGTCTGCGGCATCAGGCGCAGCGCGGAAGATCTGTGCATCCTGGCCGAGGGCCACGGCTACTCGCGCGACATCTGCTCCTATGCGCGCACCGACTTCGGCGCCATGCTGGGCGGCAAGACTCCGGTCGGCCGTCTGCCGCGGCCGGATCTGCTGTTGTGCTGCAGCAACATCTGCCAGACCGTGCTGCTCTGGTACCGGGTGTTGGCCCACCACTTCAAGGTGCCGCTCATTCTGGTCGAGACGCCGTTTTTGTATCGTGACGCCCTGCCCCACCAGGTCGAATACGTCAAGCACCAGCTAGAGGCCGGGGTTGAGCAGGCCGAAAGGGTGGCCGGCCGCACGCTTGCACCTAGCGCGCTCGATCGAGTGGCGCGCTTGTCGAAAGAGGCATCTCTCTCATGGGCCGAGATCATGGCCTGCGGCAAGCAGCGGCCGGCGCCGATCACGGCCTTCGACGAGTTCATCCACATGGCCCCGATTGTCGAGATGCGCGGAGAGCAGTTCACCGTCGACTACTACCGAGCCATGCTTGCTGAACTCAGCGGGCGCATAGAGCGCGGTGTGGGCGCTCTTGCGAACGAGAAGAAGCGCATCCTGTGGGACAACCTGCCCATCTGGTATCGCATGCGGCGCCTATCGCGCCTGCTGGCCGAGCGCGGCGTGGCCATGGTGGCCTCGACCTACACCAACGCCTGGGGCGAACTGGCCGAAATGATGGATTCCTCCCGGCCACTCGAGTCGGCCGCGCGCGTCTACCTGCACCCGATTCTCAACCGCGGCACGGGCCACAAGCTCGAGACAATCAAGACCATGGCAAAAGAGTACCAGGCCGACGGGATCATCTTGCACTCGGATCGCTCCTGCAAACCCTACTCGGTGGGGCAGATGGATCAGCGCGAGAAACTGGCTGGCGAGATGGGTCTGCCCGCACTATTGCTGGAAGCCGATCACAACGACCCGCGGGTCTACTCTGACGAGCAAGCCGAGAACCGGCTGGAAGCATTCATGGAGGTGCTGGGCGTATGAGCAGTGGAGAAGTAAGCGCGCTGGGAATCGACGTCGGCTCGACCACCTTCAAGTTGGTGGCGGTAGATACCCAGGGCTCCATGCTCTGGCACATACTCGAACCCAGCCAGCCGCGGTTAGAGGAGCAAGCCCGGCGGGTGCTGCAAGAGGCGTCCGCCAAGGCCGGCCGCGAACTGGACGAGGGGAGCATTGTGGCCACCGGCTACGGGCGCAACCTGGTCCCGGCCGGCCGACGGGTAACCGAGATTACCTGTCACGCGCGAGGCGTCTTTGCCGCGACCGGTCACGGCGGCACGCTGGTGGACATCGGCGGACAGGATTCGAAAGTGATCGTCATCGGATCGGACGGCCGGGTGACCAACTTCGTGATGAACGACAAGTGCGCCGCCGGCACCGGGCGCTTTCTGGAAGTCGCCGCCACTCGACTCGAGCTCGACCTCGACGAGCTTGGCCGGGTGGCGCTCGAATCAGAAGAAGAGGTGTCCATCTCCTCGACCTGCACGGTCTTTGCCGAAAGCGAGATAGTTTCGCAGATAGCCCGCGGCCATCCAATAGAACAGATCGTGCGCGGCCTGGTGCGTTCGCTGACAAGAAGGGTGGCCGCTTTAGCCAGAAGCGCGGGCATCAGCGAACCGGTGATGCTCTCGGGCGGAGTGGCCCGCAACCCGGCCGTCAGAGAGTTCCTGGCACAAGAACTCGGACGCCCGGTGGAACTTCCGGAACACCCGCAGTTGATGGGCGCCTACGGCGCAGCCCTTTTGGCCCAGGCCGAAAAGTGAGCAAATCCAGGCCGTGCTTTCCACCTGTCGCCAGCGCCGGTTGTACGTCTCCCAGAACGCATTGTTTGCCAGTCCATACGGCATCGGCAAGCCGGGCGACGGAGTGGCGGTGGTCCTCGAGATGGACGGCAACCAGTTCGATTCGGGCGCAACCTTGCGGGCGCCGGGCGAAAGGCAATACAGCGGGCTGGATCGAACCGACGTGTTGATCGAGACCAACCATTTCTTGAAGCGCACCCCGCCGCCGACTTCGGGGGACTCCTGGGAGCGCTACCAGGAAATCTGGCGCCGGATCCAAGTGGCTACCGATCCCAACCGCCCTGACAACCCCAGCGGGGACGATCGGATCGATACCCAGGACGCCCGTTGGATAATGCAAGGTCCACAACGCCCAAGCACCTTGATCTACTTCGCCTTCGAGCCGGACTTGTTGCGGGCTCAGATTGCCATCCAGAGCTAGGAAGGAATCTCCGCCCTGGAACATGAGCCCACAGAACTAACCTGGAGCCAGCTCTTTCCGTAATCCCCATTTGTATATTGAGAGACCTCGATCTTCACGTGTTCAAAGATCCAACCGGAAGGGGGCTCAGGAGTTGCACAAAGCGGACAGTTCCTGTTCCAGCGTTCTTCCGACGTCTTCATCCACGAACAACTTCACCGCCACGGTGATATCCTTGATGCAAGCTTTCATGCCCGCTTCGTCCGGCGTGCACTTTTCCAGACGATCGAGCAGCCTTCTTATCAGCAGGATGCTGGCTTTGCCCTCCAGGGCTTGCAGCAGAACCCGCTTGGCCTGTTGCTTTTTCTGCAGTTCGTCGCTCATTGATCTTGGTCGATTTGCAGTTGTTCGAAAGCGCGCCGGATGGTTTTACCTATCAGCGAAAGCACTATCAAGACGAAGATTGCTCCGAACAGGAAAACAAAGGCGGTCAGCATCATGGCAAAGGTCGCGGGCAGGTAGGGCACAAAAAAGGCCGCCGCGTATCCCGCCGTGAAGAAGCAGATCAAACCGGCCATGATCGTAACCACGCGGCCGATGGTTCCCCCGCGGGTGAGACGGTAAAGACGCACGACCCAAATCACCGACACCAGCATACAAACGAGCGCGAGTGTGAGCACCGCGTAAAAAACGCATAGCATCGGAAACTCCCATCGACGAGGAAACGTCTCGGATTCTATTTTTTCGTTCTACTTCTGTCAAACTTCCCGTAGCTGGCAAATGGCGCGAGAAGATGGCATTATCTCCCGGTCAATTCCAGGAGAATGAAAATGGATAGGATTGCGACCAGACTTGTGTTTTTAATTGCACTTGCGGCTTTGATGGCCCTCGCGTCCTGCTCGGGTAGCGGCACAAGGGATGCGGGTATCGATAGCGGCACCGACAGCGGTATCGATGCCGCGGACGGGTTTGTTGACGATGCCGGAGATGACGTCGCGGACAGTCAGGGAGATGACGGGGGAGTCGATGCGGGGGATAACGGGGACCTGTCGGGTGATAGTGATTTCGATGCCGGCGGCGATCCCGGCCTGACAAACGAGTGTCCGTCGGACGAGAACTTTTGCACGGACGAGATCACGCGGCGCTTCTGCGCGGATACGCCCCAGGGCCGGCGCTGGCGGGAGGAGATCTGCGCCGACGGAAAGGGCTGCCTGCAGGGCGAGTGTGTGGCCGGGGCCTGCGCGGATGCCTGCAACCTGGGTGAGAGCCAGGGAGGCAAGAGCTGCGAGCTGTTCGATCTGAACGGCGCCGCCTGGGTCACTCCCGATCCGGTCGGCTCGATGCACGATCGCGCCCGGGCTTACGAGATGTGGCTCAGGCGCGACGGGCTTTACTTCGGCGGGGTGAGCAACGCCATCTACTCCGATCCGCCCGACTATACCAACGTGGTCTATCACGGCGGCATGGGCGACTCGTCGATCTGGACAGGGACCTACCTGGCCGCAGAGGCTTTGCGCCTGATGGCCACCGGCTCGGCCGACGCGCGGCGCCAGACGATCGAGCTGGTCAATACTTTGCACCTGTGGTTCAACGTCAGCGGCGATCCCGGCGTGCTGGCCCGCTGGGTTGCTCCCGCCGGCCAGAGTTCGAACACCGAGTTGGATTGCTCCGATCCCGACCACCACTGCGGAATCGACTATGAAGGCAACGCTTATGACTACCTGGGTGACATCAGCCGCGACCAATACCAGGGAGTCATGCTGGGATACGCCTGGGCCTACCAGGCACTGGGCGAGCAGGACGAACAGACCCGGGCGCTTATTCGCGATGATATCGTCGAACTGGTGCAGGAGCTGATGCGTGAAAGAACGGTTCCGCTGCAGATAACCTGGAACGGAACCGATTGGCCCGTCCGGCAGGTCAACGTGCGCTTCGTGGTGCTGTGCACCCGCGAGATGACGGCAGAGGGCGCAATACATTTCGATCTTGATACAAGCGATTTTACAAATTCGAAGATCTCGGGTTTCCAGGAGTTCATGCCCAACTGGGGCGACATGATCAGCCAGGTGCCGGGCTTCGGGGCGTTTGCGAATATCCCCCGGGCGGGCAGTGCCGTCATGCTGGCTTCTTTTTTCAGGGTGGCCATGGAGGTTACCGATGGGATTCCCGGCTACGAGGCGGAGTACTCCGCCTTCAGGGACTACTACTATAATAACCCTCCGGCCACCGGCGACAACGTCGGCTACTGGATAGATGTAGCCAAGACATGGTCTTACAACGACAACTGCGGCGGCAGTTATTACGCCAACAACATCGCTATGGAGCCCATGTTCAACCTTGCCCGGCTTGAGGATGATGCGCCCACACGACTGCGGATCCTCGATGAGGTGTTGGGGGCCAAGATGTGGCCCGAACACGAGCACACCAAGAACTGCTTTTTCTTTTACATCTACACGGCGGCCGATCCGGTAGCCTACGCCGGCGCGGCCACGATTGCAGGCCAGCAGCTTGCCGGCTTTCCTCCTCCGCCGCGCGTGCGAGTGCCGGTCGACCTGCGCGCCGATTCGCGCTACCTGCCGCACCAGTCGGGCTGTGACAACCAGACGACCCGCGACAAATCCGCCGACGTCGCCGAAAGGGTGGTCTCGGATTTCATCTGGCAGCGAAATCCATGGCAGCTTTTCGACGAAGGCACTCCGCAGTTGACCTATCCCGGAGTGGACTACCTGGTCGCATACTGGTTGGGCCGCTATCTGGGCCAATTGCAAGACGATACGCCCGGTCGCTGCCTGGCCTGGCACTGAATTCTACCAGCGGTCGATCTTCCAGACACCCTTGTGCTTTGTGATCCAGACCATGCCGAGCGCAGCGGAATCTTTTTTCCCACGCAGCCAGCAGCCCTCGACGACGTGCTTTTTTCCGAAGCGCGCGGCTGCTTGCTCGATGTCGGCGTTCGACAGCACGTCCAGCGGGCATGTCCGCAACTTGTATCCCTGGCTGATAAAATTGCGCAACTGCCGGAAAACCTCTCGCGGGCCCGTCACTGAACGCGAAGGATCCGGAGGCCTAAAAAAGGCCCGTAGGGTCTTTGGTCTTTTTTTCCTGGCCGCCGTGAATACGCCGTCCAGGATCTTGACCGCCGATCGGTATGCCGCCCGGTATGCACGAATTTCATCGCTTTCTGTCGTGTCCTGCCGGTGCACCTCGTTCACCTCGAACGGCAAACCGGTAAGTCTCTTGCCCGTGCCGTTCTCCTCCATCTTGAGCGCCCGGACGTACTCGTCCTGAACGATCTCAACCTGCCTGATGAATGTGGCAAACTCCGCCTGACGATGCTTGGTGTCAAGGGCGCACTTCCTTGTGGCGCAACGGATTAGCTGGCGTCTGAGAATGGCAGACAGACGGCCTTGCAGCGTCCAGATGCATGAGCGCTTGGCGTCGAACTCGCGCTGGAAAGGTGTCAATACCAGATCCAGCAATATCTTCCGGCGCAGCTCAACCAACTGCGGGTCGTATGGCGCCTTGCCGAGCAGACCGACGTATTCCTTGTTGAGCTTACAGAAGGCGGCCCGGTCCAAGGACTTGTATTTTTCCGTGGGTGCCTGATCGAGAATGGCCGGCTCGACCTTGTGCCGCGGGCGCGCGCCCAGAAGCTCGTCCACCAAGGGGCCGATTTTGCCGGTTGCGTCCTTGAGACTCTTCAGGTTGACCGAGGCGCGCGAGGTCACCCGCGCCTTGCGCGCGTCGATCAGTTGCAGAGTGAGCACAAAGAGATCTTCGAGACGACCGACGCTCCCGCCGATCAGCCAATCGGCACCCAGCGCCCCAGCCAACTCAGCCATGCAGCTTTCGTCACTGCAACCCAGCAGGTTCTTTTGCTGCTCGGCCGTCAGCAGGGCCCGCACATCGGCTGGCCCCGTGGCATGCACCCCGTGGCGCGCAAGCAAGGCGTTCAGCAGCAGGTCCGAAAGTACGCCATCCGTGCCCGCGGGAACCCCGGCGTAGGCGTGGACGCCGGGCACGACCACCTTGAGCTCAGCCTGTCCGCCGAACGCCCGAGCGCCTGTGGTAGACAGGATCAGAATGACTGTGCAGATCGAATTCCTGTTCATTTTTCCTCCCGCCGATGCATTCCCGGCATTACCCGCTCGAAAATCCACGGATCGAGCGCCGGAGCCAGGTAGAAGCGCGGGCGCAGCAGATCACGGTCCCTCTCGATAATACCGTCTTCGATGGCCCGCTGCTCTAGCGGAGTGTGCGGGTAGATGCGGAGGCCGATGGTTGTCCTCAACCCCTCCAGCCCGAGCGAGTCGGCGAAGGCCAGGCTGCGTTCGACAGATTGACGTGTCTCACCCGGCCCGCCCAGCAGCAGAAACCCCAGCCGCTGAATACCATGATGGGCGAGAAGATCCACCGTATGGCGCACGTCACCCGGACTGAAGCGTTTGTTCATCTGTTCGAGCACGCGCTCGTCGCCGGATTCGAACCCCAGCGATACCTGACAGCAGCCGGCCCGGGCCATGGCTTCAACCAGGTCTTCGTCCACCTTCTCCGGGTAGAGGATGCAACGCCACGCTACTGGCGGTTTCAGTTGCCGAAGCAGCCGGCACAGCTCGAGCGCGTGGGCCCGGGGAATGTTGAAGGAATTGTCGACGAAGAAAAAGCGGTGAAATCCCCGCTGCGCAAGCCGTTCGACTCCCTCGACCACGAGCTCCGGCGGCGTCGAGCGGATCGTCTTCCCCTGGATGAGAAAGGTGGAGCAGTAGCTGCAGGCGTTGGGACATCCTCGGCGGCTTTGAACCGGCACCCATATGTCGGGGTTGGCAGGATCGGCGCAGCCGCCAAGGTATTCGACAGGCACGGCACAGTCGGAAAGCGGCCGAGAGAAGTCGGGGTCTATGCCCTCACGGCCGGGAAGGTACAGGCCGGCCAGATCGGCGAGATCACTACCTGTCTCCAGCCGCTCGATCAGGGAACAGAAAGCGCCTTCGCCGTCTGCGGCGATACCCATGTCGGCGCCCAGGTACTTGAGCGCCTCCCGGGGAAAAATACTGTAGCCGGGTCCGCCCAACACCACCGGCACTTCTCCCAGCCGGCAGGCATTCACCACGCCGCGGGCCTTCTCCAGCAGGAACGTCTGGTTCTGAATGTCCTGATCGTCTATGTTGCGGATGGAGATGCCGATTAGCTCGGGCCGGGTGGACTCGATGGCCCTGCCCACGGCATCCAGCGGATCCGGCTGGAACATGAGATCGAGAAAGTCCACCAGGTGCCCGGCCCGTCCGGCCGCCCCGGCCACCTGGGCCAGGCCCACCGGCAGGGTAGGCATGTTCAGGCGCTCCGTGTTGGCGGCGACTAGCAGGAGCCTCACCGGGGCCTCCTCGATGGAAGTTTACCCATCATTTTACCATTGAAAGAAGTTATCTTGTCCGCCCGCACATGCATCCGGGAAAGGATACACATGCCGGCGAACCCGGTGCAAGATACAGACAGGAAACCACTGGGGCTGATATCCGGAATCGGAATGGTCGTGGCGAACCTGCTTCACCCGGCGCTTGGCTACCTGGTATGAGTGCCGCAGCGATCGTGGCACTAGGGGCCTACTTTACAGGCCGTCGCCGGGGTGGGGGCTCACGCAAGAGCTGATCCGGCACGGGGGCCGGACCAACTCCGCGGCTCTTTATTCTACCCCGCCTTCTTCGGTCGCCCCTCCCTCTTCCTTGGGGGCGGGCTCATTGGCGGGTTCCTCGTCGGCGGGCGCCTCGACGGCCTTGTAGCTCTTCACGTTGAGCCACATTACCGGCTTCTTCTTCGTGCCCTTGGTGGTCAGAACGGCCGAGACTTCGACCTTCTTACCGGCAAACTCCTTGGCGAGTTTCTTGCTCTTGGCGTTCATGTACACGCGATAGATCTTCTCGTTCTCGCCCTTGAGGCTAATGCCGGTGAGCTTGCCCTTCTTGCTGGTCAGTTTGACCACTTCTCCTTGGACGGTCTGCAGCTTGGCTGCTTTCTTGGCCGCCGGTTTCGCCTTTCCCGCCAGCGCCTGGGCACCCGCCAGGAACGCGAGGGCTACGAATAGTGCGGTGCTGCTGATAGCGATTTTCTTCATGTCTTTTCTCCTTGGTAGTTAAGAATCATTTTACCGGTCTCTGCTCCCATCCAAATCTCGTGCCAAAGCTATACGCCATATCGGGTTGAAAGGAAACACAAGTTAATTTGCCACAATGGTTTCTCCAGTACCGGGAGTTACCCGGGTTCATTCGGCGGCATCGGAACATGACTTCCGAAAAAAACGAGAAGTTAAGGCTCATAGTTTTCTGTTACCATTATGCTTGAAGTCTTCTTTCCGCAGACCATAGCGCTGCATCTTATCAAACAGGGCGCGGGTAGTGATCTGCGCCCTCTGCGCCGTTGCGTCCATCCGCCCCGCTGTTTCCCGCAGCAGCGATGAGATGTAGGCCTTCTCGAACTGAGTCACCAGCAACCCGCGGGCCTCGCGTAACGGATGCTCGAACCATGCCTGCGGTAGAAGCAGGCCCTCGATGTCCTGTATGTTGATGTACTCCGGAATATTGGCGGGAACGCTGTTCAGGTGGAAGGAATGCGGCAAGTCCGTAAGCTCGATACGAGAGGCCTTGCAAAGCAGGATGGCGCGCTCGATGACGTTGATCAACTCGCGGACGTTGCCGGGCCAGTCGTAGCGCATGAGTGCCCGCAGGACCTCGTCGCTGATGCCGTCTACCTCGCGGCCGGTCTCCGCGGCGAAATGGCTGACGTAGCTTCTTGCCAGAGCCGGAATGTCTTCACTACGTTCTCGAAGGGGTGGTACCTTCAGGTTGACCACGCCGAGACGGTAGAGCAAGTCGCTTCGAAACTCTCTTTGCCTGGCCATTTCGTTCAAATCCCGGCTGGTGGCTGCCATGACCCGGACATCCACATGGAAGGGCCATTCCCCGCCCACTCGCTGAATCTCGTGGTCTTGAAGCACCCGCAGAAGCCGAACCTGCAGGTGCTGGGGCATCTCGCCGATCTCGTCGAGAAATATCGTGCCCCGGTGAGCCAGTTCAAAGCAGCCCCGGCGTGCGCGTGTCGCCCCAGTGAATGCACCCAGCTCGTGCCCGAACAACTCGCTCTCGAGCAGTGACTCGGGTAGTGCCCCGCAGTTGACAGCGACGAAAGCGCCGGGCCGGTCGTTGTCATTGTGGATAGCCCGGGCGAGCCTCTCCTTGCCCACGCCGGTCTCCCCGGTTATGAGCAGCGACGTCTTGCTGCCCGCTACCAGCTGCACCAGGTCCATGAACTCCTTCATAATGGGGCTTTCAGAAACGAAGTCATCCAGCCGGGGAGGCTGCCTGACGCTTCTCATCGAGAAGGCCTTTCGGCTCAGCTCGAGGTGCCTCTCCATGATGGCGGAGATGGCCTCCGCCAACTCCGCCGGAGGTAGCCCCACGTTCAGGATCGCGTCGCAACCGTCGGTGGTTAGATTCATGCGATCGTCCGGATCGTCCTTTTCAACCAGCACCACCAGGCTGGGCGCGTTCAGCAGGCTCTTGTACCTGCCCAGCGATTCCTTCGTGGGTTCAGGGATCAGCGAGCGCTCGACGACAACCAGATCACAGGTCTCGCGGCCTATGCGTTGCCAGAGATTTGCGCGGCTTTTGGGGAAATCGACGATAACATCCGGCCTGGAAAGGAGTTTCTTCAGGTTGCGGCGCGTGTTTTGACGATCGAGTGCGATCAAGATCCGTGCGATCACGTATTCAGCCTCCAGGGTAGCAAAGTAGGAAGCGTAGCTTCTTGTTTGGCAAGAAGTCAATATCCGATTGCACCTCCCGCATTTCATTAGGCGCATCCAAGCATCACCGTACCAACCATTGAATATCTGCAGATAAACGAATATCAGGCCCGCCAGTCGGCGAAGGTGGCACGGCTCTTGAAGTAACAATTTCGACAGTCCCGAAGATCTTTTCAAGGAGTTGTTGTATGTGTTCGAAAAAGATCAAGATTGATAACGACAAGGTGAAAACCGGCAAATATCAAAAACCGTCGCTGAAGAAGAAGAAATCCGTCAGAAAATCGAACCCGCCCGTACAGCAAGAGGAAGACCATATCGAGGAGTCCGATACCGAAAGCAGGCTACCTGCAATGAAATGGTAACCTCGGTAAGCCACCTCACGCTGAGGACATCGGCCGACCGGGTATCGGCACGGAAGATGCCTGGACGGAATTGAATTCTGTTCATGGCGCGGTCAGGCCGATGCGGCCCTCACGACTTGCCGTGCGCGGCGCCCTTGGCGCGCGGTGCCTGCGGGTTGGATCTTGTCCCGCCGGCCGCAGGCCAGATCGGCGACGGTCGGCCCGCAAGCCGGGTCGATCGGCACGGTCTCCAGTGGCTCGGCGTTCGCCTGCGGCTCGGGGTAGGAGATCAGCGTGCCTTCAAAGTTGCGCAGCACCGTGTGGTTCGGACTGGAGGACAGCACGTACTGGGGCAGCACCGGGATCTTACCGCCGCCGTGCGGTGCATCCACCACGAAGGTAGGGATGGCCAGGCCGCTGAGGCGGCCTCGCAGGTACTCCATGATCTCGATTCCGCGCGCCAGCGGCGTGCGGAAGTGTTCCACGCCGCGCACCAGGTCGCACTGGAAAAGGTAGTACGGTCGGACGCGGTTGCGTATCAGTCCGCGACAAAGAGTCTCGATCACCCGCGGATCGTCATTGATCCCGCGCAGCAATACGGTCTGGTTGCCCAGCGGGATGCCGGCGTCCGCGAGGCGGGCGCATGCCTCGGCAGCCAGTGGGGTCAACTCCTGAGGATGGTTGAAGTGTGTGTTGATCCACAGCGGGTGGTAGCGGCGCAGCATGGCCACCAGGTTGTCGGTAATACGCATCGGCAGGGTGACCGGCGTGCGGGTGCCGATGCGGATGATATCCACGCTGGGCACCGAGCGAATGGCGGACAGGATTTTCTCCAGCGCCTTGGTTGAGAACGTCAACGGGTCGCCGCCGGAGACGATCACATCGCGGATTTCCGGGTGCTTTTGCAGGTAAATGATCGCCTGACGTAGTTGGGCTGCCGAGATGACAGACTCGCGTTGGCCGGTGACGCGCTTGCGAGTGCAGTGCCTGCAATACATTGCGCAGATCGAGGTTGTAATTAGCAGCGCTCGATCGGGGTAGCGGTGCACCAGGCCGGGAACGGGCATGTCACACTCTTCTTCAAGCGGGTCTTCGCGCAGGAAGACTGGATCGACGAGCTCGAGCCCTTGCGGCACAGACATGGCGAAAATGGGATCGCTTCGATCGAGTCTTTGCGCCAGCGATGCATAGTACGGGGTGATGGCCAGCGGAAAACGCGACGCCGCCTCGTATACATCGCCCGGAATGGCGTCCCACTTGTAGATCGCGGCCAGTTCGGCGACTGAACGAATGCGCTTGCGCATCTGCCAGCGCCAGTTGTTCCACTGGACGCTCGTCGGCACGAGCGTCATTTCCGGCCTGGCGCATTCAAACATCGTTTCTTGATTTGATTCGGATTGCCGCGGTGCTGCGGATGGAGGCTCTTCGATGGCCTCTGCTGGTGCTGTCTGAATGTTCATTTCAATCGTTTCCTTTCATGCGATCAAAGGATGTGGACTCAGACTAGATCGACCAGGAACGCCTTGCATCCGAACACGAAAGCGTGCCTGAGCAACTTCATGTTAGCTTTCAGATCATTTGTCTCCGTGCCGCTCATGGCAAAGGAGAAAAATCCGGAGATCATCCCCACCACGGCGAAGGCCAGCGAATGCACGCGTTCGGGCTGCAATGTTTGGGGAAGAAAGCGAGTCAGCTGGCCGCCGATCTCATCTATGTAGCGACCAAAGTGATCTTCCAAGCCGCTGATGGCATCGCTTTGAATTTTCAATAGCAAGCGGCCCTGGAACAGGAGCAAGAAATCTTCCTGCCGGTTCATGAAGAATCGCGCGTGAACATCGAACAATTGCTCGAGCACCTCTTGCAGGCTCTGCGGGGCTTTCCTGGAGCCGCGCAGCAACTTGATCAAGCGATTGATCATGTCTTCCATCAGCGCCAGCACGACATCTTCCTTGCTGGAGAAGTAGCGATAGAATGTTCCCTTGCCCACGTCGGCCTGTTCGGTGATCTCTTCGATGGTTGTAGCATCGACTCCGCGACGGCAAAACATACCCTGGGCGGCGGCAAGCAACTTCTTGCGCGTGCGCAGCGTGCGGCGCTGCGTGCGATTGGAGGCTTCCTGCGAATCCGGTTCCGGGATCTCGTAAGAAGGCTCTTCCTGGTCAGTGCAAAACATCTCGGTCACAATAGACTCCTTAGTCACTGCGGACTATCTAGTCACAATTGACTTGGTCGTGTCAATAAGTTTTTTTGAGTCATGTATTGCAATGTATTGTCACAAGGCAATGATCATTTTTCTCCGGTTCAAGAAATGTTCTTTTTTTGGCCGCAGCTATGGAATATAGTTCTTGAAACAACTGCAGGCGCCCAGCTGGCGAGGACCAACGATGTTAATCGGATTGACCTATGATTTGCGTGACGACTATCTACGGGAGGGCTACACCGAGGAGGAGACAGCCGAATTTGACAGGCCGAGCACCATTGAAGCCATTGAAATCACGTTGCGGCAACTGGGCTATCAGACCGAGCGCATCGGACATGCGCGTTCGCTCGTGACACGACTGGCCAAAGGCGATCGCTGGGATCTGGTTTTCAATATTGCCGAGGGTCTTTACGGCCACGGGCGCGAGGCACTGGTGCCGGCCTTGCTGGATGCCTATAAAATTCCGTACACGTTCTCCGATCCGATGACCCTGACACTTGCGCTGCACAAGGCTCATGCCAAGCGCGTGCTGCGTGACGCCGGCGTGCCCACCCCGGACTTCGCCGTTGTAGCCCGTCCTGCCGACATTGCCGGATTGAACCTGCCCTACCCGTTGTTCGCAAAGCCATTGGCCGAGGGAACCGGCAAAGGTGTCGATGCCCGCTCGTGCATCACCGGCCCGGAGCAGGCCGAACAGGTTTGCCGCGATTTGCTGGCGCGTTTCCACCAACCGGTTCTGGTCGAGCGTTTCCTGCCTGGACGGGAGGTGACCGTTGGCCTGGTCGGCACGGGCGAGGCGGCGGAAGTGATTGGCGCGCTCGAGGTCGTGCTGTTACCGCGGGCCGAGGCCCAGGTGTACTCCTATTTCAACAAAGAGAACTGCGAGGATCTGATTGAATATCGCCTTGTGACCGATGACGCGCTGAACAGCCAGGCGGCCGGGTTGGCGCTCGCTGCCTGGCGCGTACTTGAATGCCGTGACGGGGGTCGCGTGGATCTGCGCGCGGACGAGAGCGGCCGGTTGCAAGTGATCGAGCTGAATCCCCTGGCCGGTCTTCACCCTGAGCACTCCGACCTGCCCATCTTGGCCACCAAGGCGGGCATCGCATATCCCGTGCTGATGGATCGCATCATGCGCTCGGCCCTGCTCCGATACAGCCTCGAACCGCCGCAACGACCGAACGCCTGAGGGGTGGCGGTATGCGCCTGGTAGTGATGTACACCCCGACTGCGCCGGATGCCTCGCCGGATGATCTCGATGGCCTGGTTCAGCTTGAGTCGATCAGCACTGCGTTGTGCGAGTTGGGCCACGAGGCTATCCCGGCGCCGTTCGGGCTCGATCTCGAAGACGTTTGGCGCGCACTGCAACGCGAACGACCTGATTGCGTCTTCAACCTGGTCGAATCAGTCGCGGGACACGATCGCTTGCTGCATTTTGCCCCGGCCCTATTGGAGGCGCTGGGTATTTCGTTTACCGGGTCCGGCTCATGCGCAACACTGACCACGACCAACAAGCTTTTGGCCAAGCGGATGATGAGCGATCATGGCTTGCCCACGCCGGCCTGGCTGGAGCCTTACGCGCGCTCACCAGGGGCGCCGTCACCCGGGACGCAATTGATTGTCAAGTCGGCATGGGATCACGGATCAAAGGGTCTTGATGACAATTCCCTGCTGGAGTTGGAAGACGAGGACGACCTGCTAGCTCGTCTGCGCAGATTGTCAGCATCTCCTGGAAAGGAATGGTTCGCCGAAGCCTTCATTGACGGTCGCGAGTTCAACTTGTCGATGCTGGCCGACGGGGACGGAGCGCGTGTTTTACAACCTGCCGAGATCCGTTTCGAGGGGTTTGACGCCAACAGGCCACGCCTAGTGGGCTACAAGGCCAAGTGGGACACGGAGTCTTTTGAATATTCGCATACCGTGCGCTCGTTTGATTTCCCATCCCGTGACGATCGCCTCTTGAACAAGATATCTGCCTTGGCATTGGAAACCTGGCGACTGTTTGGATTGCGTGGCTACGCAAGGGTGGACTTCCGCGTCGACCAAGCGGGAAATGCGTACATACTCGAGGTCAACGCCAATCCCTGCCTTTCACCCGACGCCGGTTTCGCGGCAGCCATCGAGCGGGCCGGCATGACATACAATCAGGCTATTGAAGGCATCATTTTGGACGCAGTCTCGCGTGGGTAGCAGGGGTCGGTTGTCGGCTCTGCGCTTCAGCACGCGCACAGCGGGCGGCCGATCCGGATACGGTCGACGATCCAGCGCGATCCGTTAATCTCGGGAATCATGTCCAGCAGGCAGCACTTGGTCTTGAACGAGTCGACCCAACCGTCGAGTATGAACCAGTTTTCCCGGCGATCAATATTTACATCACACTTACCAGTCAGGCCGTTCTCCGACAGGTATTGATGCCAGCGGACAAGCAGTGCCTCTAGTTCTGATTGCGGACCATCAAAGCTGTGTTGATGTAGCATGTTTCTTCTCTCTTTCTTCCCTGGCGGACGATGATATCCGCCAGCTTCCTGTGTTCTGAAATCAGCCGGTGCTCTTTCTCCAGCACCCTTTCTGTGAAGCGCTCACTGACATCGCGAGACCTTAGCTGCCTGGCGGCCCGTGTCGTCCGGTAATGACGATCGATGAAGATGCGCAAGTTGACATTCGAAAGCAGGCTCGTGTAAGTGCCTTCCGCAATGATCACGTCGAGTCTGCCCGCTGGCAGGGTCTCGTGCTCGATTTGATTTTCCTCGAAGCACACCAGCGGTTTAACCAGCGGCAGGCCGGTGCACCGCTTGAGGCTGCGAATGTGTTCATCTAAAAGATCGAGCCGTACTTCCTGTGGCCCGACCCAGGCGATGTCCGCTCTGCGCTTGTCATGGTTGGTCCGGGGCGGAAGATTAAAATAGTCGTCTTGCGCCAGGATTACTACTTCGAGATCGCGCTGGACGAGAGCTTCCGCCAGGCAAACGGCCAGACCGCTCTTGCCCGAACCAGACTCGCCGGCGACGGAGACGGCCACTGCCTTGCCGCCGGGTTCGAGCAGGGCGGACACCCGGGGCATTATTTCGGCCGCCATCCGGCGTTGCGCGCCAACAATTACTAACCGTTCACCGACCATGACGGCCGTTCCTTCTTTGATCTCGACTGCACTTCATCAGGACGGCGCACTGCTGCCCTGAAGTGTAACCGGGCAAGCACAACAAATGCACGGTTACCTGCAGCAACTTTTGAATCGGTGTCGGCGGGGAGCAGGAATCTGCAACGAACCGATTAGCTTGTCAACGAAAATCGTATAAACCGGTGTTTTGTGCCAACATGTCGCTGAATCAGTTCAAGGGGTGACGGGGGCCTGGCTTGTCATATCACGCAGGTTACCGGCAGCCTCCTCCGGCGGAGTTGAGTTGATATAGAAGCCGGTGCCCCACTCGAAGCCGGCCACGCTGGTCAGGCGCGGGATGATCTCGATATGCCAGTGGTAATCGTAAGCGAGCGTGCCCCAGTAGCCCGGACGGTGTGGCATCATCTTGGTGTTCGGCCCCGTGTGGATCATGAAGTTGAACGGAGGATTGCCTAGTGTCGTCCGTAGACGCGACAGCACGTCCTTGAGCATCCGTCCCAGCGACAGTGCACCGGCGTCGTCCAGCAGGGTGAAGTCGTGGGAATGTTTCTTGGGGGCGAGGAACATCTCGTATGGGAACCTGGACGCAAAGGGACACAGGGCTACGAAATCCTCGTTCTGGGACACGATCCGCGTTCCGTCCTTCTCCTGGGCCAGGATGTCGCAGATCAGGCAGCGCTCCTTCAGGCGATAGTAGTCGCGGGACGAGTCCAATTCGAGAGCCACGATAAGAGGCGTCACCGGTGTGGCGATCAGTTGCGTGTGCGAGTGAGACAGAGAAGCCCCGGCATCGCGGCCTTCATTCTTGAACACCAGGACGTAGCGGAAACGTCCGTCCCGCATGAGGTCGCGGATGCGCTCCCGGTAGGCGATTATGACCTTGGCCATATGCTCGTCGGGGTAGTCGGGCATCTTTAGATCGTGCTGCGGCGTCTCAATGATCACTTCATGCGCGCCGATGGCGTTGATCACGTCGTAGATGCCTGCCCCGCGCCGCTCGAGTTTCCCCTCGATTTTCAAGACCGGGTAAAGATTGGGCGCGACACGCACCTGCCAACCCGGGGTGTCGGCGCCGGTTCCTTGCTTGCGCAAAGCGAAGATCTCATGGGGCGTCTGTTTCTCGTGCCCTTCACAAAATGGACAATTTTCGATCCCGTTTTTCTGGACCATGACCTTGAAGTCGGTCGGCCGCAGTGAGCGTTCGGGCGCAATGATGACCCAGCGTCTCTGAATGGGATCGTGTCTCAATTCATGCATCTGTCTGCCTTTCCGAAACACTGCGCAGAAGAAGTTGGTGTACCGAAAATGTTGGCGCAGGCACGGCCTTCCCGGCTGGTTCGATCAGTGATCGTCTTCATCATCATCTTCGTCACACGTCTCTTCCTCGCTGTCGTCATCCTTATCATCTTCCTCGTCATCTTCGAAATCCGGCTCGGCCAATATTTTAACAGAACTGATCCGAATGGATGGGAACTCCGAATCAGTCCTGTCCAGGGTTCCCTGCACCTCGACCTCGGCGTCCTCCATGTCAAACAGGGCCGCTCCTTTGCCTCCGTCCTCGATCAATACCTCCATGCCGTCCTCGGTCTGAATGGCCATTGAAAGCGGCACGTTGTCGTCATTCCAGTCGATGGCGGTCACGAAACCGCGGATCGTAGCCTTTTTTCTGCTTGAATTTTCCTTCATGACAAGCCTCCATTTAAGTGTAATCGGGCAAGCCGGCCGCATAAAGCGGCCTGCAACAAAAACAATTTGTAACGGGGTAATGGGTCGAATGAAAATCTGCGACGAACAGATCAGCTTGTCAACGAAAATCGTACAAACCGGCTTTTATATCACTCTATGGCAGGGACTTACCCGGACCCTCGCAGGCGACCATCATCGTAACCGTCTCCGTCGTGGTCGATGCAGGTGTAGGGCGGCCGCGAGTTTCTGCAATACTATGACGAATTCACCCAAAAAAACCGGGAGGGGGCAGAACCTTTATCCTTTACCGTCGTCCATACAACGAATATGAATACAGGTGTGTAGACAGACCCAAGGGAGATTTGTCATGAGTGTGATCTTTTTCGTCCTGCTGGCCACCGCATCCGTACCGGACGTGACCGCCGGTCCGGGGCTTTCAGAGGAAGCCAAGGTAGTCGAGGCCGCGATTGAAAAAGTAACGGTCTTCAGCGATCGGGCCAAGGTTCTTCGACGGGCCCATGTCCATCTCGATCCTGGAATACACAAGCTCGGGCTGCCCGATCTGCCGGGAGCGGTGATGATGAACACCGTCAGGATCGAGTGCAACGGCGCACGGGCGATCCGGGTCGAGACCGTTCCCGTCGAGAGAGAGCGCTTCTCCATCGAACAGGTCGAGGAGCAGATCACCCGGCTGGAGACAATTACCGATAAGCTCAGTGCCCTGGATCGTGAAAGCCAGGTGTACAACCTCGAGCTTTCTTTCCTGAACGGTATCTCGCCCCGGGCGCCCGTGGACGAGTCAAAGCGGGTGGGCAAACCCCTGCCGCCGGTGCAAGTGGATCTCTGGAAGAAAGTGCTCGATTTTCTGGAAACGCGCAAGAACGCCTGCCGGGCATCTCTGCGCAAACAGGCGCTGAAGCGTCGCGATCTCCAAGAGCAGTTCACCAAGGTTCAACGGGAGGTCCAGCGCCACAACCTGGGCGCCTTCACCGATCGCAAGCTGCAGGTTCTGGCCATCGTGCAAGTCAAACAGGCGGGCATGGTGCGGCTGGATCTCGAGTACTTCGTCCCCGGCGCGAGTTGGAAGCCCGCCTACAACATCCACTTCGATCCCGAGCAAGGACGGGTGACGATCAAGACCGCCGGCATGGTCCGCCAGGCTACCGGCGAGGATTGGATCAACTCCGCCGTGTCCCTCTCGACCGCCATCCCCGGCCTGGGCATCCAATTGCCGGAGTTGCTCACCTGGGCGCTGGGTGAGAAGCGCGAGTTCATTCCCCGTCCGCAGGCGGCCCGCATGCCTCCCGCGGCCGCCCGCTTTCCCCCTCCCCAACCCCAGCCGACCCCGTTCGAGGCTGAGCGCCAGGCCCGCCGGCAGGTGCTACAGGGACGTATCGCCGAGTTGCAACGCATGCTCAGCATGGCCGTCGACGAGCGGACCATTTCCACCCTGGCCAATCTCGATAGCGGCGGTGCCGGTTATGGGATGGCCGTGGCCAGCTCGAGCGGACGGCGCGACTATGCGGAACAAAAGGCCGAGCGCCGCTATCGCAAACCCAGCCGCCGGGCCCGGGCCATGCCGTCCGTCTCAGAGGCAGAGGCAATGCCTGCAGCGCCTCCCCCGATGGAAGCAATGGAATTAGCACGGCCCGCCTCAGTCAGCGCGCAGCCTGTGGGCAGTCGCGGGCGGCGGGAAGGGCGCACGCTGGCCACCTCGCTGGGTCTCTTCGAGCCGACCTACTACCAGCCGCCGCAATTCTCGGATGCGAATCTGCCTGCCGTCGTAGCCGGCGGCCTTGACTACGTCTATTCTTGCCCGACGCGGGCAAGTATCCCCTCGAACGGCGAGGACCTGCGCGTGCCGCTGGCCGCGGAGTCCTACCCGGTCGAGACATTTTACGAGGCCACGCCTTCGCTGAAGAAGACGGCCTACCTGAAGGCCAAGGTAACCAACCAGGGAGAACGGCCAATTTTGCAGGGCCCGGCCAATATTTTCGTGGGCAAAGACTTCATCGGCCAGGGCCAACTCAGGACCACCGGCAAGGGCGGCGTAATAGATCTGCCCCTGGGGGCCGACGAGAACATTCGCATACTACACAAGGTCGTGCCGGCCACGGTCACCAAGGGAATCATAAGCAAGGACGAGATCACCACCTACACTCAGACGATCGAGATCGGCAACTACAAGAAAAAGGCTATCACCATCAATGTCTACGATCAGATTCCCAAGACGCGCAACGAGGACATCGAGATCGAGAAGGGCTCGATTAATCCCAAGCCCGAAACAGGTCCCGACGAGGACGGCATCATGCGCTTCTTGCTCAGGATTCCTCCTGGCAAGATCAGAACCATCCAGTTCTCTTACAAGATAAAACGTCCCGAGAACTGGCAGCTTTCGCAATAGGGAGGCAAGCCATGAAAACTTCAACTATGATCAGCCTGTTTGCCCTGCTTCTGGCCACGCAGGCCTCAGCCGGCCGGGATCCGGGTCCGGTGGACAGGGTGACGGTTTACGCCGACCGCGCCGAGATTACCCGGGCCGCCAACGCCGACTGCAAGTCGGCCAGTGTCGAAGTGACCTTCCCGCTACTGCCTACTTCATTGGACGAACGCACCCTGCGGGCCGAAGCCTCGGGCAAGGCCAAGGCAATCGGCCTCACTTCCAGGATCATCCCGCTCGAGGAAAACCGCGACGCACGCGTGGCCGAGGTTCGCCGGGAACTTATCCAGGTGCAGGACAAGATCAGGGAGCTTTCCGAAACGCTGGCCGGAAGCCGGGAGCGGGTAGCCGTGCTGGATGCATTCGGGGTCTACTTTATGCAACTGCTCAACGAGCAGGTGCGCAACGCGCGTCCGGATCCGCGCCGCTGGACAAAGGTGCTCGATGCCATGGAGCAAGAGCACAATACGGCCGCGGCCAGGCAGGGTGAACTCAACATTCGCCTGCGGGACCTGGGAAGAAAACAGGAGCGCCTGCAGCGCAGGCTGCAGGCGCTGCAGCCCCGCAACGAGACCGAGGCCAGAAGCGTCTCCGTGGCGATCGAGTGTCATGGCGAGACCCGTCCGCGGGTGACCCTTTCATACGTTGTCCCGGGCGCCACCTGGCATCCCGAGTATGATCTCAGGTTCGTCCCCCAGGGGAAAGCCAAGGTGGGCCGGGGGCGCGCCGAACTCACTGTCTCGGCCGTGGTCCAGCAGTCGACCGGCGAGGACTGGAAAGACGCCAAACTACTCCTTTCCACCTCGAAACCGCGCCTCGGATCAGAAGCGCCTTATCCGGCCCCGATCTACGTAAACGGGCACAAGGTGGGCGAGCAGAAGACACTGGTGGCCACCATGGAGCGCCGCGAGAAGTTGACAGGGAAAGGCGAGGCCCAAGGCCAGGGCCCGGCCGGAGCTGCGCTCGAGGACAAAGGACAGTCGTTTGCCCTGACTATTCCCCGGCGAGTGAGCGTCATGGCCGACGGGCGGCCCTACTGGATGCCCGTCGATGTTGCCTCGGCCCGGGCCGAGGCAAAACTGGTGACCGTTCCCAAGCTACGGCCCTTCGTCTACCAGGTGGTGCAACTCAAGAATCCTGCGGCCTATCCGTTGCTCGCCGGCCGCGTGCATATCTACCGCGGCGGTTCCTATGTAGGGGACACCGATATCGAGTACAAGGCACCCGGCGAGCCAATGGAGATTTCGATGGGCATCGACGAGGAGCTCAAGGTAGAGCGTCGGGAACTTTCTACTGAAAACCGCTCTGCTTCTTTCCTGTCCAGCACCAAGCACCTCGAGCGCTCCTTCCGCATCAGGGTAATCAACCGGGCCCGCTCCCGCCAGGCGGTGGAAGTACGAGAGAACATCCCGGTCTCCAAGACCGAGCAGGTCAAGGTGGAACTGGTGAAAGACAAGACCGCCAAACACTACCAGTTTGATCGCCACCGCGGCTTTATCAGCTGGACGCTGCGCCTTTCGCCAGCCCGCGAAAAGTCGGTCGATCTGGCCTACACCATCCACCTGCCCGAAGACTGGAAAGTAAACGTCCGCTAGAAGCAGGCAGTTAGCGGTCCTCTCGCCCCTTCCTCCCGGCTGTTTTTCATAGACACGATTGACGCACTCGTCATGACGAAATCATGACAAGGGATTTCTATCCTGATCGGGATATTGGACAACTGTCCGTTCAAAACTCAACCGGGAGAGAATCCATGAAAATCCGCAAGCTGTTGATGGTGGAGCCAAAGGCTCCTGGGCAACACGTATACTCGCTCGTGCGCCTGCCACGCCTGGGTCTACCCATCCTGGGCACGCTGGCGGCTCAGCGGGGGATCGACGCGCGAGTCGTAATCGAGGATATGGCGCCTCTTGATTTCGCAAACGTCACTGACGCCGACCTGTTGTGCATCTCTACCATCACACCGACCGCGTCGCGTGCCTATCAATTGGCCGACCAGGCCCGGGCCGCCGGCGTGCCGGTGGTAATCGGCGGTCCGCACGTGACGTTCATGCCGGACGAGGGCCTCGAACACGCCGATTGGGTGCTGCGCGGAGAAGGCGAGGAAAGCTTCGGCCTGTTTCTGGACATGTTGGAACAGAAGGGCGACCCCGGCCTGGTTCCCGGCCTGAGCTACAGGCGAGACGGACGGGCACTGCACAACGCCCTGCCGGCCGAGCCCGTGGGTATGGACAAGGTTCCGGTCCCCGATTTCTCTTTGCTGGCAGGCAAGCGGCGGCGCTTCGACTTCGACCTGGGGATCATTCCAGTCCAGACCTCGCGGGGATGTCCGCACAACTGCAACTTCTGCTCGGTGACGCCCATGTTTGGGCACAGGGTGCGCTATGCCACGAACGAGCACGTGGCGGAAGAGCTCAATCGCCGGCGGGGACACGGTGGCACGGTGTTCTTCTACGACGATAACTTCTGCGCCTCGCCGTCAAGGACGAAGTCGCTGCTCGACTACCTGATGACACGCGATGTTTTCCTGCCGCCCTGGATGGCGCAGGTTTCAGTCCGGGCAGCAAAGAATGTCGAAATGCTCGAGATGATGCGGCGGGCCGGCTGCTACCGCGTCTTCGTCGGCTTCGAGTCGATAGACGCAGACACCTTGGCGCAGTACCACAAGCGCCAGAACCTCGAGGACATCCGGCTGGCGATCAGCTGTTTTCACCAGCACGGCATCCAGGTGCACGGGATGTTCATGTTTGGCTCGGACGCCGATAAACTCGAGACTATCCGCGCCACCAGTCGCTTCGTCATTGAGGAGGGTATCGATACCGTCCAGTTCATGGTTTTAACTCCACTGCCGGGAACGTCGGTGTACGAGGAAATGAACACAGGCGGTCGCCTGCTGACCAAAGACTGGTCGCTCTATGATGCCCACCACACGGTATTCAGGCCGGAGCATATGTCGGCCAATGATCTGACGGCCGAGACCATGAGCGGCATGGACCGGGTGTACTCTCTTGCCAGAATCCTGGGCATGGCTGCCCGGGGGAATTTTAAAAAGGCCCTGCTCAACCTCTACGCCCGCAAGCAGGTAAAACGCTGGCAAAAGGAAAATCGTGCCTTGCTGGCCGGCAACGGTCGTAATCCGCTTCAGTCGCCAGAGCTGAGCGTCAACGGCTGATCTCCCTGACATAAGGCTGCTTCGGGTTGCCAGCTTGTCGCTCATCGGGGCATACTCCGAACAATGAGTTCTAAAACCATAGCCAGAATCACCCGGCGAGGTCGCAATATGAGCCTGACCGGGATCATCGTGGCCTTGTCGGTCGGAGTTCTGCTGCCCGTCTTGCTGTCCACCGCGGTGGGCATCGTCACCCTGGCCCTGGGTGAGAACTCGGACCCGATCGTGGTCGGCGTCCTGGTGGTTTCCTTCGCCGCCGCAGCCCTGGGAAGCATCGTGACGGTGACGGTTCTGCTGGGGAAAAGAGCACGCATTGCCAGGCTACAGGCCGATCTGCTGGCCAACGTGACCCACGATCTGCGCACACCCCTGGCCGCAATCCGAATGTACGCCCAGACTCTGCAAAGTGGGCAGCTGCAAGACGATCGGCAACGAGTCCAGGAGAGCCTGGAGACGATCGTCCGGCAGACGCAGTGGCTCGATTCGATGATCGATCGCCTGCTTACCTGGAGGGCGGCGGCCAAGGATCGCGTCAACCTGCAAATGACGACACAACCGCTGAAAGAAACGGTAGAGGAAACCGTCCGCAGATTCTCGAGCATGCTCGCGCCGGGGGAGGTGAACCTGTCACTGGAGATAATGAGTTGCGCCCCGGTCGCCCATGACGGGCAAGCCATCGGCTCGGTGGTCTTGAACCTGCTGATCAACGCCTACAAGTACACGCGCGACGACAAGAAGATCTCCGTCTCGGTGGAGGATCGTGACGGCCGGGTGGCACTCTCGGTTACCGACAACGGAATCGGGATTCCCAAACAGGAGCTGCGTCGCATATTCGAGCCGTTCCACCGCATCGATTCGAAGCTCGGCGGCAAGTCGTCCGGCGCCGGGCTGGGACTTGCCATTGTCCGCCATCTGGTCAAGGCTCACGGGGGAGAGGTGCGGGTCGAATCAATCGAGAACCAGGGAAGTCGCTTCACGATTCTGCTGCCGGCGATCTTTGGCGAGGAGCGCAGCGAGTGAAAGAAGGGAACACTGGCGCAGGCCGCGAGACCATCCTGGTGATCGAAGACGATCGCTCCATGCGTGATGGCCTGGTCTTGAACTTCGAGTTGCGCGGCTATCATGTCTTGGCCGCCGCAGACGGCGAGGAGGGTCTACAGAAGTCCTTCGACACCAGCCCTGATCTGATTGTTCTGGATATCATGCTACCCGGTTTCAGCGGCCTTGAGATACTCTCTGAGCTGCGAGCCAGGCAGGAAAACGTACCGGTATTGATACTCTCGGCGCGCGACACAACCGGCAACAAGGTCGAGGGGCTCGATCTGGGAGCCGACGACTATGTAACCAAGCCGTTCGAGTTACCCGAGTTGCTGGCCCGGGTGGAAGCAATGCTCCGCCGCCGAAGGGTGGAGCATACGGCGGCGCCGCCGATCGTTTTCGGTGATGTGGTGATCGACCCGGTCGGGCGCAATATCAGCCTGAAGGGCCAAAAAGTCTCACTTTCGGCCAAGGAATTCGACTTGCTGAACCTGCTTGCGGCCTCGCCGGGCAGGGTTTTCACAAGAGAAGAGATTCTCAACCGGGTATGGGGCTGGGGCTTTGACGGCACCAGCCGCACGGTGGATAACTACATTCTCAGCCTGCGCCAGAAGATCGAGTCCGACCCCGCGCACCCGCGGCACCTCAAGACCGTTCGCCAGGTGGGCTACCGCCTGGACGCTTGAGGTTGCATTTCATGTCCCCGTTTTTTGTCGGTTGCTGTCAGAACAGTTCTCCAGGCACTCGGACTTGCAGCGGCCGTCGCAGGGTTCGACGTGTATGCTGGTGGACGCGTCTGTAAAGAGTTTGCGAATGTCGTCCGCGATGTGATGCGACAATTTGTGGGACTCGGCTACGGTCATGTCCGGGTCGAGCACGATATGTATGTCTATAAATCGAGCCGGGCCAGCCTTGCGGGTGCGCAGGCGGTGGAAGGAAAGCACCCGGGTGCGCTGGCCGCGGAAGTACTCATTGATCTTTTCCTGCTCGGTGGCAGGCAGGGCGGAGTCAAGCAGCTCTTCGACCGATTTCCTGGTCAGGTGCCAGGCGGCGCGCATTATCAACAGGGCCACCGCCATGGCCACCGCCGGGTCCAGCCAGGACAGGTCGCGGCCGGGAGACAAGACACCCCCGAAGGCGATCAGTAAAAGACCCAGCATGACTCCTGCGGAGGTGTAGACATCGGTCCTGAGATGCCAGCCATCCGCCATCAAGGCAACGGAATCGGTCTCTTTTCCCACCCGGAAGAGGCGCCGGGAAACGAACAGGTTGACAATCGATGATGTGCCCATGACGCCGATGCCCCACCAAGCCAGGATTAGCGGTTGGGGATGGAGTAGCTTGCCGATGGCCTGGTAGATTATCCAGCCGGCCGCGATGAAGATTAGTAGCGCCTCCAGCATCCCGGATATATCCTCGATTTTGCCGTGCCCGTACGGGTGCGATATATCAGCCGGTTCCCCCGACTTCCTGACGGCTATGTAAGTTATACTGGAGGCGATCAGATCAATACCCGAATGTATCGCCTCGGATAGCACTGCGACCGATCCAATAGTCAACCCTACAACTGCCTTGGCGACGACAAGAAAGGTATTGGAGAAAATCGATAGCTTGGCAACCGCTGCTTTTCTGCGTTGCTTCAAAAATCAGCCTCTCGCATGCGACTTTCAAGAAGATATACGTGGACTTGGCATCGAAGCAACAGAAAAATGATATAGATCACCGCGGCAGATTTGACTCATCATGGGAAAAAACATAAACTCCGCCGGAATACCACGGGAGGTTCTTGGTTGACGCAACAGACCGGGAAAGAAAAAGAACTTCTGCTGGAGGTTGCCAACCCCCGTCGGGCGCGAGCGCGCTGGAATAGGATCGCGTTCTGGGCCGCAAGTTGCATCTTGTTCTGGATCGTCGCTGGGACGGGCCTTATCTGGGGCCTCTACATGGCGGTCAAGGACAGTATTCCGCCCTTACCCGAGCTTTCGCAATACAACCCGCCTCTTACCACCCGGGCCTACAGCCTGTCTGGCATTCCCCTCGCGGAGTTTGCCATTGAGCGTCGCGACGTGGTTCCCCCAGATAAGATACCCCGGCATCTGGTCGAGGCCTTCATCGCCTCCGAGGATGATAACTTCTTCTCTCACGGCGGAATCGACCCCATGGGTATCCTGCGCGCGGCGATAAAAAACATCAGGGCCGGCCATATAGTCCAGGGCGGCAGCACCATTACCCAGCAGGTTGCCAAGAGTCTCATCGGCCGCGAAAAGACATTCACGCGCAAGTTCAAAGAGGCGATACTGGCCCGGCGCATTGAGAAGAAGTTCACCAAGGAGGAGATCCTCTACCTTTACCTGAACCAGATCTACCTGGGTCACGGTTCTTACGGAGTCGAGGCCGCCGCGCGCAATTACTTTCACAAGAATGTCTGGGATCTTACCTTGCCCGAAATGGCCACCATCGCCGGCCTGCCGCAGGCCCCTTCCGAGTACGATCCGGTCGAGCGGCCCAAAGAGGCTCTTGCTCGTCGCTCCTACGTTCTCGACCGAATGATGGCTGTCGGCTTCATCGATGCCGACAGCAAGAAGAAGGCTGATGCAGCCCCCCTGGTTGCCCACCCGATTCCGGACATCTTCAGGCGCCGGGCGCCGTACTTCGCCGAGGAGGTGCGCCGCCGGCTCCAGTCGCGCTACGACACCGACGGGGTCTACGAGAGCGGATTGAAAGTGGAGACAACCGTTGATCTCGATTGGCAACACGCCGCCCAGAAAGCGATCAACCGGGGGCTGCGACGGCTCGATCATCGTCAAGGATACAACGGACCGCTGTACCACTTCGACGGTGACGAGAAGATTGCAGACTTCCTCGCCAAGACCCAGGACTATCTAGAAAAGAACGGCCTCGACGATCTACCCGTGGGTCGCCCGGTCCCGGCCGTTGTGGGGAATGTCGGCGAGAACTACGCTCGCGTATCGGTAGGACGCACCCGCGGATTGCTGCCGATCTTCGGCATGCGCTGGGCGCGCAAGCCGGATCCAACGGTCCACTTCATGAGTTCCGCCGCCAGGGTCACCGATGCGCGTAAGGTCATTGCGAAGGGCGATCTGATCCTAGTGCGGCCTGTCGAGCTGAAAAAGCTGCTGGCCGGTGAACCGGCGGGATCGGCGAAACTTTTGCCCAAGCCCGGGAACGGCGAAAAGCAAGGGAAGATCTTCGCTCTCGAGCAGATTCCAAGCGTTCAGGGCGCGCTTGCCTCGGTCGAGCCGCGGCTCGGTTATGTCAAGAGCATGATCGGCGGTTACAATTTCAAAGACAGCGAATTCAACCGGGTCCTGCAGGCCTGCCGCCAGCCGGGCAGTTCATTCAAGCCCATTCACTACTCGCTGGCAATCGAGAACCTCAATTACAACCCGGCCACGATCATCATTGACAGCGCCATCGTCTACGATGATCCCGAGAACCAGAACCGCTGGAAGCCCGAGAACTACGAGCAAGATTTCAAGGGCAAAGTAACCGTCTATACGGCCCTGGTTAATTCCATGAACGTCCCTTCGATCAAGGTACTCGACGCCGTGGGCATCAAGGAAAACATTGCCTGGGCCCACAAGCTCGGTATTTCTTCGCCGCTCAGGGAAGAGCTTGGGCTGGCCCTGGGCTCATCGTGCGTCAAACCATGGGATCTGCTCAAGGTCTATTCTGTCTTCAATATGGGTGGACGCAAACCTAAGCTTTTCATGATCAAGAAGGTGACGGATCGTTTCGGGCGCGTAATCTTGAATCAGGCTTCATACAAGGATCCCTGGCAGAGTTGGGACGAAAAATTCGATCGCGCCTATGATCGCCTGCAGAACCCCATGCCGCGACTGCTTTCCTCCCAGTCGAACTACATCCTGACCGACTTGCTTCACGGCGTGGCCACCCGCGGCACCGGTGCCCGCGCCAGACAACTGGGCAAGCCGGCCGCCGGAAAAACGGGAACCACCAACGACTCGGCCGATGCCTGGTTCATGGGATTCACCCATGACGTGGTCGCGGGTGTCTGGGTCGGGCACGATGAACCGAAAGATCCCCTCGGGCGCGGCGAGAACGGCTCGCGGGCCGCCTTGCCCATCTGGCTTGCCTACATGCAGGAGATCCTGGCCGAGCGGCCGCAGGATGATTTCGATGTCCCGGCCGGAATTACCTTTGCGCGGATCGATCCCAAGACAGGGCTGCTGGCTCGCCCGGACACTCCCAACTCGGTGCGCGAAGCTTTCAAAAAAGGCGAGCAGCCGAAGGAATTCGTTCAGGCCAAGGACGTGGTCAAGCCCGGGCAGTTTTTCAAGGTGGACAAGCTGTACTGACAGCCACGGAGTGAATGTATGAGCGCCGATCGCAGAAGAAGAAGGCCCCCACCCCTGCCCGCGGATGACGAAGGCACTCAGGAGATCCCGGACAACTTCCCGACCGATGAGATTCCGGCTGTCGGGTACGATGGCCCCGGAGATGCGGACGTAGACGATCTGGATGCGGAAACCTCTGAGATGGACAGTAGCCCTATCAGGCGCGAGCTTGCGCGTCGCGGCCTGCGGGATATCGAAGACGAAGAGGAGATCGACGAAGGGGAAGTGGAAAAACCGACCGAACTGGTCGATCCGGAAGACCTGAGCGATCCCGGCCTGGACCAGGGCGCCTTTGTCTTCGGCGGTGAAGAGCCCGAAGATGATGACGCCGGCCCGACCTTTGTCGGCAGCCTGCCCGATGTGCAGGAGCCGCAGGTCGATGATGTGGCCGAAAAAACCGAGATTCTTGCGGCAGTGCCTGATGAAGCCCCCGATGAAGTTCCGCTGCTCACCGTCGAGACACCCGATGGCGCCTCTGATGTCGAGGTGTCACGAGACATGTTTGTAATCGGCCGGGCCCCCGAGTGCGACGTGGTCCTTCCCGACCAGTTGGTCTCCCGCAAGCATGCCCGCATCGAGAAGCGGGCGGACGGCTGGTACGTGGTCGATCTCGATTCGGGCAACGGCACTTTCCTCAATGACGAGCGCGTCTCAGAGTCCTTGCTCTACAACGGTGATCTCATCCAGGTGGGAGACGCGGCGATTTCTTTCGCCGCCCCCGGTTCCGACTCGTCCCGGCCCGGTGGGGCGCCAGTGGAAAAGACCATGATGCTGGCCGCCTCCGATGTCGAGTCCTTGACCTCTGCTGGGCCGATACCTAAAAGTCCCCGGAGAAAAAAGCTGTTCGTCGTCATCGGCTGCCTGATAGTGCTGATCGGGATCCTGGGTATCGCCAAGGTGTTGACCAAGAACAAAGGACCCACGCCCGAGCAACTAGCCGCGCAACGCAGAATGGAAGAGCAGCGGCTTCAGGCGGAAAGGGTGCAACAGGCCCAGGCGACTTTTGGCAAGGTCAGGGATCTTGTAAAGCAAGAGAAGTGGGTCGAGGCCAAGGCGCTGATCGTCGAAGTGGCCCAGGTTCTCGATGACGACAAGCTGGTCGCAAAGTACAGGCAGACAATCGAGCGCGAGGATAGCGCCTCGCGGGCGATTCTCGATGCCGAGGCCAAGGTAACGCTCAGCGACTTTGATGCTGCCATCCTGCTGCTGAACACTGTTTCGCCCGACAGTCTGCAAGTCGATAAGGCGAAAGAACTCAAGACTCAGGTTGAGAAAAAACGCCAGGACTACAAGCTCGAAGAGGCGCGTAAGGCGCTGGATGGCAAGGAATTCGAAAAAGCCATGCAACTTGCCGACGAGGTGCTGCTGGCTTCACCGGATAGCGAGGTGGCGCAAGAATTGAAGCACGCGGCCGAGAAACTTTTGAACAAGCCACCTCCGCACAAGGGAGGCAAGAAGAAAAAGAAGAAAAGGAAGAAAATAGTTCGGCCGCAGCAGAGATCGAAAGCGCTGCTGGTGGGAGCCTGCCTGGATGCCTTCAGGAATGGCAAGATAGACGCGGCCCTTTCGCAGGCGGCCGCTTCAGGTGTCTCCAGTGAAGGAGTTAACCAGCTTCGCAAGTTCCAGAAATTGTACAAGCGTGGCACCGAGCTAGCCCGCAATTCGGGACAGGCGGCCAAGGCCGAGGCTTTTCTGGTTCAGGCTTTAAAGCTCAACGAGATGCTGGGGGGCAAAAAAGACAAGCTGTCTGCCGATCTGCATTCCAAGCTTGCCAAGGTTTATTTTGTAAAGGGTGTCGACGCCCAAAACAGCAAGAAATACCCGCTGGCATTCAAGTCGTACAAGTCGGCCCTGGAGCATAAACCCGGTTTGAATCAAGCCCAGAAGCGCCTCGATACGCTCGAGCGCGAGGCGCGCAAATTGTACGAAATGGCCTACGTGATCAAGGGAACCCAGCCTGACAGGGCTGTCTCGACCTGCAAGACCGTCATGCAGATGACCAACTCCGGCGCCTATGCCTACGGCCGATGCAAGAAGCTGCTCCACTCGCTGCGAGAGCCCGGATCCTCGGGAGACGATGACTCTTTTTGAAACTCTTTTTCGTCTTTCAAAACTTCCAGTATTTGGAATGCGCCTGCTGGGTTGCTTTGATGAAAGGACCGGCCAGGCCGGGATCTTCGTCCTGCGGTTCCGGCTGGTACTCGCCCAGCAAGGCGCGGATGGCGAAGGCCACCCCGTTGGAAAGGCCTTCCAGGTTGTACCCGCCCTCGAGCACCAGTACCAGCTTGCCGGAACAAACGGCCTCTGCCAGCTGCACAAGCTCGTACGTCAACGCGCCGTAGCCCTCCGCAGTCATCTTCATCCCACCCAGCGGATCGCGCCGGTAGGTGTCGAAACCCGTGCTCACCAGGATCAGGTCGGGAGAGAACTGCTCGACAACCGGGGCCAGCACCTTGCTGAAGATTGCCCGGTATTCCCGGTCTCCCATACCCGGGGAAAGGGGAACGTTGACCGTGAACCCGGCGCCTTCGCCCGCACCGACGTCGGCGGCCGCGCCGGTTCCTGGGTAGTAGGGGTACTGGTGGGTACTGAAATACAATACGTCGGCGCGGTTGTAAAACGAGTGCATCGTACCGTTGCCATTGTGCAAATCCCAGTCGGCGATCAGAATCCGTTTCATGCCCAACTTTTCAATAGCATGCGCTGCTCCAATGGCTACGTTGTTGAACAGGCAGAACCCCATGGCGCGGGTGCTTTCTGCGTGGTGACCGGGAGGGCGAACCAGGGCGTAGCCGTTCTCGATCTTCCCACCAGCCACGTTCTCGGCAAGCGCCAACGTGCCGCCGGCGGCCAGTTCGGCGGCACGGAAAGAGTCCGCCGAGGTTGACGTGTCCGGGTCCAGCATCACCTGGCGACCCTCACTGTCGGCGATACGCTGGTAGTACTCGCCGGTATGAATGCGGCAGATCTCTTCGCGGCTGGCGGGTCGCGGGGCTACAACCCGGCAGTGCCCGATAATATCTTCCTCCTCCAGCAGACGGTAGATGCTCTTGAGTCGTTCGGGAGATTCGGGGTGACCCGGTCCTGGATCGTGTTTGATGTACAAGGGATCGGTCACAATGCCACAACGCTTCATGAAGGCTCCTTTCGGATTGTGCCGAGTTTACTGTTTCTCGTCCGGTGAAAACAAGCCGGAATCTGTCGGGTAAACAAGCGACTGTAACCCCTGACGAACGAGTGCAGAAAACACTTGTTTGGTACGTTGAACAGATATATTGACGAGACAAAAACAAACGAAAGCTTGACTTTGAAAAACGGCGTAACGTATGATTTTTCAACCGTGTTTTGCAGGCTGCAACTGCTGTGTGAGAGGCTTGCTGAAAAAATGCAACTCCGTTGCCACAGCGGCCGGGTGCTGGTGTGCCTGGTCGGTCTTATTATTTTTGCCCAGTTACCGGCAATTGCCGCCGACGTGGTTGCCGTCAAGTCCAGGGAACTGGGCGTTTACGACAAAGCGATAGACGGATTCAAACAAGACTATTCCGGTTCACTCTCCATCCTGGTGATGGGAGGCGATCTCAGCGACCCCGGCAAGCTTGCCTCGGCAGTAAAGAGCCAGGGCCCCAAGGTCATTCTGGCGGTCGGACTGGGTGCGGCAAAGGCGCTGAAGGCTGAGTTCTCTGATATCCCGATCGTTTTCGTCATGGCAATGAACCCGGTCCAGAGCAAGCTGCGCTCGAACAATGCAACCGGCGTCTACCTTGAGCCGACAGCGCACGACCAACTCAAAGCGTTCAGGGAGGCACTGCCCGAAGTGAGACGAATCGGCGTCATTTACGACGCCAGGCGCACCGGCTCGTTCATCAAGGCGGCCGCCAAGTCGGCCGCGACGGTTGGCATCACCCTGATCGCCGTCAAGATTAGCCAGAAAAAGGATGTTCCCGCCGCACTCAACGAGGTGATCAAGCGCGCCGACGCCCTGTGGTTGATTCGCGACGCCACCGTGATGTCGCGCGAATTCTTCAAGCGCACGCTGATTTTGCAGTTCGAAAAGAAAATACCCTTGTTGGCCTACTCCCCGATGTTCGTCAAGAAGCTGGCGGTTTGTTCCTTCGCTTCCAGCTACTCCGATCAGGGAAAAAAGGCGGCGGAAATCGTCAAAAAAATACTGTCCGGCGGTAACGTCGCTGACATTCCCATCCAGGCGCCGTCGGGCACGTTGACTGTCAATATCAACTCGGCGGCCAAAGCGGGAGTGAAGATATCGCCAGAGGTGTTGAAACGTCCCGACGTCGTCAGGGTGGGAAAATAACCCGCCGGTGAGGTGATCATGGAGATCAAGCCGAGTTCCACAGGACGATTCGGACTGAGGCAGAAGGCCATCGGGACGATGGCCGCCGCCCTGGCCGTGATCATGGTAGCCGTGGGGATAACCGTATATTTCCAGGTTTTGGGACAACTGAAATCTTCGCTGGAGGCGCTGGGCAAGGAACTGATCAAGAATGTCACATCCGAGAGCATGTTCGATCTGGTGTACGAGCAAAAGGACAACGAGTTAAAAAGACTCAGGAAGATTATCCTCGAGAGCGAGGAGGTGCAGTACATAATCGTTCTCAGGCATACCAAGAAAGGAGAAGCGGGTATTGCGGGCAGGCCTTTCGCTGTCTTTGCCAGCGAGTTTCGTGAGGCCGGCAAGCCCATGGACATAGATGGCCTGGTTGACGTACACATGTCAGACCTCGACTACGTGGCCGAACGAACCGAATTCATAGGCTTTACCGAAGAGGTGAAAACCGGCACCGAGATCGGCGAAGGGGCGGGCGAGGAGGCCGCGCCCGGTTCCGGCCCCGACAAGGCCAAGGACGACAGCGCCGAGACCGAGGCCCTGATGTTCGGAGAACTGGGTGGCGAAGAAGAGGGGGATGCTACGGTAAAGGGCGGCTCGAAGGATACCCCCAAGACCGAACCCGCCCCGGAAAAAAAGCTCAAGCAAGAACAAGCGGGGTCATGGGGATATGTCCTGCTGGGCCTGAGCACCCAAAAAATCCAGGCGCAGAAGAGCCGCCTGGTGTTCACTCTTTTTATCGCCCTGCTTATCGCCCTGGTTGCCTTTACATTCTTTATCTACTGGGCATCCACCAAGATCTACAGCCGCTTGATCAAGATGATGGAAATGGCCAGAAAGATATCCGAGGGCGACTTGACCGAGAGCATTCCGGACGTTTCTCCCGACGAAATAGGTATGCTGGCGGAGGCGCTCAACCGCATTACCGGAAATCTCAACGACATGATTCGCAAGATCGCCCTTGTGACCAGCGGCCTGGGAGAGGCCATGGAACGCATCACGGCCAGCACCGAGGAAGTCGTCCAGGGCGCCGAGTACCAGGTGGCCGCGGTCGACGAGACTTCCTCGTCCATCTCGGAGATGGTCATCTCGCTCAAGGGCGTGGCTGAGAACGTGGAGATCCTGGCATCGAGCGCGGAGGAAAGTTCCAGTTCGATCATGGAGATGGCGGCGACCAATGACGAAGTGGCAGACAACATCAACTTGTTGGCATCCAGCGTGGAACAGACGACGACCAGCATCGAGCAGATGACCCAGGCGATCAAGGAAGTGGCCAAGAGTGTCGAGGATTTATCGACCACCTCCGAGCAAACGTCCACCTCTATGCGCGAGATGGACGTCTCCATCGGACAGGTCGAGACCAATGCCAACGAGACGGCCGATTTGTCGGAGGAGGTTCGCCGGGATGCCGAGCGTGGATCCGAGGCTGTCAAGAAGACGATCCAGGGCATCTCGCGCATCTCCGAGTCAACGCACGAGGCCTTCGGCGCCATGGAGGCACTCGGCAAGAAGGTTCAGGCCATCGGCCAGGTGCTGACGGTGATCGATGACGTTGCCGAACAGACCAACCTGCTGGCGCTCAATGCGGCCATCATCGCCGCGCAGGCGGGAGAGCACGGAAAGGGCTTTGCGGTCGTGGCCGATGAAATCAAGGACTTGGCCGAGCGCACGGCCACATCCACCAACGAAATATCCGAATTGGTAAGCGCCGTACAGAGCGAGACAAAGAGCGTCATCAACTCGATGGAGCTTGGGCGACAGAGTGTTGATCAGGGTGTGGCCCTTTCCGGAGAAGCAGAGAAGGCCCTTATGAAGATCCTGGAGAGCGTTACCAAGTCTACCCAGATGGTGCGCGAGATCGCCCGGGCCACGGTCGAGCAGGCCCGCGGTTCGAAGGTTGTTACCGATGCCATCGGAAGAATCGCCGAGACGGTCGGGCAAATCGCGGCCGCCACCGGACAGCAGGCCAAGGGCTCGGAGCAGATCATGAACTCTTCCGAGCGCATGAAGGTCACTACTCAACACGTCCACAGTTCGAGCCAGGAACAGGCGCGGGGGTCGAAGCAGATCACCGGGGCTATCGAAAATATTTCGGAAATGGTTCACCATCTCAACCGGGCCCAGAAAGAGCAGACCCAAGGCGCCGAGCAGGTCATGCAGGCGGTGGAGCGGATCAAGGAGGTCGCCGAGCACCATTCGGATTCGATGAGCAATATGAAGAAGATCGTCGATCTGGTTGCCGAGCAGGCGGAAACCCTGCGCTCTGAGATGTCGCGTTTCAAACTTTAATACGCTCGACGGGTCCAGTTTCTGTCAATGGACGAGAAAAAACTCACCTTTTCGGGACACCTCGGCGAACTGCGCCGCGCCCTTATGGTATCCGGCTTGGCCGTCCTGGTGGGCGTTGTCATAGGAGTGATCTTCTCGGACTACCTGGATATGGCCCTGCGCTTGCCGATCAAGGGGTTACTACCGGCCGGGAGCGACGAGCCGGTCTATCTGGGAATCTTCGAGCCCATCTTCTATCGACTCAAGCTGGGTTTCATAGGCGGCCTGCTGCTGGCCAGCCCGGTGATTTTCTGGCAGCTATGGTGGTTCATTTCGCCCGGCCTGTATAAAAAGGAGCAACGCCTGGCGTTGCCGTTCATTCTGGCCGCGAGCTTCTTTTTCATCGGTGGAGCGGCCTTCTGTTACTTCGTGGTGTTACCCAAGGCGGCCGCCTTCTCAATCGGACAGATGACGGACAAGACGCGCATCATCCTTTCTTTAAAGAGCTACTTCTCAAACGCCTCAATGTTCATCCTGGCCTTCGGCGTGGTTTTCGAAACCCCGGTGATCGTGTTTTTGATCTGCCTGATAGGATTGGTCACTCCCAAGACCCTTGGGCGTTTTCGCAAGTATGTCCTCCTGGCGGCCTTTATAATCGCCGCCATAGTTACTCCTACCCCGGACGCCGTAAACCAGACAATAATGGCCCTGCCTATATACATTCTTTACGAGCTGGGTATGCTGGCGGCCCGCCTGGTGATCAAGAAAAAAGAAAGAGACAAGGACGAAAAAGAATAGACTTACGACCGCTTTTGAGCCAATTCGGTAAGCACGCCGCCGGCGCTCCTGGGATGGACGAACGCCACCAGGGTGTTATGGGCCCCGGGACGCGGCTGGCTGTCGATCATTTTCACGCCGGCCGCAGCCAGCTTTTTTATCTCGGCGGCCAGGTCGTCCACCCTGTAGCAGAGATGGTGGATTCCGGGTCCCTTCTTTTCGATGAACTTGGCCACGGCCGAATCCGGGTGGGTTGGCCAGAGAAGTTCAACGTTGGCGTCGCCGACACCCAAGTCCACCATGCAGATCCTGAGCTGGCGATCGGGCAAATCTTCGGGGGCAGATATATCGAGCCCCAGCACCTGGCCATAGAATTTCATGGATTCTTCGAGGTTCGCAACAGCGATACCAATATGATCGAGCTTCACAATAACCTCCACTATATGTCAGGCTTCCCTGTACTCGCCGAAGACTTCCCTGAGCACATCGGAGATCTCGCCGGTGGTGCACCCGGCCTTGACAGCCTGAAGGATCGGCGGCACCAGATTGTCGTCGCCCCGGGCCCGGTCACCCACGGCACGCAAGCTGTCTGTGGCTTGCTGCGCCGAGCGCCCGGCGCGTAACGCCCTTATGCGCTCACTTGCCGTGCGCTCAACTTCCTCGCTTACTTTGAGAATCTCGTAATCGAGCTTTTCATCTGTCTGGAAGCGATTCAGGCCGACGATCACCTGGTCGTCCGTCTCTACCCGTCTCTGGTAGTCGTAGGCGGCGTCGCCGATGGCTCGCTGCATAAACCCCTCTTCGATGGCCCTTATTGCTCCGCCCATCTCGTCTATCTTGGCAATCAGCTCCTGGGCCTGTTGCTGTATTTCGTCGGTCAATGACTCTATGGCGAAAGATCCGCCCAGCGGATCGACGATGTCGGCCACCCCGGACTCATGGGCGATGACCTGCTGAGTCCTGAGTGCAATGCGAACCGAGTCCTGGGTCGGCAGGCTGATGGCCTCGTCCCGGGAATTGGTGTGCAGGCTCTGTGTGCCGCCCAGCACGGCGGCCAACGCCTGCATGGCCACGCGGACCACGTTGTTCTCGGGTTGCTGGGCCACTAAAGTGACACCGCAGGTCTGGGTGTGGAAACGCAGGCTGCAGGACTTATCCTTCTTGGCCCCGAAGCGTTCGCGCATGATCATGGCCCACAGTCGCCGCGCGGCCCGGAACTTGGCGACTTCCTCCAGGAAGTTGTTGTGGCAGCCGAAGAAGAACGACAGACGCCCGGCGAAGTCGTCAACCTCGAGGCCGGTGTCGATTGCCGCCTGCACGTAGGCGATTCCGTGGGCCAGAGTGAAGGCGACTTCCTGTGCGGCCGTCGAGCCGGCCTCCCTGATGTGGTATCCGGAGATGGAGATCGTGTTGAACTTAGGCAGTTCCTCCCGGCAATAGGCGAAGATGTCCGTGGTTATACGCAGGGAGGGTCGCGGCGGGAAGATGTAGGCCCCGCGGGCGACGTATTCCTTGAGCAGGTCGTTCTGGATCGTACCGCGCAGCGCGCCGGGTTCTACCCCCTGTTCCTCGGCCACGGCGATGTAGAGCGAAAGCAGAATGGCCGCCGTGGCGTTGATGGTCATCGAGGTGGAAACCTTGTCGAGCGGGATCTTGTCGAACAACCGGCGCATGTCCTCGATCGAGGCTATCGACACGCCGACCTTGCCGACCTCTCCGCGGGCCATGGGGTGATCTGGATCGTAGCCCATCTGGGTCGGCAGGTCGAATGCCACCGAGAGGCCCGTCTGGCCCTGTTCGAGCAGGTAGCGGAAACGTTCGTTGGTTTCCGCGGCCGTGCCGAATCCGGCGTACTGACGCATGGTCCAGAAGCGACCGCGGAACATGGTGGGCTGCACCCCGCGGGTAAAGGGATACTCTCCGGGAAAACCGAGCTTCTCGACGTAAGGTTCGCCCCCGCCGTCTGCAGGCGTGTACAAGCGCCGGGCCTCGATTCCCGAACTGGTCTCGAAACTCTCGCGGCGCTCGGGGTGCTTGCCAAGAACTTTGTCGAGAGTACCTTCACGCCAGGCGCGCAGGCCCTCTTCGATGGCTTTATTATTTTTTGTCATGGGCCTGAACCCTCCATGGATCTCAGGATACGATCCGTCGGAGAGTTATAGCCCTGCATGAAACGACTGGCAAGTACTGATTATGGCCAGATTGACGGGGCCGGACATTCTATGCCTTCGTCGAGCCCGCAGGCTTTCCCAATAGTGCAGGCGCCGTAATTGACCCCATCATATTTTTCACACGTGATGGGACAATTCGCGCTGGTTGTGCATGAAGTCTTCAAATACATACACTCCCCAAACAAGCAATAGTCGTTTGGGCATGGATTCGTAATATCATTGCAGGCGCAGTAGGCGTTGTCCTCTTCCACGCTTCCAAGGCACGGTGCGTTGGCTGGACAATCATTGTCGCTTGTGCACTTGTCCGCATCGTTGACCAGTCTCAGCGGGCTGCAAGAGAAGCCGGCCGGACAGCGATCACTATTGGAACAATCGGGGGCGCAGTACTCGATGGGATTGGTCCCATTATACTCATTGGCATAGGCATCAGATTCATAGGGATAAATCAGGCACCAGTTCATGTGATCGCCGCACTGGTCCGGCACCAAAGACGCCGAGTCGCAGGGCTTGCAGTAGGGCGTGGTCTGGGTGTAGCTGCTCTGGCAGTTGCTGTTGTTGCAGAACTCGGCGAAGGAACAGAAGTCGTCGTTCTGGCAGTCGCAGGTCTGGCACTGGTTGGTGACGCAACACTCGGTCAGCTGACAGTCGCTTGCGTAGTTGCAGCCGTCGACGCAGGCGCTGTTTTGGCACACCTGCCCAAGGGGGCACTGCCTGTCCGATGTGCAGGTTCCGTTTGGAATGCAAGTGCGCGTGGTTATATCGCAGAAGGTGTCCGCGATGTCCGTGCAGTCAGAGTTATCGTAGCAGCCGGGCCGCGGCTGGCAATAGCCAGAAGAGTTGCACACCTCACCTGAGGCGCAGCCGGTTTGGGCATCGCTGTCGCACAGGCACTCGCCCGAGGGCAAATCGCACAACTTGCCGGCCTGACAGTCGTCATTCGAGGTGCATGTTGAAAGCGGCTGACAGTATCCGTGCGGGTTGCAGAATTCTCCCTGCTCACAGGCCACGTCGGCCTTGCAAAAACATTCGCCTATCTTTGTGTCGGCGTTTATCCGGCAGAACCACAGCGTGTCGTCGCCGCAATCAGAGTCGAGTATGCATCCGGCCTTCTTTTGACATACGCCCGAGGCGTTGCAGTACTCTTCCGATTTGCAGGCGCCGTCGTTGCGGCACAGGCAGGTTCCCTTTCCGGTCTGCTCGATTTGGCAGCGAAAGTTCGCGGCTTCTCCGCAGTCTGCGTCTATCCGGCAGCCCTGGTATTTCTGGCAGAACCCGTTGGCGTTGCAGAACTCGTCGGCGGCGCAGGAGGTGTCAGCCTGGCACAGGCACTGGTGATCGGGCCCGCAGTAGAAACCCGAATCGCAGTCGCCGTTGTCTTTGCACACGCCCTCGACTTCAGAGCCCGCGCAAGCAAATACCGTTAGCGCGAGAAGTCCCGCGAGCCAGCCGAACTTGATCAAGACAGTGAATCTCATGGCATTGCTCCTTCGTTCGCCCGTCAACTTCCCGGCGAGTAGCGCACCGTTACGACGCTATGTAGCGGGGGCCAGTCGATTTTCTCAAACGAGATAGCGTTGGTGTAAGGCGCCGGCTCACCGGGACCGTAGTAGACGTATCCGGCCACGCCCTTGGAGTCGTCGTTGGTCGGCACCGTTTGCGGCACGAGCGGGCCGTCACCGTCGGTATCGAGCAGAACTACCAGCGTCGAGACCTGCGGCACCAGAGAGAGAGGGAAGATCCACAGCAGGTTCGAGTAGGTGACCCGCAGCTCGGAACCGTAGGGCGGAACGTACGCTCCCTGGAAGAGGATGCTGTTGCTGCCCGCGTGGTACATCCAGCCCGTGCCGGCGTCCTGGAAGATCGTCCTCCAGCCGGCACCGTCCTTGAGATCGACCTCCACCCTGAGCGTCTCGGCGTTTTCAACCGCACGGCTGAGAGCGAAGGTGCGCATCAGGTCGGAGTAGGACACCTCGATGACGGATCCCAGGGGCGGGACGTAATCCCCTATGAAGACGACGGCGTTGCTGTCCGAGTCGTACCACCAGTCGCTGTTCTCCTGCTTTTCCTCCGCCGGTCCGGGTCCGGCCCCGTCCTCGTCGACCATCACCACAATAGTGCTCTGATCCCCGCGGCTTGACAGCGGAAACACCGTGTCGACGTTGGAGTACTCGACTTGGATGAAAGACCCCGGGGGCGGCACGTAGTCGACGAAGTAGATGGCCTTCTCGGCCAGCTCGACGCGCCAGTTGCGCGCAACCGGGTTTATGCAATCGGGAGCGCACTCGGGGATGTCGATGAACCCGCCCGGGCCGTCGCCGTCTTCGTCCACGCGCACAATGATCTCGCCGGGATCGGGCTCCCGCGAGAGGACGTACTTGCGGGTCAAGCCGGCGACCGTCAGGCCGAGTTGTTCGAGCGCGGCGCTGAAATCAGCGTCGCAAATCGAGGCGGTCGTCCCGCCTAAATCTGTGACCAATTCATGAAAGACCTCGCCCGCCTGGGCGGTGGCGCAGCCGTCTGGCACATCTCCGACAATGGCGGCCACGATGACGTCGTTCTCGTTGCCGATGCCCTTGAATGAGCCGAAGAATCGCACGTAATAGTTGAGCTCGCCGTATGAATGATCATCCTCGTCGCTGACGAAGATAACCGCCAGCGAGGCGTTGTCGCGCAGAAAGCCTGTGTTGGCGCCTGACTTGAGCGGTTCGGTTAAAGCCATGTGTGCGGCCAGAATGCCCATCTCGTGGCCGCCTCCGTCGGTACCCACCATGACGTTGGAGGCGAAGGCCGCCACGGGATTGGGGTTGTTTCGGTCGATGAACTTGGGGTTGCCCTGCAGCTGGCCGCAGTGGCCGGCGTTGAGGCAGTTGCCGTTCGAGTCTTCCTCCATCTCGGTCGAGATGACGCCGATGTGGTAATCGATCAGGCTGTCCTGGATGTAGTTGATGAAGCTGTCGCAGTTGTTGGCCAGGTTGGTTTGCTCCTCGAACATCGAGGCGGAGTTGTCCACTACCCACAGAATATCAACCTCGGCCGAGGCCTTCTGTTCGAAGGCGTCCACCTGGTGAAATCCATTCTGCTCGAAAGTGTCCACCTGGGAGGTTCCCTCCTGGGTAAAGAAGTCGACCACGTCCTCGCCATCCTGGCTGAATGTGTCGAGCTGGGTCTTGACCCCGACGAAGCGCGTCTCGTCACATCCCGCAACGGCAACAAGAAACAACGCCGCCGCGGCGACCAGCAAAGTCTGTCCAATACGCGTCATGACAGTTCTCGCTTTCTTTTTATAAGACTACTGTACTTACTACCAGAGCGCTCGGCTTTTTGGCAACCCTATAAATTTTTGGGGCTTGCGACTTGCGACGGGTCGTTGTATGGAGTTTGTGCCGCATTCGGCGTCGAGGAGGCGACTTGAACAGACGGCCAGAATCGTTTCCGGAGCTCCCGGCCGAGAGTCATCCCTTTTTATTGCTGCCGGAGAAGACCGTCACCTTACGGCTGGCCGATGATCAAGAACCTGTCAAGCTGCGCTATCGCGAGGCGGGAAGCGGAACTCCGGTGCTCCTGCTGCACGGCCTGTGGACAGAGGCCTTCACCTTCAGGCATCTGATCGATCCGTTATCCGACGACATGCGCCTGGTCATGCCCGAGCTGGTCGATCCCCCGGGTGAGCCGGATGCTTACCGCCCCGAGCGTCTGGTGGATATTTTCCTGGCGCTGATCCGGGATCTCGGGCTTGCTCGACCCGTGCTCGTGGCGCACGCCGAGAGCGGTCTGGCCGGCCTGCTGCTCGGGTTGCGGCATCCGCAGGCACTGCGGGCGCTGATGGTTGTCGGGGCGTCTATCGAGTTGCCGCTCATGACAGGCGCCCGCGGGCGGATCATGGCAAACAATTGGTTGCTCGAACAACGTGCCGCGGCCGTATGTAAGCAGCCGATACAAGCCGCCATGGCCATGATCGACTACAAGGATGCGACGGTCACAAGCCGCCAGGAGATACGCAGGCTGGCCCGCCGTTTCATCAGCCTTCCCTCCGCCCGAGCCGCCGTGCGCATCCAGGCCATGACGCGATCACCCGCCTACCGCAAGGAAATCGCGGCTGAGCTTCTGGCCCGCGCCGAAAAGCCGGCCGCCTACCCCGTGCCGCTCAGCATCGTTGTCGGCGAGGCGGATCGCATGGCGACGCTCGCCCAGGGAGAGAGGCTCAATCGGCTGTTTCCCGGGTCCGAGCTTATGCTGGCCGAGAACAGCTCGGGGGCCGTCCAGGTGGAAAGACACGAGTGGCTGGCGAATGCCGTCCGTTCGCTGGTGCGGCGAATCGGTCAGGCAAGCGACTGAAGCAATAAGGTTACACCTGAAACCATTTTGCTTTGATTTCCAGGGGAGTGGCCGGACTTGGTTTTTTTATTCGGTTTATTTATCAGTGTGTTAGGAATATTTCATTGATGGCGTGACAATTGCAAAACCTTCATTCGGATAGGGGAGGAGGCGCCATCATGAAGGGCAAGGGAACGGTAGAATCCCCGTCGCTGGCCTTTTCCAACAAGAAAACAATGCGCATCGTGCGTCACGGATCGCAAGACAGCGTTTCTTTCCAGAAGTTCAAGCTTGTCATGGAAGAAGGCCCCGATGTGGGGCGCGAGTTCTTAGTCGACCGGGATCGCATTCGCGTCGGTTCAGCGCCGGACAACGATCTGTGCATCGAACAGGACACCGTCTCGCGCTACCATTTCGAGATTCGGGCCACCGAGGCCGGCCATCGCATTCGTGACCTGGAAAGCACCAACGGCGTGCAAATGGACGGCTGCTTCGTGATGGACGCCCTGCTGCACCCCGGCGCCCGCTTGAACCTGGGGGACGTGACCTTAATCTTCCAGCCGCTCAGGGAAAGGGTAGAGGTGCCGCTAAGCCCACACGACACCTTCGGCGCCATGCTGGGAACCAGCGTCCAGATGCGGGCGCTGTTTCATACTGTAGAACGCGTGGTCGCTCATGACACCACGCTGCTGATCACCGGAGAGACCGGTACCGGCAAGGGCCTTCTGGCCAAAGAGATCCACCTTGCCAGTGGGCGCTCAAAGAAACCCTTCATTGTAGTGGATTGTTCCACCATTCCTCCCCACCTGATGGAGTCGGAGTTGTTCGGCCACGTGCGCGGGGCGTTCACCGGGGCGTTGTACACCCGGCCGGGGGCCATGCAGGAAGCGCAGGGCGGCACGATCTTTTTCGACGAGATCGGCGAGTTGCTGCCGCCCATGCAAGTCAAGCTACTGCGCGCGATCGAGACCAGGGAGGTCAAACCGGTCGGCAGCCCCGATGAGGTCAAGGTGGACGTGCGCATTCTGGCGGCCACCAACAAGAAACTCAGGGCCGAAGTCGAAGCCCGGCACTTCAGGGAGGACCTGTACTTCCGCCTGAACGTGGTCGAGCTGCGAGTTCCTCCGCTACGTGAACGCAAGGAGGACATCCCGTATTTAGCGCGCGCTTTCTTGCGCCAGTTGGCCGGCGAGGCCGATCGTCGCTTCGGCGAGGGAGCAATCCGCCTGCTGATGAGGCACGACTGGCCCGGCAACGTCCGCGAGCTGCGCAACGTGATCGAGCGCCTGGTGCGGCTGGTGGATGACAAGGTGATCAACAGCGATTCGCTGCTGGCCGCATCCGCCAGCCAGCCGGGATCGCCGTCTGCGGGCTCAATCTCCCGCGCCAACGGCGCGCTGCCCATCGGCGAGGCCAAGGAGATCTTCGAAAAGGAGTACCTGATAGATCTGCTGCGCCGCCACGAATACAACGTCTCGGCCTCGGCGCGCACGGCCAGCATTCACCGCCAGAGCCTGCATCGCCTGCTGCGCAAGCACGGCATCCAAGCCTCGCTGCACCCGCAGAGCCTGGCCGCACAATCGGCGATCCCGGGCGCCCTGTGACCCGCCCGAGGTGAGTGTTATTTACTGGCCTCGGATCTAGGCCAGGGGATCTCGGGGAAGGCCGGGATGGGCCGGGCCCACTTTTTCAACAAATGGCGGCAATGCCCGCAGAAGTCGTACTCGCGGTCGCAGGTCGAGACCTTGCCGCGAGCGTCTTCCATCAGGCAGCCGCGGTTGGGGCAGTGATCGAGGCCCAGGGTGTGACCGATCTCGTGGACCGCGACCTTGGCCAGGCGAATGCGGGCATGCCCTCGGTTCTTGGCTCCCTTGAGACAGCGGAACATTGAGATGACCGCCGTCCGGTCGTTGATCGAGCCCAGACCCAGGATGCCCCAGTCTTTGTAATCGCCCTTGGTTGTGGAAATGTCAGTGCCGGTCAGGCCCAGGATGCGATAGGCGTCGTCGGGCGCCGTACGTTCCAGAAAGTCCAGCAGCTTCTCGGCCCGGTAGCGTTTCCTGGGCGGGTAATATGCCTCCCGAGGCATGCTCACCCGTTGGCGCGCTACCAACTCGAAGGTGAAGAACTCTCGCAACGCCTTTTTCAGAATCGCAAGGTCATTGTTACCGAGCTTCTTGCCCAACGGTTGAAGGTAGAGAACCCTCTTCTCTCGCCCGAATGCCGCGCCCGGCAAGATGGCGGCAATCCCGGCAGACAGACAGGTGAAGATGAAATCTCGGCGTTTCATCGACGACGCTTCCGGCCGGTCAGCCAGACCGTATTTCTCGAACCGCGTTTTTAAAGATCAACAAGCCCAGGCCTTCTTCCGGCAGGTCGGGCTCGCGGGTCCAGCGCGGGTGGTGGGTGCGGTGCAGGTAGCACTCGGGGTGAGGCATCAGGCCGAACAGGCGCCCGCTGGGATCGCATATTCCGGCCGCGCCGCCCGGCGAGCCGTTGGGGTTGGCCGGGTAGTGCTCGGTGGGTCGGCCGCTGGATGGGTCTGCGTACCTCAGCGGAACCAGGTGCCGGGCGGCCAGGTTGTCGAGCATTTCCGCCTCGGCCACCAGCTTGCCTTCCCCGTGCCTGACGGGAAGGGGCAGACGATCGATGCCGCGAGTGAAAACACAGGGGCTTTGCTGGTCGCACACCAGGTCCACCCAGCGGTTTTCGAAACGCCCCGAGTCGTTGAAGGTCAGCGTAACCACCTGGCGCTGTTTTCCGGTCTCGAGCAGCGGCAAGAGGCCCAGCTTGACCATCAACTGGAAGCCGTTGCAGATCCCGACCACCAACTTGCCGTCGGCCACAAAGGCCTGCAATTCATCCCACAGCCGTCGCTCGGAACCGGCGATGCGGGCGTTACGATAACGGTTGGCGCAGGCGCGCGCCGCGCCCAGGTCGTCGCCGTCCAGAAAACCCCCCGCCAGGCACAGCAGGTTGTAGTCGCCGAGGCGGGTCTCACCGGCAACGATGTCCCAGACAGGAACAATGTCGGCAACGTCGGCCCCGGCCTGCCGGCAGGCAAAGGCCGTTTCCCGCTCGCAGTTAGTGCCGTTGCCGCTTATCACCAGGGCCTTGACAGTCGTCATCTCGTCTCTCTCTTCTCAGAAATCCAGCGGCCGCAGCCAGGCCTGGCGCAACTCTTCGATTGATTCGCTTAGTACGATTTCACCCGAAAGCCCGTCGAGCGTCAGCATGCCGTCGGCAGTCACGGCGCCGACTATACCCACGGGGTGGCCGGCCATGATCTCCTCGAAGTCCGATTTGCTGCCGGCCGGGATGGTGACCACGAAACGACCCTGGCTCTCCGAGAAGAGCAGGAGATCGTCCCGTTCGACGCCCTCGAGAGGCACGCGGCCGAGATCGATCTCCATGCCCAGCCCGCCCGCGAAGGCGACCTCGGCCAGCGCCACACCCAGCCCGCCGTCGGACAGGTCGTGACAGGCCGAGACGCAGCCGCTCCAGATGGCCCGGTGAAGAGAGCGGTAGAGCGGCGCCGATTCCTCGCTGCGCACCAGGGGGACTGTTCCGCCTGTGATGTTCATGTGGCCGAAGTACTCCGAGGCGCCAAGCTCCGGGCGGGTTGTGCCCAGTACGTAGACCAGATCGCCTTTACGCTTGGCGTCCATGGACACCGCCCGCGAGGCGTCGTCCAGCTTGCCCAACAGCGAGAACAGTAAAGTTGGCGGGATCGAGATGCGCTTGCCCTCGATGACAGCGTCGTTCTTCATGCTGTCCTTGCCCGAGATACAGGGAATGCCGTAGGCCACGCAGGTGTCGTACAGCCCGCGGTTGGCGCGCACCAGTTGCCCCAGCTTGAAATCACCGTCGGGATTATTTTCACTCAAGACCGGATCGCACCAGCAGAAGTTGTCCAGGCCGGCCATGCGCCTGGGGTCGGCACCGACCGCGACGGCGTTCCTGACGGCCTCGTCCACCGCCGCGGCGGCCATGGCGTAGGTGTCGAGATCGCTGTAGCGCGGGCAGATTCCGTGCGAGACAACCACCGCCTCCATCGAATCGAGCAGAGGCCTGAAAACGGCCGCGTCGGACGGGCCATCGTCACGGGCCCCGGACAACGGTTTCAATACCGTGCCGGCTTGGACCTCGTGATCGTACTGCCTGACCCAGTAGGCCTTGGAGCAGATGTTCAGACGGCCCAGCATCGACTTGAGCAGTTTGCCGTGATCGTCTGGTTCCGCCGGCAAGACGCCCGGGTTGTCCGGGGTGCTCCAGCGCGCCACGAGATCCATGCGCGGCACGCCGTTGTGCAAGAAATCCATTTTCAGAAAGGCGACGCAGCGGCCATTGTCGCTGACCTTGAAGTATCCGCTGTCTTCGAAGTGACCCAGGTCTGTGGCCTCGACCTGGTAGCGGTTGGCCAGGTCCATGAAATGCTCGAGCTTCTCGGGTGGCACCGCCACGGTCATGCGTTCCTGGGCCTCGCTGAGCAGGATCTCCCAGGGAGCCAGACCGGTGTATTTCAGGGGCGCCTGCGTCAGGTCGAGATCGCACCCGCCGGGATCTTCGGCCATCTCGCCCACCGAAGAAGACAACCCGCCTGCACCGTTGTCGGTTATACCGCGGTAAAGCCCCTGGTCGCGGGCCCTGAGTAGGAAGTCGGTCATGCGCTTCTGGGTGATCGGATCGCCGATTTGCACAGCCGTGGCCGGCGAGCCCTCGTGCAGTTCCTCAGAAGAGAAAGTGGCCCCGTGAATGCCGTCCTTGCCGATACGCCCGCCGACCATGACGATCCGGTCTCCCGGGCGCGCCTCTTTCTCGTGCCCGGGCTTGCCGGAAACCGTGGCCGGCAGCAGGCCGGCCGTTCCGCAGTAGACCAGCGGCTTGCCCAGGTAGCGCTCGTCGAAGAGCACCGAGCCGTTGATGGTCGGAATGCCGCTCTTGTTGCCGCCGTGCTCGACACCCTCGCGAACGCCCTCGAGCACCCGGCGCGGATGCAGTAGTCCCCTGGGGATCATTCCTTCGCGGAAAGGGCTCGCGAAGCAGAAGACATCGGTATTGAAAATCAGCCGCGCCCCCATGCCGGTCCCGAAAGGATCGCGATTGACTCCCACGATACCGGTTAAAGCGCCGCCGTAAGGATCCAGCGCCGAGGGGCTGTTGTGGGTCTCGACCTTGAAGACCAGGCTCCAGTCGTCGTTGAACTTGATCACCCCGGCGTTGTCGGAAAAAACGCTCAGGCATAAGTCCTGCTCGCCTTTGATCTTGCGTACTTTCTCGGTGGCACCCCGCACGTAGGTATCGAAGAGCGAGACGATCTCTTCCTGGCGGCCGTCGTTCTCCCGGTAGCGGATACAAGCGTTGAAAATCTTGTGCTTGCAATGCTCCGACCATGTTTGCGCAAGGGCCTCGAGTTCGACATCGGTGGGATCGTGACCGAGCGACTGCGCGACGCGAGCCGCCCGCACCTCTTGCGAGTCGAAGTAGTCGCGTAGCGCGTGCATCTCGTCGAGCGACAGGGCCAGCACCCTCTCGCGGCTGAGTCGCACCAGGTTCTGGTCGTCGAGTTGCAGCGAAATGCCGCCCGCCTCCGGTCGACCGCTGCCGGAAACACGAGGAACCTCGATCGGAAAACCTCCCGATTTTTCAAATGTGGCCGCATCCATGACTGCCGAGCGCTGGATTAACTCGTTGGACAGCAGTTCAGTGGCGATGCGTTCCACCTGGTCACGGCCGAGCTTGCCCCGGATCAGGTATTGACGTGAAGTATATACCCCCTTGCCATCGCGCAGCGGACGATCCAGAGACAGGGCGACAGCCTCGGCGGCGGTGCGCCCGACATTGTCGGTGACGCCGGGACGATAGGCGACCTCGATCGCCCAGTCGAAACCACTTCCGAGCGGTGCGTCGATGGCCGAGCGCTGAATGACCGGATCGCACAACGGATCTCCGGCCACCTGTGAAAGCTGGTCGGGAGTCAACTCGACGTCAAGCGTGTAGACGTCAATGCAACGCACGGCACCGACTTCGATGCCGAGCTCCGAGCTTATCCGTGCGCGGATCTTATTGCCCGGCGCATCCGCCACCCAGGCGGCCAGTGCGACCTCGATTCGGTGGGCCATGCAGATTCTCCCTGCTCGAGTTCCGCCAGAAGATCCCCCACAACGCCGATGATGTCAACCGTACCTTGTTCTTGCCTTTAGCTGCGCAACCATGCTAAGAGGCTGCGTTCCTTGGACTTGTAACATCGAATTATAAGAGGACGGAGCCATGCAGATTCTCTTGGCCGGATTAGCCGGGCTTTTCTTCGTCTCATTTGTTGTTTCCGCGTTGATCGCCTCCAGGCGATCGGCTGAAATTCGCCTTTTCGGCGACGCCGAAAAGGAAAACCAGGCCGCTATCGAGAAGGTTTCCCGGGAGATTGAGGACAAGCGCGGGCAAAACAAGCAGCTCAGTAGTCAGCTCGACAAGGTGCGCGAAGAGGAACGCAGGCTCAAGAAGAAAGTCTATACACTTGAACAAGCCGGCAAAACAACGGGACCGACGCCCGAACAGGTCGAGCTGGATCGCATCCAGGAACAGGCGCTCGAGGAGGCACGGGCCGAATTGGCCGCGTCAAGAGCGGCGACGGAACGAGCCAACGAGGAGGTATCAAGCTTACAGGCTATAAACGAGCGCCTGAAGACCGAGGTGGAAGAGGCTCGCCGGGAGTCGAAAGCGCGTTCCGGGGGTGACTCCGCAAAAGGCAAGCGGCTCGACGACATCGAGCGCGAGAACAAGTCGCAAGCCAAGAAACTGGAAGCTGCCAGGCGCAAGGCGCGCAACGACGAGCAGGTCTACCGCGTGACCAAGAGCAAGCTCGAACTGGCCATGGAAAAGATCGCCGCCCTGCAGAAGACTCTGGCCGACAAGGATCACAAGGCGGATGCTGCCTGATAGGCCTATTTAGATACTTTCAAAACCAGGGTGGCCGTGCCGTCGTTTTTTTCTTCTTTCTTTTTACGCCGGCCGCGAATATTCGATTCGAAACTCCACTTGATTTTTCCGTCCACCTTCAAGTTGACCTGCTGGCCCGGCTTGGCCTTGAGTTTCCAGCGCATACGGTTTTTTTCGAGCTTCCAATAGGCGTCTGAAACACTGGCTGGCGCGCGCTCGATCGAAGAGTTGAAAGACGGCTGCCATTTGAATTTCTCGGAAATGATCTTCCAGGCTGATTTAGCCGGAATGCGGCTGGAGGAGTAAATAAGCGAGTCCTGCGGCCCGCCCCCCGGCCCGGGGTGAATTATGATCGATTTGGTTCTTTTGGCATATTCACGTCTTTGCTGGCAGAATTTTCGGCGCGGGCCCACGATTCGGGCGGTCAAGATCGCCTCGTTCTCAATAGTGAATGTCTGTCCCTTGGACTTTGGACCAAATTTTTCACCATTCAGGCTCAGCTCCAAATCCCGGCTGCGATAGTCAATAACGGTAACCTCTACCTTGCCTGCTCCGGGCTGACACAGCCAGGCGAATTCTTTCCAGGCCTTCTCGGCCGTTGCGGCCGGGGCCAGGGCCTTGGCCCGATCGTCCATCTGATGCGCCAGATCAAGGACACGCCGCCGGGATTTATCCAGGTGGGCCATGAGTTTTTCGCCGTCTTTGATCTTGACGAAGTTGCCCTTGAGCAGATCTACCTCTGAGAACCCGGCGATCGGGTGAGCGACGTACTTATCCATTAGAAAGCCATTGAGCTTCTTGACGCTCTCCACGGCCAGGTCACCCAATTTGCCGCCCTGCCGTCCGGGAGCATTCTCTATGGTGAACTTCAAGGCCGAGATGGCGATCGTGGCGATTTGTTTTTTCCTTGCCTTGAGCAAGGTCTGGTTGGCGGCATCATAGTCGCGGTTGAGTTGTTTGCCGGCCTCGATGGCCAACTTCTTGGCTTGCGCGAAATCGTTTTGCCGGTTAGTAGCCGGTCCGGCCGAGCAACCGCCCGGCGGATTGGGGGCATAGCCGGGCTGCTTAATACGAATGCGCTTGGCAAGCCGGGCAAGCTCGCGCAGTGACTCGGTCATTCCCTGGATGTTTTTTATTGCCAGCCCGATCTTGTCGGTCCGCAGTTGTTTGCGGATAGTGCCGATCCGCCCTTCCATGGTGCGATTGATGAAAGTAATTTGTTTTTTATCTGAAGCCAGATCCTGGGCCGCAGCCAGGGCCGGTAGAAACGCAACCAGCCAGACGAGTAAGTAATTGCAATATAGCTTCAAGGGCGTCTCCTTTTGGGAAGAAAATCGGGAGGAATTGAGTTGATAAATGGAAGTCTTACCAGAGTTGCATCCCGATCTGCAAGCCTAGCAGCAAGTTTGTGTAGTCTGCTGCATTGAGGAAGGGAACCCTTACCGAAAGAGTGAATTCTAAGCGGCCGGCCAGCAGGGTCAGGCCGGGTGACAGGTAGAGGTGGCTCGTTTCTGACTCTGCCGGAAAGCCCAGCCCGGCTAGCAGTTCCAACTGCGGCACGAGCCAGTCGCGCAGGCGCCACTGCCAGCCCAGCCAGGCTGAGAACATTTGACTTACAGGATCTACACGTGGGTAGGCCCGGAAGGCCGGTGGACCGCCCTGGTCGAGCACGTGATAGACGAGCCCCGTGGAAATGAAATGCGCGCCTAGCCCCAGCTTGGCTTCCGCATGGACGGCATAATCGCTTTGACGGTAACGGTAGAGATGGAAAAAAAGCGGCGCGGCATAGGCCGTGAAATCGAGAAGAGTGGCCTGCTCATCTCCCGACCAGGCGGACGAGCCCGAGCCCCATGAGATGCCCGCGCTCAACACCAGGGGAAATTCATCGCCCGAAAGATTGCATCCCCAGATGCCTCTGGCTCCCAGCAGTATGTTCCCGGCGGTGTAGGAAAAGCCGTCCGCCTCGAGACCGCCCGCGACAAACGGCAAGGTGACGCTCAGGCCCAGGTTGTAGACCGGAGCCGCCTCGAACTCTACGAGTTGCAAGAAGATAGGATTTTTCACTCCGGCCCGCCGGCTCAACCTGTCTCCCGTGAGGATCAACTCGTTCACCAGTCGCAGTCGGTTGCGCGGGACCGGATCCTGCGTTGTCGGGTTCGAGGGGAACTCGTTGGCGCCCGGCGCCAGCACTCCCCCCCGGGAGCGTCTCCGGTAGCGCTGGTTGATCGCCTGCTCGTGGCGGTAGGCCGCAGATGTGCGTAGCAGTCGCATCTGGCGCCTGGCTTCTTTGGCGCAGGCGTGCCCCGGGTGGGCCTGCAAGAACTCTTGCCAGCCGGCGAGTTTTTGCTCGATGGTTGCGCGCTCGGCGATGCGGGCTTCGTATTCTACGAAAACGGGATCAACGCAGGTCTTACCGCCGGCGGCACTCGTCGGTGCCGGCCCGATGAAAAACAAAAAGGCCAGCAGGACATATCGCGCCGCGAGCACTCAGATCTCCATGAGCGAGGCCAGACGTCGCTCCAGGGATTGGCGCTCGCTGCTTTTGAAAAGCGCCTCCAGCCGGCCTCGATCTGGACGTAATTTGCCTAGGGCGAAATGCGCCTCCAACTCGTCCCAGCGCCGGTTAGCGGCCTCGAGTGCCGCTAAGGAAATCTCGCCTCGTTCTACCGCCCGCACCGTCTTGTCGATGGCTCGGGCGGCAAGCTCCGGCCGGTGGCAGATGAGCACTCCATCGGCGCCGGCGCGAATGGCGGCCAGCGCTGCCGGCACCACGCCGGGATCTTCTGCCACCGCTTTCATCTCTAGATCGTCGCTTATCAACAGGCCCTCGAAATGCAGCTCGTCCCGCGCCAGGCGATAGACCGACTCGGAAAGAGAAGTAGGCATCTTTTCGTCGAGCGCGGGCACCTGGAGATGGGCCAGCATGATGGCAGAAAGCCCCTGTCGCACGGCCTCGGCGAATGGCGGCAATTCGACCTCGCGCAGGCGGGCAAGATCGTGTTCGACTACGGGCAAGCCGAGATGGCTGTTGACCAGCGTGTCGCCGTGCCCCGGAAAATGCTTGGCCACGGCGGCCACGCCTGCCTCCTGCAGCCCGGCTCCAAAAGCCACTCCCAGCCGAGCCACCAGAGTTGGATCGCTTGAGAAAGCGCGATCCCCGATGACCGGGTTTGCGGGGTTGGTGTCAACGTCCAGTACCGGCGCGAAGTCCATGCCGAATCCCGCAGCCACAAGCTCGCGGCCGAGCTGCAAGCCGGCCTGGTGACACAACCCGGCATCGGTGCTTTGGCCCAAGGCGCGCATCGGTGGCAGCTGCAAGAATGGTGCGCCCAGCCGCTGAACCCGCCCGCCCTCCTGGTCGAGGCAAATAACCAGCGCTCGCGCCCCGGCCGCAGCGACGAGCCTTCGGTTCTGATCGAGTATCGTTTCCATGTCGGGCAGGTTGCGCGAGAAAAGGATCACCCCGCCCAGGCCCTCGTGGATCAGGGAAAATAGATCGGATTCAGCGGACGTCCCGGGTTCGAACCCGGCGATGAAGAGACGCGCAACCAGTTTTGATGTTTTCTCAGATAGCATTGCGAACATCTTCTCAAGAATGCCCGGCAGGCGTCAAACCGTGAGAATGTCGTTCAGTTTGTTGAGTCCACCCGGTCCATATGCTAGCCTTTCTTACTGGCAGGCATGATGAATTTCTTACATTGTAAGGCATTGCGTTTGTTTCTGGCCGGGGTAATCCTGGCGCTGTTCGTTGCGCCCTTGCGCGCGGCTGACGAGCGCCCCAGCGTGGTCGGCTTGCAGTTCATGCCGCTTTTGGACTACCTGAAACAGGCGCTGGCCGATCCTCGTCTTTCCGGGGCGCGCATCGGGGTCAGGGTGGACGACCTGGCCAGTGGCAAGACTCTCTTCGTCCATAACCCGGACTTGCTCCTCAATCCGGCCTCGGTCACTAAGACCTTCACCACTGCCGCCGGCCTGTGCCTGCTGCACCCGGATTATCGATTCAAGACGGAAATATACGCCCGCAACGAACCACAGGAGGGTATCATCAAGGGGCCGCTGTACCTGAAGGGCTACGGCGATCCATTTCTGATCGACCAGCGCCTGCACTACCTGGCGCTCGAACTGCAGGCCCTCGACATCAAGAAGATCGACGGCCCGATCATCGTGGACGACTCTTTCTTCGATGACATAAGGGACGGTCCCGGCTGGAGCCAGGATGACAGCTCGCGGGCCTACCAGGCTCCGGCAAGTGCCCTGAGCCTCGATTTCAACACAATTCGAGTACTTGTGTTTCCAGCCGCACAAGCCGGACAAAAGGCCCGGGTCGAACTGATGCCCGATTCCGATCACTTTCGCCTGGTGAACCATATCGCAACCAGGAGCGGCAATGCCCGTGTACGAATCGAGACGGAAAGCTTTGGACGCCGAACCAGGGTCACGGCGCGCGGGCACGTCTTTCCCGATTTTCCCGGCAGTCGCCGCTACCTGCGAATTTATAATCCCACGCTCTATACCGGTTACAGCTTCCGCGAGGCGCTCGGGCAGTTGGGTATTAGAACCCGGCGCAGCGTGCGGCGCGGCGCGGTGCCGCACTCGACCGAGTTGATCTACACCCTGCGCTCCCCGGCCCTCGGAGAACTTGTTCGCAAGGTCAACAAGCGCAGTCAGAATTTCATGGCCGAGCAGATATTCAAGACCCTGGGAGCCGAGTTTTTGGGCGTGCCCGGAACCTGGTACAAGGGCCAGCAGGTGATGAACGCCTTTTTAGCCGAGGAAGTCGGTATCCCGGCCGGCAGCTACGTGTTGCACAACGGGTCGGGTCTCAACGACGTCAACCGGGTGAGCGCATCCCATATCGTCGAGCTGTTGCGCTACATGTGGCGCCGTTTCGATGTCAGGCCCGATTTTTTAGCCAGCCTGGCCGTGGCCGGGGCCGACGGCACGGTCGCCGGACGCTTCGTCCAACCAGCCCTGGTGAGAACCATGCGCCTGAAAACGGGCGGGCTGCACAACGTCCGTGCTTTAGCCGGGTACATCAATACGCGCGGGGATCGGGTTTATGCCTTCGCTATGATCGTCAACGACTTTTTTTGTGAGGGCTACCAGGCCAGCCGCATGATCGACAGGTTGGCCGCGGCCATCGCGCGGGCTGACGCCAACCAGCAGGTGGAAGAGCAGATCGAATTGCCGCCGCTTGACGGCGAGGATCAAAGCTTGCTGGTCTCGCCCGCGGGGCCTCCGGAGGGCACCGAAGAGGAGGACATTCCCGTAGGCGAGCGACCAGAGGAAAAAAAGGGCAGTGAATAAGGCCATTATGCGCTAGTATCAGGGATGTTCTCTTAGAGGAGGTTGGTCATGGACAAGAGAGCCCTGATATCATGCGCTTCGGCCGCAATGCTGATAGCCGGCCTGCTGGCCTGTTCCAGCGCTATCGTTCCCTGCGAGCCGCGGGGTGACGAGATCTGCGACGGAATTGACGACGATTGTGACGGCCAGACGGACGAGGGTTTCTCGCTCGGCGAAGCCTGCGATGGCGATGATGCCGACAGCTGTGCGAACGGAACCACGACCTGCACATCCGACGGCAGCGGAACACAATGCGTCAACGAAGATCCGACCGACCTGACCGAGAGCTGCAACAACGCAGACGACGATTGCGACGGCGAGACCGACGAGGGGCTGACGAGCTGCGCTTGCACCGGCGGCAACGCCCCCGGCAGCGAGACCTGCAACAACGTCGATGATAATTGTAACGGACAGATCGACGATGGGATTTCGAACTGTGGTTGCAGCGACGGCTCGCCTGCAGCTGAAATCTGCAACGGAATCGACGACGACTGCGATGAGCAGGCCGACGAAGACTTCGGCACGGGCCTGCCCTGCGACGGTGACGACGACGACCAGTGCGTGAACGGAACCACGACCTGCACATCCGACGGCAGTGGAACGGAGTGTGTCAACGAGGATCCCGTCAATCTGACAGAAAGCTGCAACAACGCAGACGATGATTGCGACGGCGATACAGACGAGGGCCTGACTAACTGCGGCTGCACCGGAGGCAATGCCCCCGCCGGCGAGACGTGCAACAACATCGACGATGATTGCGACGGACAAGCCGACGACGGACTGACAGGCTGCGGATGCACGGGCGGCAACCCGCCTGTGGCCGAGACGTGCAACAATACAGACGACGATTGCAACGGACAAGTCGACGACGGTTTGACGGGCTGCGGCTGCACGGGCGGCAACCCGCCCACGGCCGAGACCTGCAACAATACAGACGACGACTGTAACGGACAAGTCGACGACGGGCTCGCCGATTGTCAGTGCAGCGGCGGTAACCCGCCCGCGGCCGAGACGTGCAACAATACAGACGACGATTGCAACGGGCAGGTTGACGACGGGCTCGCCGATTGTCAGTGCAGCGGCGGTAACCCGCCTGCGGCCGAGGTGTGCGATGGCATCGATAACGACTGCGACGAACAGATAGACGAGGACAGCGGCAGCGGCACGGCGTGCGCCGGCTTCGGAGAGCCGTGCAACAGCTACCTCGACTGCACTGGCCGGATTTGCGCCGGTGACTCCTTCGAACGCTATTGCAGCGCCGAGTGCGATGCGGCTTCAGATCCCGCAACGTGGCCTGCGGGTTATCGTTGTGTCGTCGGCCCCAGCAAGGACTACTACGCGCGCGATTATGCCGTCTGCGGTTCCGATGCCGACTGCGCACCCGACGGGGTATGCACTTATCGCGAGGCGGATGATCAGCTTTCGATAGTCACCGAGTGCCGCCCGCCGCACGATCCGGGCGCGGCTCCCGGCGACGACTGTTCGGCCTCCACTTGCGCAAACGGATTGTGCTCCTGGTACACCGACCTGTGCACAGAGATCTGCTCGGCTCCGGGAGATTGCAGCACTCAATACCTCCCCCCCCACAACAACGCCTGCGTCTTCGCCTGGGAAGTCGTCAGCCCTGGAGACTGCGGGCGCGACGAGCAGTGCCCTGCCGGCTACAGTTGTCAGAGTGCCCAGTGCCTCGGCCCCACCTGCACCGACGATGGGCAGTGCCAGGCAGGCTACGCCTGCTCGCAGATCAACCCGCCAGATCCAGAGAAAGCCTGCCAGCCCAAGCCGTTTTTCGATTTTATAGGCGAGTGCCGCATCGCCTGTGCCGGCGACCCCGACTGCCCGAGCGGCATGCAGTGTCACCCGGCGGTGCTGGTGGACTCATCCTCGGTTCAGGGCTTTTGCCGGGTTCCTCCGACCGGCAACACTATCCCCACCGGTGGCGGGCCCTGTGGCTCGGGTTATGACCCCTGCTCTCACGGAATCTGCTACGGCTCGGGGGCGTCCTCCTTCTGCACGCAACTCTGCGGCCTGGCAAGCGATTGCCCCGGGGGCGTGATGAACTGCACAGCCGGAACACTCAATATGGGCTCTTTAGGCAGCTTCCCCGGAACGCTGACCTGCACCAATCCCTGAGTGGATTATTAACTAACTATCTGCTGAGGTGGACGATGGTTCCCGCCTGGCCCACGGCATAGACTTCTGAACCATCCTGGGACACCCAGACGCCGTAGAAATCGGCGTGCGTTCCGGGCGCCTCTCGGGTCACTTTTTCAGGGGTGATTCGGATCATGACGCCATTTTTACCGGCCGCGTACATGGTGGCTTTTGCCGATGCAGTGTCGACGTAGCCGTGGACGGCCATGAGATCCGCATCGAAACTCGTTGACTCGGTCGCCCATCTTCCCTCGGCGGGAGGCGGCAGGCGCCACACCCCTCCGGAAGAACCCACCACGGCGCCTTCACCCGCGGCGCTGGCCCATACATCCCAAAGGATGGGGCTGGCCTCGTGCCCCTCGGGACACACGCCGTCGACCAGATTCACACCGCAAATGGTCACGCTTGTCAGCGCCCAACTCCCGTCGTGCTTGCGATAATAAGCGCCCTCGTCGCCGCAGGCGTGGATTTCGTCGTTGACTTCCATGCTGACGCCTTGCATGCGCTCGCTGAAATCCCGACCGTCTGAAAGACCGCCACCGCCGTACCACTGGGACGCGGTGCGCTCTCCAACGACAACGGCCCCGCCGGAACCAATATCGCCGTCCAGATCGCGGAAGTTGCCGCAAGTGGCAACGTTCAACGCATGCAAGTCCGGCGGCGGTTCGCCCTCCTCCGGCGGTTCCACGGGCCCGTCATACTCGAAGGCAGCGCAGTTTTCTCCGACAACCACAACGTGATCATCGGCCGTTCCCCAGACCCCGTATAGATCCTCGCTGGTGCCGGAATCCAGCGCCCGCCACTTGGAGTTTTTCCGTCTCAATACGGTTCCACCGGTGCCCACCGCAAAGATATCTCCCGAAGACACACCGAACACGGCGTAGAGATCCTCTGAGTTTGGCGAACTTTCCTCGACCCAGCCCCCAACGCAGGCTGCGCCCGTCAGACTCAGCAAAACTGCCGCCGTGTATATACTCCCAAGCTTCATAAGCCCCTCCAGCGCCGGTTCATTCCTGGACGATCCGTTCACCCAGCAGATCCGTCCAGCGAGTGCATCCTTGCCAAACTTCCTTGATCGAGCCGCCAAACCCGTTCTGGTCGGCGTACTTCCCGGTTGTCTCGAAAGTCTGGCTGGGATCGTTGTCGTTATCAGTGGCCCGGAAACTTAGATCGGCGTGGATCTCGCCGTAAAGCGTCGTCCAGCGGGTATCGAAACGGGCCTCAAAATCGCTCTTGTCGATCAATAACTCCACCTCGTTCTCATAGGGCTGCGCCGGCGGCGGGCAACTCGAGCCATTCTGATGACTGAAGGTTTCATTTACCGAAAAGCGGCCGGCGTAGGCGCCGAGATCCTGGCCGTCGTCATCACTCGCCCCGCAGCCCCCAAGTCCCAGCCCGAAAGTCAACCCGCCCGCGAGGATCAATCTTGTCACCAGCATGTGTTTTCTCCCGGAGTCGACCAGAATCCAGCCTATCAGCCAGGCGCCGAGAGGTCAATCCGGTTGCCAGACCAGTTGTCAGACCGCCGAATTCGTGAAAGACTGCCAGCCGCATTATTTGGTAAGGAGAAACAATGAAGATCAAGGGCCAGCGCATTGAACCAATCCCCATGCCTGCCAGGATATCGGTAAGCCGCCTGGTGGATGATTATCTGGTTGCCTACAACGGCGCACGCCTACGCGAGGCCTGCCGGCTGATGGTCGAAAAGATTCTTAAGCCGGATGTTTTTGTCGGCCTTTCTATAAGCGGCGCCTTGACCCCGGCCGGCCTGGGCACCTCGGTTTTAGCGCCCCTCATTCGGGCCGGATTCGTGGACTACATCGTCTCTACCGGGGCCAATCTCTACCACGATATTCATTACTCGCTGGGGCTGCCGTTGTACCACGCGCATCCGGGCCAGGACGATCGCGAGCTGAAAAGACGCAACATCGTGCGCATCTACGATATCGTCTTCGACTTCGACGTGTTGCTCACAACAGATCGTTTTTGCCACGAGTTGCTCTCCTCCGAAGCTTTCCGTGGGCGGATGAGCTCTGCAAAGTTGCACTACCGCATGGGTGCCGCCGTCGCCGCCGCAGAGAAAAACCTTTCGCGCCCGCACCCTGGGTTGCTATCGGCGGCACATGACGCCGAGGTGCCGATCTTCACCTCGTCCCCGGGAGACAGCACCATCGGGATGAACCTGGCCGCGCTCGATCTGCAAGGCGCCGGGCCGCAGATAGATGTCTCGGCCGATGTTAACGAGATCTCGGCCATCGTCTACGCCGCCACACGCGGACGTGGTAAGAGCGCAGTGATCATCCTGGGAGGCGGCAGCCCCAAGAACTTCCTGCTGCAGACAGAACCACAGCTGCAGGAGATCCTGGGCCTTTCCGAGCGCGGGCACGACTACTTCATTCAGATTACAGACGCGCGGCCCGACACAGGGGGCCTGAGCGGGGCCACTCCGTCCGAGGCGGTCAGCTGGGGCAAAGTAGATCCCGAGCGGTTGCCTGACGCGGTGGTCTGCTATGCCGATACGACTTTGGCCTTACCGCTGCTTTCAGCCTACGTCCTGGCAAACGCCAAGAAACGCCCGCTCAGGCGGCTCTACCGGCGCCGTAAAGATCTTGTCTCCAAACTGCGGCGCGCGTATGCACGCCGGGCCACCCATGGGCCGGCCGGACGCCGATGAGAGTCGACGGCGACAGAAAAAACGTGATCGTAAAGACGGGCTGTGCTAGTTTGCTTGTCAGCCGGAAACATTGCACTTTTTGATTTTCACTTTGTAGACCGCCGGGCCGCTCTGGACGTCAGTATCCAGTGGCCCGCCGGTAATGGAGCCGCCGGAGCCGTTTTGGAGAAGCTAGCCGATGAAAAACTCATGGCCCGCTTCCAGAAAGGGCGCTTGCACGCCTTCGAGATTCTCTTCGCGCGACATCGCAACGGGGTGTTTCGTTTCATCCTGCGCTTCACGCGCAATCGCGAAACAGCCGAAGATCTACTCCAGGATGTCTTTTTACGGGTGGTGGCCAAGAAGGACTCGTTCCAGCAGCGCTCGAAGTTCACCACCTGGCTGTACACTATCGCCCGCAACCTGTGCATCGATCACCTGCGCAAGATGCGCCATCGCAACGCGGCCTCTCTCGACCAGCCCTGTAAACCGGGCTCCGAGAACGAGGTGACCCTGATGGATCGTATCAACTCCAAGGCCGCGCCGCCGGATCAACAGGCCCATGAGATCAGGCTCAGAGATCATATCGCCCGGGCAGTGGATGAGTTACGTCCGGAACAACGCGAGGTGTTTCTGATGCGCGAGGAGTCCGGCCTGCCCTTCGATGAAATCGCAGCCATCGTGGATGCGCCGCTGAACACGGTAAAGAGCCGCATGCGCTACGCCCTGCAGAATCTCAGAACCAGCCTGGTTGCGCAGGGGGTTGAACTCTGATGAAGGCCGAAGAAAAAATGAGCTGCCAACAAGCAGACGAATTACTGGTCGATTTCTTATACGGCGAGTTGGCGCCCGTCTTGCGTGCGGCCTTCGAAGACCACCTAGCGGGATGTACAACCCATGCCGAGGAAGTTCGCAAGCTGCGCGCGGTGCTGGACATCGTCCGAGGCGAAAAGGTCGAAGAAGTTCCTGAACGAGTGAGCCGGCGCATTATGCACCTGGCCCGGGCGGCCGACGAACAAAAAAGCCCGCGCCAATCGCTGTGGCGCAGGTTGGTACTGAGCCCCGTCGCCGCTGCAGCGGTGCTTGCCGGCCTAGTGATAACGGTCGGGATATCGGTTCAGTTCAGCCGGAAGGAATCGTCTGAGCTTCAGCCCGAAACCGTAAGCGTCTTGCCGGCGCCCGCTCCAGGAGAAAAAAGCATCGCCGCCAAGAGCACTCGGCAGCTCGATATTGCAACCGCCGAAGAGCCTGCGCGCGAGCAGGCGGCGCCGGCTTTATCCGGCCCCGCGACGGGTACACCGGGCGACCGCGATGCGGAACAGCTCGGACGAGAAAAAGCACCAGACGTTTTCAAGCAAGCCCGGCCCAGACCGGCTGTCGCCAGGCGCAAGTACAGAAAAAGTGCCAAAAGAAAGCCGACCGCGGCCGCCGAAAACAAGACCATAGCAGGCTCAAGGGGAGTCGCAAATTACTACCCACCCGAAGAGGGCAAGCTGGATCTGGCAGGCCAGGACGGCTCACGGACCAAGCTGCCCGCGAAAGAAGAATGGCAAGGAGCCTGGTCGAAGACGGGGGCCGCCGGCGCTCCGGCCGCCGTGGGAGGAGCTCTTTCGGCGAACGACGACAGGGCGGACAAGCCTATGCGCGACTTCGCCAAACCGCCTCCCGCCGGGCGATCGAAAGACAGGGTAACGAAAGACGAGAAGGCTCTGCGACCGAAGCGCAAGCTCGCCGAGGCCCCGACCCCGGTCGATGAAGTCAGCGCCGGTTATGCAGAGCAGGAGAGCGCCGTACCGGAATCCGGTGAGTCGATTTCATCGCGCCGTTCCGCTGTAAAAACCTCGGTCGCCAAGAAGGCCAGACAAAAGGATCTCTACGCCGCCGCCGAACAAGATCTGGCCGCCAAGCGTTACCGGGAGGCGCTGGCCAATTTCCGCGCCTTTCTGAAGAAGTTTCCGGGCGATGCCCGCCTGCCGACCTGCCGTTATCGAATGGCGAAAGCGATGTTTCTGATGGGCAGTTGCGCAGAGGCGATCCGGGCCGTAGAGAAGGCCACAAGCGCCTCGCCGCGACATGCCATGGCAGCCCCGGCCCTGCTGGATGAGGCCTCTTGCCAAGTACGCCTGGGCCGCTTCACACAGGCGCGCGCAACCTACGAACGGATCATAACAGATTACCCAACCTACGCGACCGAAGCACGCCGGGGACTCGAGCGCATCGAACGTTAAGGGGCTTGGTTTATTTGGCCATCGATTACATGAACCTGAGCCTGAGCGTGTAGCCCTGGCAGAGGTTGTTCTGTCCCGCAGCGGCCTGGACACATATTGTGAAAGTGTTCGAGTTGCCGCTGCCGCAGGTCGCGCCGAGGCTCGAGCAGCTCGAATCGAAGGCCGCGTCCGAGCCATTGCAGTCGATAGTAGAGCAGTTGCCTCGGTATACCACCAACCCCAGGTTGCCCGGGTTGGGATTCAGATCGACAAGGAATGTGGCATTCCCGGGCGCCGGATCAACGTAGCTCACACTATAGCAGTCGATATCCTCGCGGACTCCTGTCTTGTGAACGATCACCCCGGAGCGCGTGACGGTCTGATTGGCCGAACTGACCGTGCCGGCCGAGGCGGCCGAGGAACAGCCTCCGGATACGTCCGAGGTGTCGCCGCACTCGCAGCCATCGCCGCTTGCGCCGTTGATGTCCCACCAGCTCGAGATGCAGGCGCCCATCTGGCAACTGCCGGCGTTGCACACACCGCTGGCGTGGGCGTAGCTGCAGATGTCGCCGCAGCCGCTGCAGGCCGCGGCCGTGCCCAACTGGGTCTCGCAGCCGTCTCCCCATGATGAATTGCAATCGTCCCAGCCGGCCTGGCAGCCGCAAGAACCCGCGCTGCAGGTGCTGTGCTGGCCGCAGTCTCCCGCGCAGGAGCCGCAATGGGCCGGGTCGTTGTCGGTGTTCACCTCGCAGCCATCCGACCAGATGGCGTTGCAGTTTGCGAAGCTGCCGGTGCAGGAACACGAACCGCCGGAACATGTGGCATTGGGGCCGCAGGAAATGCCGCAGCCACCGCAGTTGTTGTTGTCGGCCGTGACGTCGGTCTCGCAGCCGTTCTGCATGTTGGGGTCGCAGTTGTCCCAGCCGCTGTCGCAGGTCACGACGGTGCATGAGCCTCCGGCGCAGCCGTGCAGATTTGTATGCGGCAGGTTGCAGGCTAAACCGCAGCCGGAACAGTTGGAGGGATCCGAGCCGATGTCGATCTCGCAACCATTGGCGTCGGACGAATCGCAGTCACTGAAGCCCGAGTCGCAGGATACGACGGTGCAGTTGCCAGACGAGCAGCCATGTTGATCGGTGTGCGCCAGGTTGCAAATCGAGTCGCAAGCGCTGCAGTTGTTGGGATCGCCGTCGATGTTCGTCTCACAGCCGTTTTGGATGTCCGGATCGCAGTTGTCGTAGCCAGCGTCGCAGGAGACGATCGTGCATGAACCGTTAGAACAACCCGGCTGGGCGGTGTGCGGCAGGTTGCAGGCCGAGCCGCATCCGCCGCAGTTTTGGGGATCGTTCTGACTATTTATCTCGCAGCCGTCGTTCCAGGAAGAGTTGCAATCGAGAAAGCCGCTGTCGCATACACAGCTGCCCGCCGAGCAATGAGCGTTCTGGCCGCAATCGTTGCCGCACGAGCCGCAGTTGTGCACATCTGTCAGCATGGCGGCCTCGCAGCCCGAGGCCCAGTCTCCGTCGCAGTTTTGATAATCGGCCTGGCAGGCGCAGCCGCCCGATATGCATACCGAGTGTTGCCCGCAGTTGCCGTCGCAGGCGCCGCAATGCGCGGGATCACTGTTGAAGTCGGCCTCGCAACCGTTCGAAGAGTTTCCGTCGCAGTCGCCGAAGCCGGTGTTACAGAGGCACTGGGCGGACGAGCAGTGAGAGTTGGCGCCGCAGTCATTGCCGCAACTTCCGCAGTTTTGCGGATCGGACGAGGTATTCACGCAATCGGTTCCGCAACAGGTCTGGGATGCCGAGCAATTGGGTCCGCTGCCGCCGCACAGGCAGGTGCCGCTGACACATTGCTCGCCCGGATCGCAGACGGTGTTGCAGGTCCCGCAGTTCTGCGGGTCGCTTGAGATATTCACGCAACTAGTGCCGCAGCAGGCTTCGCCCAAGCTGCAATCCGGTCCCGTGCCACCGCAATGACACTGGCCCGCGACGCATCCCTCGTTGGAATCGCAGGCGAATGAGCAGCTTCCGCAATTTTGGGTGCTGCTTTGCAGATTGGCGCAGACCGTGCCGCAGCAGGTCTGTCCGGCCGAGCAGTCCGGCCCCGTGCCCCCGCAGCGGCAACCGCCTAAGACACAGTTTTCATCCTGATCGCATACATTGCCGCAGGATCCGCAGTTGGAAGGATCGCTTGTGGCATCGACGCAGTCGACAGCGCAACAGGTTTGCGCCGCGGAGCAGTCGGGCCCGCTGCCGCCGCAATGACATTCACCGCTTATGCATCTCTCGCCCGGATCGCATTCGATCGGACCGCAGGGATCGCCCCTGCAGGCCGCGTCCTGGCAGCCGAACTCGCAGGTCTGGCGGTTCTCGGGGTAATCGCACTCACCGTTGCTGCAGAACCCGATGGCCGCATAGTACAGCAGCGTATTGGCGTCCTCGCATACGTCAGCCGGAGGATTGTCGCAGATGACGGCCTCACCCTGGCAGAGGCCGTCCAGGCAGACGTCGCCGTTAGTGCAGGGATCCGCGTCGGTGCAAAGCGTGCCGCCTTCACTCCAGGCGGTTTGGCTGGCGCCCTCGTCAAACAGGCAGGTGTATATGAGCCCGTCGCAATCCACGCCGGCACACTGGTTGTAAAGGGTACACTTATTGGCCGGGCAGCAGCGTCCACCGGCGCAATTTATGGAAATACAGGCGCCGTTTATGCAGACTTCACCCACCCCGCAGGGCGATCCGCAGTCGGGGCTGTAACACGAGCCGGCGGCGCAGACCAGATTCGGCGGGCACTCGATATCCACGCACAGGCGATCGATGCAGGAGCCGTCCAGGCACAGTTCGTGAGGCCCGCAATCCTGCCCCTGACAATTCTGAGGGTGGCAGGCCAGGTCGGAGCCACAGACCTCATCCGCCAGGCATGGCACGTGAGCGCAGTCGTTTGGCACGCACTGCCCGTCCAGACATATTTCGCCCTGGGCGCAGCCGACGTCTTGCTGCAAACAGTCGGCCGGAAAGCACTCTCCGTCGGCGCATTTTTGACCGGTCGGGCACTGCACTCCGACGCAGTTCAGCCTGACACAATGATCCTGGTAGCAGACCTCGTTCGCGGCGCAGGCCTGGCTTCCGCAAGCGGTATCGAAACACTCGCCGCGGGTGCAACGCTGTCCCGGAGGACATTCGATGCCGATGCAATCTACGTGGATGCACTGGCCCTGGTAGCAGGCCTCGGAGAAATCAGAGCACTCGACATCGGCGCAGTCTTTCGGGTAACACCATCCGTTGGCGCAAATCGAGTCGGAATCGCACTCGACATTCACGCACGATGTCCGTCGGCAGGAGCCGTCGATACAAACCTCGCCCTCGCCGAAACACTCGTTCTGGGTGCAATCGGCCGGATAGCAGATTCCACCGGCGCACTTCATCCCCACCGAGCAGTCAACCCCGACACAACTGCGATCGACGCATTCATCTTCGACACAAACGTCTCCGTAGCCGGGACAGGTCTTGGTTACACAGTCGATCGGATAGCAGATCCCGGCCGCGCAGCGCTGTCCGACGGGACAGTTCACTCCAACGCAACTCGCCGGCAAGCACTCTTCCTCGACACACACCTCTCCCAGCCCGGGGCAGTTGCGCCAGACGCAGTCGGCGGGGTAGCACTCGCCCGCGGCACAGGCCGTGCCCGCCGGGCAATCGACGCGCAGGCAGGCCAACTCGATGCAGTTGGCATCACGGCAGGCGAACCCCTCGGGACAGACTCGATCGGGGCAGTCAAGCGGCAGACACTCCCCGTCGACAGTAGCTCCGTCAGTGCAGCTTTCTTGGATGGTTCCCGCCGAGCAGGCCCGAAGAGCCACCGTGGCCAAGGCGATCAACAGGATCGACCTGATGTTGAAAAGACGCGGCACGAATCTCCTCCGGCGACCTTTACTCGCTTGGCTATTCTAGCACGAGCATGGGAAAAAAGGCTAACTTGCGTTCCAACGCGACGGATAGCAGAGATAACCACGCGAAATCATTTCATTGACAGTAACAACAACAGTCTGGTAAGACGTGTTGGATTTAAACCGTAACCCGCGAGCATGACGGGGAGGGAAAACGGCATGAAAAGAACGCTTAAAGTATGCAAGTTCTTTACTGGGATCTTGGCCTTCTCAGCCACAGTTTTGTGGCTGGGCGCCTGTAGCCCGCCGATCGAGAAACTATGGGAATTTCCGGTCGGCTCTCCCCTTTACTCGACACCGTTGGTGGTCGGCGATCTGATCGTTTTCGGCTCGGAAAGCGGCACGCTGCACGCGGTTGACAAGAGCGGGCAGACGCGTTGGCAATTCCAGGCCCCCAGCGCGGAGATTTTCTCTCACCCGCTGAGTGATGGAAAGATGATTTTCTTCGGGGCAACCAATCAGATGTTCTACGCCATTGACATGAGGGGTCAGCTCAGGTGGCAATTTGCCGCCCGGGAGCGAATCAAGTCGGATCCTGCACTGGCCGAAGGCGTGATATATGCGACATCCTACGACGGACATGTCTATGCCCTGAAGAGTGACAACGGGAAGAGGATCTGGCAGTTTCCCACCGAGAAGAAAGCCGAGCCGCCACCCGCAGAAAGCGAAGAAAAAGCAGCCAAAGATGGCGAGAAGGCGTCCGAAGAAGCCACCGAGGTCAAGGAACAGGTTCCCGAAATAAAGCCGGGTGAGTTCTCGTATGCAGCCCCGGCCGTGAAAGACGGAATCTTGTACGTGGGCAACCTGGATGGCTACATGTACGCCATCCAAACGTCGGACGGAACGCTGAAGTGGCGCTTCAATGCCGGGGAGGGCATCACCTCGACAGCCCTAGTGGAAGGAGGCGTAGTCTACTTCGGCTCGAAGAACGACAACGTCTATGCCATCGATGCGGGCAGCGGCAAAAAGCTGATCTGGAAGTTTACGACCGGTGACGATGTCCTGAGTTCGCCCAAGGCGGAGAACGGGGTGCTCTACATCGGCTCCAACGACAACAACTTCTACGCGCTCGATCAGAAAACAGGCAAGGAGAAGTGTCATTTCAGCGCCAAGGGACCCATAGTGTCGTACGCCGCTTTTTACAAGAATCTGGTCTTTTTCGCCGGAGGCCAGGGGGACGGGAATATCTACGCGATCAGTGAAGGCACCTGCAAGATGTTCTTCACCAGCAAGACCGGTTACAAGATCGAAAGTGATCCGGTACTGGATGGAGACAGGCTGTACGTAACCTCCGGGGACCGGAAACTGCACGCATTCAAGATAAATAAGACAAAATAGTTCCGAATAGCTCCCACATCGATCTGTTCATTTCTCTTACCTGAGACGACTTTTCTGCACATGTAGGACGGTGTGTGACAAATTCCCCTTTTTTTCTCTTGACTTACGCCTTGCGCCGTAGTTATACTGGCTAGCCAGCCAAGATTGCGGATCAAAGGAGGAGTCCATGCCCGCGGCAGATCAGATGCAAAAGGTAAGGGAGATGGGAATTGCCGCCGGCTTGGGACAGGCCGAGGTCGACAGGGCGATGGGTAAGATCCTGGGGGCGCTTGCTTCCGTGACGTCCACCAGCGGACTCGCTGGAGGGGCTGACGGCGCCAGATTACTCGCCGGCCTCAACTCCAACCTGGCCGATAACCCGATGTTGGTTGCTTGGGGGCTTTCGGTGGCGGCTAGAAGCTGCGACAGGGTTTTCTCGCGCTTTATCGACAACTTTCTCCTGGGGATGGTGTTCGATCGCAAACCGGTGGTCGAGGCGATGGGGTATCATCCGCCCATCACTCTGGTGATAAACCCCACCATGCGCTGCAACCTGCGCTGCACGGGTTGTTACGCTTACAGCTACGGCCAGAAGGCCGACATGGATCGGGCCTTGCTTGGCAAGGTGCTCGACGAAGCCCGCGATCTGGGCATCGCCTTCGTCACCGTCACCGGAGGAGAACCTTTTCTGTATCCCGAGATCGAGGAAGTGTTCGCCAAATATTCCGACATCACCTTCATGGTTTACACCAACGGCCAGTTCATAGACGCGGAACGCTCCCGCCGCCTGGCCGAGCTTGGCAACGTCTGGCCGGCAATCTCGGTCGAGGGCTTCGAGGCAGAGACCGACGCGCGCCGCGGAAAGGGTGTCTACCAGAAGCTGACCGCGGCTATGCACCATCTGCGGCGGGACGGAGTCCTCTTCGGCATCTCGGCCGTACCCACCCGCAAGAACACCGAGCTTCTGGCTTCCGATGCCTTCCTGGATCATTACATCGATATGGGAGCGCTGTTCGGCTGGATGTTCACCTACATGCCGGTGGGACGGGATCCCGATCCATCCCTGATGGCCACGCCCGAGCAGCGCGACTTCCTGCGCCGCAAGAGCCTCGAATGGCGCCGGACCAAGCCGTTCTTCCTGGCCGATTTCTGGAACGACGGCCCTCTATGCGGGGGCTGCATGTCGGCTAGCCGCTTCGCCTTCATCAGCAACGAAGGCTGGGTTCAACCGTGTGTATTTGTCCATTTCGCAACGCACAACGTCAAGGATCACACCTTGCGCGAGATATTCGACTCCGAGTTTTTCCAGGCGATTCGCAAGCGCCAGCCGTATCACCCCAATCTCCTGCGTCCCTGCAAGATAATAGATCACCCCCAGGTGCTTGAAGAGGTGGTTCGGAGTAGCGGGGCGCGGCCCACCTATCCAGGGGCGGATTCGATCTTGAAAAACCCGGCTATTCGCGATCACCTCATGCGTTACAGCCGAGAGTATGCGGTCCTGGCTGACCGTGCCTGGGCGGGAGAGGACTACCAATCGGGGCACAGTGTCCAGGTTCCGTTTTACGGGCGTTGCGATCTGTACAAAATCTACGATTGGCGCATGAAGCGGGCACATGAGCAGCAAGACGAGAAGTTTCCCGTCGTCGCCACGGCCGCCGATGAACGTCGAAAGTATTCGGCGCCGCATATAAAGGCATGAGGCTTGGAAGAGAGTGAACGCACAATTCTGGTAGTCAGCGATCTGCACCTGCACCCGGGATCCAATCCCGCGCTGGTTGCTGATTTTGCCCGCCTGCTGGGCACTCGCCCGGCTGGCAACCTGGTGATCAACGGAGATGCCTTCGATCTCGATCGGGTCGCCGGGGAGCGCCATGCCGGTGAGGGCGGCTACCGGGCCGCCTGCCGCCTCGGTAACACTCTCGAAAAATTTCCGGGGTTCTGCGAGGCTATCTCGGGCTGGGCGGCCCGCGGCGGCGAAATCGTATGGCTGCCCGGCAACCACGACGCCGAACTGTGCCTGCCGGTGGTGCGCGGGGTATTGCTGCACAGGATCGGGGCTGCTGCAGGCCGGGTTCGCTTCGAGCCACGTTGTTACCAAGCGGACGGCCTGCACATCGAGCACGGCCACCAGCGTGATCCGGACAACAGCTTCTTCCCCGACACGGCTGCGGCCGCGGCCAAGCAGCGCCTGTCGGCCTTACCGGTGGGCTGTCTGACAACCCGTTTCCTGCTCTGCCGCATTCCGGCCTACGACAACCACGGTGACAACCACGCGACGCCAGGCAGGGTCTTGCTCAGGGTCATTAAAAAACATGGCCGGGCGACACCTCGGATGGTCATGCTGTATGTCCTCGCCGCCGTGCGCATTGCCTGGCAAGCTATCTTAGCGAGGCGCCGGAGGGACACAGAGACCTGTTCGAGTATGGCCAGTCCCTGGCGCGTGCTCGAACGCATGTACCTCGATCGCCTTGCCATGGCAGGAGTCCTCTCGTTGATTATTATGATAAGCCTGCTGGGAGCGGCACCGCCACACACGGCCCTGGTGGCCGGCCTGCCCTGTGCCGCTTTTCTCCTGTGGCCGCCGGCCCGCAGGCGCCTCTACCGCCACAGGGACCGGGCCGGCTGCAGGCGAGCCGCGCGCTCGATCCTTCAGAAAAGCGATGGTGTTGTAATAATGGGTCACACCCACCACGCCGAGAGGCTGGAGTGGCCTCATGGGGTATACGTGAATCCAGGCGCTTTCTTCGAGAGTCAGGAGGCCGGCCGGCCCTTCGTTGTGATCGATGGGCATTCGGCCAAGGTTGACTTTTTGCCCGCGTCCGATTAAAACTGCTCGACATGGCACGCAAGCGGATGGGCGACACCCGCCGCAGGCAGATCCTCGATGGTTTGCTCGAGGCTTTTGCCAAGCGGGGGTTGCAAAACTGCAACATGAGCGACGTGGCCGAGGCCGCGGGAGTCAGCCGCGGCATTCTGCACTATTACTTCAAGAACAAGCACGAGATGATCGGCGCCCTGGTAGCGCACTTGAGGGATTCCAACCTGATGGAGTTCAAAAGTAGCATGGACGAGATTGACGATCCCTTAGATCGCCTCAAGGCCTCGTTGTGGTATCCGATCCAGGCCTTCGGCCCGTCCGGAGCCGCCCTGGCCAGGGTTTGGATCGAATTCTGGGGCCTGGCTGCTCACCATTCAGAGGTGCAAAAGTTCATCCTGGACGTGCAGGGCACGCTGCGCGATCACTTCAGGCAGATAGTCGAGTTGGGCCTCGAACGCAAAGAGTTCCTGCCCGACATTCATCCCGAACGCACGGCCTCGATCGTCCTGGCCGCTCTCGAAGGCCTGGTGCTCCAATGGCATTTCAATCAGGAGACTTTCTCCTTCATTGGGGAGATCAAGGTCCTCGAAGTAATGCTCGAGCGCTATCTGAAGCCATCGACACTATCTTGACATTGCGGCTGGGAAACACCCTGCCGATCTGCTAAAGTATGCTCCAAAGAATAGCCACCTGGAGGAACTGCCATGAAATCGAGTGGCCTGTGCATTAGATTGGTCTTTACGATGGTTTTAGTGGTCATGGGTCCAGGAAAGGCCATGGCGCATCCGGTTGTCGTCGACGGCAACCCGATCGAGTGGACCTTGGCCGTACCGCCGAGCGTCAATCTCGGTCACATCACCCGTAACGGGGCGGGTGAGGGTGAATACGTATGGGTCGACGCGCCCGCAGATGAACGCACCGACTTCGCCAACTCGTCGAATGTCGACATGCTTCAGCTCCGCGTCACCTCCGACCAGAACAACATATACTTCCTGGTGGAAATGGCCGGTATCACCGTTCCCACGGGTGACGGCGCGCCACAGGTCCAGATAGCCATCGATCTCGATCACCTTTCCGGAAGCGGCTCTGAGTGGCTCGGCTCGAACTCGGATACCAGGGTCACCGACCTCGTCAGATGGGAGTACTTGATCGTGACCCGTTTCGGCAGCGGACAGGTCCCGGCGGTCTACGATCCGATCTTCACGGAGATCGGCCTCGGCGCAACAGTGGCGGTGATTTCCGGCAACTTCATCGAGATTGGCGTTCCCCTGAACATCCTGGCTGGCCCCGGGGGGCCCGTCCCGGTCCAGTTCACAATAGTCTCGTTAATGGCCGATGTAGTAGATGACGCATGGGACATTGACGGGGCGAGCGATATCCTAGACGCGATCACCAACTACGGTGATCCCGGCGACACCTCGAACACCTGGGCCGAGGTGGCCGACGGAATTGCCGATTACCACTTCAGCGTCTGGTTCCATCTCGACCCGGACAGCGAGCCGTCTGCGCCGCTGGTGGTCAACGAGGTGCTCTACGACGGGGCCGCAGAGCCGGGGGACGAGTGGATCGAGGTCTTCAACCGCAGCGGCCTGGACGGTTTCCCGCTGGACGGTTACAAACTGGGCGACGAAGAGACGATCGACGGGGGCGAGGGCATGGCTGCCTTCCCGGCGGGAGGCATAATCGGCCTCGACAACGTGGTGGTCGTGGCCAACGATGGCTTGCAGTTTTTTACAAGCAATGGCGTTGATGCCGATTTCGAATTGGACGACACGAGTTTGGCGGGGGACATGATTGACTACAACCCGTGGGCCACCGGCAATGTCAATCTGAGCAATACCTCTGACGAGGTGCTGCTGGTCGACCCCTACGACACCGTGATCGACGTGGTTAGCTGGGGCAGCGGCGTCTGGCCGGGAGTGACACCGGCGGCGGACGTAGTCGAGGCGCATTCCCTCGAGCGGCCCCAGTCGCGCGAGGACAGCGATGACTGCTCCGGCGACATGCTTGACCAGGCGACACCCACCCCGGGACAGGTTTTCTGGCTGCTGGGCCTCGGTACCTCCTGCGGCGGGTGGATCGAATGCCTGAGCGACTTCTGTGTCGATGGAGTTTGTTGCGAGAGCGCCTGCGACGGCGCCTGCGATACCGTGTGCGATTCGTCCGGCACCTGCCAGCCGGTTAGCTGCCCAGTTCCAACTGACGCTTGCCAGCTGGCGAACTGCGACCCGGTCACCCTGTGCGATGCGGCTGCCGGGACCGTGTGCGACGACGTCGATGCCTGCACCTCTGGAGAAATCTGTGACGGCGCCGGTAACTGCGGCTCCGGAATACCCGTGAGCTGTCCGGCACCGACAAACTCCTGCCAGCTTGCGAGTTGCGACTCGGTGCTCGGCTGTTTTGCTGATGCGGGCACGGCCTGCGACGACGGCGACGCTTGCACCACGAACACCCAGTGTGACGGCGCGGGAGCCTGTATCGGCACGGCGATTGATTGCGACGATGCGGATCCTTGCACCGCCGACTCGTGCGATGCTGTTCTTGGATGTCAGTATGCCAACAACACGGCCAGCTGCGACGACGGCGACGCTTGCACATCACTCGACGTATGCTCGGCAGGTGTATGCGCGGGATTCCCTTTCCCCTGTGATGATATGAACCTCTGCACCGACGACTCCTGTGATTCAGCAACGGGCTGCGTCTTTACGAACAACAGCGATGTTTGTGATGATGGCGACGCCTGTACCAGCGGCGACGTCTGCTCGGGTGGTTCCTGTTCCGGCACACTCATCTCGTGCGATGACGGCAACGTGTGCAGCGATGATTCCTGTGATTCTGTGCTGGGTTGCATCAATACGAACAACACCGCCGCTTGTGACGACGGCGACGCCTGTACTTCCGGCGACGTGTGTTCGGGTGGCGTCTGTTCCGGCACGCCCATCGTGTGCGATGACGGCAACCTGTGCACTGACGATTCATGTAATCCCGCATCGGGCTGTGTCTTTACGAACAACACCGACGCCTGTGACGATGGCAGCGTTTGTACCAGCGGCGACACCTGCGCGGGCGGGACTTGTTCAGGCACGCCTATCTCGTGCAACGATAGCAACCTGTGCACAGACGATTCATGCAATCCCGCATCGGGTTGTGTCAACACGAACAACAGTGCCGTTTGTGATGACGGCGACGCTTGTACCTCTCCCGACGTATGTTCGGGTGGCGCCTGTTCCGGCACACCCATTTCGTGCGACGACGGCAACGTGTGCACCGACGATTCATGCGATTCTGTGCTGGGTTGCGTCAATACGAATAACACCGCCGCTTGTGACGATGGCAATGCTTGTACCAGCGGCGACACCTGCGCAGGAGGAACCTGTTCGGGCACATCCATTACCTGCAACGACAACAACCTGTGCACGGATGATTCATGCAATCCCGCATCGGGTTGTGTCTTTACAAACAACAGCATCGCCTGCAACGACGGCGACGCCTGTACTTCTTCCGATGTATGCTCGGGGGGAGCTTGTTCCGGCACACCCATCTCGTGCGACGACGGCAATATGTGCACCGACGACTCCTGTGATTCTGTGTTGGGTTGCGTCCATGTGAACAACACAGCTTCTTGCGACGACGGCGACGCTTGCACCGAGAACGATATTTGCTCGAGTGGGTTGTGTACGGGCACGCCGATTAGCTGCGACGATGGCAATGTCTGTACCGACGATTCCTGTGACTCGGCTTCAGGCTGTGTCTTCACTCCCAACACGGCCCTGTGCGATGACGTCGATCCATGTACCGTTAACGATTTCTGCCTGGCAGGCAGCTGCCAGGGAACTCCCAAGGATTGCGACGATCTCAATTTGTGCACCGACGATTCATGCGTAGCCGGCACCGGCAACTGCCAGCATTCACCCAACACGGCCTCTTGCGACGACGGTGACGCTTGCACGGCGAGCGATGTTTGCGCAAGCGGCGCTTGCGCCGGCGTTCCTGTAACCTGTGACGACGGCAACCTATGCACCGACGATTCCTGCGACTCCGCTTCGGGCTGCGTTTTTGTGCCTAACAGCATAAGCTGTGATGACGGCAATATTTGCACCATGAATGACGTCTGTAACCAGGGCTCCTGTAGCGGTGCGCCTCTCGATGCCGACGGGGATGGTCATGTTTCGGCCGCCTGCGGCGGTGACGATTGCGACGACAGCTCCGGCCAGGTAAACCCGGACACATTCGAGGGTCCTTTCGGCGACGCTGTTTGTTCCGACGGCCTGGATAATGACTGCGACGGAGCGAGCGACTCCGCCGACAACGGTTGCAAACAGTGTGCGGTCGATGCGGATTGCGATGACGGCAGCGTGTGTAACGGTGCCGAGAGTTGTGCCTCCGGGCTGTGTCAGGCCGGCACGATCCTGGACTGTGACGATGGTAATATCTGCACCGACGATTCGTGCGATGCGGCTCTGGGCTGCATGCATGCCGACAACAGCACCGCCTGCGACGACGGTAACATATGCACGGGTAACGATGTCTGCTCCGGCGGTGTTTGCGCAGGCGCGGCCGTGGTCTGCGACGATGGCAACGCCTGCACGGACGGCTCCTGTGATCTTGCTGTCGGTTGCGTTTTTACCAACAACACGGCTTTCTGTGATGACGGCAATGCCTGCACGCTTGGCGATATCTGTCTGAACGGCTCCTGCGGGGGCGTGGCGCTTGACTGCTCGACTCTCGATGACGCTTGCAACGCCGGAGTCTGCAACCCGACAGGCGGTATATGCGAGACACAGCCGCTGGCTGATGGCACGGCCTGTAACGATGGCGACGCTTGCACGGCAAGCGACGGCTGCTACCAGGGGAACTGCTCGGGTGCGGCTATCGAATGCGACGACGGCGACCCGTGTACCGATGACTCGTGTGATTCGGCCAGCGGTTGCTATCAGACCGCCAACACGGCGGCGTGTGACGATGGTGACGCCTGCACCACCTCCGATGCGTGCGCTTCCGGAGTCTGCGCGGGCACTCCTGTGGATTGCACGGCCTTCGCCGATGAATGCCATGCCGGAGTCTGCGATCCGGCGGACGGCAGCTGTTTTGCGACCGCACTCGATGACGGAACGGCCTGCGATGACGGCGATCCGTGCACCGAGGCCGACAGCTGCGCGGCGGGGGTATGCGCTGGTATGCAGAAAGATTGTTCTGTATTGATCGATGACTGCAATCAAGCCGCCTGCGATCCGCAAAGCGGGGCCTGTCAGGCGATCCCCCTGACCAATGGCACCCTGTGCGACGACGGAGACGAGTGCACCGCCGGCGAGCACTGTACTGGCGGCGTCTGCACAGGCGGCCTGGACGCCTGTCAGAACGGAGCCTCCTCGGGATGCGGCTGCGCGGCGACCGGCGGATCGAGGACGTTCGGCCTGCTGGGACTGCTAATGCTACTGGGCCTGGCGGTCAGACGAAAAATTGGCCATTAGTCGGCTATTTCCAGATTCCCTCGATGCTCTCGCCGCAATGCGGGCATTTTCCGTCCTGTAGGCGGTTCGATTTTACGCTGAAACCGTAGCGCTCGATGACTGCCTTGTTGCAGGACGGACAACGGGTGTGCTCGCCCTCGTCGCCCCATACGTTTCCGGAGTAGACGAAGCGCAATCCCTGATCGAGGCCGATTCGCCGGGCTTGGTCTATGGTTGCCGTCGGCGTGGGGGGGCGATCGAGCATCTCGTTGTCGGGGCGAAAACGACTCAGGTGCCAGGGAATTGCCGGATCGACCGAGGCGATGAAGTCGGCCATGTCTACCACTTCTTCAGGCGAGTCGTTCAGGCCGGGAATCAGCAGCGTGGTTACCTCGACCCAGATGCCCTGCTCGCGCATCAGACGGATGGTGTCCAGCACGGGCTGCAGGCGCGCACCGCACACCCGTTGGTAGAAATCATCACGGAAAGACTTGAGGTCTACGTTGGCGGCCAGCAGGTTGGGGGCGATGTCGCGCAGCGGCCGGGGAGATGTGTAACCGTTGGTTACAGACACGCAACGAATGGTGCTGGCTGCGGTCAGCTCCGCGATGTCCTGGGCCCATTCCATGAAGATGGTCGGCTCCGTGTAGGTGAAAGAGATGCTGGCTGCCCCCGCTCGCCGGGCGGCCGCAACAACTGCTGCGGGCGCCGTTTCGCTGCCCGGTATACTGGTGTTGCGGCGCGGATACTGGCTGATATCGTGGTTCTGACAGTGCGCACAGCTCAGGTTGCAGCCGACGGTGGCCACGCTCAGGCTCTGTGAACCCGGCAGGACGTGAAACAGCGGCTTCTTCTCGATGGGATCGTTGTGGACGGCTATGGCCTTGCCGTAGTTAAGGGAAAACAGCTTCCCATCGATGTTCTCACGAACCCCGCATATACCGCGCTTGCCCGGCTTGATGGCGCAGTTGTGGGGACACAGCCGGCAGCGCACGACCTGGTTTCCTTCGGCTTCCCAGTAGCGGGCTTCATACATGCCAGGCATTGTAAGGGACATAGTTTCCCCTTGTCCAGCCGAGTCTCCACGTGGTAATGATTGCTGCGCATTTTCCTACTGGAGGCACACATGCCGAACGTCGACGAGAAGCAGATAGAACGAAGCGCGCTCAGATGCCGCGAGCGGAATATCATCATTCCTACTTTCGCCCAGAACCGCGATCCTTCCAAGATCCCCGAAAAGATTCGTAATGAGCTTTCCGGGATCGGGCTCTGGGACGTGCACCCGCGAAATCTCTTCAGGATAAGCTGGAAGAACGATCCGGAAAGTGGGCGGTTTCATGGCGTGAATTTCCTCGAGATCCCGCGCGAGCTGACCGGAGTGCGGGCCAGGATCTTCGGCCTGATCGGCAAGTATTTTCCCACCGGCTCGCACAAGGTCGGGGCGACCTTCGGCTGCCTGGCGCCGCGCCTGGTGGAAGGAAAGTTCGATCCCACCCGGCAGAAAGCCGTCTGGCCGTCCACCGGAAACTATTGTCGTGGGGGCGCGTACAATGCTGCCCTGTTGGCTTGCGAATCGGTGGCCATCCTGCCCGAGCAGATGAGCCGCGAGCGCTTCGAATGGTTGGCCTCGATCGGCTCCGAGGTTATCGCCACGCCGGGTTGTGAATCCAACGTCAAGGAGATCTACGATAAATGCTGGGAGCTGCGGGCCGAGCGGGACGACGTGGTCGTGTTCAACCAGTTCGACGAGTTCGGAAACGGGATGTGGCATTACAGCGTTACCGCCGAGGCCATCCACGAAGTGTTGTCGGACATCATGGGATCATCCGATCGCTTTTTCGGGTACGTGTCGGCCACGGGCAGTGCCGGCACCCTGGCTGCCGGGGAGCGCTTGAAGGAGATCTATCCGGCCTCCAAGATAGTCGCATCGGAGGCCCTGCAGTGTCCTACCCTGCTCAGGAACGGATTTGGAGGGCACCGCATAGAGGGAATCGGTGACAAGCATGTCCCCTGGATTCACAACGTGCGAAATACCGATATGATCGTGGCCATTGACGATGCCGATCCAATGGCCCTGATCCGTCTGTTCAACGAGCCGGCGGGAAGGAGCTTGCTTGAAAAGCAGGGCATATCCGCCGAGCTGGTTTCCAAACTCGATCTGCTGGGTATTTCTGGCATTTCCAACCTGCTCAGCGCCATTAAGGCGGCCCGCTGGTACGAACTCGACGAGCATGACTGCCTGTTCACGGTCTTCACCGATTCCATGGAGTTATATGCCTCTCGCCTGGAAGAAGCCCGGCAGGCGGAGGGCCCTTACGATGAGAATCGCGCGGGGTTGGATTTACGGCTGCATCTGAATGGGCTGAAGAACGACAGCATGGCCGAACTGGATCACTATGATCGTCGCCGAATTCACAACTTGAAGTACTATACCTGGATCGAGCAGCAACATAAGGACCTCGATGAGCTCAATGCACAGTGGAACGACCACAAGACCTATTGGCCGGAACGCTTCGGCAGGGCCGGCGAATACGACAAGCTAATTGAAGACTTCAACCACAAGGTGGGCTTGCTGCAAGAGCTTGGCGATTAACGGCCAGACTAATTCTTGAACACGTTGTCTACGCTCTTGAAGAACTCGCTTGCCCGCCGGGTGACCTTTTCGAGTTCGCCGTCGTCGAAAAAAAGACCACCGCAGCTGAAGCACTTGTCTATATCGACATCGTTGATCTTGATCGTCTTCATTTCAAGACCGCACTTGGGACAGTGCATGAAGTGAAGGTCTTTGAGTTTTTGCCGCTCGGCAGATGACATTTCCTTTTTCTGCTGGCTGGTCAGCTTGCGTAGCTTGATGGCTTCTTCCCTGGCAAAGTATTCATTCTCGCTGCTGGAAGTTTTCAGGGGCATGAGCGTCTCCTCGGTTCGATGATCTGTGTCTGCTTGCAGGCGCTACTTCAGTTCTTTCAGGTTTCTCCTGGCCACGTTCGCCTCCGGCCCTCCCGGAAGCACGTCCAGGTAGCGCTGGTAGTATATCCTGGCCTGTTCCTTGTTTCCCTGGTACTTATAGGACTCGGCCAATCCCATTATCGCATCGGCGAAACGGGGATTCTTCTTCAACGCCCTGCGGAACCAGGTTATGGCCATTCCGTAACTTCCGTTATCCAGAAGGCAAAGGCCCTTGCCGGTCAGCGCCTCGAGGTCCTCGGGTTTCAGCTCGAGGGCCTTGTCGTATGCCTTGAGAGCCTTGCCGATCCGGCCTTTTTCCTGCAACTGGTCCGCCAGTTTTTTCCAGCCCTCGTAAGTCGTGGGTTGGCCGGGTTCGGCGGGTTTTACTTCGGGCTTGGGCTCGGGTTTGGGCTGCAGCGAAGCCAGCAGTTGCTTGGCCAACTCGTGATCAGGACTGTCTTGAAGCACGCGCTCTGCCTGGGCCTTTGCCTCGTCGGACCGTTTCAAGGCCACAAGCACTCTCGCCAACAAATAGCGTGCCCGCACCATGCGAGGATCGAGCACAACGGCCCGGTTGAGCTTGTCGGACGCTGCCAGAAGCGAGCCCGGATCATCGGACAGAGAAGCGCCGTCTATGTACAGAATCAGGGGATCCTCCCCTTTTCTCACGGCCGCCGCTTCTCGAAGTGCCGCTTCCACTCCGGCCCGGTCGCGGCTCATTACCCTGGTATAGTCCGCCAAGGCACACCTGGACGCGAAGTCCTTTTCGGCTAAGCCGCGGGCCGCGTCGATAAGCCGCTTGGCCTCCTCGAGATCCTTCCTGGCGGCATCCGTAAGCCTCAGCCGTTCGCGCTGCAGATCTACCTTGTCGTTGTGCAGCGGAGCAATCTGCGCCGTGACCTTGTCGTCGGGTTCCGCGCCGTCCTGCGGCTTCAATTCGTCGATCCTCTTCTGAAGCGCGGCTATACGTTCGTCGAGGATGGCGATCTTCTGCCGGTTCTCGTCCGCCTGGGTGACGTGCACCTCGCCCAGGGTGGCCAGGGCCGCGGGATATTTTCCCTCGGCCTTCTCGATGGCCGCGTTGAGATCTTTCCGGGCCGCCGCCAGTTCGCCGGCCGAATCCTTCAGGAAGTGGGCCAGGCCACTTTCGAACAGGCTCTTGGCCTGGGGGGGAATTTCCACGCCCCGTCCGGTGATCATGCCCACAACCTTCATGAAAGTATCTTTCGATGCCAGGTACCAACCCCCGAGGCCCAAAAGGATTACGATTAATGGAACGATGAAATACCACTTGTGCCGGCCACGCCGTTTCCATTTTTCGATTATGTCATCATCGGCATCCGGCGGCATTTCTCCCCAACTGTCGGGCTCGCCGCCCATTTCGGGCGCGGCCGGTTGAGCGTCGGCCGGCGCGCTGGCCTGGACGGGAGCGATCCCCGGGGCAGGCGCGGCCGGTTGGGCCGGTTGCGCTGCCAGAGGCGCCGAAGTTGGCACTTCGATCGGAGTGGGTGCTGATGCGGCAGGCATGGCGGCCGGCAGGGGCTGGGTGGTTCCAGCCGCCGGTACCGGCGCGGGCTGAATAGGTGGCTGCGCGGACAGCCCGGGGGCCGTGGCCGAACTGGCCTGATCGACTACTTGGAAAAACGAGGCCAACTCGGCGATGGATCCCAATCGTTTCCAGGTTTCGCCGCTCTTCGATATCTCGTCCTCCCGGGCGACCTTGCGCTCGACGATCCACTTCTGGAGAGTAGTGAGTTCCTTGAAGCTGAGTATGGTGCCGTCTCCACGGCGAATCATCCAGTTGCGCCCCTCGTCCGAGTCCTTTTTGCCCAACACCACTGGTTCAGTCAGAACGAAAGATTTCTTGCGTATCTTGAAAAGATGCCCGCATGTCGAGCACTTTACGGTCACGCCCTCTTCGGTGACCCGGTCGTTGTCGAATTCGTACTCGGTACCGCATTTCTCGCATCTGACATCCATCTCTTCACTTCCCTTCGAAATCGTTTCCCAGGGAGCGGGCCCTCTTCATGACCGCCATGGCCCGGTCGCGATCGCCTAGCCCTGTGTACGCCTTGGCCAGTCCCTGCAGGGCTTGCGCCGAGCCGGGATGTACCGATAGCGCCCGGTTGAACTCGATGGCAGCCCTGGAAAACTTGCGGGCCAGGTTTGCGCGCCGGCCGGCTGTCAGTGCCCGGCTATACGTTTTCTCCGGATTCGGCGCAACCCCCAAGGAAGGAACGCTGCTGGTGGCATCTGATTTTTCGTCACCGGGGAAAACGAATCCCACGGATTCGATCGGTAAGTAGGGAGAAAGGTCTAAGACTCCGTAACGGGTTGTGGTTCCGGCCGCCACGAACAAGGTCGCCAGGAGAATGATCACGGCAAGCGACCACAGGATTGCAGCGATCTTGTCCCCGCCTGGACCCGACGTGCGATAGATTTTCTCTTGCGGGGAAGGGTACGAAGGCGGCTTTGCTTCCACGATAGGCGTACCCGGGGTAAAGGCTATCATCTCCGCGGTACCCCTGGATGCAGTAGCCTGCAACTCCATCAGGCCGGCCGCCGGGATCCAATCGCCGCCGGGTTCGGCCGCTTCGCAGCCGTCGAGGTCGTCCCGCTCGGAGAGCCAGCGAATCATCGCGGCGCGGGTCGGAAAATCATATGTCAGTCCGCGGACGGTTCGGCAGCGGAAGGACTCGAGCAGGGAGGCCTTGGGCCTGGCGCCGCTTTGGGCTCGAATGGCGGATACGCCTGGCGACCTGGTCGCGGCATGTTCCCCGACTGCGCTCGTCACCGCGGCCGATCCGTGCTCTTGTTCTGTCAGTGCGCGCATCTCGGAGGGCCCGGTTACGCTGACAAATCCCTCGCCGCTCAGCGCGTCGAGATTGGGAGTTTGTGAAACAATATCGGAAAGCGGAGTGGCCTGGGCATGCCGCTCTACAACCGGGGTGGGCACTGGTCCGGCGGGCGGCGCCGCGGGTGTCGCTGGAGCCGAAGACTTTACGGCAGGTGAGGCAGCTTTAGTTTCTTGCTTGTTTCTGCGCACAACGAAGATGGTGCCGCACTTGGGACACTTGATCTGAGCACCGCTGTCGGGCACCTTATCGTCCACCAACCGGTAAGACGCCGAACAACTTGGACAGGTGACCTTCATTTGCGACCCCGTTCGCCAACTCCCAACAAGTATCAAGAGTTACCACGCAAGCCGGCCGTTTGCAAGATTGTTGCAACCCCCATGAGTCTCGGCCCCGCTGAATGTTTGACGTCATTTTTGTTGTATGCCAGACTGCGTGTACTTATCTGACATGCTATTCAAGAGGTGGGATAATGACGGGAAAGGAAACCTGGATTTGCGTGCTTGTTTTGTGGTTCACGCTGGCAGCTTGTGAGGAGGTTGTTACGAACCCCAAGTGCGCGCTCAACACCGATTGCATTGCCGGCCGCCTGTGCAACCCGGTGGGGGAATGCGTCAAAGCCGACAAGGTTTCTATCAAGGCGATAGCGCTGCCGGACGCGGTAGTGGGCGACGGCAGCTACAGTCAGCCTCTGCAGGCCGAAGGCGGGGTGCCGCCTTATAGCTGGTCTTATGTCGCAACGAGCGACGGCAACAAGCTCGACTGGCTGGAGATCGACAAGTCCACCGGCGAGTTGCGCGCCAAGACGGGCCAGGCGCCGAGTGAGCCGGACGAGGGGCTGCGCATCGATGTCAGCGTGCTCGATCGTTCAAACGGTGGCCAGGGCGAGAGCGACAGGCAGCCTTTCGATCTAAAGATCGTCGACTGCAACAAGGACGAGTTGTGTTACACGGTCACGGGCGGCGCCTGCTTCGAGGGCATCCGTCACTGCGTGGGCGGCATCCTGCAGGCCGAGTGTGTAGATTCGGTGGCTTCCAACAATATGGATCACTGCGGGGACACCTGCGCGAGCTGCCCGGCGGGCGCCGACAGTTGCAAAGCGGGCCTGTGCAAGTGCGGCGATATAGACGCTTGTGGGAGCGGAGAGTCGTGCTGCGGCAACGACGGTTGTTTCGATCTGCAGACCGGCACGAACCATTGCGGCGACTGCGCGAATGACTGCGCGGCGGGTGTTATGGGCGTTGCAAACTATTTCTGCGGCACGGGCACCTGCGACTATGACACCTGCGACACAACTCACCTGGATTGCGACCAGGACAGGAAAAACGGTTGCGAGACGTTGATAGACAAGTACAACTGCGCGGCCTGCGGTGATGATTGCACTAACACGACGACCTACCCGCACTCGACGGGCCAGGACTGTGAAAACTACGCAAGCTGCACGTTCGGATGCGAGAGCGGTTACGACGACTGCCTGGGCGACGGCGCCGGCTGCGGGACGGTACTGGGCACGAACACCGACTGCACCGGCTGCCAAGACGCCTGCGGCGGCGATATATCCCCGGTGTGCCTGGACACAGCCGATCGTTGCGGCTGCAACCAGCAGGCCGACTGCCCGGACGACCGCCTGTGTTGCGGCACGCGGACCTGTATAATTCACTCGGTGGATAACTGCACCGGTTGTGGAGAGGCATGCTCGGTAGAAGTCGGAGGCAATCACTGCAACGGAGACGCATCCAGCGGCTGGGCGTGCGAGTGCAACGGGGATAATTCAGACTGCACTGGCGTCTACGGATTTTCGAAGGAGACGTGTTCCGGCACGCTGCAATGTCAATGCAACACGACGGAGAACTGCGCGGGCCTGCTGGACGGCATGTGTTGCTACAAGGGCGGGGATTTGCATTGTGTGGACCTATTGAAAGACCTGGAAAACTGCGGCGTCTGCGGCCGAGCCTGCGCAGCCAGTGAGACATGCACAGACGGAGTGTGCGGGTGTACGGGGGGGACGTGTGGGGACGCGGGGTCGGAGGGATGGTTTTGTGGCACAAGCGACGTTTGCGTCTGTACCGATCTAGTCGGCACCTCGAGCCCCGAACCCTGCCCCGCGGGGCAGTATTGTTGCCCGGCGAAAGGTTGTTGCACGATAAGATGCGCCCTTGCCAACCTGAATGCGGATTGCAGCAACGGATGTTTCACTGATCACCCCGGTGCCACCTGGTGCTACTGGGGCTGCTGCACCGATTGCGCCGATGAAACCGAGTGCGACCAATACGCCCCTGAGAACTTCCCTTTCTCCATTTAGACTCCGCCCGGTAGGGTTCCGCCAAAGCGCCTGCACCTTTGCGAATTGATTTTGGGCGACTTTCTGGAAAAATGCCCGATGCTGTGGGATCATGGCACAAACTAACGGAGGTGGGATCGGAATGAATAAACAGGAATTCCTCAGAGAGCTTACCGACCTCAAACAGAAATACCTCTCGTCGGCCAAGAATCCCGGATCATTCGAGTGCAGCGATTGCAGCCAGTGCGCGCAGTGCATGTTCTGCACAGAATGCAAGGCTTGCTACAAGTGCACTCATTCCACAGGCTGTACGGAATGTTCCCACAGCAGTCATTCTAAAAAATGCAATCATTGCCACAACTGCTCCTACTGCATCGAGAGCGCCAACTGCTCACAGAGCGCATACCTGGTCCATTGCACCAGTTGTACAGATTGCACTTACTGTTTTGGCTGCGTCGGACTGGGCAAACAGGATTTCTGCATCCTTAACGAAAAGTACGATCGCGAAGAGTATTTCAAGACAACTAAGAAGCTAAAGCAGGCTCTCAACATTCGTTGACAATCGGACATGCGCCATTTCAGCGCTGGCAATTTTTATTGCCGGCGTCGGCTGGCTGTGTTGAAGCCTTGCAGGCCGAATTTCCTTTGCCTGGAGAGGTCTGTTCGGGGAAAGGAATATCGGTGTGTTTTCCGGCCGGCAAGGAGGTTAGTGGCCCAATTCCCGGGCAGGGCTCGCCTCGCAGGGCGGACAGGGCTTGTTTGAGAGTTTGCTCTGTTTGCTCGCCCACCAGGCGGGCGACCTCGATACCTTGCCGGCTGACGAAGACGAAGGTAGGTGTGCCCACCAGGTGGTAGCTCGAGATCACGCTGCGGTTTGACTCTTGTGACAGATCGATTTCTTTTATGGCCACCTTGTTGCCCTGGCATTGTTGTGTGATGCCGTCGACAATCGGGCGCATACGCTTGCAGATTGTGCAGTGGCTGGAGGTGAACACCAGCATGGTGGGATAGTCGCTCTCGACCTGGTTGTTTTGTTCGGTAACGTTCGACGGCGATTTGGAACTTGCAGGCGACTGACCGGCCAGGTCGAGCAACATCGAGCCGGCCACGATCACCAGCAGTGTCCCGATGCCCATCTCGATCTTGTGCAGGTACGGGCTTATCTTTCCAAGCAAGCGCAACCCGGCTTCGGCGAAGACGGCCACCAGCAGCAGCGGGACTGCGAAACCAGCGCCATAGGTTGCGAGATAGGCGGCCCCCAGCCAGGGGTTCGACGTTGCCGAGGCCGTGTAGGTAAGGACCGATCCCAGGACGGGTCCAATACACGGCGACCAGCCGGCGGCGAAGACTATGCCCATGATGACGGCATTGAGCCAGGCAAAGCGGGTTTGCAGCTTGCGGTCGTTGGCCGAGACGACACGGTCGAGCCAGGCGATACGCAGCAGGCCTATAAATTTCAAGCCGAAGAGGAGAATCAACACCGCCCCGACCGCTTGCAGGGCGGTCTTGTGAGCCGCCAAGAAAAGACCCAGGCTCGATGCGGAAAGCCCCAGCAGCACGAACACGAGTACGAAACCTGATGAGAAAAGCCCGGCGCGTAGGACGAGGTGTCCGCGCCGGCCGGAGTCGAGTTTGCGGATATCCGCTCCCACCAGGGCCGAAAGGTATATCGGCACCAGCGGCAGGACGCAGGGGGTCACAAAGGTCAATAACCCGGCCCCGAAGACGCCGATCAGGTCATAGGACAAGCCGATCCTCCTTTCATTAGGCGCTGGCTTTCACCTTACGCTGCATTTTTTCTTCTTTGCGGTGCCTCTTCTCGACCTTCTTCAGGTGGCGATCGATCATCTTCTGAAAGACGGTCTTGGGACGCGCCCCGATGATCGCGTCCACCACGTCCGGTCCGTCGAAGAGCATCACGGTCGGAATACTGCGGATCCCGAAGGTCGCGGCCACCTTCTGGCTCTGCTCGGTGTTCAGCTTACCAACCTTTATCTTCTTGCCGTACTCTTCACCGATTTGCTCGACTATTGGCCCCACCATGCGGCAAGGTCCGCACCAGGGAGCCCAGAAGTCCAAAAGCACCGGCTTTCCGGCCTTGATGACTTCTTGTTCGAAGTTCTGGTCGTTGATTTCTATTATTGACATGCTGTTCTCCTCATGTATTGGTATCCCCTTTGATTGTTGTAAAGCATATTACATGCCATACGCAGAAACTTCTCGATCTCGATTTGTCATATTAATATCAAGGGACTATAAGGAACAAAAAGCTGGTCCACACGCGTCGCCCATTGTGTGAGACAAAAGTGTCTCAGCGAGACATGGGTGTCATGCTTGACTATGTTGGAAAAACTCTCTATAGTCTACAAAGCTGCTTGACTAATGGATTATTGAATGGCGAAAATCAAAGCGAGTTTCTTCGGCCCTATTCGGCGTCCATGGCCCGAGCAGAGTCGGGAGTTGGAGGTCCAGGCCGGGAGCACCATCCTCAATTTGCTCGAAGAGCTTGGTTACTCTGAAGACGATATGCGTCGCGTAGCAACGGTGGTAAACGGCAAGCGCAGGCCCTTGAAAGACGAGTTGATAGACGGCGACGATCTTCGCCTGGTTCTCTTGGCCGGCGGCGGATAGCATCGAAAAAGGAGAGGAGAAGATGCGTGTTTCCACTAAAGGGCGCTACGGTCTACGGGTGATGATCGAACTGGCCTTGCGCAATGGTCAGGGCCCGGTGGTCATGGGCAAGATCGCCAAGAGTCAAGGAATCTCACGCAAGTACATGCACAGCCTGTTGACAAGCTTGAAGTCGGCGGGCCTGGTGCACTCGGTTCGCGGCGCCAGCGGAGGCTACGTTCTGGCAGAGCTTCCCGAAAAGATAACTGCCGGCGAAGTTGTCAAGGCCCTCGAAGGTCCCTTCGCTCTCGTCGACTGCGTCACCGATTCGTCCGTGTGTGACCGTGTGGACAGTTGTGTCACTCGCGAGGTTTGGAAACAGGTGGGCGAGGCGGCTGAGAAGGTTCTTTCCGATATCACCATTGGGCAACTCGCCGAGCGCCAGCGCGCGGTTCATCCGCAAGATGCGATGTACTACATATAGCGTATTTTGCTTCATCACCGCCAAGACCCGAGGAGCCGATGGTTGCAAACTGTGATGAATGTGACGTGAATCCCCAGGAAAACGGTCTGGCCGAGGTGGTCAACTCGATGTGTGCGGCCAACTACGGTCTGCGCCGGACGCGCGGCAGAAGAATATGCCGCCACGTGCTGCCTTCACGCGACGCCCTGGTGGGAATAATCGAGGCGCTGCGATCGGTCCTGTTTCCCGGCTATTTCGGAAAGACGGACCTGACCGACGAGAGCGTTAGTTACCATGTCGGCGCTATTCTGGACGAGGTGCTGGTCTCGATGCAGGAGCAGATAAAGCGGGGCAAGTGCTTCGTCTGCGAGCAGGAGGAGCCGAACTGTCCGCTGTGCGAAAGGGACGCGCGGAGCATCACCCGGCGCTTCCTCGACCACCTGCCCGAGGTGCGTAGGCTGCTGGCCGGCGATGTCCGGGCGGCCTACGAGGGTGATCCGGCCGCCACTTGCCCGGACGAGGCGATTCTGTGTTACCCGGGCATCCTGGCCATCACCAACTATCGCCTGGCGCACGAGCTGTTCCTGCTGGACGTGCCGCTGGTGCCGAGAATCATCACCGAGCACGCTCACAGCATCACCGGTATCGATATTCATCCCGGGGCCGAGATCGGCGAGCGCTTCTTCATAGATCACGGCACCGGCGTGGTTATTGGCGAGACCACTGTCATCGGCGAGAGGGTGTGCATCTATCAGGGTGTGACGCTGGGAGCCAAGAGCTTTCCGCTGGACGAAGAAGGCAAGCCCATCAAGGGCATCCCGCGTCATCCGATAGTAGAGGACGATGTCGTCATCTACGGCGGCGCCACGATCCTGGGAAGGGTTACAATCGGGCGCGGGAGCATCATCGGCGGTAACGTTTGGCTTGTAAGAGACGTGCCGCCCGGCTGCCGCGTGACCCAGGCCGAGGTGCATCAGGAAGCCTTCGAGCACGGGGCCGGGATCTAACGGGCTGCAGATCCGCTCGCTCGAAAATAAAACACCAGTCGATTAAGCCCTCGCGTTCCAGTTTCGTTTGCCAGAAAAGCACGGCGGCAGTAGAAATACAGGGGTGTCTTGGTACGGATGGGGTTGGAGGTTACGGGATGAAGTTTTCGAAACGCGCCAGGTACGTGCTCAGGATGATGCTGGTTTTTGCAAGGCAGTCTACTGAGAATGGTCGCGTCAGCCTGGCCGAGGTTGCCAGGCTGACTGATATGCCCAAGCGCTACATGGAGCAGTTGGCTATAGCGTTGAAGAACGCTTCGCTGATCGAGGGCGTCACGGGCAAGGGTGGAGGTTATCGCCTCACTCGGCCTGCCGCGAAGATCCAAATCGGCGACATTATCGAGGCGGCCATTGGGCCCGTCAGGATTGTCGAGTGTCTCGACCGTCCGGATTTGTGCATGCGCTCTACTGACTGCGAATGTCTCTTGCTTTACGACGCCATCAACCAACGCATCACGGATGTGCTCTATGAGTTTTCGCTTGCCGACCTGGCGGGCAAGGGCTGGGCGCGCAAGATTTCGGCCGTGACGAATCCCAAGTCACGCCGAACGAAATCCGCTTCGAAGAATAAATTGAAATAAATCACATTGTTCAGAGCAAGTAAGACCTCAGTCGATTTTTCTTTACATCATATTCCGATTGTTATAGTAGGTTTATAACAGAGAGTGAGCGATACCGTCAATTGCCTGGACGCCGGGATATGCGACTTTCCAGAAGAGCCAGATACTCGCTGAGAATGATGGTGGCAATTGTCCGTCAGGCTCGCGACGGCGCCACGGTGAGCCTGGGCAGGATTGCCACTGTCACCAACATGTCCCGGCGCTACATGGAGCAACTGGCCATTGCCTTGAAGAACGCCTCGCTGATCGTTGGCGTCAGTGGCAAGGGCGGAGGATACCGGCTGACGCGACCCGCATCGCAGATCAAGGTTGCCAGAATCATAGAGGCCGTCATCGGACCGATCAACATCGTCGAATGTGTCGATCAACCTGAGGCGTGCCGGGTATCGAAAGAATGTGAAAGCCGCTGGCTTTTCGAATTGGTCAATCTGCGAATCAAGAGAACGTTGAACGAAATCACGCTGGCCCAGTTGGCCAAAAGAAACTGGCCACCAAAAACCGTGCAACAGCTTCCGATCGGAAAGTGCTGACCGGAGAATCGTCGGGAGGCGAGAAAATGGAGAAGAAGGTTGGAAAGGCTGAAATCAGCCTGGTCACGGACGACATCACCCTGATGGACGTGGACGCGTTCGTTTTCTATGCCCGGCCGGATCTGAAACTCGGGTCGGGTTACGGCAACGCCATCTCGGTGCGCGGCGGGACTGCCATCCAGGAAGAACTCGACAAGATCGGCTCCGCCGACGTCGGCGAGGCAGTAGTCACTTCCGCCGGCAAACTCAGGGCGCGGCACATCATTCATGCGGTCGGGCCCGCCTTCCAGGAGCAAGACAGCGAAATCAAGCTCGAAAAGACCACACGCAGCGTCATCGAGAAAGCCGAAGAACTCGAAGCCGGTAAACTGGCGCTGCCGCCGATGGGCTCCGGCTTTTACGGCATCGCCCCGGATGTCTGTGCCCGGGTCTTATTGGGCGTGCTCGGTGATCATCTCTCCGGCGAGACGAGCCTAAGACATGTCTATCTTTGCCTGCCCGATGGAAGGGACATGACTCCCTTCCAGAAACACCTTGCGGCTTTGCAGCCGAAAGGAGCGACAAGATGAGCGAGACATTGCATTTCGCCGAACACAGGTTGCAGGAGATCGCTCTGCTTGTCATGGCCGTGGTATACACCACCAGACTGTTATGGCTGTTCAACTTCAAGGGCGGGCGCGAGCGCCAACCGAAAACTGGCCTGCCGAGCACAACCAAGGCCAAGGGAATTCTGTACTCCTGGCTCGTTATCGCCATGCCCTGGGCCATGGAGAGCACGCGCAAGAAGTTTCTGCTCTATTTGCAGTTTGTCGTTTTTCACCTCGGCGTGGTTTTCGCGATTGGGCTCTCGTTCGTCATTCCCTATTGGCCAAAATTGCTCGTCTACCCCTACGTGATACCCGCGATACAGGTATTCATCGGCGCGGCTTTTGCAGTAGGAGTTTTACGCATTATACGGCGCGTGGGCAGCAACTACATGAGGGCGATCTCCGCTCCGGATGACTACTTTTCACTGTTGTTACTGACCGCCTGGTTCTTGTTTGCTTTTCTGGCAACTCCCAACAGATTGCAGGACGGAGAAGGTATTCTGCTGACCTACTTTATCCTGACGGCTTTCTTCTTGATCTATGTGCCATTTTCCAAGATATCACATTACTTGTATTACCCCTTCACAAGGTACTGGTTTGGAAAATCCATGGGTTACCGGGGCACCTATCCGATGAAACGCGGCCCCCGGCAGCATGCGAACATAGCGCGGCGCACAACCGGCACCAAGTCAACTGTATCCACTTGAAAACAGGGGCGACGGAAAAATGAAAAGCAGATCCTACAAGGCGCAGAATGTCATCGAGAGGCTGGGCCAAAAGCTCAACCGGCAGATCGTCGGATCACTCGCGGCCTGCGTTCATTGCGGCATGTGCACAGATTCGTGCCATTACGTGCTAAGTCATCCCGGCGACCCGACCATGGCGCCGGCCTGGAAGGCCGATCGCCTGCGCAAGCTCTTCAAGCGCCACTATGACTGGAGCGGCCGGGTGTTTCCCTGGTGGGTCAAGGCGGGCTCGGTTTACACGGACGAGGAACTCGAAGAGCTCAAGGACATCGTCTTCGGCAAGTGCACCAACTGTCGGCGTTGTTCTCTGAATTGTCCCATGGGCGTTGATTTTGCCACCTTCAACCGCCTGGCCCGCGGACTGCTCGTGAGAGTAGGAATCATGCCCGAAGGAGTGGCGGTGGTCAGCAAGGACCAATGGGAAATCGGCAACCAGATGGGAGTTCTCAAGGAGGACTACCTTGAAACTCTCGACTGGATGAGCGAAGAACTGGTCGACGAGGTCGGGGATCCGGCCGCCGCCATCCCCGTGGACAAGGAAGACGCCAACATCGTCTACACCATCAACCCACGCGAAGTGAAATATGATCCGCGAACCATCTCAGACGCAGCCAAGGTGTTCTGGGCCGCAGGCGAGAACTGGACCATGCCCTCCGAGGGCTGGGACATGACTAACTTCGGCCTGTTTTCGGGCGACGACGAACTCGGCGGCACCATGGCCAAACGAGTTTATGACAAGGTGCGCGAGCTGCGCGGCTCGAAGCTCGTCATCTCGGAATGCGGACATGGCTATCGCTCGACTCGTTGTGAGGGACCCAACTGGGCCGCGGACGATATCGACTTCGAGATGGAAAGCTCGGTATTGACAATGTTGAACTACGTCAAGGAAGGGCGCATCAAGGTAGATCGACTGAAGAACAAGGGCTCTTACACTTTTCACGACTCGTGTAACAACGCTCGCTCGTGCGGCCTGTTCGAAGAACCGCGCGAGCTTCTGAACATGGTGGTCTCTGACTTTCGCGAGATGTACCCCAACCGGGCCGAGAACTTCTGCTGCACCGGCGGCGGCGGAGCCATGTCGATGGCCGAGTATACGCCGCGAAGATTGAAGTCGGCCAAGATCAAGGCAGATCAACTTGCGGCAACCGGGGCCGATATCGTAGTCACATCGTGTCATAACTGCGTTGACGGCTTGAACGATCTGATCAAGCACTATCAATTGCCCATGAAAGTCACTCAACTTGTGAACCTGGTAGCCGATGCACTGGTGATCGAAAAGCGGGCGGCCGAACCGGTGCGAGTACCACAGGTTGCCGAGGTTCCCGCTCTCCATGGCTACACAATTATGGTAGTCGACGACGAGCCCGACGTGCGCGAATTCCTGACAACCGTTCTCGAGGACAACGGCGCCCGGGTAGTCAGCGCCAGCAGCGGCGAAGAGGCCATAGAGAAGGCGCGTGCTGAGAAGCCCGACCTGATTACCCTGGATCTTTCCATGCCGGGACAAGACGGCGGCGTGATCTACGAGACGATGAAGAAGGACGCTGAGCTTGCGGGAATTAAGGTCTGCATCGTCACCGGCCGTCCCGAGTTGCGCAAGCTGATCTACGAAAAAGACGTGCCGCGGCCGGAAGGCTACCTCGACAAACCGGTCAGCGAGGAAAACTTGGTACTCAACGCTCGAAGGATCCTGGAGTTGGCAAAAGAAGAGTAACCCATCCCGGCAAGACCGGGTGTACGGAGGGGGCATGCAATGAATCAACCGTACCGGCGTTTCTTCGAGGCCTTGCCGGGCTACTGCACCGTCCAGGATCGCGACTTTATGATAGTCGAGGCCAACCAGAGGTTCAGAAAGGATTTTGGCGACTACCAGGGGCGTCATTGTTACCAGATCTACAAGCAGCGCTCGGAAAAATGCGAGATTTGCCCGGTAGAGCGCACTTTCCGCGACGGGCAGGATCACAGTGGAGAAGAACAGGTGACCTGTACCGACGGCCGTTGCGTATCGGTCATCGTCTACACCACGCCAATCAGGGACGAGAACGGCGAAATCGCGGCCGTGATGGAGATGTCCACCGATATAACCGAGATGAAGAGTCTCCAGCGCCAGATGAGAGAGAGCCAGGAGCGCTATCGGATGTTGTTCGAGGAAGTGCCCTGCTATATATCGATCCAGGACCGCGAGTTGAACATCATCGAGGCAAACCGCAAATTCAAAGAGGATTTCGGCAGCTTTTTAGGGTGTAAGTGCTACCAGGTATATAAACATCGCGATCGGCAATGCCTCGACTGCACCGTCCAGGAGACTTTCAGGGACGGCCGGGTTCATCACAGCGAAGAGGTGGTCTCGTCAAAGAGCGGCAAGAAGAACGTGCTCGTATACACCGCGCCGTTGCACGGACCGGATGGCAACATCAAAAGCGTCATGGAAATGAGCGCCGACATCACGCCAATTCGCGAGTTGCAGGGAAAGCTGGAGTCCGTGGGCCTGCTGATAAGTTCGATTTCTCACGGTATCAAGGGCCTGCTTACCGGGCTGGATGGCGGTATGTATCTCGTCGATACCGGGTTGAAAATGAATAAGCCCGAACGTCTCAATAAAGGCTGGGGAATGGTTCAGCGCAACGTCGAGCGCATCCGCAGTCTCGTTCTGAACATCTTGTACTACGCCAAGGATCGCGAGCCCGTCTTCGAGAAGATCGTTATTGGTGAATTGGCAGAGGAAGTCATCGAAGTCATTAAGCACAAAGCTTCAGAATTGGGCATACAGGTGTCGAGCGAAGTCGATCAGGCATGCGGCGAAATGCTTGCCGATCGCAACGGCCTGCGGGCACTGCTCGTCAACCTGCTGGAGAACTCTCTCGACGCCTGCCGCGTGGATACGAAGAACGACATGCATGGAGTAAGGCTACGCGTCTCGCCGGAGTCTTTGAAGATCTTATTCGAAATTGAAGACAACGGCATTGGTATGGATCGTGAGGCATGCGACAAGGCTTTTAGTCTGTTCTACTCGTCAAAGGGCACAGAGGGAACCGGCTTGGGTCTGTTTATAGCCGATAAGATTGTGAGAGCACAAGGGGGAACGATCGAGATCGAGTCCCGACCCGGCGAGGGAACCCGCTTCCTGGTGCGAATCCCAAGCGGGCCGGTAAAGACCGTTACTTCCGATAACCCATTGGAGGAATAAGCCATGACGGATCAAAAGAAAACAATACTGGTTGTTGACGACGAGGCGGATATTTGCGACTACATCTCGACGGTTCTCGAGGATAACGGCTTCGATACGCTGGTTGCCGCAGACGGCCGGCAGGCGCTCGAGAGCATCAAGAAAGGCAAACCCGATCTGATCACTCTCGATGTGTCGATGCCGGAAAGGAGCGGTGTGCGTTTCTACAGAGACGTCAAAGAGAGTGAAGAATACAAGAACATTCCGGTGATAATCATCTCCGGCGTCGACGCCAGCTTCGAAAAGTTCATCTCCACCCGCCGCCAGGTTCCGCCGCCGGATGGCTACATTCGCAAACCGATCGATAAAGCCGAGCTTGTCGAAATGGTCAGAAAACTGACGGGATCCTGATAAAGAAGATTACCCACCTCCGACCGGGCTGAAAAAAGTCAGTTTCGCGCCGTCGGACAGCGGCTCGTTTCTGCCGGCGCGGTTGCCGTCGACGAGCACCCACACATCCACACGGTCTTCCAGGCCACAGGCCGCGATGGCATCCGCGACATTGGCCCCGGCCGGCAAATCGATGTCCAGTTCGGCACCGCCGGCGGGCTTGCGCAGTGCCCCAAAAACGCTTACCTGGACCGAGATGGTCATCCGCCTCCGACCAGCATCATGATGCGCAGACTGTCGCCCTCCTGAAGCCGCCTGTCCATCTCTTCACGCGCTACCCAGTCCTTGCCGTTGAGCAGCACTCTGAAATGCATGTCGAGATTGCCGGATTCGTCCAGGAGGAACCCGCGTACATCGGGGCCGTAGCGGGTTGCTATTTGTTCGATGAGATCAGCGACCGTCTGGCCGGGGAAATCTATGACAATCGATTTTTTACCCAGGATGCGGGTTACCTTCGGCAGGCTGAGGAATTCCACTGCGATCTTCATATCAGGCAACCTGCGACGACACTACTTTCTGGTTACCTTCTTGTTGAGGAAGATCCAGAAGACGACGACCGCCACCAGGATCAATCCCGCCAGCACATAAGACGTGCCCTTGGCGTGTGCCGTGAAGTCCTGAAGAGTGTTGTACATCTTCTTTTCCCTCTCGCGGGCCTAATGCGATCCCTTGTAGTCGGGGTGATCGTACAACACAGGCATGCGCTGTGCAACCCAACGGAAGATTACCACTCCCAGGGTTATCAAAAAAACCACCACCACGTACTCCATCCAATAGGGGAAGTAGCGCTGCTCAATGGTAAATTTCCAGTTGTAGGCGACGACCGAAACATTGAGACGGTTCAGGATCACGCCCAGCACGGTCAGCAGCGCGGTGAATCTGATCAGGCGCGGCAACTTCTCGCGGTGCCCGTGGGCGAAGAGCACACATGGCAACAATACGAAGCCGAGTACCTCCACCAGGTACCACAACCCCCAGCCCGTGCCCAGGTAGTGCCACTTGTTGGCTATCGAGATGTCGACGATCTTTACCGCAAAGTAAATAGCCAAGGCTATCGCGCTGCCCTTGCCTAGCCCGATGGTCAGCTGGTCGAGTTTCTTGCGGGTGATCTCCATCTTGTGACCCCAGACACGCTTGCTGATCAGGCCCACCAGGATGACCATCGAGATGCCGCCCACCGCGCTCGATATGAAGAAGTGCAACGGGATGTAGGGTGAGTACCACAGTGGATGCAGCTTGCCGGGCACCGCAAGAAACAGCGCGCCCAGAGTAGATTGGTGAAGCATTGACAAGAACAAGCCGAATACCGTCAGCCCGACCGTCACGCCGATAACCGCTTTGCGCCAGCGCTTCCAGCCCAGCCACTCGAATCCCACCGGTGTCAACTCGACAAACTGTGTGGTGTAGTAAAGTGCGACACACAAAGCGATCTCGAACAAGGCAGAGGTCACTCCGGGACGCACCAGGAACGGATAGTAGATGCGCCAGGCGCGGCCGAGATCGAAGATCAGGATCAGGATGAACAGGGTATAACCCATGAAGCCGGACAGCACCGCCGGCCGCACCAGGGGGTGATACTCGTGCATGCCGAAGATGTAGACCGCGGTGGTCAGAGCGTAGCCGCTGGCGGCCAACGCCACGAACACCAGCTTGAAGCCGGTCCATAAACCCCAAGTCGTCGTTTGAGTCAGGTTGGTAGCGTAGCTAAGTCCGTGGGCGAAGCGCAGCACGACAATCGCCCCGCCAAATATCAGGATCAGCCCGGTGATTATATTGAAGGGGGTGAACAGCTCGCCCCTGTTCTCGGCCGGGGCGTTCATCACGAATCCTCCTTCTTCTCAGCGGGCGGGGCGAGCCTTTGAGCCCTGGCGACCGCCCTCTGTTTGTCCCGTTCTGCCAGGCGGGCCGCCTCGAGTAGTTTCTGCTCGAGTTCCGCGAGCGCACGAGCCCGTTCGCCATCGAGCTGCGTGCGGTGTTTTTGTTCGCTCACGGCCTCGCGCCGCTTGCTGAAGGCGTAGAAGCCGGCCAAAAGCCCCGGAAAGATGGCAGCAACAATAGGCGCCAGCGACAGGAAATGAGTGGTCAGGTTGGGTAACGGCTCGTAGGGCAGCTCGGCCGGCAGGCCGACCTGCTCGAGCGGCAGCCCGACCAGCGTCAACCAGCTCGTGCCGGCGTAGTCGTGCTCGCCGAAGACATAGTCGACGTAGCGCTCGGGATGCTTTCTGATGCGCTCGCGCGCGACCTTGATCAATTCTTTGCGTTTGCCGAACAGTACCGCCCCAGTCGGGCAGGCGTCGGCGCAGGCCGGGTTGCGGCCCTTTTTTATGAGCGGGTAGCACATCGTGCAGCGCACCACTCGGGGTGTCGCCGGATCGTCGTACTCGTAGGCCAGGGCGTAGTAGGGACAGGCAAAGACGCAATAGCGGCAGCCGACGCACACGTTCGGGTCGTAGAGCACAGGACCTTCGGGGGTCTTGGTGAAGGCGTTTACGAAACAAACCGAGGCACAGCAGGGCTCGTTGCAGTGCATGCACTGGTGTTTACGGTAGACGGCCGGCTTATTGCCTTGGGCCTCACGGTAGCGGTTAACAACGGTGTAGCGTTTATCGGTTGGACCCCGGGGTTTATCGAAAATCTTCTGGTCGCCGATGGGCGCCGTGGGCGGCGGCAGGTCGTTTACCTCGTTGCAGGCGAACTCGCACGAACGGCAGCCGACGCACAGGGTCGAGTCATGCAACAACCCATAACGGCCGGGATAGCCGTCGAAACGCTTGTTGGCCCCGGCCCGGGCCACGCCCGCGGCCAGTCCGCCCGCGGCGACACCCTTGATGAAGTCTCTGCGAGAGGGGCTCACTTGGCCACCTCCTTGTCCTCTTCTTTGTGGCAGCCGGTGCAGCCGAAAGGCTTCTTGACTCCCATTGTCTCGAGACCCATGGCCTGATGACATCCGATACACTGGCGATGATAGGCCGACTTGAGGTCGGGAAGATCCTGGCCGGGCTTCGATTTGGCGCCGTGACAGGAAGCGCAGGACGGTGGCCGTTTGGGCGACGCGCCCGGGGTGGACGGCGAGTGGTGATGGCACCCCGCGCAGAAGACCTCCGTTCCTCCGTGGAATCTGGCCGCGAGCTTGCTTTTCCCGGCCAGGGCATACAGTTTCTTGACGATCTTGAGGTGCGGAAATTCGGTCGGCTTGTACTTCTTGCCGCCCGTATCGAGTTTGATCTTGTCGGGGAAAGAATCCTTGTTCGTCTCGGGCAATGCTTGGGGCTTTACTTCCGCAAAAAGTTCAGGCGAAGGCTGCTTGGGTGCTCCTTTTGCAAGAGGGCCCGCATGGCAGACTACACAGCCATGCCGGCCCGGGGGCACAGGCATCTGTTCATGACAGCCGCTGCATTCGGGCTTGAGCGACTCTTGACGGTGACAACCGACGCAGGCCAGAGATGAACCCGAGGCATGCTGAGCCTGTTCAAGAGTAACTCCGGCGCCTTTTCTTTCGCCCTGTAAAGTGTGGCACTCTCCGCAGCGTTTCATGCCGTCATGATGACAGGCCGTGCAAAAACGAGCCTTGGTCTCATGAGCGGCATGGTCGAAGGGTACGATATTCAATGTAGCCGTCTTAGTGTGAATCCAGGCCTGATTGGGCTGCTTTCTTTCGAGCCTGGGCACCTTGTCCAGTTTCTTTATCTTGGCGCGCTCGCGCTCGTCGTGGCAGCCGACACACGCGACGGGTCCGCCCTTCTGTTTATTGTCCTGGCGCTGCACGTGGCAGCCTGCGCAGTCGGTGTGGGCGGCGTTTTTCCAGGAAAGGTTCTTGCCCTGGTCGACGTCCTTGTGACAGTCGCTGCAAGCGCTCTCGGTCTCCTTTTTGTATACCAGCTTCTTCAGCTTCTCATCGTAGGTGTGGTGGCATTTCTCGCATTTCTTGTCCAGCTCTTTCAAGTGACGATAGTGCAACGAGTTGTCGAAATGTATCTCGCTGCGCAGGCTCGTCGTGGGCGGTCCGCGCCGGTGGCACGCGCCGCAATCGACCGGACCGGCCTTCTCGTTCTTGTCCAGGCGCTCTTGATGGCAGCCGATGCACAGACCATGGAAATAGTTGCCATATGCCTGCGGCGCGGAGAAATCGACGGGGTGCTTCAGTTTGGGTGTTTGCTTGCCTTTCTCGTCTATCAGGTGGCATTCCTTGCAGCCTTGTTCTTTCAACTGCTTGACGTGCTTGGCATGTGGAAAATCCACCTGCGGGCGCTGAGCCGGGCCGAAAACGGCCGGCCAATCGATTGTGATCTGGTCGGCCTCGGTCGTTCGTACAGCGGGTTGCTGCTCGGATCCGCAAGCGCTAACGAGCGCCAGCAGGCAGGCCAGACTGCAGGAAGTGAGCTGTTTTGGAATGCATTTTGTGAAAGACATGAGGCAATGCCTCCTCGTACCGGCTTTGCTACTTTGTGTACCTCTCCTTGTAGGGCTCCTGGATAACCGTCCTGCGCGTCTGGTTGACCCATTCACGGGCCGGGCGCACCTTGGTGATCAACGCCAGGCGGTTCTGGGTCTTAAGGCGCTTGTGGATCTCAAACCAGGCGCAAGGCACTTCGGGATCGACCTCGCAGGTTCCGTCGGCGCGCGTTCCGCCGCAGGGACCGTTGAAGAGGCTCTTGGCGCAACGGGTCACCGGGCAGATCCCGCCGGTGTCTGCCAGGACGCAATCTCCGCAGGTGCGGCAGTTCTCCTCGTACCAACCGACGTCGCGATCGACTCCAACGAAATCCGTGTTCAGGGCGGGAAAAACCGGCACCTTGGGATGCCGCTCCGCCACAAACTGCACGCCGGCACCGCAGGCCATCGACAGGACGGCGTCGTAACGCGGAGTCATCTCGTCGAGATCGGCAAAGAAGTCGGCGTTGCACTGGCGCTCTATGGTGAACACGTCAGTGTCGACATGGCCACCACTTTCCTCGAAATGGGCGCGCAGATCGGCATCTAGACCATCGACCTCCCGCTGGCCGCCGGCCAGGCAAATCGATGTGCAGCCGCCACAGCCGACGATCAGGATCTTCTTGTAGTCCTTAATCATCCCGGCGATCTCGTCGAGCGCCTTACGATGTCCGATAATCATCTGCCTTCCTCCGCAAACTCGTTACGACTAAAGCCAGCTCTGCATGGCTCCTGTCTCGTCGAACTCGGGATAGATGCCCTGCGAGCGGCAAATGCCCCTGGCAAACGCGATCATGTCCGGTACGTCCACCCCGACCGGGCAATAACAGCGCGTACACAACACGCAACTTTTCCAGACGATCTTCTTGATCTTATCCAGGGCAGCCCTGTCGAGATTGCCCCGCTTCCGATACAGAGTGCCCACCGAGTTGATTACCTTGAAAGACGGCATGTAGCTTGGATCTTTGTCGTTGGCCATGAACAGAAAACAACTCTCGGCGCACAGGCTGCAGTGCATACAATGGGCAAGATAGGCCTTCATCTTGCTCTTGTGCTTTGCAAGCGCTTTTTTTATTCGTTTCGTGTCGACCGCTTTATCGCTTTGCACGGACATGCTCTTTCTCCACTCGCCCCGCAGCCCTACCAGGCCCGGCTTCCCTGCCCGAATGAGTACTCGCTGCCGATGAAGAAGCGGTACAGGAAGAAATAGATCATGTGTCCCAGCTTGGTGAAGGGGACCAAGATCAACATTACTTCACCACAGATAATATGGGCAGACAGGATCAGATCGTAGTCGAGAAACTGGTGGTAAGCCAAAAACCCGGTTGCGAAGGGCGCTATGGTTATCAACCATGCAAAGAAATCAAACGCCCCCGAAATGGCACGTACTCTTGTTACGAAGATGCGACGCAGAAGGAAAAATGCCGCGCAGACCAAAAAAATCATGGTCATCATATCCGCGGTCGAGTCGGCCAGACTGGGTACGGAGAATCCCAGCACAGAAGCGATAAGTTCGTTGTGCGCCAGCAGGAAGATTGGCGTTGCGAAGAGAAACACGTGGAAGATCACAGTGACGCCGGTGACGACCGGATGAGTGCCGGCTATCGAGTTGCGCATGGGAAAGATGCGTTTTTCGGCCAAACGGGTCAGCGGGGCTAACGTCCTCTCGACCCACCAGAGAAGGCGCTGGATCCACATACCTTCACGGGTTGGCGCCGGGATGCTTTTCTTCGCCTTCTTGCCGCTGGATTTTTTTGGGTGCTCGGGCACCAGGCGCCGTTCCTTTCGCCTGGTCAGACGAAAAAAGCGGATGCCCTGAAAAACCAAGCCCACGAAAAACATGCCGAAGGCGAGCCAAACCATCGGCCCCTTGATAAACTCGATCATTATTTTTCCTCGGATTTGGCATCAGGCTGCGGTTCGGGCTGAAGTGCTACCTGAGGCCGTGGCAGCATCCCGGCCTGCTCGACTATCTGCGGCACCTTGTGCTCCCATTCGATGGCCATCAGGTGCACTCCTGCCACTCCCTTCATCTCTTTGAATTCCTGGATCTGCTCGCAGGCGATCTTGATGCCCTCGTCGGCGACCTTGCCCTTACCCGTGCCCTTGGCCGACTTGAGGCGTTTGATCAACGGCTCGGGGACGTCCATGCCGGGGACGCTCTTTTGCATGTAGCGAGCCATGCCGATGCTCTTCATCGGCGTGACGCCGGCCAGGATATGAACCTTCTCGGTCAGGCCCATGTCGCGGGCCATGTCGACCCAGCGGGCGAACTTGTCCATGTTGTAGATGCACTGGGTCTGGATGAAATCGGCCCCGGCGGCGATCTTTTTGGCCAGACGATGAACGCGCCACTCGAAGGGCTCGGCGAAGGGGTTGGCCGCCGCCCCTATGAAAATCCGCGGGGGGACGTCGATTTCCTCGCCCGAGAGAAACTTGCCCTCGTCGCGCATCTTCTTGACCATGGCGATCAGTTGGATCGAGTCGATGTCGAAGACGCCTTTCGACATCGGGTGATCGCCGAACTTCTGGTGATCGCCCGAGAGACACAGCATGTTGCGGATGCCAAGGGCGCAGGCGCCGAGGATATCCGATTGCATTGCCAGGCGGTTGCGATCGCGGCAGACCATCTGGTAGTTGGGTTCCAGGCCCGTCTGCATGACTAAGATCGATGTAGCCCAACTCGACATGCGCACGACGGCCGTTTGGTTGTCGGTAATGTTGACCGCGTCGACCTTGCCCTTGAGATAGGCGGCCTTTTTCTTGACGACCTCGACATTGGCTCCTCGCGGGGGGCCCAACTCCCCGGTGATGGCGAAATGTCCGGCTTTGAGCACTGCTTCCAGGTTACCGCCCGATTTCATTTGCCAATCCTCTCGTCTTGTCATGCAATAAAAGCCTGACACCTTCCTTCATGGCTCCCCCCTGCTTTTTGCGGCAGCAAATGTGCCACTTTTAGACCTTTTTTTCAAGGCTGGTTTTGTGGAATTTTATAGCCACATTTGCCACAACCGTCGAATAATGTGAAGCATTCCGTATGGTGCAGGCGGCCGCATCCGGGACAAGGAAAGCCCTTGCCCGTGACGCGGTGTTCGCAAATCGGGCATATGGGAGCCGCCTGCAGCGGAGCGGACGGCGGCGGAGGGGGCTGTACGGGTAGGTTTCTAGCTGTCCGGCGGCCGCTCGATGTCGCTAGTGGGTATTTCTGCAGCAACTCCCTGGTTCGCCGATCCTCGAGCTCGCGTGCGTACGGATCTTCTTCTTCTTGTAGGTTCATTGAACGGGCGTCTTTGCGAAACATCTTTACCACAAAGTAAACAATGGCAATGATGATTATCAGCAGAGTCTTGGAAATATCGACCTCCGGCAACAAACAAGTGAGGGGATTGTATCAAGATCGTCGAGTTTTACAAGAGACACCACTTGCAGGCTGAACACTACCTTGGCGCCGTTGCTTTGTGAGGCATTCAAGGATCAGATCGCCCAGGTCGGCAAGCTTTCTCGGGCCGATGCCCCGGACGGCCAGCAAAGCGGCATGGTCGCGCGGGGTTTCACGAGCGATTTCCTCGATGGTTGAATTGTGCAGGATGTGATAGGCAGGAACGCCGCGCTCTTTGGCCAGGAAAGTTCGCAAGGTGCGTAACGCTGCAAGCGGGCCGGGAGCCGGGGGGCGGACCGGCTGACTTTCGTGGTGTCTGGAAGCGGGAGCGGGCGGGACGATCTCGACCTGCTCGCTCCCATCCAGGACATCTCGGCCTCTTTTGGTCAGGCGGATGGTGGGATACTCAACGCCGGCGATCTCGAGACACCCCTCGTCGAGAAGGGTCTCAACTAACGACCGGACGAACGACTGCGAGCGGTTCGCAAGCGTACCATAAGCAGGCGTGTGCTGAAGCTGGCAGCGCAGCAGTACCTGATCCCGCGATCCAGTGGCCACCTGTGTCAGGCGTGCCTTGCCGAAGCGCCCACCCAGTTGCCGGGCGCATTGTAGCAGCGCCTTGATTTCGGAAAACTCGTATTCAATTTTGGGACGCCTATTTTCCCGTCCGCTGGCCTTTTGGCGCAGGCAGTTGTCACACTGTTCACAGTTGTCCACCTCTTCCAGTGTGCGATCTCCGAAATAGCTCAGGATTGCGGTATGTCTGCAGGAGCGGGATTCCACGTAACGCAGCAGGCGCTTGAGCCGCAACTGGTCGCGCCTGGCCTTGCCGGGCAGCGGATCGAGCACTGCGCTGAGATCGGCAGCGGGATCGACCCGCGTTACGGTGGCCTGTCCGGTTTCAGGATCCTGGCTGCGGACGATCATGCCGGCGCGCTCCAGCAGGCCGAGAGCCGTGCCCACTGCCATCTGGTTTACAGCAGGACCAATCCGGGCGGCAATTTTCCTGGGGCTGATGATCATGTCGGCATTCTTATTTGGCTCACACACTTGCCTGGCGCAGGCCAGCACCAGCCGGCGCGGAGGGTTGGCGCCCTCGATAAAGAACTTCTGGGTGCGCACGTCGGCATGGTTGAAGAGGATCTCGCAGCGGGCGGGTTCTCCGTCACGTCCGGCGCGGCCGGCTTCCTGGTAGTAGGCTTCGATGCTGCCGGGCACATCCCAATGGATGATTGCGCGCAGATCTGCCCGGTCGATGCCCATGCCGAAGGCGTTGGTGGCCACGACCACCGGCGACTTGCCCGAGATGAATCGCTCTTGTGTCTTCCTGCGCCGCTCGTTAGTCATACCGCCGTGGTAGTCAAGGCAACGAATTCCAGCGGCTGCAAGCCTTTCGGCTACTCGCTCGACGTTCTTGCGTGTCGCGCAGTAGACGATGCCGGTGGGATGCTTGCGGAGTATCTCGATTGTGTTTTGCAGCTTTTCTGCATGACCGCCTACCCGGCGCACGGCCAGGGTAAGATTGGGCCGGGCGAAACCGCTTATGACTACTTCAGGATCTGTAAGCCCGAGCTGCTTGATGATATCACCGAGCACCTCGGGAGTGGCGGTCGCCGTTAAGGCCTGTACTAGCGGGTTGCCAAGGCGCTGGCGCGCCTCGCCCAATCGCAGGTAATCGGGTCGGAAGTCATGCCCCCATTGACTGATGCAATGCGCCTCGTCGACGGCCAGAAGGTCGATCTTGATTCGCGGCAGGAAGCTGGAAAAGTGATCGTTTCGGAAGCGCTCCGGCGCGACATACACCAGCCGGTAGCGCCCGGCAGCCATCCCGGCCATTCGCGTTCTCGCCTCGGAGAAAGTCAATGTCGAGTTGATGCAGCAAGCCGCGATACCGGATCGCGTGAGTGAATCGACTTGGTCTTTCATCAAGGCGATCAAGGGCGAGATAACAAGGGTAAGGCCGGGTTGGAGAAGCGCGGGCAGCTGGTAGCACAGCGACTTGCCGCCGCCGGTGGGCATGACTGCGACGCAGTCCCGCCCATAGAGCACGGCCGAGATGACCGCTTCTTGTCCCGCGCGAAAGCTCGAAAACCCGAAGCGCTCCCGCAGTGTTCTTGCAAGTTCGACTGTCTTCATGGTCGCCGGCATCATTGTAGCGGAAAGAAAAGCAGGAATCATGCCATATCTTCAAAGACCTGCAACTTACCGGAATATATGGATCCAGATCGTGAGCCTTCGGGTTCGCCGCGTCCTGTGTGTCCGATTTCCGGACACACTGGACGTTGCAAGAAATTCCTGAGCGAATCATTAATACTTTTTGACAAGATTCTATTGTCGATCCAAACTTCCTTCATGTCTTGTTGGATTTTCCAGCGATGGATCCTTGTCCGTCTCGGTATAGTTGCTATATTTCTGACGCCAGCCGCATTAGCTGGCGAAGGACGGGGGCTTGCGGGAAACGAAGTCAAGAACGCCTTGCGTCCCTACATGCAGGTCATGCACGAATGCGCCGTCCGCCAGCATGAGCTGAATCCCTCGGTTCATGGAAAGCTGGAATTGACCTTCACCATCGGCAACCGGGGGAAGATCGACAAGGTCCGGTTGTTAACCGAAGAGCACGCCGGGAGTTACGCTGCGGGATGCGCCGACGGAGTACTTCGATCGGTGGTGTTTCCCAGGTTCAAGGGACAACCGGTCGTGGTTCCCAAATTTCCCATCGCGCTTGGAACAGGGGCCGAGGTTCCGAACGCCATGGACGAGGATGAGCAGGAAAAGCCCCCGCCGGTTCGCGAAGCCCCGCGAAAGATGCGGGCGAAAGTTCTGCGGCGCCTCAAGACCGCGGTCGCCGGGCTGAGGGCCTGCGTCAGGGATCATCAGGAAAAAATCCAGAAGAGACCTCCGAGGAAGAGAAAGAGAAGGAACCGGCCAATCGGCCCGCTGAAGATCTCCTTCATCCTGAACCAGTTTGGGCGCACCACAGAGGTGCATGTCCTCGACAAGATTCACGCCAAGGACTATATGGCCGGCTGCGTGGCCGGTGTCCTGTCTTTCGTGGAGTTCCCCATGCAAGGCAGCGACAAACTTTCCTTTTCAAAGGTCCGGCTGCCGCGCCTGTAGGGCGACATTTTAACCATAAATGAAAGTCGGGCGATTTTTTCCGCGATCGTCGATCTTGAGGACAAAGGCAGCGGGATTATTTTTGCTGGAACTCGATCTTGAAGCCGTGGGCATCGGCGTCGCGACCGGTGAATGTCAGCACCAGGAAATTCTGGTCCTGCATTTGGTCTGCGAGATTGTCCACGCCATCCAGCTGGATCGATGAGATGCCCAGATTCGCGGGGATGAAAAAGACGAGCTTCTGAGGAAAAGCAGGGCTGGTACGGACTTGGCCTGTCAGCGTCCTGGTTTCCGCCGCGTAGAACAGATTGTCCACGATGCCCGCGCCCATCAGGATGTGGCGATCGGTGGCGATGAAAACTGGTTCCCCGCTCAACTCGACGATCTTGTAGACTTGGGCGGTGTGAGGCGCGATCTCTGCCGTCAGTTCTCCACCGAGTGGGTAGATAATGTCGCCGCTCCAGAACTCGTAGGCGACATGTTCGCGGTTGGGATCCATGCCCAGGTCGGCAAGCTCGATCGTGCTTGTGATCGGCGTCCCGTCCGGGCGCTCGATCGCAGGGTTTTGGGTCAAGTCGTTGTTTCTGCCCCAGTGAAACAGCCCCAAAATGCGGGAGTCTTCCAGATCGATTCTCCAGGTTTCCGGAAACTCCAACCGGAATAGATCCTCGGGGCGTGCTCCCCGACCAGTCAGAGGCAGAATGCGGCGAAAGACGTCTATCTGCTCCGGGGTCAGGTTGCCGACCTCCTCGCCAAGGGCCAGCATTCCCCCCGACAGGCCCGCCAGGCTGACAAACGCCCGTGCCTCGTCCGCGGTCTGATCGCGGAAGAAGATTTGATCGTGGTGGTTCCACCAGATCCTGCCGTTCATCCAGTAGCGACGGGCGGCCATGCGAACGGCCGGCTTGATCCCCTGGGCCCAGTCGCCGCCGGTGGTGACGTAACCGGTGCAGTCGTTGCCGCCCTCCCAGCAGGGCCAATCGTCAAGGCCGATGCGGAAGGCGTCGACCAGGCCGTAGTTTGGAAAGCACATCGAGATGTTTATGAAATAGGTGTTCGTGCCCACGGCCTTGCGGAACTGGCTTACGGCTCTGCGATAGAGCGCTACCGGGGTGGTGTCCGGGTCGGGCGGCAGCTTGGCAAACAGCGCATAGTAGGCGAAATCCATCTTTACGCTTTTAAAACCCCAGTCACGGATGCGCGCGCCGAGTTCACGCACCCTGGTGAGCGTATCGGGCTGCGTCAGGTCGAACGGGTGCATGGATGGATCCATAATGATGCTGCCGTAAAGGCTTTTTTCCGCGAACCAGTCCGGGTGCTCTTGGTAAACCTGCGAGTTTTCGTTGGCGGAAAGCGGAGCCATCCACAATTCGGGCGCGAGGCCCCGGGCTGCGATAACGGCGGCCATCGCCTGCATGCCTGCGGGAAAAGCATCCGCTGCGTTCCAGTCGCCCCAGTTGTCCTGCCAGCCTTCGTCCAACTGCATGCTGTTGAGACCGAACGGACCGAATGTGCTCTCGAGCGCATCTGCGTTTTGCAGTATGAAGTCCGCGGAGATGTCCGTGTTCTGGAAACTCGTATACCAGGAATCCCACCCGGAGGCTGGCAGCGGCGGGAGCTGGATGTCGTGCTCTTCGGCCACCAGGTCGGCATATGCCTCCAGCGCGGCCTGCGGTGTGGGCATACCGACGATGAAGACCGCCCGGCCCGCTGAAATGCTGTTACCTGGCAGAACTATCACCGGCTGCGGGTAACGCGCCTCGCTTCGTAAATCGGTAAGGGCGTCGGCGTCCCCGCCCATGGCCACGAGGGGGATCGCCCAGTTGAGGGACAGAAAGCCAGAAAGCATGCTGGAACCCGATTCGAGATCGCAGGCAGTCAGGTTGCCGTTGGAATACGAGGAATAGCTCGCGAACAGGGGATCCTGATCCGGGTCTGACACAGGGATATCGCCTGCGAGCATATCGGCATAGAAGTCGATAAACTCATCGGTTCCGTTCTGCAGCACACGCACCCGGGACGGATCGTCGCCCAGGCTAAGGGCGCCGCCTTCGTCGCGGCCTAGGCGAAAGGGGTAGAACTTGCTCACGCCGACGTCCGCGCCGGATACGTTTCCGAAGACGGCCTCCCAGCTAATCGCAAAGGGATTACTTTCAGTGAATCCAATGGTTACTTCCGCGCGGAGGCCGGCGCCGGTGTTCACGACGCAGGCGACCTGCGCCCCGCTTTTTGCGCACTGCATGGGCCTGCCTCGGCCTGAGCGCAACCTGGTTTGCCCATTGTCGAGCGCCTCTTCGAATGCCGGATACAGGCAGCGCAACTCGATATCGTCGTCCTTGCCGCGGATCGACACGCAACCGCGATCGACGTCGAAATCGACCAAGATACGATCGTTTTCAAGCACAAGCCCAGCGCCGTCTGGCTCCGCTCCACAGCCGCCAGCCGCCAGGCCGGCAAAAAGGCAGGCGAGACAGAATCTCAGACCACAGTTTTCCGAAAAGCGTTTGGCAAGATTTCGCCGGCGATCAAGATTTTTCCACTTCTGGTTGTGTTTTTGAGTAAGTCTCAAGGCGCTACCTGGTAGCTCCCGTCTTCGTGGAGCACGACCTGGTCGAGGATGTTGCCGTCGAAGTCTCGCGCCCACACCCGGGCCTGGGCGCAGCCCAACTCAACCAGCGTATGGTGGTGCACACAATTGCTGAACTGAGACTCGGGCACGTCGCCGATGCAGGGATCCTCCAGACCACCGCCGCCGCCGCCGGTAATGATGACCAGATGGCCGTCGATATCGAGGCGCTCGTAGCAGTGAACGTGACCGGAGAAGTAGGCTTGGAAGTTATTATCCCACAGCATGGGCAGGACGTGGGTCCGCATGGCCGCCTCGGGCAGGGTTTCGTTGTCGTCTCCATTGTAGCAGCTCGAGATTGCCGGGTAGTGGGCGAAGGCGAAGCGCCAACGGGCGCTCTGGGCCGCCTCGCTGGCTGCTTGCTCCTGCAGCCACAGCCACAGCGGAGGATTGTTGCCCTCGACCGGGGGGAAGAACAGATCGAAGTGATCCATTGTGTTGTCGAAGACTAAAAAGAAGGCGTCGCCGTAGGTGAACGAGAAGCTGGTCTCGGCCTGGGGCACGTCCGGGTCCTCGGGAAAAATGTGGTAGTCGATGTAGTGCACCGCCTCGACGTCCTTGCGATCGTGGTTGCCGATGGCCGCCCAGCGGGGAATGGAATGAGCCAGCGCCCGGGCGGGATCGTAGTATCGCTCCTTGAACTCCTCGCGGTTGCGCCCGTCGCTCACCGTGTCGCCCACGACCAGGGCCATGTTGGCCTGGTCCCCCATCACTTGCCCGATTACCTTGCGGTGCGCGGGGGGATTGTCCTGGCAGTCGCCGTAGATTGCTATACGGATGGGTCGGTCCTCCTCCGGCGCAGTGGAGAAGACCAGGTCGCCGGTGCATTGCTCGCCAGTGCAGGCCCGGTAGTGGTAAAGCGTCGCGGGCTGCAGTCCGGCGATCTGCACCTGGTGCATGGTGCCGGAATCGCTCTGGACTTCTTGCCCGTAGGAGTCGTCCGGCCCGTACTCCAGGCGGGTGTCTCCGGGCGCCACGGTCTCCCAACCTATGGCCGCCGTGGTTGTTGTCGTGTGCTCCTGGTAGGGCCCCACGTAAAAGGTCAGGTCCTCGTTTCCAAATGGTACAATGTAGCGGTCATCCTCCCGGCAGCCGACGTCGGCAGGCTTGGAGCAGGCCGCTGCCAGCAGGCACAAGAGGATCCCTGCAGTGCTTTTCATTCAACCGCCTCCGCGACGACGGGGGCGACGCCCCGGCGGGGCTGCCCTCCCTTTTTTCTCTCCTCTATATAGAGAATCCGAGTCGAACATGCAACTGGATAGAACTGAGTCGATGTCCATACTGCCAAGCTACATCTCTTGCGGTTCGAGCGAGGCAGTATCGACCGACAGAATGTTGGAGAAGTCCATCAGCGCAGCGGCGGCGCTGGAAAAACGCGAGGCACCTGCCTGAGCCGTGCTCCCCTGCAACGGGTCATCGTTGTCCACCCCGTGGGTACGCATCTGGGCGTCGGTGCAGTTTTGCGGCACCGACATGATGTTGTAGTAGTTTGTGCCGCCGCCCACATCAGTGTCGTGGCCGAGCTGCAAGGTGTGGCCCAACTCGTGCACCAGTGTGCTTGTCACCATTTCCCCGGGTGTGATTTCCGGCCAGACCGGTGGGCTGGTGCGTCCACAGGCGGGGAACAGGTTGTAGATCACATCGTGGTAGATGAATACCCCGCTCTTTTCGGGCTGGCCGTCCGGTCCGGCTACGGTGTCGCCGCCGCGGTCGGGAAGATCCTGGCGGCTACGGGCCACTACCATGTGGACGAAGCTTCCCAGCGGAAGCGGCGGCGAGCCGCCGTCGTCGAAGTGCGGGCCGTGAGCGGCGAAGTAGCTCCAGCGTTGTTCGAAGGATCCATCGAATAGCTGGGCCGCAAGCCCGGCCTCATCGATCACGACGTGCAGGCCCACTCCGGTACTGCCGTCGGGGTTGGACAAGTCGACATCGGCCCAGGCAGCGGCGGCCTCCGCCAACAACTGGCTGGACGGACAGCGATCCGCCATGCAGTCGAGTTCGACCAGTAGATCCAGCCGGAAAGGATTGGGAGTGGAGACATCGCCTTCAAATGTCAGGCGACCCGCGGCCAATTCCTCGATGTTGGTAAGGCCGTCGGCGTCATAGTCCTCGTCGGCGTCCGAAAGCCCGTCTCCGTCGCTGTCTTCCTGCTGTGGATCGAGCAAGGCCGGGTTGCCGGCGGCAACCTCCCAGCTATCTGGAAGACCGTCTCCGTCCGAGTCGCGATCGGGCTGGAAGTCATCAGCAGGCTGGTCAGCGGCATCGCTGGCGTCGGGACCACCATCGATTCTCGCGTCCGGATCACCGCCGTCCGGCCACACCGACCCGTCGGTTGGCTGGGCGATGGTACCCGAGCAACCCGTGCTCCCAAGGAATACCATCGACACCAGGATCAATACTGAACCGGCTGCCCATCTTGCGGCACCCACCTTGGGGCCAGTGGCGATCAATCTATCGGGAAATCCTGGCATATTTTTTCAGTTGGGTAATGAGAAACTGCACAAGACACCCAGGTGGTCGGAAGCGTACAAACCGTCGACCTGCTCGCTGAATATTATCTCGCAAGAATCTACGCTGGCCGAAGTCTGCGTGCCGGGAATCAAATAAATATAGTCGATTCGCTGGTCGGGACCGTTCGAGGGAATGGTGAATCCATCCTGGCCTGGGTTGATCGCCGTCCAGGTGTCGATCAGGTCCCCGGTCACCCCCTCGTGTTGAGCCTCGCCGCGGAAAAAGCGCATGGCCAAAGTGTCTGGTTCGGCGTTGAGGTCGCCGGCTAAGAAACCCGCCCGGACCGATGGGCTGGCCTGAATGAATTCATATACCGCCAGGGCCTGGTCGGCCTTTTTGATTTCATCTGAATCGGTGGTCATATGCGTACAAAAGAGCTGGATCTCTCCGTGCGGACTGTCCACCCGCGCACCTATAACCTGGCGGGTGAAGATCACCAAATCGAGATGGGGCAAGGTGGTCGAATCGGTCCAGACCACCGGCCAACGACTGAGGATGCCGATCCCCTCATTGAAAAGTAACGGCACTGTATAAGTGTACTGCCAAAACCACTCGTAACCGGTAAGGCCAGCCAACTGCTCGACCAGGCTAGGATCTTCGCCTTCCTGAACGACTTCTTGCAGGGCAACCACATCCGGCCGGCGTTGGTTAATCACAGTAGCAACCATTTGCAGGCGTACCAGCGCTTCGGCCATACCGGTCAGCGGATGCTTGAGATTGATGGTCAGCACTTTAAAGGTGGCCGGCTGGCCGGGATCGCCGCCGCCGTCCCCGTCAGCCGCATCTCCCTGCCCCGAATCGCCAGCGTCGATTGACGGGTCACCGTCCTGGTCTGCGTCTGCGGGCATAGCCTGGTCGCCGGCATCAGCAATGTCGCCGTCTTCGTAAAAGGCATCGGCATCTTCAGTGCCAGAATCATAACCGGCATCTGTCGCCGCCGACTCGTCGCTACAGGCAGCCAGCGGTAGCAGCCAGACAACGGCCATGAAAATGTTCAATCTGTGCTTGATCATGTTTTCAATTATACCCGCAATATACTTTTCTGTCTCGCGGTCACCCAAAGAGCTTTTCAGGTTGCCACATACTATCAAAATAACTATCCTGATTGATGTTGAGACCCGTTCGCCGTAAGGCGAGCAACCAGGAGGCGCAACATGTGTCAAGCCTTGTCACTCGAACTTGTTTTGGCCCTTGTATTTCTGGCCAGTGGTTGCGCGGGAAGCATCGCCTCGGACCGGGTCGATGCGGGCTTTACGGACGGCGACGGAGAACATGATGCCGGTATAACCGACGCTGACGGGGAACACGATGCGGGCATCACCGACGCTGACGGGGAACACGATGCGGGCTTTTCCGACGGCGACGGGGAACAGGATGCGGGCCTTTCCGACGGCGACGGGGGACAGGATGCGGGTCTTTCCGACGGCGACGGGGAACACGATGCCGGCGCACCCGAGGATCTGGTCGAGATCGCGGTCGGCGACGTGCACACCTGCGCGCGCTTCAACAACGGCACGATCAAATGTTGGGGCGACAACTACTCCGGGGAACTCGGCTACCCGACGACCGCCATCTGCCCGGTGCCGGCCAGAAATGGAGAGACCGTCCCCTGCGGGATGAACCCGACCGAGGTCGGAGGGCTTTCGAACGCCGCCGGAATCGTTCTGCAGGCGAACCGATCCTACGCTTGGCTTGAAGACGGCACGGCCTGGCGCTGGGGAAGCGACGAGCTGAATAGCAGCGCCTCGGTTTCGCCGGTCCTCGTGACCGGGCTTTCGGACGTGGTCGAGATCGCGGCCGGATCCGCGCACGCTTGCGCGCGGCTTGGCGACGGGACGGTCGCCTGCTGGGGCGCGAACAACAACGGCCAGTTGGGCGACGGCACGACGACTGATCACAGCTCGCCGGTGCTCGTGCCCGGATTGAGCGGCGTGGCCCAGATCGCGGCCGGCGGCTCGCATGCCTGCGCGCGGCTTGCCGACGAGACGGTCACCTGCTGGGGCGCTAACCCCGCCGGTCAGCTGGGCGTCACGACCAACACCCTTTGCGCGGGCCCCAATTTCTGGCCTTGCAGTACGACGCCCTGCGCGGTGCCGGGGCTCACCGGCGTCGAGGAACTCTCCTTGGGTGCCTATCACAGCTGCGCGCGCCTTGCGGACCTGACGATCCTGTGCTGGGGCGACAACAGCCGGGGGGAGCTTGGAAGTACGACGACCGAGACCTGTTCCTGGGGCGGCGGCTCGCCGGCTTGCAGCACGACGCCGATCGCGGTGCCGGGCCTGACCGACGCGGCCCAGGTTGCTGCCGGCATGTTCTATACCTGCGCGCGCCTGGGAAACGGCACGGTCTTGTGCTGGGGCAACAACGCCGAAGGCCAGCTCGGCTACCGCTATCAAAGCGCTTTGTTACGGGTCGATATGGACGACGCAACCACGACCGTGGTCGGAGGCCCGATGGCCGGCTTGTGCATCAGCCTGGGTTGGAACGACGACGACGAGTCGCTGAACGGCCTGGTGGTTTCCGACAGCGGCTCATGGGACAGCCCGTACAAGGCCGGCCTCATCGCCATCCAGCCGGACACGGCCGCGGTGACGCCGATCTTCGAGACGCCCTACCACACGATTATGGGCCTGGCCAAGGAGCCGGGAAGAAACGCCTTTTACACCTGGGTCAACTCGACCTCGCACAACTACGGGGAGATCGACCTGGACAACGAGGTCGTGAACCTCCTCGGTTCGAGCGATGCGGTCGGGGTGTCTTCCGGCGCCATGACTTACAAGGCCACGGCCCCCTGGGGCCCGGGCGTCCTCGGGGTGACCTGGGGCGGCAGCGCCCTGGTTTCCTTCGATCCCATAAGCGGCCAGGTGACGGGAAATTTGGCGCAGTTGTCGACTAGTGAGAGTTTCGTCGGATTGGCCTACAACAGCGAACGCAACCTGCTTTACGCCGTCTCTCAGGTGGCCCTCAATCTGTACTCCATTGATCCGGACACGGGCCAAGTGTTGCTGATCGGCCGGTTGGATACCGACGGACAGGACGTGGGTGGGCTGGCCTACGATCCGACTCGAGGTGTCCTCTATACAACGGCGCTGTACATGAGCAGCGGCCCTTCCTGCGGTTCCGGCGTCGACCCTTGCAGCACCACACCGATCGCCGTGCCCAAGCTTGCCGACGCGGCCCAGGTCGCGGTCTTTTTCCGCCACAGCTGTGCCCGGCTCACCGACGGTGAGGTCGTGTGCTGGGGCCTGAACAACGCCGGTCAGCTCGGCGACGGCACGACCGTCGATCGCATCACGCCTGCGCCGGTGGAGTGGTGAGCGAGTAGGGGGCGGTTTTTTTTATTCTTTTCCCAGGGCCGCATCGTAAAGGGCATCTACGATTATTTTCGCCTTGCGCTTTTCCTGTTCGTCGGCGACGGTACCTTCGATTATCAGTCTCCCGGCAACCCGGTTTACCCGGGCGTTTTCAAGCCCGCTGCGCTTCAACTCCTCGTTGATTACCTCAACCAGGGCGTCAAGCACCCGGGGATTCACGTCGACCATGAAGACCACGTCGGGAAAAGCTTTTCTAAGCTTGCGGATCTTATGATAGGTCTCCAGGTCGTTGGCCTGTCCACTGAGTACGACCTTACCGGAGGCAGTATGTATTTTCAAATCAGTGCAGGGTGAGCCCATCAATTCGGCGCAGGACACCTTGAATTCAGCAACACTCCGGCCGTGGACCGTTACCTGCCAATTCTGCGTCGGCTTGCCTTTGCGCAGCACTCCAAATGAGCACCGGCCTTCTTTCAGGGCAAAGATGACAAACTGCTGCTTGCCGATTATTTTGATATCGGCTGCATCCATGCCCGAGAGAATCACTTTGGTGATGCTCTTGACGGTGAAGATGCGTTGTTCCCCGACGGTCATGTTGATTTTAACGGTTTTTTCACCTTTTGCGGTCGAGGCCGGCCCGTTTACGGCAACCAACAGACAGCAGACAACCAATAAATGTAATGGCTTTTTCATGACCCAATCTTAACACACCATTTCAATGACTGCACAAGCCATTCAACTTTCAGCAGACCGCAGGGGATAAAGCACTTTCGAGTTACTGCTGAACAAGAAAAAAACAGGGACAGTGAATCGTAAGCTCTCGGCGCATCCAAAGACGGGCGCTGGACCATGTCCGGTTTTTGGTATCGGTGCCTCGTACCCCGCTCGGCGCTGACTATAGCTTCCAATCCGCCCGGAGGGCTTTTCTGGCCGCTTCCAGATCGATATGCTTCTCTAGTTCATCCATCGGAGTCCTCCCTGAATCTCGGTTTCCGTTCGCTTCTCGTGCAGCAAGCCGTAGATCGTCGGCAGCACGATCAGCGTCAGCAGCGTCGAGGTGATCAGCCCGCCCATCACGACCACGGCGAGCGGCTTCTGGATATCCGCGCCCGATCCGGTCGCGTACAGCATCGGCAACTGCCCGATGAAGGCGACGAGCGCGGTCATGAGCAGTGGCCTGAACCGCAGGTCGCAACCTTTCGTGATCGTATCAGCCACGCTCTCGCCGCGCTGGCGGAGCTGCCGGAAGAAGGAGATCAGCACGACGCCGTTTTGCACGGCGACGCCGAGCAGAACGATGAAGGCCACGGCCGCCGATACCGATAGCGGCATTCGCGCCACGATCACGGCGACGATGCCACCCACCACGGCAAACGGCAGGACGACGAGCACCAGCAGTGAGTCTTTCACCGAGCCGAGCGCCATGAAGAGCAAGGTGAGAATAAGGAGGAGCGCGATGGGCACCACGATGGAGAGCTGCCGCATGGCGCGCTGCTGGTTCTCGAACTGTCCGCCGTACTCGACGAAATACCCCGACTGCAGCTCCTTCGCGAGCGGCGCGATGCGCTCCTGCACGTCCTTGACAAAACCCCCAAGGTTGCGGCCGCGCACGTTGGCTTCGACCACTACCCGCCGCATGCCGTTCTCTCGACTAACCTGAGCTGGCGCCTCGACAAGCTCGATCTTCGCGACCTGGGCGAGCGGTACGCGTTCCCCGCCAGGCGCCGGGATCAGGAGCCGCTCGACCTCCGGGATGTCGGAGCGCGCCGACTCGGGGAAGCGTACGACGATGGCAAATCGCCGTTGGTCCTCGATGAGCGTACTCGCTTTTCTGCCGGCGATGGCCGTCTCAATTGCCTCGTTGACGTCGGCGATGTTGATGCCGTGGCGGGCCACGGCTTCGCGATCGATGACCACATCGAGCTGGGTCATCCCCGAAACCTGCTCCACCTTGACGTCGCGGGCGCCCTCGATGCCGGCGACTGCAGCAGCAGCTCGGTCGGCGAACTTCTTGAGCACCGCGAGGTCGGGTCCGAAGATCTTGACGGCCAGATCGCTCTTGACGCCCGAGATTAGCTCGTTGACCCGCAGGGCGATGGGTTGGGAGAAGGAGTAGCGCAAGCCCGGGATCTCGCCGAGATCCTCCTGGAGGGCCTCAACGAGCTCTGCCTTGTTTCGACCCGTGCCCCACTGCTTGCGCGGCTTGAGCATGATGAAGACGTCGGTCTGTTCGGGGCCCATGGGGTCTTCGGAGATCTCGGCGCGGCCGGTCTTGCTGACCACGGTCTCGACCTCCGGGAACTTCAGTAGTCGTTTCTCGATGAAGCTCGCCACCTGAACCGAACCGTCGAGGGAGGCGTTGGGAAGTCGCACGACGTTGACAGCGATGGATCCCTCGTCGAGTGGGGGCATGAACTCGGTTCCGATGAAAGGGACGAGCCCTACGGCGCCCACGAAGATCGCACCGGAGATTCCAAGGGTGACTGCGGGACGCCGAACCGCATGGCCCAGGAGCTTCAGATAGGCTTGGTGGAAACGCCGAATGAAACCGAACGCTTTTTCCGGAGCCTGCTTGAGGATCATCTCTGACAATACCGGCACGATGATCAGCGCTACTCCGAGCGAGACGAGCAACGCGATGAGCATGGTCGCCGCGAGCGGGGCGAACATCTTTCCTTCGACCCCCTGAAGGGTGAAGAGCGGTACCAGGATGATGGCGATGATGAGGACGGAGAATGCCACGGGCCGTGCCACCTCTAAAAGCGCCTCGGCAACGATGCGGCGCTTCTCTTCTGCGCGACGATGAGCGAGGTGGCGACGAATGTTCTCCACGATGACCACCGAAGCGTCGACGACCATGCCGACGGAGAAGGCCATTCCGCCCAGGCTCATGAGGTTCAACGTCAACCCCGCCGTACTCATGACTACGAAGCTGATGAGGAAGGTGAGCGGTAACGAAAGCGTGACCACCAGCGCGGTCCGAAGCTCCGCCAGAAACAGGAAGAGGACGATGATGACGAAGAAGCTACCTTCGCGCAGTGCATTCGCCACCGTCTCGATGCAAGCCTCGACGAGTGAGGTGCGGTCATAGAAAACGTTGAGCCGGACGCCCTCCGGCAAGGTGGCGCCTATCTTTGTCGCCACATCCTTGACCCGGCTCACCACGTCCTTCGAGTTTTCACCCTTGAGCATGATGATCATGCCGGCCACGACCTCGCCCTTCCCGTCGCGCGTAACCGCACCCTGGCGAGGCTCGGCGCCGATCACCACGTCGGCGACGTCGCGCAGATACACCGGCGCGCCGTCTTTGGCCTTGAGCACGATGCGTTCGATGTCGGGGATGTCCTTGAGAAGTCCAACGCCCCGCAAGTAGACCTGCTCCCAGCCGCGCACGATCACGCCGCCGCCGGCATTGGCGTTGTTGCGCTCGACGGCCTCGACCACGTCGTTCGTGGTTAGACCGTACTTCAGCAGTCTTTCGGGTATTATGAGCACCTGGTATTGCTTGACGTACCCTCCGAAGCTGTTGACCTCGTTCACCCCGGCGATTGGCTTGAGCAGCGGTGCCACCAGCCAGTCCTGGATGGTGCGCAGCTCCATTGCGTTGTATTTCTCGCCCTCAAGCGTGTACTGGAAGATTTCGCCAAGACCCGTGCTGGTAGGCCCGAGCTCGGGCTCGACACCGGATGGAAGATCCTCCCGCGCTATGGCCAGACGCTCGAAGACCATCTGTCGGGTCCAATACGTTTCGACGCCCTCTTCGAAAACAATGACCACTTGGGAGAGACCCGCTTTGGAGATAGAGCGAACCTGCTGCACCCTGGGTAGGCCGCGCATCACTTGCTCGATCGGGTAGCTCACCCTTTGTTCGACATCGACCGCAGCGAGCCCCGGAGCCTTGCTGAGGATCATTACCTGCGTGTTGGTGACGTCGGGGAAGGCGTCGATAGGCAGGCGCGTCCACGCGACGACACCGGCGACGACAGCAGCCGCCGCAGCAAGGAGCACGAGGAAGCGGTTCTTGAAAAGCCATGTAATGAATGCCATGATGTTATTCTCTTAATCCGCGCAGCCCGCGCCCATCTTCGAGCGCAGGACGTCGGACTTCATGAGGAACGCGCCTTCGGCGACCACTGTCTGTGTCGGCAAGAGCCCCTTCTTGATCTCGACCCACCCCGCCCAGGTTCGCCCGGTGATGACGGCTCGGCGAACGTAGTACTCACCCAGGTGATGGACGAACACGAAGGACCGTCCCTCGTCTTCGAGCACCGCGTTGCGGGGGACCGCCAGTGTTTCGTCCGTCCCCGGAAGGAACAGCTTGACCCCCGCGAACATCCCCGCCAGTAGCCGGCCGTCGTCGTTCTTCACCTGAACGCGCACCTTCACCGTGCGCGAGGACTCGTTCATCGCCGGGCTCACCAGGTCGACAATCCCGGGGAACTCCTCGCCGGGGTAGGCCTTGACGGAGATCGACGCCGCGAGTTTCTGCGCGGCCTGTCCCTTCTTCACGGCCGCGATATCTCGTTCGTACATGTCCGCCCAGACCCACACCGCGGTGTTGTCGCCCACGGTCACGAGCGACTCGTCGGTCTTGGCCACCTCGCCCGAGACAGCGTGCATCACCAGCACCGTGCCGTCGATCGGAGCGCGGAGCACGAGTCGGCCGCCCGAGGTACCACCGGTGCCAAGGCGGCTCAGCTTGCTGCGCGCGCCTGCTGCGCGGATCTCGGCGGCATCCAGCTCCTGCTTCGCCAGGAGGAACTCTTTCTCCGAGGAGATGTTCTCCTTGTGCAGATCCGACACCCGCTCGAAGTTGCGCCGGGCCAATGTGAGCATGCCCCGGGCCTCGAGATAGGCGGCCTGGCTTTCGCCGACCGTGACGCTCTCGATCGTGATTAGAGGCTGGCCCTTCTTGACCGGGTCGCCAAGCGCGACGTGGACCTGCTTGATGACACCCTCTACCTGAGTGCTCACGTGACCGACGCGTCGCTCGTTGAAGCGGATCTCGCCGGTAAGCGCGATGGGCGCGGCGACCTTCTGTCGCTCGACATTGACCGTCGTGACGAGCCCACCCTCCGTGAGGCTCGCCGGCGCGCGCACGAAGCCCACCTCGTAGCGGCACTCATCGCACTCGAAGGTCTTCTTCTTGTGCTCGCAGGTGAGGGCTATCAGTTCCTCCACCAGGCGGTCGAGATCCGACGGCTCCTTGGCCTCGGTGTCCTCCTCGTGGCCCTTGCCGGTCTGGGTTCCGTGCCCCCCGTGCTCATCCGGCTTTGCCTGGGCGGCGGCAGTGGCCTCGGCAGGGTTGCTCTTGTTGCAGGACAGGCTCGCGATCAGGAGGACCAGCACGAAGAAATAAATCGGGGTTCTGGTGTTCATTTAGGCTCCTCTCCGATCAACACACCGAGGCGGCTGCAGTCGATCTGGGCTTGCACGAGCGCGCTCAAGTAGAGACGGCGCGAGTCAAGCAGGGTGCGGCGGGCGTCGATGACCTCAAGAAGGCTCGCCTCGCCGAGTTGGTACGTTTTCTCCATGGTGGATGCGGCGGATTCGGAGCGCGGCACCACGTTGTTCCTGAAGCGCGTCGCGGTTTGGACCGACGCCTGGCAGGCGGCCTGGGTATCAAGGACGGTCGCCTCGACCTCCAGTCCGGTGACCTCAGCCTGCTTACGACTCGCAGCCAGCTTGCCCTCGGCTTGAGCGATGCGACCGGAGTTCCAGTTCCAGATCGGCAAGTCGACGGCGAGCCCGACGCCGTAGGCTCGGCGGTCGAGCTCGTACGTCGTGAAGCCCGTAATGGAGAACGACGGCACGCGAGCCATCCTCTCGGTGCCGACCTCGGCCTCGATGACCCGCGTTGTCGCCCGCGCGACCACCAGCGCCGGATGTGTCGACCGCGCCTTGGCCAGGGCCGTGTCACGGTCCTTCGCTACCGGCAGCGCGTCCAGGTCGGCGACCGCCACGATCGTCCTGCCAGCAAGCACGCCGAGCCACAACGCAAGCCCAGCCTGGCGAGCTGAGAGCGAGGTGCGCGCGGACTCCAGCTCGCTCGTGACCTTTTCGAGCTCGATCTCGACCCGGGTCGCCTCCACTGGGCGAACCTCTCCCTTTTCGACCTGCCTCTTGACCGTTTGCACCAGCGCCGAGGTCTGTGCTTCGATGGCCTCGAGCAAGGTGACCCTCGCCTGCTCGTACGCTAGGTTCCAGAACAGAGTCCGAAGCTGCAGCAGCACGTTGCGCCTGAGCGCCTTACTCTCGGCCAGGGCGATGTCGACCTCGGCCTCGGCCGCGCCGATCCGCGACCCGCGTTGCGCGATCCAACCGAGGGGCATGGTCAGCGCTAGCCCCCACTCGACGCGCGAGGCGCCGCCGGCCCGTGGCAGCCCCTGGTCGACGTTGACCTCCAGAGTCGGGTTCGGCACCGCGCCTGCCGCGTCCACGCCTCCGCGTGCCGCATCGATCTGGAACTTACCGGCGGCGAGGCGTGGATGCTGGTTGACGAGGCGTGCGATGTCCGGCCAGGTCACCTTGACGATGGTCCCGGAGGACCCGTCAGAGGTTCCGGCCGGCGCAGGAACGGAATACGGCTGGCCCGGATCGGCCATCGCCGGGCTCGCCGAGAGAAGAACCACCAATAGGAGCTGATTGTACCTCCAACGGGAGGCGCGCACGGGAGTGCGTCGCATCTTCGAACACCTGCCTTTCAAGGACGCCCGTGGAGGACGTCGAAGATTCGCCATAGCCGGACGCTCGCGTAACGCGAGCCTACCGGCACCATCTCAAGTGGAAGGCTTCAGGCGCGCGGCGGATGGAAGATGCGGAAGTGGAAGTCCTTCGGATGAAGGTCGTCGGTCAACGAGGCTTGAAACTCGTCGGATGGCAGGGCCTGGATGGATGGTCGTATTGACACGAACGCGGCCGCCGCCGAATGGCCGGGACAGCACGCGCACGGGCAGGTGGGACCGCATGGGTTTCCGTCGTCGTCCGGGTCCGGGCACGAGGGGCCCTCGGAGCAGTTCACCCGGTCGGAGCTCACCAATGTGAGCAGGATCTCGCCCGCCGTCGCCGATACGAGCCCGGCGACAAAAAGAAACAACACAGCAAGGGCGAGGCGTTGCAGCTTCATACTCGCGCCCCATGGTCTGAGACGTGGTGCGCGCAGTCTTCGAGCAAGGAGACCAGGAACGGCGCTTGGAGGGAGTAGTGAACGAGCTTGCCCTCCGAGCGGGAGCGGACAAGACGCAAGTCGCGGAGCTGGTGGAGCTGATGCGAGGTCGCGGAAACTGACAGGCCGACAACCTCCGAGATCTCGCAGACGCACATCTCGCCGCTGGCCAGGCCACGAATCAGCTTCACCCGGGTCGGATGAGCGAGCATCTTGAAGATGTCGGCGATGTCCTGGGCTTGCTCGTCCGGTGGCAGGGCCGCTCGTCCTCGGCGAACACGCTCCTCGTCGACGGAGAAGACTCCACACTTGTCGGTCGGGACGGCCTTGTCGCCGTACGGTCTTGCTGGTGCGGTTGTCTTCCTACGGGCCATGTGCGCCTCACTACTTCACTTGAGCAAGTATAGAAACGTTCTGACTGCCTGTCAAACGATCCACAACTCCCAAGTAGGCGTGATTGGCTACTTCAGAAAGAGCCTCCTACGCCTGCTTCCGCCCTTTTTCCAACAGGCCGGCCTGCTTTCCCACGCTGCGTAGTTCGACCTTAGCCGGTAAGTCGCAGGGCAAGGCGGTGGTCGCCAGGTGATCGTAGACTACCGTGTCTGCTTCAAACAGGCGCGAGCGTCCCTTGCAGGTCAGCAGGCCGGGGT
>DATKYQ010000007.1:0-22439 GCA_035528415.1 Myxococcota bacterium | reverse complement strand
TTCGTACTGGAACGGTAGTAGAGTTTGTGGCATGCTTGGATCACCTCATTGGTGAAGGTTTTGTCTTGCAACAACAACCTTAACATCCCGGTTTACGGGAAACAATGAGGTACTTCTATTTAATGGGGTGGGAGTTCAGGGCGTTCGGTCGCTTTTGATCTTGCCATGCATGTCGGCACCGTGCGAATCTTGGGCGACATGAGAGCTACTCGAGAGATGGAAACGCCTCGGCTGGTGGCCATCGAGACGACCAATAGATGCAACGCCAGGTGCAGCTTTTGTCCCAACAACGCGTTGCAGCGCGACCGTTCGACGATGGACAGCGAGCTCTTCGAAAAAATTGTCACAGACTGCGCCGAATTCGAGCTTCCGGCGATCGAGCCTTTCCTGCAGGGCGAGCCTTTCGTCGACAAACACATCTTCGACAGGCTCGAACTGCTTCGCTCACGGCTGCCGCGCACGAAACTGCGACTCTACTCTAACGGCGCGGCCCTGGTGCCTTCCAAGATCGACCGCCTGCGCGGGTTCGGCGTGGATCACCTGTATATCTCTTTAAACACGATCGTACCGGAACGTTACAGCCGTATCGTCGGCCTGCCCTTCGAGCGCACCATGGAAAACCTGTGTTACCTGGCGGACAGGAAGGCGGGGAAAGTCGCCCGCAGTGTCAGCGTGCGCCTGACGATGACCGAGGAAACCACCTGGATGGAGAAGCTGCGCTTTCTCGACCTGTGCCGCAGGCTGGGAGTGCGGCCCATGCTGGTGGGCTTGTTCAACTACAAGGGCGACATCCACAGCGACCTGCCGGTACCCGGTTTTCCCTGCGAGCACATCACCAGGCTGGACATAATGGTCGACGGGCGCACGACTCTGTGCTGCATGGACCAGGAGGGTGAGTTTGGTTGGGGCTCGGTGCGAGACAAGTCGGTGCTCGAGGTTTACAACAGCGATCAGGCACGCCGTGTGCGCGCGCTGCATCGTGAGGGAAGACGCGCGGAGTATGACCCCTGCAACAGGTGCAACTTGTTTTGGTCGGATCTGAACGGTGTGCCCTGGCCGCGGCGGGCACTTTTTTGGGGACAGATAGTCGGCTACCACCTGCGCTACCACCCGTTGATATAATTATTCATAAATGAAGATCGTATCGGCCGTGAACGTCAAGAGAAGAGGGTGAAACTAATGACAACCAAAGCGATCCCGGTCAAATTGTTGCTCGGCATACTGGTTTGCAGCCTTCCCATGACGACCGCGGCCGGCTCGACGACCTCATTCGGAACCCGCAACCGCCCGGTTTTACTTACAGACTTCGGGCCGCATCTTTTCTCCAACGAGAGCTACTCCGAGTTCTGGACCATCGACAGTTGGCTTCCCGATAAGAGTTACATAGGCCTTGACATCGCGATCACCAACATCGGTGTCGGCGACCATAAGGGAGGCTTCAAGGCCCGCTTCGTCGACCCCGGCGGAGGCAAGTCGGAGTGCAAGGCGGAGTACGACAATGACGAGTGGTCCTATGCCAAGCAAGGTTTCTCGATGAAGTTCGGAAAGAACTCGATCGGCGGCGACCTGCAGAAGATCAGCGTCAAGGTAAGGTGCAAGAAGCTCGAGATGGACCTGGTCTTTACAAACCAGGCCCCGCCCGTTTGCCCGGGCTCGGGGATCTTGAAGTTCGGCCAAGGCGACGGCGTCTACAGTATGGTTTTTCCCTGCCCCCGGGCACATGTCACCGGGACAGTGAAACGCGCTGGCAAGACAGTTGAAGTGGACGGAGTTAGCTTCGCCGAGCACTCCTACTCGGACATGGCGCCATACAACCAAGCCCGGCGCTGGTTCCGTTTCAAGCACATCACCGGGGACATCTCGGTGATCATGGCCGAAGTCGAGAGCACGCGCGACTACGGCAGCGCGCACAATGGCTGGGTTCTGATCTCCGACAACAACGGCAAAATCATTGCAACCACCAGGGCGCGCTTCGATTTCGAGGGTTTCATCAAGGACAAACATTCGGATGAGGGCTATACCATCCCGCGCCGTGTTCGCATCGTGGCGGTCGACGGTGACACCAGCGTAATTGGCACGCTGACCATGACCAGCCTGCGCAAGATAGAAGATCCCACCGCCAGCCTGGGTTTTCTCAAGCGCTCCATCATCCGGCGCTTCACCAAGCCGCGCGACTACTACATCAACTGCAAGATGCAGATGAAGATCAAAAAGGGCGACCAGGAAAAAACGATCGACGCAACCGGATTTTACAGATACCTGCACGTCAATCCCTGACACACTGTGAATCGACGGCACGCCATCGTGCGCGCCTTTTGGCCGTAATCCTACCAAATCACACACTCTTGGAACCTGGCACGGTTGTTGCTCGGTAACTGTTTCAAGCGAGCATTACGACGCGCATGTCGAGATCGAAGGAGCGTGCCATGTTCGAAACATTCATCTTGGTAGAGGCCGGCCGCAACGGGTATGCCAGAAAAATTCTAGGGGTCACGCGGCTAGGGCGAATCCTTGGCGAGCTTGCCGGGCTTGGCATTACGCGTGTCAACGTCGTTTGCGAGATCGATGCCCGTCGGGTCGAGCGGGTTGTCGCGGATGAGATCCCATCATCGATCGAGGTTGCCTATATCACCTGCCGCGCGGGCGGGGCATTCGAAACGGCACTTTCCAAAGCCGCCTATTCCGGACACGGCCTGATCTGTATTGCGGCCGATCTGGTGGTCTCGCGAGATTTTCTCGAGGGTGTGCTGACTGCGCCCGCGGGCGATAGGCCGCTCGCTTTCGGTTGGCCAGACCGGGCCTTGAAGATATCAGCTGCTGCAATCGGCAAGATCGCCTGGCGGGCTCCGCTGAAATCGCGCATTAATCTGCCCGGTGTCGAGATCGTGCCAGGCGGCGGCTTATGCTCGCGGGTTTCCAATCGGTATGAACTCAAGCGGGCCAAGCGTGTCTTGCTCGATGGACTCAGGAAACCTGTGGAGATCGACGGCCTGGTCGGCTATCACGTCATGCGACCGGTGACATTGAAGATCGTCGGGCTGCTCGCAAGGACGCGTCTGCTGCCCAATCACCTGACCATCATCTCCATGCTGATCGGGCTCGCTGGAGCCGCGATGGTCGCACTGGGAGACATGGCGCTGGCCGCGGCCGGAGCCGGGCTCTACTTCGCCGCCTGCTTCTTCGACTGCCTGGACGGCGAACTAGCCAGACTCAAGTATAAGCACAGTTACCTGGGCGCCTGGCTGGACACGCTTTCCGACGACATTCAGACCTTCTTTTTCACCGGCGCCATGGGAGTCTACCTGATGCGTCAGGGAGGCGGCGATATCTATCTGGCGCTGGCGCTGGTGTCCATGATGATCTTCGCCCTGTCTCAGGCCTACATCTATTATCAGCTTCACACGGTTGCCCACTCGGGCGATCTGATGGACTTCCAGTTCGCCTGGGATCGAAAAGCGGGCGGGTCCTTCGGCGCGGGCGCCTTCGCCTTGCTGAAGTACGCAATCAAGAGGGATTTCTTTACTACCCTGTTCTTCGCGTTGTTCCTGGCAGGCGCCATCTGGCTGGCACTCGCGCTCGTTTTCGCCTCTTGTATCGGCTTTGCACTAGCGATTCTCTACCACATCTACCTGAAGAACCGCGAGCGATGGGCTTCCGGCGAGGCAATGGCTGAAGTCCTACCCAAGAAAAAACTGGCGGACGGATCCCGGGCATGATCAAGAAATCTCTCAACGTCATTTTCCTGCTTGTGGGCATCGGCTTCTTTATGAAGCTGCTGCTGCAGTACGATCCCGACGCCATCTTGACAGGCCTGACCGTAGTCCGCTACGGGTTCGTGTGGATCTTGGCTCTTTGGCTGCTTGTCAGCCTGCTCGACACTCTCACTTGGAAGCATACATTCGGCGTGCTCAAGAACGACGTGCCCTTCATGAAACTATGGCTGATCATGTGCGCCGGGCAGTCGATCAACGGGGTCGCGCCCTCCGGAAACCTGGGCGAACTGGTCAAGGGCAAGTACTTGGCCGAGCACATCGGCGGCCCGGACACCATCTCATCCCTGATTATCTTCAACCTGATGTACACCGCGGCCTGCATCGCCATGATCGTTCTGGGGGCGGTCCTGGCGCTTTTTTTGCCGCAGGTGCCGGGCTACCTGGATGCGCTGTTGTTGATCGCGTCGGCGATTCTCGTCGGCGCGGGTGTCTTAGTCATGTTTGTCCTCAAGCGCGGCATGGCCTCGAAGTTCGTAGCCCTTGTAAGGCGAGTTGGGGTTCCGCTGAAGCAACCGGAAAAATGGATCGCAAGCGCCAGCCAGGCAGATAAAAACGTCCGTGAGTTCAGAGCCAGGTTCCCCTCGGACTTCTGGATTGCGCTTTCGGCACAGCTTGTTAGCCGCATTGCGGCCGTGATTGAGGTCTCTCTGATCTGCAGCCTGTTGCAAGAACCGATCTCGTTACCCATGGCCTTCTTCGTCATGAGCAGCAGCCAGTTGGTCGCCTGGATCTTCTCGATGATTCCGGGCCAAATCGGGGTCATGGAGCAGGGTAGCGATTTGGTCTTCGGCGTCAGTGGTTTTCAAGCCGGCTACGGCCTGCTGTTCGAACTGGTACGCCGGGCCCGACGCATCTTCCAGACGGCTTTCGGAATCGTGGTACTCGCCTTCCTGAGCTTGTTGAGCCCCGCACGCAAAGTAAAACCATTACCCCTCACTCAAACGGTGAAGACATGAAAGCGCTGATCTTGGCGGCCGGAGTCGGTTCCCGACTGCGACCCAGAACGAACCAGCTGCCCAAGACCCTGGTTGCTGTCAATGGAAAGCCGATCATGGGCCATATCCTCGATGCGCTGCAAACCGTCCCGCTCGAAGAGATCGTCATCGTCAGCGGTTACCTCTCCGAAAAGATCGTTGGTTTTACACGCTCGCGGAAAGGGAACTTTCGCATCGTGAAAAACAACCGCTTCAGAAGCAGCGGAAACGGATATTCTCTTTTGTTGGCGAGAGAGCAGCTGGCCGGGAGCGATTTTTTCAAGATCGACGCCGATCTCATTTTCGATGCCGAAATCGCTACAGGATTACTAGCGGCCCCCGGCGACGTGCGCCTGGTTGTGGAACTGAAAGACAACATGGGCGCCGAAGAAATGAAGATAGAGGTCGATCGGCAAGGCAACATCTTGGACATTTCAAAGGAAATACCGCCTGCGCGAGCTTGGGGAGAATCCATCGGAATAGAGTTCTGCACGGCTGCGGGAGGTCGCCTGCTGTTTGCGGAATTAGAATCGATGATAGGCGCGGGACTCCGGCAAGGTTATTACGAAGAGGCTTACGCCAGGCTGGCGCGCAAGGGCGCACATGTCACCGCCACACGGGTCATGCCCGGGCAGCATTGGATTGAGATAGACGACGAAAGAGACCTGCAACGCGCGAAAGAGATGTTTCCTCAGCGGCGAGGAGTGCGCATCTCGTATCCGAAAAACATAGACAACATGACCGGCGCCTCGATGTCCGACGAATAGGCCCTGATAAAAGGTATACGCATCATAAGACCCGTCGCAAAGCTGCCGAAAGTCAGGCGCACGCTTACGGCTCCCCAAATCGGATCGTGGTCGCGGAACATCTTGTTCAGCAGATCGTGCAGCCCGCCGATTTCGAACATCATCGAGAACCAGTCGAGCGGCTGTGTGCCCAGTGTGAGCCCCCAGCCGAGCAAGACGTCCACGCTGCCGCGCCGGATGCCTCTGATGCCGACCAGCAGGCCCGGGACATCCAACTCGAACTCGGCGAAAAAAAGCGGCTCTCCGAGGGCCAGCATGGCCTTGGGCTTTATGCCGAAATCGGGCATCCAGGCGCTATAGTCCTGGAGGTACATCGGGTAGTTATAGCCAAGCCCAACGTTTCCGCCCCAGATCGCCGCCAGGGGAATACCGACATCGGCGCCGACAGACCAGGCGGCGGGCACGTTGCCGTCGGCGCTGAACGGGATAGTGAACTTCCAGCACCCCAGGAATCCCAGCCTGGGATTCCCGCCGTAGAACTTGGCCTGGCCTCCTTCGGGAGCGCCGACTCCCAGCGGCCAGGCGAAGTCGATTGCGAACTGGCGATTGGCGGAGGTCATGGTGCTCTGCAGCGGAAAGGCGAAGCCCATCCCGGAACCGGCGAAGTTCATGGCTAGTTCCATGCCTCCGAATCGGGAGGGAAACATGGGGCTGGACATGGTGAAGGGTCTGGGAAAGTACCAGTGCTCCATGCCGTCGTCCGCCCGGGAGGACGCGGACAGCAACACCAAGAGAGCCAACACGACAAGAGCCTGGAAACCCTTACTCAATATCCGTCCTCGTTCAGAAGTCGTAATACTCGCTTCCCAGGTGGGTTATCAGATCCTCGCCCATCAGATAGCGCAGGGTGTTCTTCAGCTTCTTCTGCTGGATGAACAGGTCGTGCTCGGGATACAGGCCGGGAGCGGTAACGGGGCTCTTGAAGTAGAAACTCAGCCATTCCTGGATGCCCTTCAGTCCGGCACGCTTGGAAAAGTCGGAGAACAATGCCAGGTCAAGAACGATCGGCGCCGCCAGGATGCTGTCGCGACACAGGAAATCGATCTTGATCTGCATCGGGTAGCCCAGCCAGCCGAAGATATCCAGGTTGTCCCAGCCTTCTTTCGCGTCTCCCCGCGGCGGGTAGTAGTTGATGCGTACCTTGTGATAGTAGTCGCCGTAGAGGTCGGGGTACTTTTCGGGCTGCAGAATGTAATCCAGTACGCCCAACTTGCTGGTCTCCTTGGTTTTGAAAGACCCGGGATCGTCGAGCACTTCGCCGTCGCGGTTGCCGAGGATGTTGGTGGAGAACCATCCCCTCAGGCCCAGCATTCGCGCCTTCAGTCCCGGTGCGATGATCGTCTTCATCAGCGTCTGCCCGGTCTTGAAGTCCTTGCCGGTCAGCGGTGCCCCGGTCTTGTCGGCCAGTTCGAGCATGGCCGGGATCTCGACCGTCAGGTTGGGCGCGCCGTTGTTGAAGGGAATGCCCTTCTTGATTGCCGCATAGGCGTAGACCATGCTGGGCGCGATGTCGGGGTCGTTCTCTTTCAACCCCTTTTCAAAAGAGGCCAGGTCCTTGTGAACCGGTTTCTCTTCCAGATAAGTTTCTGTGCTGCCGCACCAGACGACTACCAGGCGATCGACCTTCTGGCGATCGGCGAAGGTGTCCATGTCCTTCATCAACGCCTCGGCCTTGTCCATCAGGTTGCCGTCCTTCTTGACGTTCGAAGTGTCACCGCGCAGTTTCTTGACGTAACGCTGATCGAAGACGGCCGGCATGGGCTGAATGGCCTCGAGAAACGGTTTGATCTCCTCGATCAATCCCCGATCGAGCACCTGGCAGTTGAGCGCCGCCTCGAAGCAATTGTCGTGGAAAACGTCCCAGCCTCCGAAACGCAGGTCGTCAAGGGCGGCCAGTTGCACGAACTCCTTGATCTTGGGAACACGATCCTCGGTGCGCTTACCCAGCCTGATCGTGCCCATTTGGGTTAGAGACCCGATCGGTTTGGCGATGCCGCGGCGCACGGCCTCGACACCGGAGATGAAAGTTGTAGCCACGGCGCCCATGCCGGGACACAGGACCCCGAGCTTCCCGGACGGGCTTTTGATCTCTCTTTTCTTTTCTTTTGCCATCCTAATTCTCCTTTCAAAAGCAAGCGGGATGATGCTCGCCGGCAGCCTGTTTGTCAACACAGCAATGGCCCCGTTGGCGTAAAATTTTAGGCTTGCCACATGGAGCCGTGTTTTGTTATACGTTTCAGACCATGAGTGGAGATGCCGTCGCCAACACTTCAACGTTGAAGGTTTGTCCGTTGTTTCGGGGTTTTTCCGATTCGGGCATCCTGATGATGTCAAAGATCTCACGCGAGCGCAGCATCTCCAGGGACACACCCATTTTCGTGCAGAACATGGTTGCCGAATCCATGTTCGTCGTAAAAATGGGAGTGGTTCACTTGAGTTTCAAGACAAAGGACGGCCATGACAAGGTGCTTGAAAAGCTGGCTCCGGGCGATGTCTTTGGAGAACTCAGCCTGATCATCGGCGGCCAGCGCATGGTGACTGCCTCGGCCGGTACCGATTGCGAGCTTCTGGAGATCACGCGCCGCGATTTCGCCAAGCTGCAGAAGCAGAAGCCCCAGGCATGCCTGAAATTGATGTTGAACATCGTAAACCAGTTCGGCGCCAAGCTGGCCGCATGCCGCGACCATCTCGAGCCGTTGTTGATGTCCCAGATAAGAGAGTGAATTCTCTTGGAGGTATTGTCATGCTCAGGAAACTCACAACCCTGACCCTGTCTCTTGCCTTCGCGCTGACCGCTGTATGCGCACAAGCTCAAGAGGCCACCGTCCATCACGGCTTTCTTTTCTTTGCCGGCGAGAAATACACCGTCGACGAGAAGACCTACGGCATCTATGACGACGGTCACGAGTTCGAAAAGTTGATCGGGGAAAACCCCGAGGCGCTTTCCGCATTCGGCAGCTACGAGGCGTGGCACATTACCGCCGATGTTTTTACCGGGCTTTCGTTCGCCGCCATCGTCTTCGGCGCCGTTTACTACATGCCCGGCGTTGCAAAGAAACTTCCCGAGAGCACGGGTATCATCAGCTTCGCCAGCGGCGGCGGCTTGCTTGTAGCCGGGATTGTCTTCGAATTGTTTGCCTACGGCAGCATTTCGTCGGCCGCCGAGATCTACAACCGTGAATTGATCGACGAGGGGCCCGCACTCGAATTGAACAAGGTTCCAGTACCCACCCTGGCTCTCACCCCCGGAGGGGCGCAACTCGCTTTCAGTTGGCACTTCTAAAAAGGGGGACACCCCCTCTCTCGCCGCCGAGGGAAGGCGTTCGGCAAAAGAGGGGGGTTACGGCGCTAGTCCTGGAGAATAGCTGCGGAAGTCTCGGTATTGTTTACGGCCGGGCAGTTCAATAAGGACCTGCCCATGCATATCAACTTGGCCCCTATTCAGGGCATGTCAAGGACAACTCGGCTCACTATTGCGCAAATTATTTCCACTAACTCTTGACGACTCCGGCGCGTTGCGGTAAATTGCGCAATTTAATAGGAATGTCGCCAGGTTGTGAACAACGGGCGGGAGGCAAATCCATGGAAGAACGGATCATCAAAGAGGCGCTCACATTCGACGACGTGCTCCTGTTGCCCCAGGCCAGCGACGTCCTGCCAAATCAGACCGACGTCTCGACCAGGCTGACCCGTCGGCGCCGACTGAACATCCCCATCGTCTCCGCCGCCATGGACACCGTCACCGAAGCCCGCACGGCCATCACCATGGCCCAGGAAGGCGGCATCGGCATCCTGCACAAGAATATGTCCTTGAAAAAGCAGGTAGCCGAGGTAACCAAGGTCAAGAAATTCGAAAGCGGCATCATTCGCGACCCGATCACCATTCAACCAGAGCAACTCCTGTCCGATGCCGTTGCCGTGATGAACGAGCGCTCGATCTCCGGCATCCCAGTGGTTCGCGGAGGCGTGCTGGTGGGCATTTTGACCAATCGCGACCTGCGATTCGAGCGCAACCTGGAACAGAAGGTTTCCGAAGTGATGACCTCAAAGTTGATCACCGCCAGAGAGGGCATATCCCGCGAGGAGGCCAGGGACATCCTGCACAAACACAAGATCGAAAAATTGCTGGTGGTGGACGACGACTTCCGCCTGTGCGGGCTGATCACTATCAAAGACCTGCAAAAGGCCAAGAGATTCCCCAACTCGTCGAAAGACGATCGCGGCAGCTTGGTGGTGGGAGCCGCCGTCGGCGTCGGCGAGACGGCCATCGAGCGGGCGCATCACCTGGTCGCGGCCGGCTGCGATATACTGGTGATCGACACGGCCCACGGCCATTCGAAGGGCGTCATTGAAACTCTCAAGAACCTGAAAAAGGAGATGCCGGAGGCCGACGTGGTCGCCGGCAACATCGCCACCCCCGAGGGCTGCGAGGCCTTGATCAAAGCCGGCGCGGACGGCGTCAAGGTCGGTATCGGTCCGGGGTCCATCTGCACCACCAGGGTCGTGGCCGGCATCGGCGTGCCTCAGATCACTGCCATCATGGAGTGCTCCAGGGCCGCCGACAAGCACGACGTGCCAATCATTGCCGACGGCGGCGTGAAGTACTCGGGCGACGTAACGAAGGCGGTGGCCGCCGGCGCCTCGGTGGTGATGATCGGCTCGCTATTCGCCGGCACCGAGGAGAGCCCGGGCGACGTCATCTTCTACCAGGGTCGCTCGTACAAGGTCTACCGCGGCATGGGCAGCCTGGGAGCTATGAAGGCCGGCAGTCGCGATCGTTATTTTCAGGAGGACGTCAGGCAGGACGAAAAGCTTGTGCCCGAGGGAATCGAGGGCAGGGTGCCTTACCGTGGAAAATTGACCCAGGTGCTGTTCCAGCTCGTCGGGGGGCTTCGCTCGGGCATGGGCTACTCGGGCTGCCGGACAATCGACGAAATGCGCCGTAAGGGAAAGTTCATTCGTATCACTGCTGCCGGGTTGCAGGAAAGCCACGTGCACAACGTGATAATCACCCAGGAAGCGCCAAACTACCCGCTTTCACAATAGACGGGAGAAAAGATTTATGGATCCGGGGACAGAGCCTGGAGAACTCGACAAGATCCTGATTTTGGACTTTGGCTCCCAGTACACCCAGCTCATCGCGCGCAGGGTCCGCGAGCAAAATGTTTACTGCGAGATACTGCCATGCGACACGGGCAGCGACAATATCCTCGAGTTTGCCCCGCGGGGAATCATCCTCTCGGGTGGGCCGACCGGGGTCTACACAGCCGGTGCGCCGATGTGCGCCCCGGAGACGTTCGAGATGGGCGTGCCCATCCTGGGCGTTTGCTACGGCTTGCAACTTCTGGCCAAGGTATCAGGCGGCAAGGTCTCGGCCTCCTCACGCAGGGAATACGGCCGGGCGAAGCTGACAGTCGTTGACAACGATGATCTCTTCAAGGGTTTCGATCTCCGCCAGGTCTGCGAGGTATGGATGAGCCACGGAGACCGGGTCGACGAGTTGCCGGCAGGCTTTACGGTGCTGGCCCACAGCGACAACTCGCCATTGGCCGCGGTAGCAGACAAGCGGCGCAGGCTGTATGGAGTGCAGTTTCACCCCGAGGTCGTCCACACGCCCCGAGGAACGGACATCCTGGCCAATTTCCTGTTCGGCATCTGCGACTGTCGTCCCGAATGGACGATGGCCTCGTTCGTGGAACGCTCGGTGGATGAGATCCGCAGCCGGATAGGCCGCGAGGAGGTTATCTGCGGCCTGTCGGGCGGCGTCGACTCGTCCGTGGTGGCGGCCTTGCTGCACAAGGCCATAGGCGAGCAGTTGCACTGCATCTTCGTCGACAACGGTTTACTACGCAAGGGTGAGAGGATCTCGGTCAGCGAGATCTTCAAGCGCCATTTCGGCATGGAGCTTACAGTAGTGGACGCGGCCGATCGTTTCCTGGGCGCTCTATCGGGCATAAGCGAACCTGAACGCAAGCGTAAGACCATCGGTGAGGTGTTCATCCGCGTATTCGAAGAACAGGCAGCCCGTTTTTCACAAGCGCGCTACCTGGCCCAGGGAACCTTGTATCCGGATGTGATCGAGTCACAATCGGTAAGGGGCCCATCAGCCACCATCAAGAGCCATCACAACGTCGGCGGGCTACCCGAGCACATGAAACTCGGGCTAATCGAACCTCTACGGGAACTTTTCAAAGACGAGGTCAGGCGGGTGGGAGAGACCCTCTGCTTGCCGCAGTCGGTGATCAGTCGCCAACCCTTTCCCGGGCCGGGGCTGGCCATCAGGGTCATCGGAGAACTTAGCCGTGAGCGCCTTGACACCTTGCGCGAGGCCGACGCCGTTTTGCAAGAAGAGATGCTCTCATCGGGGGCTCTTGTAAAAACCTGGCAGACCTTCGCGGTCTTGCTTCCGGTGCGCTCGGTCGGAGTGATGGGTGATGAGCGTACCTATGAAGAAACCGTTGTAATCAGGTCGGTTACAAGCATGGACGGCATGACGGCCGACTGGGCCAGACTGCCGCAAGACGTGCTGGCCACGGTATCCAACCGCATCATAAACGAGGTCTCCGGGGTCAATCGGGTTCTTTACGATATCTCGAGCAAACCACCTGCCACGATAGAGTGGGAGTAGTCGCTCATTTTCTTGAATAATCCCGGCTGGAAATCCGTCTTTACCGAGTGGTTTTCGGCTCTCTCCGGGCACGGCTTGACAATGTTCGGAAGTGCATGATAGTTAGGCAAAACATATCACAATAGCAGTGATCGAAACAGGAGGATCTGATGAGGAAGAATTTTTGCAGGTTTTGGTTGCTGTTGCTCGCCGTCTTGGTATTGCCGCGGATCGCACTGGCCCAGGCGTCCGGCGACGTAACCGAGGGTGAACTCAAGGTCGATCATGGTCAGGTCAACTGGAGCGATCACACAATCACGGCCACCGGGAGCGGGGCCCCTAATCTGAAGGCGCCCAACGTGGCAGTTGCCAGGCTGGGAGCCGAGAGGGTGGCCAAACTGGATGCTTTGAGAAACATCATGGAGGTGCTGAAGGGCGTGCGCGTCGACTCGGAGATCACCGTCGAGAGCGAGATGGTCACCAGTTCCAAGATGCGCTCCAAGATCCAGGGAGTCATACGTAATTTCAAGGTACTAAAAACAAAGTACTATTCAGACGGCGGGGTCGATCTGGTGGTACAGGTGTCGCTGGACGGCCAGCTTGCGAGCACTTTCGTAAAGCCAGGCTCCAAGGCGGCGGATTTACCTGCCCAGGGCCAGGCGAAGAACACCGGTCTGGTCATTGACGCGCGCGGGCTCAAGGCGGTTCCCGCACTCTCGCCGAAAATCCTGGACGAGGACGGCAAGGTAGTCTATAGCGCCGAATATCTCAGCCAGGAGGCGCTAGAAAGCACCGGCGTAGTGTCATATTTTCGCAACATCAAGGCGGCCAAGAAGGACGATCGTGTGGCCCCCAATGCTCTGGTGATAAAGGCTCTGAAGCTGGGAGATGGAAGCAAGACGAATATCGTCTTGTCGAACGCCGATGCCGCCAGGTTCAGGGATCCCGCGGCAAACCTGAAATACCTTGCCTCAGGCAAGGTCGTACTGGTCATCGACTGAACTGCGGCAAGGAGAAGATGATGAAAACCAGCGCATGTATGGTTACGATATTTTGCCTGCTGATGCTCCTGCCCGACACCCGGGCACTCGCCGCCGACGAGGTCGAGGTGACTGGACAGGCTGCCATCTTCGATGGCGACAAGGCCCAGGCCCGCGACAAGGCAATCGACGACGCTTTGCGTAAGGCTGTCGAGTCGGCTGTCGGAACGATGATCTCCTCGGAAACCATCACCGAAAACTATCAGTTGCTTTCGGATCGCATCTATTCCCAGGCCGAAGGCTATGTGAAGAAGTACAAGATCACCGACGAACGGGCGGAGGACAATGTCTACATCGTGAAGATCAGCGCCCAAGTCGCGACGGGCGCCATTTCCACGGACATTGACAGCCTGAAGAACGTCCTCAAGCGTAAAGAGATGCCGCGCGTGATCATAATGGTGGCAGAGCAAAACGTCGGTTCGAACAAACCGGTCTACTGGTGGGGCCCCGGAGGAGCAGTCGTCACTCAGGACATGCGCGTGGTCGAAAACACCGTCATGCAGAAGATGAAGGCCAAGGGATTCACCTTCGTGGACACGGACGTGCTGGAAGGAAAGAAGAGCATCGGCGTGCCGGTGGCCTACCTTTCCGACAAACAGGCCAGGCGCATCGCCAAGACCTCGGACGCCGAACTGCTCATCGTCGGCAAGGCGGTCGCCCGAGACATCGGGAAAACCTGGGAGGGAACGCGCCTCAGGAGCGCCAATGCCGAATTGGCGGTCAGGGCGATAAACTGCGATAACGGAGAGATAATCGCGGTGGCGACCGAGACGGCGACGGTGCCCAACATCTCGCCGACCACCGCCGGCAGCCAGGCGCTGAAACGAGCCGCCGAGAAGCTTTCCGACAAGATAATCGACATGATCGCCAAGAAATGGGTGTCCGAGACAAGCGGCACAGCCAGCATTCGCATGACGGTAAAGGGAATCAAGAATCACCGCATGCTCAGCGAGTTCATCAAGGTTCTCTCCAACCAGGTTCGCTCGGTCAAGGACGTCCACCAGAAGAGCCTGCGTTCGGGCACGGCTATTTTACAGGTCATTCTGGCCGGCAAGACCAGGAACATGGCCACCGAGTTGGAAGCCAAGGATTTCAAGGGCGCCTTCAAGATCGAGGTCGAATCCGTAAAGGCCGGTGCCATTACCGTGCGCCTGATAAAATAGGCACTCCGAGGAGAAATTCATGTCGAAGCGACGAACCATTCAGGCGCTGTTTGCCCTGGTGATCTGCGCTGTCTTCATTATCGGTGCATCCCGGGCACTTTCCGCAGGCAACCAGGCCGGCAAGATTACCTACATGAAGGGAAGCGTAACGGCATACCGGGATGGAAGTTGGGTAAAACTCAACAATGGCAGCCCGATTTTCAAGGGTGACATGATCCGGACGGGCAAGAAAAAATCTCGGGTGGAAATCGTCCTCAGCGATTCCAGCGTGATTCGCCTGGGCAAGAGCTCAAAGGTAAAAATCAGCCAGGCGCTTTTTTCCAGCGGCGGTAAGAATTTTTCCGCCAAGCTGATGCGCGGCCAGGCCTATGCTCTGGTTTCGAAGTTGACTGGATCGGGTTCCAAGTTCGAGGTCAAGACGTCTAACGCAGTGGCCGGTGTGCGCGGAACCACTTTCAGGATTGATTCCAAGACCGACAAGAGCACCGTCGTGCGCGTGTATACAGGCGCCGTGGCCGTGTCGAACGCTCCCATCTACGCTAAACCGGGCAAGGTCAAGGATGCCAGTGGCAAATTTCAGATGCCCAGACAGGGCGTCAAGCCGGGCGGACCTGGGCGCGTCGAGGTCGCCGGACCGCATCAAGTGACCAAGAAAGAGTGGGAGGAATTCGTTGCCAAGGCCATGCAAGAGGTACGCGTGGCCGCCAACGGAAAAATCAGCGCGCCGGTGGCCTTCAACAGCGAACAAGACGCGGCCGACGAGTGGGTCGCTTGGAATAAGTCTCGCGATCAACAACGCCAAGAGTAGGGCGCTAGAAACCTTCGCATGACAGAACAAAACTCGCGCCTGCCGAGCAGGACGTTCCTATACACGCTGCTCGCCTGCGTCGCTTTCGGCGTCATCGTCTATGTCCTGCGCGGCGTCTTGGCGCCCGTTCTGCTGGCTTTTCTGCTGGCATACATCTTCGAGCCGCTGGTGGAGGTACTTTCAAGGCACAAGGTCCCGCGGTCGGTCGCAGGCATCCTGTGTTTGCTCATGCTTTTTTTGATCATGGCCGGGCTATTTGCCTTGATCGTGCCCACTATACACCAAGAACTCGCGGGACTGGCCGAAAGGGTGCCCGCCTACCTGGAGAAGATTCACCGGTCTTTCATCCCCTGGTTGGAAAGAACTTTCGGCCTGCAGTTGCCCGACACGCTGGGCGAGATGCTTGATGCGGCCGCCGGCAAGCTGAACGCATCCGCCGGCGAGTTGGCAGCACCGGTGGCCAACCTGCTGCAGAACATGTTGTCCGGAGCCGTGTCGCTGATTGTGTCACTGGTATACGTGTTCATCATTCCCCTGTTCACATTCTACTTCTTGGCCGACTACCGAAAAATCACCGGTTGGTTTGTAAACCTCGTCCCCGTGCCGCGGCGCCCACAGGTGCTTGAGATTGCCGGCGACATAGACACGGTTCTTTCGAGCTTCTTGAGGGGTCAGGGCACTATCTGCAGCATCCTGGCGGTAACCTACGCCGTCGCGCTGAGCCTGGCCGGGGTTCCAGCCGGGGTGACGATCGGGGTGCTGGCGGGGCTGTTTAACTTCGTACCCTACCTGGGCACAGCGACCGGCCTGCTCTTGTCGTTCTTATTTTTGCTGCTGGAAGGTTCCGGCGGGGGCGCCTTCCTTTCGGTGGCGGCTATCTTCGTCGCTGTTAACATTGTCGATGGCCTATTTTTGACACCTCGTGTGCTGGGACGGAAACTCGGCCTGGCACCGGTGGCCGTCATTCTGGCTATCATGGCCTTCGGAGAGGTGTTCGGGTTCATGGGCGTCCTGATGGCCGTACCATTGACGGCCATTGGCAAGGTGCTTGGCAATCGGGCACTGAATGCCTATCGTAGAAGCCGTGCATACCGCGGTCAGGAGCGGGACGGGGAGACGGAAAACACGGAAGCCAAGCGCGATGCAGAAGATCAAGTTCGTCATTAGCGATCTGCACCTGGGAAACGGACGTTTCCTGCCCGACGGGTCCGTGAACCCCTTGGAGGACTTCGTCTATGACAACAAGTTCATCGAGTTCATCGACTACTGCGGAAGCAACGAGGATGCCGACGTCGAGTTGATAATCAACGGCGACTTTCTCAACATGATCCAGCTCATGCCCGAAGAACAAAAGGACGGCATTCTGACCGAGCGCTCCTCAGTGAACAAGACGGAGGCGATCATCCGGGGCCACCGGGGAATGTTCGATGCCATGAAGAATTTCAACGCGCATCTCCATCGCCGGATTGTCTTCACTCTTGGCAACCATGATCCAGGATTGCTATGGATTGGCGTTCAGGACACGATTCGCCGTGTGATCCAGGGAGAGATCTCTTTCATAAACGAGGCCTATCTTTTCGACGGTGTCCACGTCGAGCACGGCAACCGGCTCGAACCGATCTTCCGCTTCGATAGAAAGCGCTACTTTCTGACCCGTGGCTACCCCGAACCGGTTTTGAACCTTCCCTGGGGTGTCTTCTTCGTCAAGGATTTTCTGTACCATATGAAGCAGAGCAGGCCCTACATCGACAAGGTCAAGCCCTACAACATGTATAGCCGCTGGGCCATCTTCAATGATTTCTGGTTCGGCCTGTTTCATGCGGTACGCTACATCGTGTTCATCATCAAGACCCGCTTCAGCAGCCTGCCGCTCAAACGCGCAGGTGCACTGAAAGGCCTATCCGCCTTCATCGACCTGAAGAGGTCGCCGACCATGGCCGAGGATGCCCGCAAGATCCTCGACGAGGAAGACGCCAGCATTGTCATCCTGGGACACACCCATATTCCGATTCACAAGAGCTTCGGCCATGAACGCGAGTACCTCAACCCCGGCTGCTGGAACGACGTGACCGCGCTCGATCTCAACTCGCTGGGACACGCCTGCAGGCTCATTTTCGTGCGCATCGACTACAAGCAGGACAAGCCATTCGCCCGCCTGCTGGAATGGCACGGCCAGCACCACGTGTTCGAGGAAGTCCGCGCCTGATCAGAGTGGAAATACCGCCGCCACTGGGCGGTGATCGGAGATCTCATTGACGTAGTCGTAGTCGCTGATCTCCTGATCCAGGTGGACTACCTCGGTGGTGCCGTTCGTATAGTCTGCAAACAGATCGGTGGTCACCAGGATGTGGTCGAGGAAAGCGCGCCAGGGAATTAGCGAATACTCTCCCAGATCAGCGAGTTGCCGGGTGAGAAAACTATAGTGCTGCTCGTCGTTAAGGAACACTTCGAACACGTTCTCGGCGACGGGATCGCCGAGCGAGTCGTTGAAATCGCCCAGCACGACAACCCGCGTGTCCTCGCCGCCCGCTACGAGATCATCGACGTGCGTCTTGAGTTTTTCGCAGGCCTGCCTGCGACGGGCTTCGTTCTCCTCGCCCAGATCGGCCTTGAGATGCAGGACGATGGCAATGAACGAAAGCTTTCCACCCTGCGGACGGTCGATCTCGAACGGAGCCTGCAGGGGCGGGCGTGGAAAGGCATAGGAATCTCCATCGAAGATCGACTCCAGGGCTCCGATGTGAACCATGTCCGTGCGAAAGATGAAGCCCGTTTTCTGGTACTCCCCAGAACTGTACTCGTCCGGGGAGAGAACACCCGAGTAACCATCGAGGCCGTCGAGAACCCGGCCGAAGGCATCCACATCGGCGATCTCCTCAACGGCCAGCATGTCGATGTCCATCTGACGAACGAGATCGGCCACGCGCCCGGCCGTCATCGAGTCGGTCGGAAAATTGCGGATGTTCCAGGTGGCGATCTCGAACGTCTGCTCCGAGCCGACGCGCAGGGGATTTTCGATTCCGTCGCCCGCGTCATATCCGTCCTTTTGACCTCCGTCGCCGTTTACGGCCCGGCCGCTGCACGCGCCCGTAAGAAGCGCGACCAGCCCCAAAATCATCCACGGTATTCTTGGCCGAGTGAAGCACGTCATGAATTTGATGCTAACACCATATGACGTAAGATGACAATCGAGCACCAGATGTGTTAACGTTTGAGTGGTTATTCTCGAGGAGGTTATCCCCATGAAACAAGTGCGGTTCTCAAGCATCGTAAGCTTTGCCATCACCTGCTTCTGTCTTTTGCCTGCCGATCTGTTGGCACAGGAGATGTCGGCGGGATTACAAGAGTATATCATCCTGGGTCGCGAGAGCCAGGTCTTTGACTTTCTATACAACGACTCGGAAAACCCCGATAACAACTGCAACGGGCTCGACACGGTGACCAGCATGGTCTCGGTTGTGACTTTGACCGCCACCCTGGATAACCAGGCGATCTACTACGACCACTGGGAAGACGGCTACGAAACAAACATCCTCAGCCCGCAACAGGCCAGCACCGAGGTGTACCTGCTGTCGCGGGGCCAGGTGCTCTCGCTCAGGAGCGACGGCTCCGACGTCGGTATCAAGGCCGTCGTCCCGGTGCAGCCGCGCGATTCCAATGACGTACGTTACGACGGCGGAGACCGGGTCGTCAGCCTGGGCGGGCCGGTGGACATCGCCCACAACATGTGGCCCGAAGGGATTATATTCATCGGCGGAGCCTGGGAGATGTACGCCCGCCAGGCCCTGGCCGGCTTCCTCACCTACCGTATACCCGTCGGAGTCGACTCCTACGGCGCTCACGGGGGCGACAGCGGCACGTTCGCTCCTTTCCAGTATGTCGAACTTCAGGTCACGGCCTTCGATGACGGCACCTGGGTAATAGTCGACAACGGCACCGACCAGGTGGGAATCGAGCTGTCCCGGGGCCAGACTTACTACAGTGGCTTCACCAACCCGCGGAATCCGCCCAACCCGCCCGAGCCGCCGACATCCCAGGGCCCGGGCTACGTCGACGAAACGGCTGCGCCTTCCATCGTCGTCAAGGAAAACACGCTGGTTAGCGCCACCAAGGACGTCCAGGTAGGCATCCTGACCGGCTCGGACGGCTGCTACCAGACCCGCTTCTTCAACGCCATTCCGCTGAAGGCCTACGGCCGGGACTACGTCGTGCCGCTGCGCGGGCCGGTTTCAAACAACCGGGAAGCAAACATATATCTGTTCAATCCAAGCACATCTGCCGTCAACGTCAGTGTTTTCGACCGGGTGAATTCCTGGAACTTCGCCATTCCGGGCGCATCGGCGACTTCGTGGATCGACGAGACCGGCGGGCCGCTCAGGGCCGGGTCGGGCGCGCGCATCGTGGCCGACGACCTGATCTGGGGCATCGTGGCTTACGACTATACTCGCGCAAACCGCGACTGGGGATTCTCGCTGGTGCCCAGCCGTTACCTCAAGGACGACTACTACATTTCATGGTCCCCGGCGAACTCGCTCTATGATCCCGCCCAGGCCGGCTCGCCGATCTGGGTGACCCCGACCCGCGACGGCACCACAGTCCAGGTGGACTTTGACGGAGACGGAACGTTCGACGACGCGTCCACCGACTGCGACATCGCCACCGAGCCCGGCCCATATACGCTCAATGTCGGCGAAGTTCTCAGGATCTACGACCCCACCGACGGCGACAACGCGGGGACGCACCTCGTGGCTGACGGCCCGGTCGCGCTGGCCTACGGACAGGACGGCGACTGCTCAGCAAACGGCAACCCGTATCTCGACCTGGGTTATACAATCCTGCCGCTGACCCAGGATTTCCTCGATCCCATCCTCTCGGTGAGCGGGGCCCCATCGACTACCAGCGTGCCCACATCCGGCGGGAGCGTCGACGTCACGATCACCGTAGCGGCCGGCAACTACGACGCCATCTCGGGCGTCGGCGCCTGGCTGCAGATGCTCGACAGCGTGGCCTACGCTCCCGGCACGGCCTGGGTCACGCTGCCCGGATCTCCGGCGGTCCAGACGGATCCGCAAAGCTCATCATCGGGCGGATTGACCACGCTCTTGTGGGATCTGAACGCCGATCTGGACTCCGGCGAACAGATTGTCATCACCCTTACGCTCGACTGGCAGGCGAGCGATCCCGACGGGAGCTATCCGTTCGACGTCTTAGCCCAGGGCAGCTACAGCGGCTTGACGATGGAACCGCACGATGCCTTCGCCGTTAACAAGACTTTTCTAGAAGTGTCAAAACAGGTGGATCTCGCCACGGCGACATCCGGGGATACTCTGACCTATACCATCACGTTGCAGAACACGTCGAGCAATCCCGGGGACGTGGCCCAAGGCGTTGTCTTGAGTGATTCGCTGCATGAAGGACTTGTTTTCGTTTCGGCCGACAACGGCGGGACCTACTCCGTCGCCACGCGCAGTGTCAGCTGGAACCTGGGTGATATTGGCGCGGGGACATCCATAACCGTACACTGCCAGGCCCAAGTGATAACACTGCCGGAAGGCACACTCATCGATGACACCGCCTCCGCGTATTCAACAAACCTGCCGCGGATTGATTCTAACACAGTAACGACGCAGGTAATCTATCCGCTTTTGCAAGTGATAAAAAGCGCCCAGCCGGCAGGAGTCTTGCCGGACGAGCTTGTCACATACACATTGGCCATCGAGAACCTGAGCCTGCTTGACGCAACCAATGCTCTGGTGACTGATCTCATCCCGGGCAACACGACCTACGAGCCCGGCAGCCTGACCATGGACACGGGCTCCGGCCCGCAGCCCGAAACCGACGGGCTGGACGCCGACTTCTGCGATTTCAACTTCACCACCGCCGGCGGCGTATCGGCCGTTTTTCCATCTCTTCCCGCCGGTGCCAGCTACCTGATGACCTTTAAGGTCAGGGTCAACGCCGCTACGCCTCCCGGTACCACGATTGCCAACCTGGCCAGGATCGTAAGCGACACCACGATGCAGAAGGAGTCCAACCTCGTCTTGGTCGACGTGGGCAATGACGATCCCGATGGGGACGGACTGACCAACTCCCAGGAAGCAGCCCTGGGTACCGATCCCAACGATGCCGACACAGACGACGATGGTATCGACGACTACCAGGAAACCGTGGCCGGCCTGGACGGATTCATCACCGATCCGATCGATCCGGACAGCGACGCAGACGGTATCTGGGACGGCATCGAAATCGGACTTATCTCCGGAGTACCCGATCCCGACGGCGCCGGGCCGCTCGAGGGCACCGATCCGGCCGTTTTCGTGCCGGACGCCGATCCCTTGACGACGACAGATCCGTCCAACACCGACTCGGACAACGACGGCCTGCCTGACTTACTCGAGGATTCCAACGGCAACGGGGCCCAGGATGCCGGAGAAACGGATGCAGCCAACCCCGACAGCGACGGGGATTCGCTGGCGGACGGCGTCGAGGACGCCAACGCCAACGGCAGCGTCGATCCCGGCGAGACAGATCCATTGAATCCCGACACTGATGGAGACTTGTTCAACGATGGCACCGACATCTGCCCGCTTGACTTCAACCCCCTGCAGGACCTGAACGTCGATCCGAACAACTGCGGAAGCTGCGGTAATGCCTGCGACGACTCGAGGTCGTGCACGTCTGACACTTGTTCGGCAGGTTTATGCGTATTTACGCCGGACAATGTTGCCTGCGACAACGGCATGTTCTGCGACGGCGTAGACAGCTGCGATCCGTCCGATCCCGGCTCCGACCCGATCACTGGCTGTGTGTCATCCGGCGACCCGTGTGCGGCAGGCACAGAATGCAACAACTCGTGCAACGAGGCGGTTGACAACTGCAATGTAACGGCCGGGGTGGCTTGTACCGATGAGGGCAACGTGTGCACAGACGATCAGTGCGACGGGTCGGGGGCTTGTGGACACCCGGCCAACACTGCAAGCTGCGACGACGGGCTGTATTGCAACGGAGCGGACACTTGCTCGGGAGGCGCCTGTGACCAGCACGTCGGCGACCCCTGCCTGGGCGGCGCCGAGTGCGCCAATGTCTGCGACGATACGGCCGACAGCTGCAACGTAACGGCCGGCACAGCATGTACCGATGACGGCAACGTCTGCACAGACGATCAGTGCGACGGGTCGGGGGCTTGTGGACACCCGGCCAACACTGCAAGCTGCGACGACGGGCTGTATTGCAACGGAGCGGACACTTGCTCGGGAGGCGCCTGTGAC
>DATKYQ010000006.1:0-31399 GCA_035528415.1 Myxococcota bacterium | reverse complement strand
GATCGTCGCTTCAAGCTCGGCGGCGACGGGGCCCCGGAGCCACAGGGCACCACCAAACCCGGATTCGTCGTGGCCCTGCCCGCGACGGGAACGGCGCCTTACCCGTTCGTCTTGTTCCAGCACGGCGGCACCCAGAACAAGACGGCGGTCTGATCACCATGGACTACTCGCAAGAGATGGTGGCCCACTGCTTTAGCAGCCTGCTGGATAGCGGTAGTTGCGAGGCAATCGACACGGGCTTCGCCGAGAAGTAAAGGGACGGTTATCACATTGGATTGAGTACAATTAAGAGGGAGGAAAAATGGAAAGCGTCATCCATGCGCTGACGGAAAAGTTCAGCATATCCAAGATCTCCGACTACCTGGTCGGCCTCATACCCATGCTGGTAGTGGCCGCCATCATTCTGGCCGTATTCTACCTGGGCTGGAGGTTTCTACGGATCGGGCTACGGGTGGCGTTGTCGAAGACCAATGTTGACCGCACCGCTCAGAGCTTCTTGCAGATAATGTTAAAGTACACTCTTTTCGTAATCGCGCTGGTCTCCGCGCTGGGAGAGCTGGGTGTGAATACCGGCGCTCTGCTCACCAGCTTGGGGATCGCCGGGTTGACAATAGGTTTTGCCGCAAAGGATGCGCTCTCGAACATCATTTCGGGGATCTTCATCTTCTGGGACCGCCCCTTCGTCATCGGCGATTTGATCGAGGTCGGGAGCAACTATGGACGCGTCGAGAAGATCACCCTACGTTCCACTCGCGTCGTGACGGTGGACGGACGCATGCTGGCCATCCCCAACACCGAGGTGGTCAACTCCACGGTCAGCTCGTACACGAACTATCCGCACCTGCGGCTGGACGTGGAAGTCACAGTGGGGGTGGGGGAGGATCTCGAACGGGCTCGCAATATTCTCTTGAATCTGGTTGCCAAGGACGATCGATTCATGGATGACCCGGCGCCCGTCGTGGTCGTCAGTGCATTGAATGACTACAACGTCCGGCTGGTCGTGCAGGCATGGCTGAAGGACGAAACCACTCACATACCCGTGCGCTTCGAACTGCGCAAGAGGATCTTCGAGGCCTTGCGGAGAGAGGGCGTCGACATGCCCTTCCAAACCATCAAGTTGGCGCCCAACGATATACAGCCCGGCCAGGCGGCTACTTCAGCATGAATCGCGCGTCGGCGATGACCGCGGCTTCGCCGCTGCAGAAAACCGGGTTGAGATCGGACGATTCGACGTCGTTGAGCAGTTCGAAGGCTGCGTGATAACCGTCCCCTAGAACAATGCCTTGAGAAATCCCAGGCCTTCGCCCTTGCGCTTGACAGCCAAGAGCGGGCAGTCGGTTATACGGATCAGGTGCTCGGTTACGCTGCCGAGCAGGATGGCGGCACCGGCGCTGCGGCCCCTGGCGCCGACGATCAACAGGTCGACTCCTTCCTTCTCGATGAAGTCCCGGATTGTTTCGGAAGGAAAGTCGCCCTGCATTATCGAGGTTTCTACGGAAATACCCTGCAGATCGATTTGTTTGATGAATTCCGCGGACATCTCCTCGACGTTCCGGTGGGTGATGGCTTCGTACTCACCATACAGGTGCCCGGTTTTGGTATAGCGCAGGGGAACCTGGAAGACATGCAGGCACAGGATCTCGCCGAGGCGGATTGCTTTCGCCAGGGCGACGGCGGTATCCAAAGCGTCCCGGGAGTAGTCCGAGAAATCCACCGCGACCAGCAACCTGGACGGCATGGGAGCTTCCTGCGGGGGAACGCACAGAACCGAGCAGGGGGCTTTTCGAGCCAGCCTCTCGGTAAGTTTGAGCGACTGCTGGTCACCGACTTCCTTGCCGATGACTACAAGATCCACTTCTTGCTCCATGATGTAGGCCAAGAGTTCGTCCGACGGGACACCCTCCCGGGTTTCGAAGAAGGTCCGGACGGAGTCGGCGCCGTTGAAGTATCGGCGCACAGCCTCCTCCATTTGCTCCTTGCGGGCCGATGGTTCGGAAACCTTGAACTCCAGGTACTTCTTGACGATCTCCTCTGGTATTTCCATGCGTTCCTGCGCGTGGAGGAAATGGACTTCCCGGGCGCCGGTCAAGCGCGTCAGCATGCCGGCATAGCGCAACAGCGCCTCGTCCCGGTCGGACAGGTCAAGCACAACGAGCAACCGTTCAAAGCGATACATATTGCCCCCGAAAATAGTTCAACAGTTAGTATTTCACCGGGTCGAGTGCAGTCAAGTGTTACGCTTGAGTTCTACTCGGTTCTTCCTGTACTGTTTGCCAGCCAACTGGTGCACAAGATATAACCTGGAATGTACTAGTGGCTTTGGTAATAATTAACTCGAGTGTGAAGGCCGTGCCATATCAAGCTATCTAGCGAGGTGTTGTAATGGCGGCAACCGTCGAATGGTGGGGACGGCGTCGCGTGCCGGTCGGGTCATCCGGGCGCTGGCGCATCGGGCCTTTGACCTTGTGGATCCAGAGGCTCGATGGCGAGTGGAGGGTTGCTTACGATAGGGGCGACGATCCGCAGGATGTGTCCTTGCAGGAGGAAATACCAGCAGAAGCGGGCGATCTGCTCTTGAAGGACGGCGTCACCCGCTACGTGGTCGCCGGGAAGTCCGAGGAGGTCGTCCTGTCCGCCGCGCTCGCGGATCGGCCTGTCGTCACATCCTCGGAGAAGCCCCTGAGCGTACCTCCCGGCGAGCAGGTGAGCGTCTACGTGAGCAGCCCACTGTGGGTGCGGGTCGAGACCGGCAAGCCGGCCAAGCCGCTTTGCGAGGTGCCGGCGTTTCGGCCATCGGACACCTGGTTCGGGCCCAACACCATAGATGGCGAACTCTGTTACGCCAGCCGGACATTCCACAGGGTGCAGCTCGATGACGTACCGGTCAGGCCGCACCGCGCCACTACCGAGGTGAAGATCAAGAACAGCGCCCGCTCCATGCTGTCGCTCGAGCGCATGCAGGTGCCGGTCATGAATCTGGCCCTTTACCGGGCATCCGACGGACGCCTGTGGACCGAGGATGTGGTATTCGAGAGAAGCGATGACAACGACTTCGTCGCCTTGCGGCTGGGCGGGCGGGGCAAGCCCGGCGCCGTCGGGCCCGGCGGGGCCAAGTTGGTCGCCGAGCCGCGCGTGCAGGCTTCAGGAAACGTCGTCGTGCGCGCGTTCAGCTCGCTGTTTTCCAGATAACACCCATGGGAGGTTTTGACATGTCCCAGACACTATCTGCGGTGTACAAATGGTTGCAGACCGAGCAGGCCCACGCGGTTCTCAGGGCAAGCGCCGTTGTGCTGATTGGGTTGCTTCTCTACCTGATCGTGCGGCACCGTCTGCGGCGCAACAAGGGCGCCTTCGCGCAGTCTGTGATCTTGCGCAAGGTGGTCGGCTTCGTGATCCTGTCGGTCACCTGCCTGTGGGCGCTGCGCGAGCTGGGTCTCAAGATGGAGGTGCTGCTGGGAGCCGCGGGAATATTGACCGTGGCGCTGGGCTTTGCCTCGCAGACCTCGGCCTCCAACGTCATCAGCGGGTTCTTCCTGATGGCCGAGCGGCCATTCTCGGTAGGCGACCTGATCAAGATTGGCGAGACCACCGGGAAGGTGTTGTCGATCGACTTCCTGTCGGTAAAACTGCGCACATTCGATAACCGGTTGGTGCGCATCCCAAACGAGAGCATGCTCAAGACCGAGTTCTCCAACTTGACCAAGTTCCCCATCCGCCGGGTGGATCTCCAGATCGGCGTGGCCTACAAGGAGAACGTCGGCCAGGTCCGCCGGATCTTATACGAGGTGGCCGACGGCAACCCCCTGTGCCTGGACGAGCCCCGGCCGTTTTTCTTCTACCGGGGCTACGGCGACTCGGCGCTGCAATTGACCTTCGGCGTTTGGACGACACAAGAGAACTACTTTGAAGTCCAGACCAGCCTGTACATCGAGATCAAGAAAGCCTTCGATCGGGCGGGGATCGAGATCCCCTTCCCGCACCTGTCGTTGTATACGGGCAGCCTGACCGACCCCATGCCGGTGCGGCTGGTGGGGAATGGGGACGCAGCCGGGGCAACATTACTCGGGCAGGGGGCGCGCGGTGCCGGCAGTGAGTAATCCATCTTTGCCGTCCTTTCTCGACAACCTGATGGACGACGGCCAGTATATCTGGAAAGAGTTTTATAGTTGGGGCGCTGACAGGCTCGAAGACTTGAAGCGACTGCCGGACTTCATGACCAGCGGCGAGGGCGGCGCCTGGTTTTTCAGGCTGCTTCTGGCGATCGCGCTATTTGTTGCGGTCATTCTGCTGCGCAAGCGCATCGGTAGCCTGGTCACTCCGGCGGTCAGACGTCTCGGGCACTTGAGGTTCTTCCAGGGGAGGATCGGTCCGCTGATAGGCTGGGCCGGCTTTGTCCAGGCTGTCCTGCCCGCGCTGGCGTTCATCGTTGCGGGCTATACTTCGCTGGCCCTGGTAGGCTTCTCATACCCCGAGATCCGTTTCATCGAGGTTCCGTTTCGCTGGGCGACGTTCTACCTACTGGGCCGGCAGGCCCTGCTGGGCCTGACCCGCCAGGTCGCGCGCGGAAGACCGGCGCTTTTGCGCGTGGCGCCCGCCACGGTGCGGCTGCTGCGGGTGACCTACGGTCGGCTGGGGTTGGTCATGGCGCTGGCGGGGACGGTGGCCGAGTGCAGCCGCTTGTGGCTGGGGACCGGGACGCTCAGCCTGCTGGTGCGCTGGATTGCCTGGATATGGCTTCTGGGCTGGGCCGTGTGGGCCATGTTCGGCTGGCGACAGACGCTCTCGCAAGCCCTCTCGGCCAGGACCAAGGAGGGCTCCAGAGCGCGGCGCGCGGCCGACTTCATGAGCGCGAAAAAAACCGGTGCGTTGTTGAGCCCGCTGGCGTTCTCGTACGTGCTGCTGGCCTGGATCGCCGGCGGCATCTACCGGCTTTTGGTGAAGGGCGGCCTGTTCACCTGGATGCGCGCCCGGTCGCTCAGGAAAATGTCGCGCCGGGCCGCCGAAAAGACGGCCGGGGAAGCGCCGCAACAACTGCCCGAGCGGTACCTGAAGGAGTTTCCGCTATACCCCATTCTCGGCGATGAGGGCGCTGTTCTTCTGCCGCGCGAGGACTTGTTGAAGGTCACGATCGAGCAGATCGAGAGCTGGAAGGGCACGACCCGGGAGGGATCGCTGGTGATGGTTGGCGAGAAGGGAGCCGGGAAAACCACTCTTCTGGCGCTTCTGGGAAGGAGGATCAAGGGCCTTTCAGTGGTCGATCACACCCTGCCGCGCAAGCTGATCACCGAGAAAGGGCTGCTGGAGGAACTAGCCCCCGCATTGGGGCTCGAGCAAGCAGCCAACACGGGCGCATTGGCGGCCTACCTCAACAAGGGCGACGAGCGAGTGGTCATGCTGGACGAGGCGCACAACCTGTTTCTGCGCACGGTGGGCGGTTACGAGGCCTTCGAAGCGCTGGTGCAGCTGGTCACCTATACCTCGGAACGCGTCTTCTGGATCATTGCCTTCAACCGTTTCGCCTGGAACTTCATCAACCACAGCCGCCGGAAGATGCACTACTTCCGCAAGCTCCTCAGGCTGCCGGACTGGAGCATCGAGGAGCTTCAGGATCTGATCGCCCGGCGCAACAAGCGGGCCGGGATGACGGTTCGGTTCTCGGACTCGTTGCTGGACAAGGAACGGTCGACCACGGGCGACCTGGAGTTGCTCGAGGGAGCCGATGGTTACTTTCGCCTGCTTCGGAACGCCAGCGGCGGCAACACCCGGGTGGCCACTTACTTGTGGCTGAATTCCCTCAGATCCGTATCCGACGACGAGCTGCGGGTGGACCTCTTCAGGGAGGAGCCGATCGAGCCGCTAATGAATTTGGACGACGAGCTGTTGTACGCGCTGGCCGCCGTATGCCAGCACGAGAACCTCTCCGTGGACGAGTTACGCAAGGTCCTCAACGTGCCTGTGGACTTCGCCGGCTTCGCCGTCCGGTTTCTGTCGGAGTACGGCTACCTGGAGCCCAAGCACAACGATTCCCGGCGGGTGACCTTGGCTCCCGGGTATTACCGGCAGGTGATCCAGGTGCTTCGGGATCGTCACCTGCTTTTCGAGGAGGACTGAGACATGCCTGCGAATGCCAATACGACCGCGACGACGGCTGTCCCCCCGAACCAGGGGAACCCGGGGCTTCTGGACGCCTTCAATCCCGGCGCCATCCCCGGGGCGATCGCCTGGATCATCGGCGCCATCGTGGCGGTGCGGCTCATTAACCGGTTCGTCGCCCGTATGAGCAAGCGGGTGGCCCGGCACCGGCTGGTCTTCAAGCAAGTGGGGACGCTTCTGGCCTTCAGCTTGTACGTGGTGGCCTTTATCCTGGCCTTGTCCGGACTGTTCACCCTGTCCTCGCAGGCGCTCCTGGCCCTGTCCGGCACAGTCGCGGTGACGGTGGGCTTCGCCTTGAAGGACGTGGCCGCCTCATTCTTCGCCGGGATCACGATCCTGATCAACCGCCCCTTCCAGGTGGGCGATCGCATCAACTTCGGCGGGTACTACGGCGAGGTGAAGGAGATAGGCTTGCGCACCGTGCGCCTGGTGACCCTGGACGATAACCTGGTGACCATCCCCACCAACAAGTTCCTGACCGATCCGGTGGCCAGCGCCAACGCCGGCCAGTTGGACTGCATGGTGGTGACCAAGTTTCATGTCTCGCCGCAAGCCGACCACGACCGGGCCCATGAGATTGTCCGCGAGGCCGTGCTGGCCTCCAAGTATCTCTACCTGGGCAAGCCCATGACCGTTCTGATATCCACGCTTTTAACCGAGCGCGGGCAATCGGTAGTGGAGCTGACCGCCAAGGCCTACGTCTACGACGCCCAGCACGAAAAGGCCTTTGCCAGCGATGTGACCGACCGGGTGCTCAGTGCCTTTCGGGCGAGCGGCATCCGCATGATCGGAGACTGCCTGCCGGAGCCGCTTGACAACCAGCCCGTCTTGGCTGCCTGAAACTCGAGCTTCCCCGGGGCCTCAGCTTTTTTCGTTGTCGGATTTTTTCCTGCCGCCCCAAGCCGATCCGATCCAGCCCTTGTGACGGAAGAACCAGAGCATGCCGGTGAAGACGAGTAACACTGCGATCCAGAAAAACGGGTAACCGAAGCGCCATTTGAGCTCGGGCATGTTGTAGGGCGAGGCTTCCGGATCGAAGTTCATGCCGTAGAGGCCGCACAGGAAGGTCAGCGGGATGAAGATGGTGGCGATGATGGTCAAGACCTTCATCACCTGGTTGGTCTTCTCGCCCACCATGGCCAGGTAAAGGTCGGCCAGGTCCGAGGCGCGTTCACGGTTCGACTCTACGAAGTCGGCCACCTGGACGGCGTGGTCGTGGCAGTCGCGGAAAGCGATCCTGACCGGGTCGGTTATCAGGTCGATGTCGGTGCGGCCCAGCATCGAGGCTACCTCGCGCAGCGGCCAGACGGCCCGGCGCAACTGGCGCAGTTCCCTGCGCATGGCGTGGACGGCGGCTGATGTCGCGGGCCGCGGATTTTCCCGGACCTGGTCGTCGAGCAGGTCCATGGTGTCTTCGTAGAGGTCCAATACCGGATAGTAGTTGTCGATGGCCGTGTCGATCAAGGCGTAACAAAGGTAATCGGCGCCGCTCTTGCGCATCGGGCCCTTGCCATCCAAAAGGCGCCTGCGCACCGGATCGAAACCGTCGCCGGGTCGCTCCTGAAAGGTCACCAGCAGGCCCGCTTTGAGAATTATACTGAGCTGCTCGTTGTCGATTGCCCGGTCGGTAAGCAAGCGAACGGCCCGCATGATCACGAACAGGTGGTCGTCGAACTCCTCCAGCTTGGGTCGCTGGTGGGCATAAACAATGCCCTCCTGGGTCAGCGCGTGCAGATCCAGTTTCGCTCCGATTCGGCGGATGATTTCGCCGTCGCCCAGGCCCTGGACGTCGACCCAGACCACCTTGCCCGGCTCGTGCGCCAGGGCCTTTTCCAGTTCGGACGGATCGACATTTACAGACTGGCAGTCATCAAGGTCGTAGACGAAGCGCGTTACCACAGGCGGCGGCTGTCCGGCCGGCGCCGGAAGCGTACCGGGTACCGACCCCGGCGCGGGCATAGCCATCTTCCTTCTTCGAAACCTTGGTATCGGTATGGAGAATATGGACATGTGGGCCTCCCTCCTGTCGCAAACGTACAACCGCTGGAACAAGGAGGGAAGTTTCTGTTGACATCTTTTAGTGATTGGTATATTGGTAGTACCAATGAACCAATCAAACAACAAAGCGGCCGGGGACTGGTTCTCACCGGTCGAGTCGGCCCGGACATCCGATCGGGTGGCCGAGGCCATCCGCGAAACAATCGTCGACGGCAGGTTTTTGCCGGGCGAGATTTTGCCGCCCGAGAGAGTGTTGGCCAAGAAGTTTCAAGTCACCCGCAATACCGTCCGCGAGGCTCTCAAAAAACTCGAGCTTTCGCGGCTGGTTTCTATCCGGCAGGGCAGCGGGGCGCGGGTGCTCGATTACCTGGCCAACGCCGGGTTCGAGTTCATCTCGACCATGTTCGGATCGCGCCGAACCGGCCAGAAGGAGTTGATCGCCGATCTCGGCCAGGCCCGAACCGTGGTGGGGCAGGCGATCTACCATCATGCCATCGATCACTTCGACATGCGGGCAGATAAAGACGTTAACGCCGCCGTCGACGATCTGGCGGCCGAGGCGGCCAAATCGCGCCCCGACGTGCGCAAGCTCCAGGAGCTGGACTTCGAGGTGCAGCACCGCTTGCTTCGCGGGGGAAAAAATCGCACTTTCATCCTGCTGCACAATTCCATCCGCCACATCTACTCGCGCATGGCCAATTTGTTCGAGCCCTTGGTGGAAAATCCCGGCCTGCTGGTCGAGCGCTACCGCAGGATGCTCGCAGAGCTGAAATCCGGAAACCGAACCGGCGCCCGCCGGATCATCAGCGAGATCTTCAGCGAACAAGAAAAGGCCATGGCGCGCAAAAAGTAAGGAGCCCTCCATGAACGAGCTCGATCCGCGCGTCGCCCGTCTGAAGCAACGCCTGCTGAACGCACCCTACGAAATCTGCATGGCGCGCGCGCTGCACTTCACCCGGGCCTACCGCGAGAGCGAGGGGATGGATCCCAACCTGCGTAACGCTTTTGCTCTCGAACGCACGCTCGAAAACCAGAAGATCTTCATCTACCCGGACGAGTTTATCGCCGGATCCAAAACCGAGCGCTTTCTGGCGGGGCCCTTGTCGGTGGAACGGGGCGACCTGCTGCGGGTGCTGCAGATGGAGATTGAGATTTTAACGCAAAAGAAGCGTCCTTTTTACATCAACGAAAAAAACAGGCAGCTCTTCTGGAACGAGATCTTCCCCTACTGGGACGGCAGGAGCCTGAGAGACCGCAAGGCGGCCCTGTGGGAGCAGAGCGGGATCATCGACACCGGCAGCGGCCCGATCAAGAGCGCCAGAAGAATCATCAACCTGGTTCGGCTGCTTCGGGGGGTGGACAAGGAACGAAGCAGGAAAATCTTCGGCGCCAATCTGTCCGGGCCCTTGACGCTGCAAAGAATTCGCAATCTGTACGACCTGCGCTTCGAGTACGCCCGCAACAACCCCACACCCGCGATCTTCTGCTTCGACGTTCAGGGCCACCTGAGCCTCGGGGTTGACAAGGTGGTCGAGCGCGGAATGGGAGCGATCATCGAAGACGCCGGGAAGCGCAGGCGGGATCTCGACCAGCGCGACGAAAAGAAGCGCGCCTTCCTCAAGGCGGTGATCATCAGCCTGGAGGCGGCCTGCCGCTACGCCGAACGTTTTTCCGATCTGGCCGGGAAGAAGGCCGGGACGGCCGGGAGTGCCGGGGAAAAGCGCAGGTTATTGCAGATCGCCGAAAACTGCAGGCAGGTGCCCAGGCACAAACCAGAAACGTTTCAGCAGGCGCTTCAGGCCGCCTGGTTGACGCTGATGATCGGCGAGATCCAGTACGGGACCCACGAGGTCTTCGCGGTGGGAAGGATCGATCAGTACCTGTATCCTTTCTACCGGGACGACATGCAAAGCGGGCGCCTTACCAGAGAGCTGGCCGTTGCCCTGCTGCAGGAGTTTTTCATCAAGCAGACCTCCAACGTCGATCCGATTCCCGAACTGGGCATGGAGACCAACGCGGTGCTTGGAAACAGCCAGCACGTGGCCGTGATCGGCGGAGTCACGCCCGAAGGAAGAGACGCAGCCAACGAACTGAGCTACGTCATTTTAGAGGCATTCGAGCGTATGAACGGCTCGCTCAACCAGCTCTCGGTGCGAATCGCCGAACAATCCCCGCCCGAGTTGTTGCGCCGCACGGCTGAGGTGTTCAGGACGGCCTCCGGGATTGCCGTCTACAACGACCAGGTCATCATCCCGGCGCTGGTGTCCGACGGCATGAGCCAGGAGGACGCGCGCGACTATTGCATCGTCGGCTGCATTGAAACCTCGGGTCAGTCGGACACCCACGGCTGCCCGGGAGGCCACGAGCTGGTGCTGCCCGCGGTCTTGGCAATGACCCTTTCCCGGGGAAGGCGCCCGATTCCGGCCCCGGGACAGAAGGGAGGCGTCGACTGCGGAGACCCGGCCGGGTTCGACACGTTTTCGAAATTCACTTCCGCTTTCAGAAGGCAGCTTCAACATCAGGTCGACGTGCTGGTAAAGGCCGTCGAGGGAAAAGATCGGGCCTACCGCGAATTCTTGCCGGCGCCTTTCGTATCCGCGCTGATGGACGACTGCATACAGAGCTGCCGTGACATAACCGACGGCGGCGCGCGCTACGACTTCACATCGCTGGACGTCCGCGGCCTGGCGACGCTGGTCGACTCGCTGCTGGCCGTGAAACAGCTGGTCTACGACAAGCAAGAGCTGACCATCGAGGAGCTCATTCGCATTTTGGATGACGACTACGAAGGACACGAGGCGCTGCGTTTGCGCATCATCAACCGGGCGCCCAAGTACGGCATCGGCGACGAAGAAGCAGACCGGATGGCGCTGGAGGTCATCGGCTGGATTCACCAGACCGTAAAAAATCGCCGCAATGTTCGCGGCGGCCGCTACCGGGTGTGCTACTACTCCTACGGCAACCACGTCATCGACGGCCTGCTGCTCGGCGCCACGCCCGACGGGCGCAAGGCCGGAGAGCCTACCTCGAACGGCGTCTCGCCAAGCAACCTGTTTACGAGAAACTGCGGTCCCCAGGGCCCGCTGAAGAGCGCGGCCCGCATCCCGGCCGACCAGGCTTCCTCCGGTATCTCTTTGAACATGCGCTTCCATCCCGGAATGTTAAAAAGCGAACAGGGTCTCGAGTCATTCACCGGGATGATCCGGACCTACTTCGACCTGGGAGGCATGCACATCCAGCCCAACGTGGTCTCCGCCGAGACGCTGAGATCCGCGCAAAAGAATCCGCAGGACTACAAAGACCTGGTTGTAAAGGTGAGCGGCTACTCGGCCTATTTCTGCGACCTGGGCAAGTCCATCCAGGAGGACATCATCGCCCGCTGCGAGCACGTCTTGATGGGCCCGGAGTCCGGATGAGAGCTGATCCCATGAACGGCCGGGTATTCGATATTTCGAGAGGCTGTGTAGACGACGGGCCCGGTTTGAGAACCACCGTTTTTTTCAAAGGCTGCAAGCTGGACTGCCCCTGGTGTCACAACCCGGAGGGAAAATCCTTCCGCCCGGAAATCGCCTTCGACCGGGGAGCATGTATCGGCTGCGGCGAGTGTGAAAAAGCCTGCCCGCGCGACCGGTCCCCGGACGAATGGATTGCCGGCTGGAGGGCAGGTTGCAAGGCCTGCGGAAAGTGCGCGGAGATCTGTCCCTCGGGCGCCCGCCGGCTGGTCGGCCGGGAAATGAGCGTCGATGAGCTGCTGGCCGAACTCGCAAGCGACCTGGATTTTTTCTCGGGCACGGGAGGAGGCGTCACTTTTTCCGGCGGCGAGCCGCTGGCCCAGCCGGAGTTTCTGTTCGCCTGTGCGGGTAAACTGCATAAGATCGGCGTTCACCTGGCCGTCGAGACTTCGGGCTACTGGCCGATGAAATACATAGACAAAATATGCGAACTGTTCGACCTGGTTCTTTTCGACTTCAAGCAACTGGACCCGAGCAAGTGCAAGAAGTTCCTGGGCGTCTCCGTCCGGGAGGCCTGCCGGAATTTGAAATGCCTGGTCGAGGCGGGCATGGCCGTGGAAGTCAGAATCACGCTGATCCCCGGCTTCAACGATTCGAGCGCCGATCTCGCGGCCATGGCAAAATTCTTGTCCGGGCAGGCCCGCAGGCCTCCTGTCCGGCTCCAGGCTTTCCATCGCCTGGCCGCCTCCAAGCAGGATCTTTTCGCACGCCCGTACCCCTACGCGAGTTTCCAGCCCGTATCTGAAAAGCGCCTGGCCGAGGCCGCGCTCTTTTTCAGTTGAGGCCCCAAGCCAGGTTGTTTTTGAAATGCCGATGGTCGGGTGTTAGTCTTGGGGCCGATGAACAGGCCCAGATCACGATTTGTATGTGCCTTGACAGCATGCTGTCTGTGGACGAGCGCTTCAGCGGCCGCGGGCGGACTGGACGCCGACACCGTGGTCAGGCTTGCCAGGGACAAGTTCCTGTTCGAGCTGAACGCCGACGGCGCCGAGGCGCACGTGAAAATGCTCGGGGCGCTGGAGGACGGGCGGGTGCCGGCGATCGTCTATTCGTTGCAGCGGGACAAACGCGTCAAGAAACCCTACGAGATCGAGATCGACAAGCTCAGGGAAAAGATCGCGGGGCTCGAGGCGCAGATGAAGCGGGCCGATGACTCGCTTGTCTTCGCCGTGGGCCGAAAGCTCGAGGAGGCCAAGTACGAACTCGACAGCAAGTTGATGCAGGCCGCCAAGAAGGGGCTGGCCATCCATCAACCGAACTACCAGTCGCTGAGGCTGGGATTGGTAGTGATGCAAAGAACGAAGAGCGCCTGGACCATCGGCCAGTCGCTGGAGCTTGGCAACCTGGATGCCGCTGCCTTGGGCGCGCGGCCTGAGGGAATCGAGTTCGAGACCAAGAGCGGCGACTCCAACAACAACGGTGAGAGCGAGCTGGCCATCGATGCTTTCGTTGAACTGTTCGAAAAAGAGCCCGAGACCGGAGATCCGCGCACGCACAACTACCACTACCTGGTCGAGTTCTTTCCCGGAAAGGCGACCGTCACCTTCCGGCTCGACGGAGGCATCGACAGCGGGGGCCGCTGCTCGAGCCCAATGGACGCCGGCCTGACGGGCCGCTATTTCATACGCCGGCGCAGCGATCCGGCCGAGCTGGTGGCAATCCGTTCGAGCAAGCAGTGCGAACAGGACGAGGGCTTGAGCAAGGCGAAAGGCGAGAAGCCGGGTGTGAAAAGCTACAACTGGTCGGAGGAGAACTCACGCTGGCATCTTTTCGAGGGCTTCGAGGCCGACTCCTACCTGATAGTCGCCGCCACCAGTGAAGACAGGCAAGAACTCGAGGGACCGGCCAAGATGCTTGGAAAACGCCGCCAAAGAAAGAGGCTGAAACTTGGTCCGGGATTCCCGCAGATCCTCAAGAGTGACAATATTACCGGCCTGAAAGCCGGCCGTTTCGTCCTGGCGCTGGGCCTGTGCAAGGAGAAGAAACAGGCTTTGGCAGCTACTCGCTTTCTAGGCCGCAGGCTGCGCGGGAGAATCTACAAGCTGCGCATGCGCGGAATAGCAAGAAAGGACGGCCCGAATCTCGAGCCGGCCTGCCCGGGAGCGCGATGACCAGCACATCTATGTCTACAAAGACCACCGGTCCTATGTCCTCGGAAAATGAGGCTCATAGTTTTTTTGCCGGGCGAGCTTCCATAAAGCGAGTCATCTGGCTGGCCGGCACCGTGGCCATGGTGCTGATTATCGGATATTTCGACCTGGTGACCGGTCCGGATATCTGTTTTGCCTTGTTTTACCTGCTTCCGATAATCATGACGGCCTGGTTGTGGAGCTTGGCGCCGGCCATGGGGATAGCGTTATTAGCAAGCGTTGTAAGGTTAGTGGCCGCGCTTATCGGACGCGGTGAAGACATGTACTCGGTGGTCATCTGGAACAGTTTTTCAAGATTGGTCATGTTCGCGCTGATAGGTTACGTGGTTGCGAGGCTTCGTACGGATCGGACCAAGCTCATAAAACTGCTGTCACGTGAAAAGGAACTGGCCAGAACAGACTCTCTTACACATCTTCTGAACTGGCGCGGGTTCGAAGAGCAGTTGAAAAAGGAAATCTCGCGAAGCCGCAGGAACTCACTGCCACTGTGTGTCGGGTATGTGGACCTCGACAACTTCAAGCGTGTAAACGATATGAAAGGGCACGGCGCCGGTGATGAGTGCCTGGAGCGCCTCGGGATGGTTTTCAAGGAAGCGCTCCGTCCGGAGGACGTGGTGGCGCGAGTTGGCGGGGACGAGTTCGCCGTGTTGTTCAGCAGCTCTGATCCGGCCGCAGCCGAGAAGGTTGGCCGCAGGCTTGTCGAGCGGATAGGTACCATTGGTGAAGAGTTTCCGGGCACGGATCTCGGCGCCAGCGTGGGTGTCGTTCTCTTCGACTATCCGCCGGAACGCTCGGATGCACTGATCAAGCAGGCTGACAGGGTCATGTACCGGGCCAAGCAGGCGGGCAAGCACGCCCTGGTGCTGGAAAGAATCGGCGATCTGAAAGACCAGCACATATGAAAGATGACATTTAGGGTTGGGCTGCCCGGGGCCCCGATGAAGAGGGTTTCTTTCCCGGACCTCATTCATCGTTCCGCTTGACTTACTTCGGTACGGCGCTGAAGATCAAGCTCAAAGCTATTGTCCGGGCAGAGCCCGAGAGGAGAGTTGAATGGCTACGTTATGAAAGCGATCGCTTTTCGTACTCATGGTATTTGGAGCAGGGACTATCAATATAATCGGCTGCGGCAGCAGCGGACCGGATTGCCCGGCGCCTCAGGTCATGTGCTCAGGCGTCTGCGCGGATCTCAGCAGGGATTCTGAAAACTGCGGAAAGTGCGGAACAGCCTGCGCCGCCGGCCAGGTGTGCAACAATTCCGTTTGCGCGCTGGACTGCTCTCCCGGGTTGTCCAACTGCGGCGGAGAATGCGTCAACCAGGAATCCGACCCTGCCCATTGCGGCGACTGCGTCACGGCCTGCGATCCGGGCGAGGTCTGTAGTGCCGGTGCTTGTGCCACGACCTGCAAGACCGGACTGACGGATTGCAGCAGCAACTGTGTTGACACCGACACCGACCGGGCGCACTGCGGCGACTGCGTCACGTCCTGCGATCCGGGATATGTGTGCAGCGGCGGCGGCTGCCAGTTGTCCTGCCAGGCGGATCTGACCGACTGCGGCGGTGTGTGCACCAACTTGGACAGCGACGATTTGAATTGTGGCGGCTGCGGCGCGCCCTGTCCGATTTGGGAGCGCTGCATAAGCGGCAACTGCGTAGTCACTGTTCCTTATGTCCCGGATGCCAACACCGTCCTGCTGGATCACTTCGATAACAGCACCAGTGCCGCCATCCAGGCATATAGTGAGAATGGGGCAGCCTGCGGCCCCGCCAAGCCGGGTGCCGCGCCGACCTTCTCCTTTGGTCCGGGGCCGCTGGGCCTCGACCAGGCCCTCAGCCTGGGGCCCCCGGCGGGTCAGCCTGCCGGATCGTCCACCTATCTCCGCTACCCCGGCGGACAACTCCTGAGCCAGGGCAACGGCACGATTGAGTTCTGGGTCTTCTTGACCTCCTACGGGACCGGATTGAGCCTGGTCGATCAGGGTCAGTACTATGGAGCCTGCATGGGATGGACATTTGGAATGGGCGTGAGTTCAACGGGTCAACTCAGCGCCAGCGCCTGGGCGGCCTTCAACTTGAACTCCGGGGCATCGACCGTGCCGCTCAACACCTGGGCCCATGTGGCGGCGACCTGGGGCGGCACCGGGGCCAAGCTCTACATCAACGGGGCGCTGGTGGGGAGCGACGCGAATACCGGGCTGCCTGCAGCAGGGTTTGGAGGATTCGTGATGATGCGGCTCGGCACCCATGCGGGAGTCACTACCTGGATTGACGAGCTGCGCATCTCGAACATCCAGCGAACGGCGTATTGAAGGGACGCGAATCTCGAACAGAAAGAAGATCAAAAAGAGCTGAACTCCGTTCGATGCCGTTCAAGCCGTTTGTCCAATGAATTTGCCAGCGTCGAACAGGTGTCTTATACTTTCCCCGGTATGTCATGAGCGACGCTGAGACCCAAAAGGGATCCGGCAGTATAATCCGTCCGCCGGGGACGGTGATCGGCTCCTATCGCCTGGTGCAGATGATAGCCGAGGGGGGCATGGGCCGGGTCTACCTGGCGGAACATGTGAAACTTGGGCGCCGGGTGGCCTTGAAGGTGCTGCGCTCCGAGTATGCCGCGAATCCCGTAGCGGTCAAGCGCTTCTTCGGAGAGGCGCGCGCGGTCAATCAGATCAATAACGAAAACATCGTCGAGATCACCGACTTCATCGAGCAGGAAGGCGCCGACAACTACTACATCATGGAACTGCTCGACGGCCGCAGCCTGGCCGACGCCCTGGAACAGGACAAGATCATTCCGGTGGGGCGGGCGCTGGGGATCGCAATCCAGATGGCCCAGGCGCTTGCGGCCGTTCACCGGGCCGGCATCGTGCACCGCGATCTCAAGCCGGACAACATCTTCTTGACCGAAAAGGGCGGACGTAAGGATTTCATCAAGCTGCTCGATTTCGGGGTGGCCAAGCTGATCGACGTCGCCGAGAATATTCCCACCCATAAAACCGCGGCCGGCGCGATTCTGGGGACTCCCGAGTACATGTCGCCCGAGCAGGCCGGAGGCCGTAATGTCGATTTTCGCACCGACATCTACGCCTTCGGGGTGATACTTTACGAGATGCTGGCCGGGCGCAAGCCCTTGAATGGCAAGAGCTACGGCGAACTGGTCATCCAGCACATGACGGTCACGCCTACGCGGTTTACCAAGCTCAAGGATCTTCCACAACGGGTACCCAAGAGCATCGAAGAGCTGATCATGCAATGCCTTGAAAAGGAGGCCGGAAAACGGCCGGCCGACATGACCGAGATCGCCGAACGTCTGGGTGAAATCGGCCGGGCCGAATCCATCACCGTCGAGAGCTTCACACCTGCCGTACCAGGCGGGCGCCGTAGCGGTCTGCTTGCCGCCGGGCTGGTTGTGGCGGTCGTCGTGGCCGGCGTTGCGGGCCTTGCGATCATCAAGGGCTCCAAGGGGGAGGGCCAGACAGTGTCGAAGCCTGACGCGCAGGCGATTCCGGCCGAACCCGACCTGGTGGGCATCAGTTTCGATCTCGACAAGGTGGAAGTGAGGCTCGATACGACTCCTGAGGGTGCGACCGTCTTCGAGCCCGACAACGAAAAGCCGCTGGGCATAACTCCTTTGCCTCTGTCGTTCAAGCGCACCGACGAGAAGAAAATTTTCGAGCTGCGCCTGGCCGGCTACAAGCCTGTCAGGCAGGAGGTCTCGCTGCTCGATGACACCCGGGTGATGGTAAACCTGGCCAGGGAAGACAAGCCGCTGAGAAAACCGCATAAAAAGAAACTCAGAAAAAAGAAGCGCATTCAAAAGACCGTTGTGACCCCTGACGCCGGCATCAAAGAGCCGCCCGATCGCGGCGGCACCATTGACCCTTTCAAAGACATGTAGCATTATCGGGTTATGGAGGGATCATGCGAGCGCTGAAGCTGTTGATGTGCGCGGCGATTAGTCTTGTGCTTTGTTCGGCCAACGCACAGGCCGGGGATAAGAAGGCCGAGGCCCGGATGCACTTCAAGCAGGCGCAACTCGCCTACAAGCTGGGCAAGTTCGACGATGCACTCGGAGAGTATACCAAGGCCTACAAACTGCTGCCGCTGCCGGCCTTCCTGTTCAACATCGGCCAGTGTCAGAGGCAGCTTAAAAATTACGGGCGGGCGATCTTCTTTTTCAAGGGCTACCTGCGCGAAAAGCCCGACGCCAAGAACCGGGCCTTGGTCGGGGATCTGATCAAGGAATGCCTGGCCGAGAAAAAGGCGAAAGAAAAACAGGCCCGTATCGATGCGGAGCGAAAACGCGCACAGGAGATGAAAAGACGCGAGCTTGCAGGCAAGGCGGAAGAAAACCGACGGCTTCGGGAAAATGAGCGGCGCCTGGCCGAGGAGCGTGCCATCCAGGATGCCAAGGCCAGGCAGATGGAAGCCATGCTGGCCGCCGAGCAGGCCAGAAAGAAAGAAGAGAACCTGACGCCCTTTTACAAGACCTGGTGGTTCTGGTCGCTGGTAGGCGGCGCGGCGGCGGCCATAGCAGGCGGCACCGCTTACGCGCTGACCTCGGGAGACACGCACGTCCTGCCGTCGGGAACGCTGGGCACGTTCGACCGGCGCTTTCCCTGAACCCCGGAGGATGCCAATGTTCACAGACGATCATCTTTCGACAAGCAGGTTCGTCAAACTGTCGTTGTTGCCGCTGGTCTTGGCTGCGCTGCTCTTATCAAGCTGCGGCAAGGAAATCGTCGAGACCGGTCTGACCGGAATCGAAGTCACCGTCGACTGGGAATCGTCACTGAACCCCGATCAGCTAAAGATTGCAGGCTTCATTGCGGGTCAACCGGCCTTCGAGCCCGGCCTGATACCGGACAAGCCGCGCAAGCTTTCAGCGAACGGCGAGACTTTCGTGATCTTGCTGCCCGAGGCGGCGGTGGGCGAGAGCATTGCGATCAGGGCGGACGGACTGACATCGGGCACGATCATCGGCTCGGCCCAGGCCGCGATTACGTTAGAGTCACGAAAAATCGTGAAGCTGCATCTGACCCTGGGCGAGACGGCCGAGTGCGGCGACGGCCTGGTGACTGTCGGAGTCGAGGAGTGCGACGATGACGGCAATCAGGACGGCGACGGTTGCAGCGCCTATTGTTTCATCGAGCAGGGCTGGGACTGCGACGACGGGCAGCCGAGCAAATGCTGGACCTGCGGCGACTCGAGTTGCGATCCATACGAGGACGTTTGCAGCTGCCCGGCCGATTGCGAGGAGGCAACCTGCGGGGACGGACAATGCTGCCTGCAGGGCGGCGAGAACAAGTGCACCTGCCCCGATGACTGCGGGCCGGGCACCTGCGGAGACCTTCTGTGCTGCCGGGCCGCCGGCGAATCGACCTGCGAGTGCGAACTGGACTGCGGCTCGGAATCCTGTCCCAACGGTCTGTGCTGCGCGAAACTCGGCGAGGACGCGACCAGTTGCCCGGACGATTGCGCATTCGGTTGCGGCGACGGCGCCTGCCTGGCCGGCGAGGACGCATGTTCTTGTCCCGACGATTGCGGCGAATCCACCTGCGGCGACGGGCTATGCTGTAAAGCGACTAACGAGGACAAGTGCACCTGCCGGCTGGACTGCGGCTCGGGTTCCTGCGGCGACGGAATATGCTGTGCCGCGACAGACGAGGATCCCTGCACTTGCCCGGGCGACTGTGGCGCCGGGGCGTGCCCCGACGGAGTGTGCTGCAAAGCCAACGGGGAGAACATGTGTAGTTGCCCCGACGACTGCGGTAACGGCTTCTGCGGCGACGGGCTGTGCTGCGCGGCCGCCAATGAAGATCAGACAAACTGCCCGGATGACTGCCAGGCGGTCTGCCCCGACGGAAACTGCAGCCAGGGCGAGGACGTCTGCAACTGTCCGGACGACTGCCGGGCGGCCGTCTGCGGCGACGGCAACTGTTGTCCCGACGGTAACGAAGATCCTTGCAGTTGCGCGCCCGACTGCGGCGCGACCAGTTGCAATGACGGCTATTGCTGCCCGGCTCAGGACGAGGACAAGTGCAGCTGCCCTGCCGACTGCGGCCCCGCATCCTGCGGCGACGGGATCTGCTGTAGCGACACAAACGAAGATTCGTGCTCTTGCTCTGCCGATTGCGGCGGCGGCACCTGCGGAGACCACATCTGCTGCGCGCCCGGAGAAAACCAGTGCAACTGCCCGGGCGACTGCGGGGCCGGCTCGTGCAATGACGGTATTTGCTGCCGGCCGGTAGAGAACGAGTGCAGCTGTCCCGGCGACTGCGGTAATGGTGTTTGCGGAGACGACCTGTGCTGCGAAGACGACGACGAGACCCCGTGCTCTTGCCCCGCCGATTGCGGGTCGACCACTTGTGGCGATGGTCACTGCTGTGCGGCGACCGAAGACCAGTGCAGTTGCCCGGCTGACTGCGGCCCGGGCACCTGCGGCGACGGTATCTGCTGCCCGCCGGGAGAAGACACGATCGGCTGCGCGGACGACTGCGCTCCGGTATGCCCGGACAGCACCTGCCAGGCGGCAGAGAAATATTCGTGCTCTTGCCCTGCCGACTGCGGCGCCAGCCCCTGCGGAGACGGGGCCTGCTGCCCGGCGGACAACGAGGACAGCTGCAATTGCCCCGCCGACTGCGGCACGGGTATCTGCGGAGACACATTGTGTTGCCCGGCCGAGCTTGAGAACTCCTGCACCTGCCAGACCGATTGCGGCACTTCCGGCTGCCCCGACGGATGCTGCGGACCCAACGAAGATTCTTGTTCATGCCCTGCCGATTGCGAGGCGACCACTTGCGGCGACGGTTGTTGCGGGACCGGCGAGAGCACCTGTGACTGCGTGGTCGACTGCGGGACGTTGTGCGGCGACACCTGCTGCAACGGCGCCGAGACCACGGCCGACTGCCCGGACGATTGCGGAACGAGTTGCGGCGACGGGACATGCAATGGCGGCGAAGACGGCTGCTCGTGCTTCGAAGACTGCGGCGAAGTCTGTAACGACGGCTGTTGCAACGGCAGCGAGAACTTCTGTAACTGCGCTCTCGACTGCCCCGACGACTGCGGCGACGGCTGCTGCAGCTCTTCGGAGAACAGTTGCACTTGCCCGCTGGACTGCGGTTCGACCACCTGCCCGGACGGCTGCTGCGGGGCGGGCGAGAGCACTTGCAGCTGCGTGGAAGACTGCGGCGAGTTGTGCGGCGACGGCTGCTGCAACGGCAACGAGACGCCCCAGGGCTGCGTCGAGGACTGCGCGCTGGCCGATTGCGGAGACGGGTCGTGCGTCGATCCGGAGACGGTTTGCAACTGTCCCGAAGACTGCGGGGGAGGCTCGTGTGGGGACGGCCTGTGTTGCCCGCGGGACGGCGAGGATGGTTGCAGCTGCGTTCACGATTGCGGCGACACCTGTAATGACGGCTGTTGCGGGTTGAGCGAGAACGTCGACTGCTGGAACGATTGCGGGAACAAGTGCGGAGACGGGGGATGCAAGGCGGCCTTTGGAGAGGACACCTGCAGCTGTATGAAAGACTGCGGCACCCAGTGCGGCGACGGCTGTTGCAACGGCTCGGAGACGTTGGCCGATTGTCCCCAGGATTGCTGGTCGAGTTGCGGAAACACAGTCTGCGACGGGCCTGAAGACACCTGCCTGTGTCCCGATGACTGCGGCCCCGGCTCCTGCCCCGATGCCATCTGCTGCTCCGCCCAGGGCGAAGACAACGCGAGCTGCCCGCAAGACTGCCCGCCCTAGCGGCAAGGTACAAGGTTTTTAGAAGGCGTCTATGCTCGGTATGGAAACCAGCTGAAACTTCGTCTTGCCCACGTACAGTTCGTCGCCTGCCTTGAGGTAGGTGTTTCTGACCTTCCGGCCGTTGAGCTTGACCGTTGCGTTACCCAGGCAGATCAATCGATAGACGCCGGAGCCCTCGATGCGGATGCGCGCATGCACGGCGCGCACACCCATGCCGCGCGCCTTCAGGTCTACGCCGAAGGCCTTGCCGATTGAAACCTCGCTGGTCAGCGGGGCCGACTGGTTGTCACCGGTCAGGTAGAGAGTCTGGTCGAAATCCTTGGGCACGATCATCATGGTGGCCTTGGGATCGTGGGCCACGGGCTGCGGGCTCAGCATGACCTCGTACTTGCCCATGCCGATCTTGTCTCCCGGGTTGAAAACCTTGCGTTCGACACGCTCGCCGTTGACCGTGGTGCCGTTGGCCGAGCCCAGATCCTCGACCACGAAACGTCCCCGCGACCAGCTCAGCTTCGAGTGCCGCCGGCTGATGCTCAAATCTCCGAGACTCAGCTCGCAGGTGTGGTCGCGGCCGACAATCATGTACGGCGGCATGAAGGGGCGCTGCACTTCCACCTTGTCTTCGAGGCGCACGATGACATTCATCGCCGGCGGCGGCTTGGCCTCTTCGGCAAGCTCAACGAAAGTCCGGCCGGCGTCCTGATCGGGCTGGATGTTGAGCTTGTTGAAGACCTCCACCTTGCCCACCGGGGCATCGTGCGCGAAGCCGTACAGCAAAAAGCGATTGGCGATCGATCCCCCCCCGGGGTCTTTACGGGCGTCTCCGAAATAGATGCGGGTCGGTGTGCCCTTCTGCAAGAACAGCAGCGTCCGCGTGCCCGAGCGTTCCAGCGCCAGACCCGCATCGTTTCCGTCATGGGCCAGCACGTCCAACACGTGGGTCAGATCGACGAAGCGGGTGGTGGCCTGCAAAACCGGCTTGTTGCCAAAGTGCACCGCCATCAACAGAACCCGCACCAGGTCGGCGCGAACCACGTTGCAGACGGCGCCCTCCAAGTTGCGCGCCCGCAGCACGAGGTCGGACAGCGGCACGCGGCTGAACCGCTCAGGCTCGACCAGCCCGGCCATGAAGGGACGCGACTGGTGGATCAGGCAGGTCAGCCGGTTGTCGCCCAGATCCAGATCCACCCAGCCCTCTGGGCATTCGTTCTTTGCGAGCAGGGCGTCCAGCTCGGCAAACAAGGACTCTTCGAAGCGCCTGCCGGTCATCACCGGCCGGCCGGGTGGAAATCTTACTAACGTCATGGGCTAATCTTCCAATAGCAATCTGTAATTTGCAAGCCCCGAACTCGAGGTCTATGGCCGGCCGATATATAGCAGCCCAAATGAGATGGGGGTTGACCTGTACGAGCGAATTGGTCTATATAAGGTCGAAATCCAGGAGAGGGGCATGCCGGAAGAAGACAAAGAAGCGAGTTCGTTTATGAAGCTTGGAGACTTTGTCGAGGATTGCATGAAGCTCGATGAAAAAGCCTTCATCCAGCGCCACGCAGAAGCCTATTTTTTGCACCACGGCCCGATCGGAAAGCTGCAGGCTGCCCAGGTCAGCCATGCCACGCTGTCCTCTGAGTTCAGCGGCACCTCGCCCGACCGGCCCTTCAACCCCAAGGCGGATTTTTTAGTTTTCGAAGTCAAGCAGCGGGTCGGCAGTGACTCCGACGACACCATTTGGCTGGGCCGCAGCGATAGCAACGACATCATCATCAACGACGCCTCTGTCTCGGCGGTTCACGCCTTCATCCGCAAGGGCGATGGGGGCGGGTACTTCCTGCAGGACATGAATTCGATGAACGGCAGCTTTGTAGACGACGAACGGGTTCCGGCGCAGGGCGTCGGCGGCCCGCTGGGGCTGCGCACGGGCGCCCGGGTGGTATTGGGCTCGGTGGCCATGTCATTCCTGCAGGTGGCCGAGTTCCGCAGCCTGATCCGCAGGCTTCTAGGCTAACACCAAGATCGATAACTTTCCTTACTTCCTTGACTGTTCGGATTCGCACGGGTATCAATGTTGCGAGCGACACGGGACAGCGTCGCCGAAAGGACGAATGATATGTTCGCAGAAGTCATGGCCCAGGCCGGGCAAAGCCTGCCTTTCCGCGAAGTGTACTGGAACGTTCCGAGTCCGCATCTGAAGGTCTACCTGCCCCTGGCGATCATGCTGATCGTCTTCGGCTACGGGGTCTGGCGGCGCTTCGCCATCTGGCGGCAGGGCAAGAAGGACAAGCGCAGCGACGGCATCGCGGGCCGGGCCTTTTGGGCCGTCTGGGACGCGGGTACGCAGAGGCTGGTGCTCCGAGAGTTGCTGCCCGGGTTGATACACGCCATGTTCTTCTTCAGCTTCGTCATCCTCTTCATCGGCACGCTTATCGTCATGCTGGAAGCCGACCTGGGCCTCAAGGTGTTATCGACCCCCAGTTACTTCTACTGGGTTTACACCGTGACCTTGAACGTCTTCGGGCTGATGGCCATTGCGGGCATCGTTCTGATGGTCCTCAGGCGCTACGTCTTTCACCCCAAGGCCCTGGACAACAAGAACGACGACTGGTTCGCCTTGCTGCTGATCCTGATCATCCTGGTCAGCGGCCACCTGCTGCAGGCCCTGCGCCTGGCCGAGCAGCAGCCCTGGTGGGCGCCTTACAGCTTCTTGAGCTACGCAATCTCCAAGACCCTGTTCTACGGCCTGGAGCCCGCGACCTTGCAGAGCGTCCATTCGGTCGTCTGGTGGGTGCACTTCCTGCTGGTGCTCTTCTTCGTGGCCTACCTGCCCTTCGGCAAGCTCTGGCACATCGTGGCCGGCAGCCTTGGCCTCTTTTTCCGCTCCAGCTCTCACCCGGGTCGCATCGCCAGGGACGAGACCGTGGCCGCCATAATGAACGGCGAGGACACGGACGTGGAGACCTTTGGCGTGTCCAGGCTGGAGGAGCTGTCATGGAAGCAGCTCTTGGACGCCGACGCCTGCATCCGCTGCGGCCGTTGCCAGGAAAACTGCCCGGCCTACCTGACGGGCAAGGCGCTCAACCCCAAGCAAGTGATTCAGAACGTCAAGGCGCACATGGAAGACGTCTTCGCCCGGCGCAGGCAAAAGGACGAAAACGGCCAGGACGGGCGTCCCAACTTCCAAGGCGACGTGATCGGCCAGCAGGTGCTCTGGGCCTGCACCACCTGCCGGGCCTGCGAGGCCAATTGCCCCATGGGCATCGAGCACCTGGACGTGATCCTGCCCATGCGCCAGTACCTGACGCAGGTGGAGACGGCCTTCCCGCAGGAGGTCACCAACGTCTTCAAGGGCATGGAGAACAACAACAACCCCTGGCAGATTGGTTCCAACAAGCGCTTCGACTGGGCCGAGGGACTGGGCCTTGCCACCCTGGCCGAGGATCCGGAGCACGAGATCCTGTTCTTCGTCGGCTGCGCCGGGTCTTTTGACGACCGGGCGCAGAAAGTCACCAAGGCCTTTATCAAGATCATGCAGGCGGCCAAGGTCAAGTTCAGCCTGCTGGGCATAGAGGAGGGCTGTTGCGGCGAGACGGCCCGCCGGGCGGGCAACGAATACCTGGCCCAGACGCTGATCATGCAGAACGTGGAGGTGATGAACAACTACAAGGTCAAGCGCATCGTCACCACCTGCCCCCACGGCTACAACACTCTCAAGAACGAATACAAGGACTTCGGCGGCGACTATCAGGTCTTGCACCACACCGAGTTCATCGCCGAACTGCTCCGGGAGGGCCGCCTGCAATTGTCCGGCGACGCCATGGGCAAGGTGGTCTTCCACGATTCCTGCTACCTGGGCCGTTACAACGACGTGTTCGCCGCACCGCGCAAGGTCCTCAAGTCCGTGCCCGGCCTGCAACTGGTGGAAGCCGCCCGCAACGAGCGCAGGGGCTTCTGTTGCGGCGCCGGCGGCGGCCGCATGTGGATGGAGGAACAAGAGGGCACCCGGATCAACAACGAGCGCACGGCCCAGTTGCTGGCCACCGGGGCCGAGACCTTCGCCGTGGGTTGCCCATTCTGCATGACCATGTTGACCGATGGCCTCAAGGACAAGGATCTGATCGACAGCCACAAGGTCTTCGACGTGGCCGAGATCCTGGCCCGCTACCTGATCATCAATTAAGGCTAGACTCGGGATCAATCCAATCGACCACAGGGAGTGACCATGATCCCCAAGATCGCGACCGTTTTGCTGCTCGCCTTTTGGCTTTCGTCCTGTGACTCCGCCGAGACCCTCAACCGTCCGGTGCCCGATATCCAGGCGGCCGCCCGGGCTTTCCGGCTCTACTACCGCGAGCGTGTGGAGCGGGCGGTCACGGCCTACCAGCGCTACATGACCTTCGGCGACGTGAACTTCGCCGTCACACTGGGAAAGGCCGGCATCGCCCGGCAGGGAAACGACTACGAGGTGGTTCCCGGCCCCAACGACAACAACATGATCGGCCTCTCGGTCTGGACGGTCTGGCACGCCTACCGCATCTTCCGCACCCGGCCGCTGGAATTGGCCCTGGTGCGCATGTTGAACGGGCTACACTTTTTCGAGCAGGTCAGCGGCCACCCGGGGATGACCGCCCGCTTCGTCTACCCGGGTTGGACCCGGGTGGTGGACGGGCTGACAGGCGAAGTCAGCCGCACCCGCGACGGCAACTCGGTTCAAGCTCCCTATGCATACAATCCGGAACTCGAGGCCGAGATGATCGAGACCTTCTGGGACGGCCTGCGGGTTACTTACCGGGAAGACCCCGAGGACATTCTGTTCAACTACATGCCGGCCGTGGAAACCAACGCATATGCCGTGACCTACAGTTTCTCGGCCCTGCCCGTCCACCTGCGTTCGAGCGACTGCTGCGCGTCGATCATGCGCACGCCCGCGCCCTACGATTGGCAGGGCGCCTACTGGGGCAACCACAACTCGCGGGACAACTTCCCCGATCTGTCTTTGGGCATCGTCGCGGCCATGGGCGCCATGGGCGACAAGTCGTCGAGCAAGGCCGTTCGCCGGGCGGCCTCCCGGGTGGTCGAGGCCGGGCGGCGCATCGGCGATCTGATCGTAGACAACGACGCCTTGATGACCGTCGGCGAGCACAACCCGTACGAATATTTAATCAACTCCGGCGCGGTGCGACCGGACGGAGAGACCGAGAACGAAGACCTGGGCAGCCTGGCCGATTGCCAGATGGCCTACCTGTCCCGGGCGATTTCGTCGGGCGGCCTGGGCACGCCCTTGCCGGTGGTCAAGGCGCCGGCCTCGATCGAGCAGCTTCTGGTGGATGCCATAGGCCAGGACACAAATTGCGAGGTGCCCGCCGGGGCGCGCAGCTGCAAGCGCCTGGAGGAGGCCTTCTGCGGCCAGGACTGGGAGACCATGGAGCAGATGGAGTTCTTCGGCATGCCCTGGCTCGAGCTTGTGCGCGACCTCGAAGAGAGTTCGCCCGGCGCGGCCGAGAACCTGATCGGCGGATTCCAGGACGATTTCTACGAGATCACCCTGGCGGTGACTGCCTTGGTGGCCTACGCCGACACCCGCCCTGAAGCCGAACTCGGCCGGCAAGCCCGCAAGGTGCTGGGCGATATAACTCACCTGATGCGGGTGTTCGCCGACATAATATACACAAACACTCAGCCGGCCCGGCTGGCAGCCCGTTTGTACCAGGCCGCCCTGTTCGAAGCCTGGGCCGGGCTGGATTCGACGCCGGTAGCAGACCTTGGCGAACACGCCGATTCGGAATGGCACATGCAGAATCTGGAATCCTGGCTGGACATGGAAGACACCCAACCTGCGCCCATGCGCACCAACGAGGACATTCTGACCGCGATAGAGAGCAGGCTCGAGGGCGCAAGCCAATCGGTCCAGCAGCGATACCAGGACGCCTACGGGGACACCCCGCCGGTGCGAGTTGAAGGCGAGGAGTACCAGGCCCGCGGCTTCCCGGAAGCCGACTACCCCTGGCGCACGGTCGAGCGTCCCCACCACCGGATAGTGGGCGGCGCGCGCCTGCTGCATGCCTTGCCGCTGTGCATAACGGCGCCCGGGATCCTCGACTGCAGCTGGGCGGTCATGGGCTGTACGCGGCCCGACCTGAACGCCGACGGAGTGGTAGATGCCGCCGACACGGCCCTGTTCGAGTCAGCCAAAGACGAGTACGCCGGCCGGGATTGCCGCCCGGGAAACCAATGGTGCTCTGGAGCCGACCTGGATCGCACCGGCGGCGTCGACCAGACCGACGCGGCATTCATGGACGCGGCCCAGGGGTGCAGCTGCGCGAGCGAATAATCCGATGACAAAATCTTCATCGAGTAAAAAAGTATTAGTCGGGGCCAGTCTTCTGGGCCTGGTCCTGGCTACTGTCTGGTTGGTTTTCTCGACGAGCGACCCGAACGAATCGGCAGAAAAGCAAACTCCCGCTAAGACTGGCGACCAGGACACGACCGGCGGAGTGACGGGGTTTTTGCAGGACGTAAAAAACTACCAGGGCATCAGCGGCACGAGCCGGGTGTCCGGGCGAGTCATGGCGATCGATCGGCCGGCAGTCGGGGCGCGCCTGACCATCTTGTACTTGGAGGCGCCCGGAGAAACCCAGGCCTATAGCCTTGATATCAAAGAAGTCAGCGGCACAGACGGCACTTTCCGGATTGCCGACCTGGGGCCGGGACGGATACAAGTCATGGCCGAACTGGCCGGATTTGACCTGGCCGAGAGCAAAGAAATTTTGCTCGAAAGCGGGTCCGAAATCGACGGAATAAACATCCAGCTTGGTGCGCCAGCTATCGTGACGGGTAAAGTTGTAGACCAAAACAATAAACCAATCGCCCAGGCTGAAGTCAGGCTTTTGACAAGCCCAAGTCTGGACGAACGCAGCCTGCAGTCCGATGGGCAAGGTCAATTCCGATTTGAACGGGTCAAACCCGGTGACTTCGTGCTGCTTGCCAAAGTCAAGGGATATGCGCCCGAGAAAAAACTAAACGGCACAACCTCGCCCGGCCGGACAACCGATGTCACAATTGTGTTGCGACCGGTCGCCGGCCTGTCCGGCCGGGTTCAAGACCCGGCCGGGAAGCCCGTTGCGAATTCACGCGTTTTTATACGCACGGATAAAAAATTCAGATACGCCGTCAGCACGGACGGCTCCGGAGAGTTCTGGTTGCCCGGGCCTTTTATAAACGATCAGATCAACTTGTTTGCCGTGCATAGAGACTGGGGACCTTCTGCTGAAGCAAATATTCCGATTGCAACCGATCGCGCGGTCCTCGATCTGACCGATCCGGGCAGCATTAGCGGATTGGTTGTGCGGGCTGGTGACGGAGAGCCCGTTCAGCAATACACGCTGTCGGCCCAAGCTTCCCCGGATTCTGAGAACTTCGGGTTATGGATGAGTAATTCCTCGTCGAGTAGGGTCCGCGATCCGAGCGGGCGCTTCATACTCAAGCGCCTGGCGGCCGGCAAGTATACTGTCAAGGTTTACGCCAAGGGCTATACGACCGGCATAAAGAGCGGAGTGACTGTAAAGAGTGGTCAACGGGTCGAGGCGGGTACGATTTACCTGAGGGCCGGTGGAAACCTGACCGGCAAGGTAGTTGATGACGAGACCGGTTTAGCGGTTGCGATGGCCCATGTCCGAGTCGAAAGTTTCAGGGGTCTCAGAAATATGGCTTTTAGCGATGCGCAAGGAATGTTCAAGCTCGAGGGTGTTTCAGCCGAACGCCTTTCTATCTGGATCAGGAAACAGGGCTACTTGAGTGAGATGAGCACCGGGATCCAGGTGCCCTCGGGAGGCGAACTCGACATCGGCCTGATCCGCTTGGAGCGCTCCAAGGATGACGGGCGCGGTACTTTGAAATATACCGGAGTAGGTATGGCTTTGAAGATCGAAGATGGTCAGCTTCTGGCATTTGACGTGTACGAGGACTCGCCGGCCTCGCAGATGGGACTGTTGAGTGGAGCAGTAATCAAGCGAATCGATGGGTTCGATTTTTCGGGTTTGGATTTGAGACGGGCAGTCGAGTTGATCCGCGGCAAGCCGGGCACTTCGGTTATCCTGGACGTTATCCTGCCCGGTTCGTCAAAGTCCCAAATTATCCGCATCGAACGCGCCAACATTCGGGCCAGGTAAGAATTCGAGTTGTCTACTCCAAAGGCCTGGTTTTCAGGTCAGAGGAGCTTTATCCGGCTCAAGATGTTATTTATAGTACTCGTTGGCGTTGGAGCACTTACCGCTCGAGCAGCGCCCGCCTTTGCAGTCGGAGTCGGACCCGCAGGAGCCGCACTTGCCGCTAGAGCATTTTCCGACGGCGCAATCGGAGTCGGAGCCGCAGGAGCCGCAATGTCCGCTCGAACATTTCGAGTGCCCTTTGCAGTCGGAGTCGGACCCGCAGGAGCCGCACTTGCCGCTCGAGCACTTGCCCACCTTGCAATCGGAGTCGGAACCACAGGAAGTGGAACCGGCGATTGAATAAGTTGTGAACGCCAGCATCAGAATGGCTGCAAACACGGCCAGGATGATCTTCATTCGTCTCGTCATGATTTTCTCCCCTTGGGAAAAGTTAATTGAGCATAGCGGTATGCCTAAACAACGTTTCTGTCAATCAGTTTCATGATCACCCCTCTCCTGGAATAATACCGAAGTCCCGAGGCCGAGGGGGGACCCGAACCTACTTCCGCGTAGCGGTGCTGGGATTCAGGGGACAGTCGAGATCCCCGCCGCATTCGCACTCCTGGCCGTTGCAGGCGCTGCAGCCGCTGAAGAAGCTCGTCGCGGCGAGCTCGGTGCAGCCTTGATTGGGCGTCAGGGTCACCGTCAAGGTCTTGGCTGGGCAGGAGGGGTCGCCCGGGAATGTGAGCGTGAACGAGCCGGCGCTCTCGGTCACCGGGATGTCGGCATGGGCGACAATGCCGCACTGACCGCCGCTGCCGGCCAGTTGGACGGGCTCGAGGGTGAAGTTGAGTAGGTACTCCCCTTCGGGGTTTTGCACGATCCAGAACCTCGTCGTGGCCGTGCCGGTGCAGTCCTGCCTGCTTATGGTCGCCTCCCACGAGCCCAGGGGGCAGGTGAAGCCGTCGCTCCCGGTGAGCGCGCCCATCTGGATGACATCGGTCATGGCGACTCCATTGTCCAGGTCAACCGTGATGCTGCCCAGATCCGTGTCGCCGGTGAGCGTGATGGTCTGCCCATGCTCCAGTCCGGTGGTGAAGATGAGCGCGGCCACACCGGCGCCGGTCGCGTCGAGAACGAAGCAGCCCATGGCCACGCCGGCGGCGCCAATGGCGAAACTCACCTGCCCGGCGTCGTCGGAGGTGCCGGTCGCTGCCGAGGGCGGATCGGCGAAGGTCACGCAGTAGAGCTGGTAGCCGACGAGCAGCTCACCGGGCGCCCGAACCGGAGAAGGAGGAAGCGGCGTCTGCGCCCCGGCGACGAGCTTCCCTGAGAGCGTGATCGTCGCACCTTTGCCGCCATCGGGCTTATCCGTAGCTTGGTCACCACAGCCCACGATCAGGAAGAAACCCACAGCGTAGATAGCGCGTCGCATTGCCAATGTCCTCTCCTGGATTGTTACCCCGCCCCAAAACGGGATGGTATCTTGGAATCAGGAACGGTTTCAACTTTTTAACTACGCGACAGGGACGGAGGCAGGGACGGAGAGGACGGAGGGACGGCATAATAGGAAAAGCGGCGTCCTTCCTGATAGGTTGTTGGTGCCAAAACCCAAACCTAAAAGGAGGAGCCGCTAATGAAGTACAGGTACCATATTGGAATGGATGCGCATAGCAGAAACAGCACATTCGCCG
>DATKYQ010000005.1:0-14915 GCA_035528415.1 Myxococcota bacterium | reverse complement strand
TCCAACTGCGCGCTTCCGAACTGCGGCGACGGCGTCGTTGATACCGGCGAGGCCTGCGACGACGGCAACAACACGGACGGCGACGGCTGCTCGGCCACCTGCACATCCGACGAGAGCTGCGGAAACGGCATCGTCGACACGGTCGCGGGCGAGATCTGCGACGACGGAAACACTGAAGCCGGGGACGGCTGCGGCGGCACGTGTGTGATCGAGTACTGCGGCAACGGCATCGTGGATACCGGCGAGGCCTGCGACGACGGCAACAGCGTGCAGGCCGACGGATGTTCGTCTGACTGCATGTCGGACGAGACCTGCGGCAACGGGCACCTGGATGCGGCCGTGGGCGAGGCCTGCGACGACGGCAACACAACGGACGGCGACGGCTGCCAATCCAACTGCGCGCTTCCAAACTGCGGCGACGGCGTCGTGGATACCGGCGAGGCCTGTGACGACGGCAACACCGTCAGCGGCGACGGCTGCTCGGCCACCTGCACATCCGATGAGAGCTGCGGAAACAGCATCGTCGACACGGCCGCGGGCGAGACCTGCGACGACGGAAACACTGAAGCCGGGGACGGCTGCGGCGGCACGTGTGTGATCGAGTACTGCGGCAACGGCATCGTGGATACCGGCGAGGCCTGCGACGACGGCAACAGCGTGCAGGCCGACGGCTGCTCGTCGGACTGCATGTCGGACGAGACCTGCGGCAACGGGCACCTGGATGCGGCCGTGGGCGAGGCCTGCGACGACGGCAACACAACGGACGGCGACGGCTGCCAGTCCAACTGCGCGCTTCCGAACTGCGGCGACGGCGTCGTTGATACCGGCGAGGCCTGCGATGACGGTAACACCGTCAGCGGCGACGGCTGCAGCGCAACCTGCATGTCAGACGAGAGCTGCGGAAACGGAATCGTGGATGCAGGCGAAAAGTGCGACGACGGCCCGGACAACAGCGACGCAGGCCCCTGCAGCCTCCAGTGCACCGTTGTCGAGGAGACCCACACATCCTCGAGCGGATGCGGCTGCGTCATGGCCAACCGCAACGGCACTGGCAGAAGCGGTATACCGCTTCTGCTGCTCCTCGGGTTGCTTGTCCTCGTGCGGAGGCGCCGCGACTGATTATCTATCGAACTCGTGCTGCTCGAAAACGTTCCCGTCAGTGTCGACTGCCCGGACTACGGCCTTGTCGCAACCTAGATCTACAGTCAGGTAATTATGCAGGCAGGCCACCGTGGTTATCTCGGATACGTCGCGTGTGCAATTGGCGCAGGTCTCCAACCCGGCTCCGCCGCCGCCGGTGATTATGCAGGGCAGCCCCGAAATCTCCATGTACTCGTAGTCGTGCTGGTGGCCCGCGAACAGTGCCGTGAAGTGGTTCTCCGCCAGAAGCGGAACGACGTAGTTGCGTATGGCCGTTGAGGGAATGCCGTAGTCGGCCTCGGCATAGCACTCCGAGTCGGGCGGGTAGTGCATCAAGGCGAAGCGCCAGCGGGCCGCCTGCGCCTCTTTGGAGGCGGCCTTTTCCTTGAGCCACTTCCACAGCGGCGGGTCCTCGGAGCCCTCGAGCGGAAAGAACAAGTCGAAATGATCCAGGGTCGAATCGAGCACCAGGAAATAGGCGTCACCGTATGTGAATGTGTAACTCAACTCGGGCAGGGGCACATCGGGGTCTTCGGGAAACATCATGTAGTCCAGGAAGTCGGGCACTTCGTACTGCTTCATCTCGTGGTTGCCGATGGCGACGTAGATCGGCACGTACTCGCCCAGGCGACGCGTCGGATCGAAGTGCATGCTCTTGTATTCGTCGCGGTTGTTGCCGTTCTCGACGACGTCGCCGACGTTGAAGGCCAAAATGGGCGTTTCACCGATTATCCCCTCGGCAACCCGCTGGTGCTCCGGCGGATTTGAGCGGCTGTCGCCGTAGACCGCGAAGCGAAAGCGGCTGCCCGCCTGCGGGGCCGTCGAGAAGGTGAGATCGCCGCTGCAAGTCTCATCGCTGCAGGCCCGGTAATGGTAGAGCGTCTGCGGTTCGAGGCCGGTTACGGTAACCTGGTGCATGCTGCCGGAGTCGCCCACGATCTGCCGCCCGTAATTCGAGTCGCGGCCATACTCGAGACGCGTGCCGCTTGCCTGCTCGGTCTCCCAGGAGATGGAAACTTCGTTCAGCGTCGTGTGCATCAGGTAGGGGCCGACGTAGAAGGTATCGTCCCGGGCGCCGATCGGGAAAGTATAGCTGTTGTCGTCGCGGCAGCCGGCGTCGCCGCCGCCGTTTCCGCTCGAAGAACACGACGCCAACAGCAGGCCGACAGAAATGAACAAGAGTCTTCGCATCGCGAGAACCTCCTATCAGGACTTCAAGCCCGAGAATATCCCTGGTCTTTGCCAAGCGCAACTTGACGCGCCCCCCTTCTCCGGGCTATGAGGCCAAGACACGACTCAAACCACAAGGAGCCGCCATGCCGCAACAACCGGGCGACAGCGCCGACCATGAAGTCAAGACGGCTTTCCCGAAAGAGTACTGGACCGCCAACCTGACCGAGCTGTTCGAGCGCTCGGCCTACTATGCGATGGCTTCGTTCGTTGTCATCTACCTGGGACAGCTTGGGCTTGGCGACTACTGGCCGAGCACGCTTTCGAGCAGCGTGCTGTGGGGCCTGATTTACTTTCTGCCGATCTTGTCGGGCACCATCGCCGACCAGGTGGGTTTCAAGCGCTCACTGCTGGTTGCCTTCGTGCTGCTGGCGATGGGCTACTTCCTGATGGGCAGCCCGGTCTGGTTCGGCTTCGGCAGCCTGTCTACAACGATCGGCAACGAGGTCAGCGCCAGTGGGCAAACCATCCTGACCGTTGTGCTGGGTATTTTACTGATCGGCTTCGGCGGTTCGGTCATCAAGCCCTGCATCTCCGGCACGGTGCAGAAGACGGCCGGATCGCGAGCCACGCTGGCTTTCGCCATCTTCTACATGGTGATCAACATCGGCTCGCTGCTGGGGCGTTTCACAAGCTGGATCTTTCGAACCCATTTCGATCTCAGCTACATCTTCGCCGTGGGCGCCGGCTTCAGCGTGCTGACCTTCTTCGTGGTGCTCTTCCTCTACCACGATCACGAGCCCTCCGGCGGCGCGCAGCCGAAAGAGGCCAAAAATAGAAAATCGGTCGGTCGTATACTGGCAGACATGGTTTTAGTGCTGCGCAATCCCCGCTTCACGCTCTTTTTGCTGGCCTCATCCGGCTTCTGGTTCCTCTACAACCAGGTTTACAACGTGGTGCCGTTGTACTGGAAGAAGGTCCTCGAGATCGACCCGGCCGTCGATCTGTACACAATGGCCAACCCCTTCGTGATCGTCTTTTTCCAACTGGCGGTGACACGTCTTTTCGGCAAAATGAAGCCGGTGCGCTCGATCATCATCGGCAACATCGTCGTCGGCACGGCCTTCCTGATCAACCTGGTGCCCATCTGGCTGTCCGACTCCATCAGGGCAGACGTCTGGAACTGGATCCCGATCGCCTCGATGTTCGGCATCATGACCGTCGGCCTGGTGGCCTTCGGAGAGCTTTTCGCGGCCCCGCGAGCCTACGAGTATATCGGGGCGCTTTCTCCCAAGGGTCAGGAAGGCCTGTTTCTGGGCTACGCCAACCTGCCGGTGGCTTTAGGCGCCCTGGCCGGCGGCCCTGTGGGCGCCTTGATCTTCAACGAAGTCATGTGCGCGGGCTCCACCAAGCTGCCCAACGGACTACTCGAACTCGACCCCGTACAGAACACCATCGGCTGGCTGATCCTGGGCGGCATCGGCCTGCTCTCGGCCGCCATGATGTGGTCGTTCAACATCTGGCTCAAGCGACAGATCGCCGCCGAGAAGCGGGTCTGATACGGCAAAGTCTTCAGGCGTGGATGGCCCGGCCGCAGGCGGCTAAAGCGGCTTCTTTGAGGGCTTCGGACAGGGTCGGGTGGGCGTGGATGGTGTTGGCCAGGTCGGCCGCACTGGCACCGAGCTTCATTGCCAGCGTCGCCTCGGCTATCAACTCTGAGGCGCACGGGCCCAGGATGTGCACGCCCAGGATCTTGCCGTCGTCCTTGGCGGCCAGCAGCTTGACCACCCCTTCGGCGTCGCCGGCCGTAAGCGCGCGGCCGTTGGCCTTGAAATAGAAGCGGCCGCTTTGGTAGTCCAGCCCCTCGGTCTTGCACTGCTCTTCGGTCTTGCCCACCATGGCCAACTCGGGGTGGGTGTAAACCACCGCCGGAATGACATCGATCTCGCGCTTGGCCGGAAGGCCCGCCAGCGACTCGGCGACAGCAAGGCCCTCTTGCATGGCTCGATGGGCCAACATTGGACCGGCCACCAGGTCGCCGATCGCCCTTAGCGACCCTGTCGAGGTCTTGAATTCGTCGTCGATCGTCACCCTGCCCCGCTCGTCGAGCACCACCCCTGCCTCGGCAAGACCGAGGCCCTCACTGTACGCACGCCTGCCTACCGCCACCAGCACCCGGTCGCAGTCGATTTCCGATCCCTTAGCGCGCTCGTCCATAAGTCGCGCCCGCACGACATCGCCCTCGACCGTTGCCGCTTCTACCCGCGTGCCGAGATGAAATTCGATGCCCTTATCTTTCAAGGCCCTCTGCAACAGGCGGGCCGCCAGCTTGTCTGCGAAGGGAGCGATTTGCGGCAGCATCTCGACGATCGTCACCCGCGCGCCCAGCCGCTGCCACACCTGCGCAAGCTCCAGCCCGATCGCCCCGCCCCCGACCACAAGAAGTCTTTCGGGAACTTCCTCGAAAGCCAGCGCCTCGCTCGAAGAGACAATATGCCGGCCGTCGAAGGGAAGCTGCGGTAATTCTACCGGCGCGGAGCCCGTGGCCAAAAGGATGTTTTCGGCCGTCAACTCGCGATTGCCCTCTTCGCCCATAACCCGCACTTTATTGGGGCCTGCCAGGCGGCCCTCGCCGCGGACTAGCGTCACGCCGTTTTTCGTAATCAGCTTGTCAACGCCGGAGGTAAGCTGCCCTACCACGCGCTCCTTGCGCCGCATCAGCGCCGGGATATCGAGCCCTGCGCCTGTAACAGACAATCCATGATCGCCGAGATTGCCTGATAACATCTCGTAGATGCGGCTCGACTCGAGCAAGGCCTTGGAGGGAATGCAGCCGACCCTGAGACAGGTGCCCCCCAGCCGCCGATCTCGTTCGACCAGCGCGACCCGCAGGCCTAGCTGCGCCGCGCGGATGGCAGCCACGTAGCCGCCGGGCCCGGCCCCGATTATCAGTAGGTCGAATTCAGCGTTCATCTCAGTAGTCGCTGGTCATAATGAACAGCGGCTTGCCGTCGAAGGTCTTGTACTTCGGGCGCAGGCGGTCGGTGTTGTAATACTTGTTGATGTCGACTACCTTGCTGGCCCCGTCCACCACCTCGAGCGGCACGTTGTCATAGCGCCCGTTGCGCAGGCTGACCAGCCTGCCGTGCTTGCGTTCGAGGATCAGGTTGAGCGCCAGGTTGCCGAAAGCCATCGGCACGATCGAGTCAATGGCGTCCGGGTCGCCGCAGCGCACCAGGTAGCCCAGGCGCTGATTGATGACGCCGATCGCCTTGCCTTTGGCGGAGTACTTGGGAGCCAACTCCTTGACCTTGGAAGAAACCAGGTCGCCGATGCCACCCAGCTTGCGGTGCCCGTAAGCGTCGGTCTGGGTATCCTCGAAGCTCATCTCGTTCTCGCCCTTGAAGGTGGCGCCCTCCGACACCAGGCAGACGGCGTACTTGCTGGGGTTGGTGTAACGATCGGCCCACAACAGCTCCGTCAGGCGCTCGACGTCGAAGCGGTACTCGGGGATGATGCAGCGATTGGCCGCCCCGGCCATGGTCGGCAAGAGCGAGGTGAAACCCGCGTAGCGCCCGAAGACCTCGATGATCAGCAGCCGCTCGTGGGACCCGGCCGAGGTGCGCAGGCGGTGGGTAAGCTCTATGATGCGGGTCACGCAGGTGGAGAAACCTATGCAGTAGTCGGTGCCGGGGACGTCGTTGTCCATCGTCTTGGGAATAGCGATGACCCTGAAGCCCTCTTTTTGCAGGCGCGCCCCGTAGCTGAGGGTGTCGTCGCCGCCGATGGGAATCATATAATCGATGCCCAGGTGTTCGAGGTTCTTGAGCACTTCCGGTGTCAGATCGTTGAACTCGTCATTGTATTTGTCGCGCAGGTGCTCCGGCACCTCCGACTGGCTTACCTTGCCCGGGTTGGTGCGCGAAGTGTGAAGGAAGGTACCGCCGCTGCGGCCGACCTGATTGACCAGCTCTTCGGTCAAGATACAATAGTTGGAGCTGTCGGATTCAGGATCGCGTTGCATCTCGACCAACCCGCCCCAGCCACCCCGGATGCCGATCACCTTGAAGCCCTCGCGGATGGCCCGGATGGTGATCGACCTGATGGCCGGGTTGAGTCCCGGCACATCGCCGCCCCCGGTGAGAATGCCTATGGTTCCCTTGGTCTTCGACATGCGACTGTTCCTGTGAACGATTTCGGGATGATTGCAGGCCATTTCGACACGCGCCTCGCCGCTGTCCCCGTCAACGCACACACCCTTCCCCTCGACACTCCTGTCGCGCCCTTCTTCCACCATCCTGTCATCCTCCACCTCCCCGTATAGACACTCCTACACGCACCTCTAGCATCATTTGGGCGGATCTTGTCCCAGCTATCATCCCAGGTCAAGCCAGAAATGGATAGAGAGTATATTCCGGCTCAGATCGTGCGCCGCCTGCGTCCTAGCAGGCACAGCCCCAGCAACCAGGGCAGCAGGCCCAGGCCGCCCATGGGCGCCTCGGCACAGCCGCCGGAACCACTATCGTTCTGGCAAATGTAGTAGCCGGAGCAGTCGGGATCATTGCAGTCGATGATACCGTCGTGGTCGTCGTCTTTGCCGTTTGTGCAGTCTTCGCTCGGCGGCAGGCAGGCTGTATCGCCGGCGCAGTCGGTGTCTTCGCAGTCCAGCGCCCCGTCGTGATCGTCATCGATGCCGTTTGAGCAGTTCTCCTGGTAGGCCTGGCAGGACGGATGATTGACACAGTCTGTGTCGTCGCAGTCGGTAGCCCCGTCCTGGTCGTCGTCGATGGTATTGGTGCAGTCCTCGGGCGGCACCTGGCAGGCGTTGTTGTCGGCGCAGTCGCTGTCGTCGCAGTCGGTAGCCCCGTCCTGATCGTCGTCGATGTCATTCGTGCAGTTCTCGGCCGGCACCTGGCAGGCCGCGTTGCTGGCACAGTCCGTGTCGTCGCAGTCGGTGGCCCCGTCCTGGTCGTCATCGACATTGTTCGTGCAGTTCTCGGCCGGAGTCATACAGGCCATCGAGGAAGCGCAGTCTGTGTCGTCGCAGTCGGTGGCTCCGTCCTGGTCGTCGTCGATATTGTTCGAGCAGTTCTCGACCGGCACCTGGCAGGCCGCGTCGTTTATGCAATCTGTGTCGTCGCAGTCGGTGGCCCCGTCCTGGTCGTCGTCAATATTGTTCGAGCAGTTCTCGGCCGGCACCTGGCAATGCGAGTCGTTTGCGCAGTCTGGATCATTGCAGTCTATGAGCCTGTCACCGTCGTCGTCTATGCCGTTGGCGCACTGCTCGACCTGTGTGTCGCACTGGATCTGCAACTGGAATGTGGTCGCAGTGTCCCAGGTCTCGACCACCAGGTAGGCCCCGCCGGCCGGCATCTGGTAACTGATCGTCTCGTTGTTGGGCTCCTCATTGTACGAGGCGTCCAGGCAATCGGACAGGCTGCAGCTCTCGCCCGAGGCCGGCAGCAAGAACAGGTCGAGATCGCCCTGTCCGGAAGGCTGCAAGGTGACCGTGAACTCGGTGCCGGAGCGCAGATCGAGCTTGTAGGCCAGCTCGGGCCCGTCCTCGGTGCCGTCGGTCAGGCAGCCGTAGGTCGAATAGACGTTCGTCCCGTCGGCCGTCGTTGCATTGATCACGTCGCCGCAAGAGACGGTCACAGCCGACTCGCAGGCTCCCGGGCCGACGCAGTTCGGGTGATAAGTGCAGTCGAAGTCGTCGCAGTCGGTCATGCCGTCGCCGTCGTCGTCTTGGCCGTTTACGCAGTCTTCGGTGCCGCTGCCGCCGATGAAGTTCTCGATCCAGCTGGCGAACTCGCTGGCGGTTGTGCTCACCCCGAACTGGGTGCAATTCTGATCGCCGTATGAGGTCACACCGGCGACATACTCCGTGCCCGAGCGCAGGATGAAGGCCGGACCGCCACTGTCTCCCGAGCAGGGCCCGCCCGAGGCCTGATTGTAGCCGAAGGCGTGCGGCACGACGTTGCCGCACGATCCGCTGCCCCCGCAAACGGTGTCGATGACTCCGTTGACGTGCAGCTTATCTCCGTCGGTCCCGTCCTCCGTCAGGCCGAAGCCGGAGAACTCGACCGTCTTCCCCTCGTCGGAGGACGTCAGGCCCAGGCTGGCCGGCAAGTGCGGGATGGGCACCACCCCGGAGGGAGCGGCGCTCGACAGGCGGGCCAGCGAGATGTCGTTGAGGATATTGTAGCCGTCGTAGTTGGGGTGCACGGCCAGCTCGCTGGTGTGCACGTAAGTGCCTACTCCCGAGTAGGCGTCGGAGCCGAAGAAGATGTCGACGTTTGAGGCCGATTGCCCGTCGAGGCAGTGGCCGGCGGTCATGACGACATCGGCCGCGATCAGCGTGGCCGAACAGAAGTACTGGTGCTGGCGATTGGTGACGGCCACGACCGCGTCGTGGGCCGGGTTGGTGTCGGGCGAGCCGTACATGATCGGACGGCCCTGCGCCACCAGGGTAGGATCGAAACCGTTATCTGAGCAACTCACTACCAAAAGCGCCAGCACTATAAAAAGAAAGCTTCGACGAATCATGGTCAATACCTCCAAGGAATTTTCGCTAGTTAATAGCAATAATCGTGCCACATGGTCACGCTGCACCAAGTCTGGCAAGTTGAAGATCCAGTTGATAATTTCCATGCCTGGCGCCGAGTTGGTGTTGAACGGGATCAAACTATTGCGCCAAGAAGGCACATAACTGGCACATGGAGTTGCCAGTGAGTCTAGGTGCTACTAGAACGAGAGCCTTGCCGCAATAGGCCAGTGATCGGAGGGATATTTTTCACCTTGGCCGTAGACGTGCAGGTCAGCGGTCCAGGCGGAGCAATCGAAGGTCATGTCTTTTCCTGCCGTGAAGATATGATCGATGCGGCTTGTGGTGTCATAGTCCGGGGCCGGGTCCTGGTTGCTGTCCAGCGACCATTCGGCGACGATATCGAAGGCGTTGGTCAAGTGAAAGACGTCACCGGCGACTCCTTCGGTCAAGATATGGTAAGCCTCGTCGGCCGGCTGCGAGTTGAAGTCGCCGGTGACGATCACCGGCAGTTCGTCGGCCCAGGGAGCCGTACGTTCCAGCAAGAGCGGGGCCGAGAGTTCCTGGCTGGGCGAATTGTTGTCGAAATGGGTGGTGATGAACACGATTTCGCGGCCGGTGTTTTTTTCGAGCAGGCGCGCCCAGTTGACCAGGCGCGGAAGCTGCAGGTTTTCGGAGAAGCCGGAAGACCAGGGCTCGTCCGGCGTGGGACTCAGCCAGTAGAAACCGTTCTCTTCCAATTCGAAGCGCGCGGCGCGGTAAAGGATGGCGGCGTCGGGATACTCGTACTGTCCCAGCGGACCGGGAGTCTGGCCGACAAAATAGGCGGCCTCGTAGCCGTCCATGAAAGCCAGGAACTGGTCGACTTCCGATGCCCAGGTTAGTTCCTGCAAGCCCAGCAGGTCGGGATCGTGACGCTGCATGATATCGGCGAAGTAGTCGAGCCGCTCTTCCCAGGGATCATACTGGTCGTTGCAGAAAGAGCACAGGACGTTGAAGGTCATCACGCCGACATTGATCCGCCCTGCGGAATCGCCCGAGCCGCAGGCCAAAACACCGACGAACGGAAACATCGAAATCATCGACAATACGATCCGTTTCAACTCTCATACCTCCTGCCGTCATGCCGACTCTGCTCGTCGGCCGTGAATCAGTCTGCAACCTCGACCAGGTAGATCACATCGCCGCCGGCATCGATCGACGTGCCGTCCTCCGCATCCAGAGCGAGCGCCTCGCCGGTCATGGCGAAGGCGCCGCTGAAGCGGTAGCCGGGCAGGCTGGGCTCGAGATCGATCGTCTGGTCCGCGCCGCGGCTCCAGACCGCCAGAACCTGGCGCCCTCGATCGGGAGTCGCGAAACGCAGCAGATGCACGTCCGGGGGCAGGTTGCCCTCGGCGCCCAGGTCGCTATCGAAGCGCGTGCCGGACAGCACCTTCGAAAGTGTTTCTAAAGCGCGGTAGGCCGGCTTGGGCTCGGGATCTTGTCCGTCCGTCGGGTCGGGATCGTAGGGCACCAGGCCGAAAGAATCCTCCCAGACAGCGGTGTGCCCGACGGAGTCTTCCAATGTGAACCAGCAGACATATTCTACTCCGGCGGCCAAGGAAAGCAGGTAGGCGCGAGCCAGGTAGTCGGCCTGCTGGCCGGCCGGGACGGACTCGAATTCCGGCCAGCCCAGCTCGGTTATCCAGATCGGTTTGTCGCCGTCAGCGTGGGCATCGAGTGCGGCACGGATGTCGGCAATCATCTCCGGCAGGCTGCGCTGCTCGAGGTAGTCGAAGGGAGGCAAGGCCTGCTTGCTCTCGGGAGCCACGGCCGGCGGGTAGAGCATGTAGGGGTGTACGGCCATGGCGTCGAAGTAGTCGCCTAGATCGGGCCGCTGTGCGTAGCAGTCCTCGATGAACTCGAGCGCCCCGGGAATTCCCTGAGGCGCGAAGAAGGTTCCGCCGAAGGCCACCCGGGCTTCGGGATCGGCCTGCCTGATCGCGGCCGCGGCGGCCGCCAGCAGATCCGCGTAGCCGGCAGGATCGGCTGCGGGCAGCCAGAAGCGGTAGCCGGCGTTCTGTTCGTTCCATATTTCCCAACGAGTGATCCTGTCTTTGAAGTGCGCCGCCGTGGCGCCGGCGTAGCTTGCGAAATCGGCCGGGTCGTCGGGCGGGTACTTGTCATCGCTTTCGGTGGCCGCGCTGGCCCAGGGATTGCCATAGGCCAACAATCCGATCCAGCCCGTCTCGACAGCAGCGGACGCATCGACCAGGCGGTCATATGCCTCGAAATTGAAATCGCCGCGCACTCGCTCGACGGCGCTCCACAGGAACTCCCAGCGCAAAAGCCCGACTCCCGCGCCGCGCGCGAGTTCGAGCCTGCGCGAACGCCTGGCCTGAGAATTCTGATCGGCGCCGCCCGGCAAGCCGGTCGCCAGGCACAGCGCCCGGTCGACGTCCACTCCGGCCGGCGCCGGAAGCGCGCTGTGCGCGCCGGTCGAGCCGCAGCCCGCGCAGAGCAACACCGGCAACAGGATCACCAGGCACCTGATCATGGCTTCATCCAGCCCGAAGAATCGCCTGCGGTCTCCAACAATAAGCCCGCACGGCCCCGTCAACCGGAGCCTTGCGGGCCATCAGAATGCCGGCGGTCGGAATCGAACCGACATGGAATTGCTTCCGCGGGATTTTGAGTCCCGTGCGTCTACCAGTTTCACCACGCCGGCGCTTCTAATCCTGTTGTTTCTACATCTCTTTTTTTTATGCTTCAAGTCATTTTTACCGGGCGGGAACGAAATTCTGAGTTTCATTCCCGCTCCCGTGCGTCATACCGAGTTCCCCCGGAGATGACCCTGAGCATCTTCCGAGTCCTCGTCCGGTCGTCGGATCCGGGCAATATGTAGTGGCGCTTGGTGACTAATGGGCTCGCATGACCAAGTTCGCGGGCAACCACGTGGGAAGCAACCCCCGCTTCTGACGACAGCGTCGCCCAGGTGCCCCTCAGACCGTGAGTGGTGACCACGGGCACCTCGGCGGCAAGGCAAAGGCGATTGGTGGCTGATCCCATCCATTCGCGCCGCCGGTGGCCGCTCGCCGTGTCGGCCGGAAACAGCCAGCTTTTCGGATCCCGTCCGGCCACCCGGGCAGCCAGGAGCCCGGCCACCGGATCAGGCACTTCGTGGTAGCGCCTGGCCGAGGGAGTCTTCCCCTCGTCGATCCAGAGCAGTACGCCTTCAGGCCCGACGTCCACGTCCCGCACCCGGCGATTGAGTAGCTCGCCGGATCGCAGACCCATGCAGAGAATCGAAAGCACCGCCAGGGCCCGCTCGTCTCCTTCGGACTCGGCCAATCTGTGGGCCTCTGCGAACAATGACCGAGCCTCCGATCTCCGCAACTGAAACTTGCCTCTCTTGCGCCGGCCCTGAGGCTCTATGTCCTCTGCCGGCGAGTGACTGACATAGCCCTCGCGCACGCACCATCGCCAGAACGTCTTGGACTCGTTCAGCTCGTTTCTGTGTGTGTCGACGGCAACCTGTTCCTGCCTTTCGGCGTACCGTTTCTTGAGCCGAGCAGTCGTCACGTCTGCAACGGGTACTTCCGGATCATGGAACAGTCTGAGCCTGCGCATGGTCCGTTCGATGCTGGAGGTCTTGTTGCCCTTTCCCACCAGGTATTGCTCGTACTTGTCCAGCACCATCTCCATTGTCAGTCTTCCCGGCTGCAACCGCCGCAGCGCCGCTGCCTCTTTTTTTGCTTCTCTTTCGCTTCCAAACGTCGCCACCTCTCGCGAGCCCTCTGGTCCGATGCAGATACCTCGCCACTTGTTGTGGTGTCTGTAGGGTCCCAGCACTCGGTATCTTCCTTTCCTTGGCCGCGCCATTCTTCTTTCCTCCTTTCTCCCGGGCGCGGCAAATCTGAAATGTCACCGCTTACTTTACCACAGAGCTGTGACAACACCAACATCACTCTGTCCAGGATCCCCATGCCCTTGGCCGCATTGACCAGGTCCAAGGCTACCTGGGTCCTGGTGGTAATCTCCCCCGAGATATTGGGTATCTGGTCGTTGACGAACGTGCCTTTTCCGGATCGATCCATCATCTTGAAAGTCGTGTCCATTGTCCTTTTGTTTCCTGTCGGCTCGAGTACTTCACGGATTACCTCCTTGCATGGGTTGGTTGCCGCGTTTTTCCGTGTTGTCCGCGTTTCTCTGCCGTGTTTCTCAACGGTGCCCTCGGGTGCGGCCCTCGATCGGTTTATCAGCTCGGGGACGCCCTCTTGCGAGGACCGATGTGAAGAACGGCGGTCCCCGCCTTACGGTACTGGGAGGTGTTGCAGAGCAATCACCGTGCCAAACGAGAATTCTGACGAAATCGGGTCGACATACGACGAATCGAAGAAGATCCGCGCCGGCGGTTGGAGCGTATTGGAGCGCGCTTCACGGTGGCCGCTCCAATACGCTCCATTTCGCTCCATTTCGCTCCAGCCGCCGTGGACTCATTCGGCAGAGAGTTTCGTCTTGAGAAGATACGCAAGCCCTGTCCACGATGTCGCCACGACGCAGCCAACTCTCTCGACAAGGTATCGGCACGGAACCTGCAACCGCGCCGGACGTCATGAGGCACGAGCACGCAAGCGCGAACGAGGTGCGGGGGCGAGCCCCCGCACCCCCTACTCTTCCATACGACACGCGGGAGGGTCGCAATCCCAGGACCGGTCAGAAGGTAATCGTGCCCCGCAAGACAGCCATCCACTCCAATTCAGGTGCCGAGCTAAAAGAACGGGCTAACAATGGACATCAGTGAAAAGAAATTTGTGGCGAGGCATGCCGATGCCTACGAATGTGTGGCACATGCCGAAGCACGAGGCACTCGGCAAGTCCCGCACGTCGTTGGTATAGGTGCGAAGAGCTTTAGTAGAGAGTGGCCGGATGCCGGCGGTAACGAAGACTGGGCAGCAATCAGCTTGAAAAAACGACGCACAAAATCGATCTGAGAGGTCAAAGTAATACCCCGCAAGCGTTCAACATAACCGGTGAGCAAAAGCGCCGCTTCGCTTTGCTCTTACACACGTCTGAGTTGATTGCGTTGCTAGAGCTCAGAGATCCCCTCATTTATCACTTGAACTATAACTCGTAAGTGATCGAATTGATCCAAGAAATCAAACCGCTCCATACAAGAACTTGTTTCTCGCTGTCGAATGGGTATTCTTTTCAGCCAAGGAGGGTACCCATGAAGAAGAAGCGGAAGTTCAGATCCGGCCCTGTCAGGCAATTCCTCGAATTTCTTCTTGCCTGTGATTATCATGCCAAGAGAGTCACATCTCTGGCCGATGCAACTCTCGGCGTCTTGCAAGCCAACGCCCTCGGCATCCACGCCATCGGCCACGGTTTGGCATACGCACGGGGTCTGGCCGACAAACATGCTATCAAGCAAGTGGATAGATTGATGAGCAACGCCGGCATCGAGCCGTGGGAAATGTTCGACCTGTGGGTTCCGGCGATGGTCGGAGAACGTAAAGAGATCATCGTTATACTCGACTGGTCTGATTTCGATGCTGACGATCAGACCACGTTGATGCTCAGCCTGACTACCAGGCATGGACGAGCGACGCCGTTGGTGTGGCGCACTGTGCTCAAGTCCGAACTCAAGGGCCAACGGCAACAACACGAGGCCCAGGTGGTGTCGAAATTCCTGGATGCGTTGCCCGATGGTATCCGGGTAACGCTGCTGGCGGACCGCGGATTCGACGACCACAAGTTCATGGACTTCTTGCACGCGCTGTGCGGGTTCGACTACGTCATCCGGTTCCGCGGAAACACGAATGTAGAGTCGGCTGAGGGCGAAGTGCGCATGGCCAAGGACTGGGTGGGCAAGGGTGGTCGAGCAAAGATGTTGAAGAACGCGAAGATCACGAAGAAGGGTTATGAGGTTGCCACGGTGGTGTGCATGCAGGACAAGAAGATGAAGGAGCCGTGGTGCCTTGCGTCGAGTCGCAGCAAGGACGATGCGAAAGCATTCGCGAAATGGTACTCGAAGCGCTGGAGCATCGAGACAAGTTTCAGAGACCTGAAAGATCCAATG
>DATKYQ010000004.1:0-52193 GCA_035528415.1 Myxococcota bacterium | reverse complement strand
ATCATGACCGTGTCGGCTACATGTCGACAGCAAAAACGCAGCGTCATCGAGTATCTCAACGAGGCATGTCTGGCTCAACTTCATGGCCACCCCGCACCATCTTTGCTGCCGTCAACAAGTCAAACCACGTGAACGGTTACTAGAAAAACAACTATCAGCGCCCAAATGGAGCCGTTTGTGCCGCTGCCGGTGGCGCAACCATTGCCCGCGGGACTGAACACATCCACTCTCACGGCGGATATCGGTTCATCGCAAGGACTGCAGTTGGACGTCTTTGGTTCTACATTCCTTTTTTATAGCCCCGCCGCCTGCCGCCGGAGGACGGCAATACTTGTTTCAGACTAGCTCTGACTGGGCGAAATGACAAGCCCGAGAGATCGAGGTCGGCTGTTCGAGCGCATGACCGCTTCATCGGGGCGCATTTTATAACAGCGTTATACTTGTTATAAAATGGCGATCGATGGCGGTGTGGATCGCGAGATATGGTAGTATCAGGCTCATAACCCCAGATATTTTCATTTACCGAAAATTGAAGGCCGAGCTGTCTTGCCTGTTATAATTTTGAGCAAGTGGGCCGGCCGTAGGATCACCGGCCAAAATGTACCCACCCATGACAACGGGGCACTTGACTGTACACATTGCCATGTGTATCATGTTGTGTAGGAGGTTCTCATGAGGACCAATATCGATCTGGACGCCGAGCTGGTCGATGAGGCGGCCCGGCTCACCGGGATAAATACCAAGAAGGAGTTGGTGCACGAGGCGCTGCGCCTGCTGGTGGCGATGAAGAAGCGCAAGAGCCTGCTTGATCTGCGGGGCAAGATCGCCTTTGCCGAAGGTTACGACTACAAGGCGACCCGGGAGGCTTCGTGATCGTGGTGGATACCTCGGTACTGATCGACATGTTCCGGGGCAAGGATACGGCGGCGGTCGAACATCTCGTCCGCTTGGAACGGGAGTCGACGCCCTTTCACATTCCCGCCCTGTGCTGCCAGGAACTGCTGCAGGGAGCCAAGAATGAGCGCGAGTGGAAATTGCTGCTCGAGTACCTGTCCAGCCAGCAGGTGCTGCTGCCCGCGGATCCCTGGCACACCCACGTGGAGGCGGCGCGTATCTTCTTCGATTGCCGCAGGAAGGGGTTGACGGTGCGCAGCGCCGTCGACTGTTTTATCGCCCAGCTGGCCCTGGAAAACGAGGCCGTCCTGCTCCACGACGACGAGGACTTTACGAGGATCTGCCGGGTGAGGCCGCTCGGGACCCTGCCCGGCACGTTGGCCGGGGCGACATGATACACAGGCGGCACGGGCTACCGGTTTTCGCTGTCGCCCGATTTCAGCCTCGCCTGGGATTGACGGGTATGCTTGTCACCGGCCATAGTGGTTCCGCCGTGTTTTGGGAGACCTGCGCCCCCATTTTTTCTTAACGCGCGAAACGTTATACTGCAGTATTGGAGGAGACGAACGATGGCACTCAAGATACATATCGGTTTTGAGCTGCCGGAAGATAGGGGTGCCTAGATGATGAACGGGATCGAAAGCTGGCGGATGGCGTTCGCGGGCGGGCTGATGACCTTGTTACTGGCCGGGGTCGCACAGGGACAGGAGTTGGGCAAGCTGAGCCCCGGCAAGGTTGCAACCGATTTGCTCGGGGGCCGGCTGCGGATCCGCATGCCCAAGAATGCCAAGGTCGAGGCGCGAGGGCGCAGCATCATGGCGGCGCTGGAAGCGGCGACCGAGGAAACCCGGGTGGTGCTGAACGCCGGCAAGGAACGCCTGGTGCTGATGGCTTGGGAAATGTTCGCGCTGGCCGGCGGCGACCTGGCCAAGGCCGTTCAAGCCGAGATCGCAAGCTGGGGCGACCAGGCCAAGGGCTCGCGGGTGGAGCCGCTGGTCGTTCCCAAGCCGCTGGTCGACGCTCGACTGGTCTTGCCCGCCGGGCACGACTCGAAACGAGAGGCCGTCCTGTTGCAGAGCGCCTACGTCGAGAGCGCCGACGGCACCGTCCAGATGCTGGCCTTCTACGTCAATCCGGCCGGGGCCAAGGATCTGGCCGGCTGCACGGCGCTGGCGAAGAAACTTATGGGGACGCTGACTGCCGGCGATAAAAAACTCGACCTGGCCGCCGGCCCCAGGCGGTTTCCGGGGGCCGGGGACAAAGACTTCTTGGTGCTGGAAGTTCCGGCAGGCTTCGTCGCCAGCACGCAAACGGGGCCCGACTTCTCCGTCTACCGGCTCAGACGGGTAGTCGTCATGGGCAAGCCCGGGTCGTCTGTGGGAATATACCTGGGCGGCCATCCCAGCTACCAGCACAACCAGTCCGGAGGCGGGGCCAAGCCCGCCCTGTCGAAGGGCAAGCTGCTGGGGCGGGAGATAGAGTGGCACAACTGGAGCCGCAGGGCGCTGACCACCAGCGAGGCAATCCTGCCCTTGCCGGGGTCCAGCGGGTTGTTCCTGCACGCCTTCCTGACGGCAGTCAAAGCGGCCGACCTGGCCGCCTTGCAAACGGTGATCGAAAGCCTGAAGATCGAGCGCAAGACGCCGGAGAAATGATGCGTAATGCGGGACCGTAGGGGCCGGGGACGGTCTCTTTCCCCGCCCAAAGAAATACTCGTTCTGGACGGCGTCATGTTATAGTCAACAACGTAGCCGCGAGAGCAACCTCATGGGGGTTAGATTTCCTCCGCCTGCGTCGGCACTCGTCCCGCAAGCATTCAGAGAGCGAAGGCGGGCGGGGTTTTTGTTGGGGCGCGTATGAATCGAATTGGCCCCGTTCTCCTGTTTTCGTTGTGTGTTGGTGTTTGCTGGCCCGGCCGGCTCTGGGCAGTGGATGGAACGTCTGTCACCACGCACTGGGACGGGAAGAACGACAACATCTTCGGCGGCTACGGTCGGATTATCCGTCACGACATCCGGGCTGACCAGGTCGTGAATCGGGTCGTCTTGTATGACGATCCTTTCTTGCCGGCCCGCAATCCTGTCTTCAGTCCGGACGGCCTGAGGATTGGTTTTCTGCGCCGGGACGGTCGTGTTTGCGTGATGTCTGTCGACGGCGGCCCGGTCACGGTCTTGTCTCGGGCCCTTTCCCACGGCGAGGCCTGCCTGGACTGGCCGCAGGGGAACTGGATCTACTACACCCGGGGGGGATTCAGTCAGCCGTCCGGATCGAAAATGCTCCATCGGGCAGACGCGACCACGGGCGCGGACGAGGCCGTGCTCACCTTTAGCAAGGATGACGGTGCGACCGAATGCGGAACCTGGCGATTCGGGCTCGCCGGAAACTTGCGCTACCTGGTGGTCCGCTCCAATGATTTTCCGCCGGAGCCCTACGGGCGGGTCACGGCCGTTGACATCCTGGCCGAGGGGGGACGACTGCCACTGGCCCGCTCCACCGATCGTTGGAGCTGTTCTGCCGGCATCGATCCTGACGGCCTGGTCTTCATGGACGGGCACCAGGATCATCAAGGCATAGACATCCTCGATTTCGGGAGCCTGGCGCTGCTGAAAAGTATCCGCTGGGAGGATGCACTGCTCTGGGGACCCGACACCACCGAGACCGGTATCTCCCATGATCGAAACTCCTGGTCGGCCAACTCCGACCGCTGGATTTGTGTACACATCGGCTGGGGCATCCGCGGGGCGACCGGCGCCAACCAGATGCTCGTCAACTGGGTCGACGAGCGCCGCATCGTGGTCACCGAAAACACCGAAGGATCCTACGAATTCGACTGTGCCGGCGATTTCTATGTAATGGACAAGGCCCCTTCGGCGCCCGAGATCCTGGAACATCCCGAGAACCAAACAGTAACCGAAGGGCAAATCGTCTCATTCGCCGTGACGGCCCGGGGAGAGCCGGCCGTGCTCTACCAGTGGCTGCGGAACGATGTTGAGTTGGCCGGGAAGTCGGAGCCGACCCTGTCCTTGCGGGCAAGTCTCGAGGATGACGCCGCGCATTTCGGTTGCCGGGTATCCAACCCGCGGGGCTCCGTCCTGAGCGAGCAGGCCTTGCTGACCGTGCAGGCCGATAGCGTTGCGCCCACCATCGACAAGGTGGTGGCCCAGGGCGATCCGACCGTTGTGCGCGTGTTGTTCAGCGAACCGGTCGCGGAGGCCGGAGCCCTGGATGCCGCCCACTATATCATCGAGCCTCCCGTGGTCGTGGACGCCGTCTCGCTCGTCGGCGACGGGTCGGAGGCGCTGCTGGCGACCGGGACGCTGGCCATGGGTGTGGCCTATCGGTTGCGGGTCGAGAAGATTAGCGACCGGGCGGCCACGCCCAATCCCTTGGCTGAGGGAACTTCGGTGGACTTTATTTACGTCGAGTTGGGGGACGGCCTGCGGGCGGAGTACTTCGACGGGCAGGACCTGGCCGGCCCCGCGGTCATCTGGTATGAGCCCGAGATAGATTATATATGGGGATCGGGTTCTCCGGATCCGGCCATTGCGGCGGATTTTTTCAGCGCGCGCTGGTCGGGTCAAATCCTGCCGCCCGAGACCGGGATCTATTCGTTTTACGTCCTGAGCGACGACGGGGTGCGCATCTGGCTGGGCGGCCAGATGCTGATCGACGCCTGGAAAGCCCAACCGCCCACCGAGTACCGCGCCGACGCCCCGCTGACGGCCGGCGAGAAAAGCGACCTGCGGGTGGAGTATTTCGAAGCCGAGGGTTCCGCTTCCATTACCCTGCGCTGGAGCGGGCCGGGCATCCAGTATCAGATAGTTCCCCGGGCCGCGCTGTTTTCCGCCGGCGGGCTCCCGGCCAACCGGGCTCCGCGGGTCGAGGCCGGGCCCGAGGCATGGACCACCGCCGGCAACGACTTGCTAATGGAGGCCGAGGCCACGGACGACGGCCGCCCGGACGCGCTATCTTTCCAGTGGCAAACAGACGCGGGCCCGGGCCCGGTTGTCTTCGCCGATCCCGCGCAGGCGACCACCTATGCCCGGTTCGAGAGCCCAGGCGACTACCTCTTGCGCCTGGTTGCCGACGACGGCGACAAGCGCGGATACGACCGCGTCTCGGTCCATGTCCTGCCGCCGCCAGAAATTACACTGCTGCAACCCAAGGGCGGCGAATCCTATCCGGCCGGCAGCATCCTGGAAATCAATTGGACCGCGTACGGGGTTCGGGACGTGCGCATAGACTATTCCGCCAACGGGGGCGAGAACTGGGAGACCGTAGAGTTCTCACTGGACGTCACCTCGCCCCACTGGGGCCGCTACCCCTGGCGGCTGCCCGACCAGCCCACAGACTCCGCGATCATCCAATTGAGCGAGTACTCGTTGATCACCTCCACCCGCTCGGAACCGTTCGCGATTGTCATCCCGGCTTCCGAGAAGGGTTGTTCCTGTCAAACCGATCGCCGGTCCGCTCAAGCGTTATGGTTGATGCTCTGCGTCTTGCTGGCAGGGCAAGTCAAGCGCATACGTCTAACGTCCCTCCCTATATCGCCTGAAAAGAGTGTCCAAGAGCGGCGGAAGTATGATTAAAGAAGGAGCAAAAGAAAATGGTCACTAGTTCAACGGAAGTCACACTTGGCGGTGTGAAGCGGGCAATGATTCGAATTTCCATTCCAGTCATAATCTTGATGGCATCAATTCTTGCCTCATCGTGCACCAAGCCGGAATACGGGTTGCCGCTGATGGCAAGCCTTGGGTCGTGCCCGGCTGATTCTATCCTGCCGCCCCCGAGTGGATGTGTTTGGACCTTCTCGAACGACTCAATCGTGTGGGGCACAATCACTGCCGTGAGATTGACAGACACGCCCGCATACATACAAAGCAGCAGAGAACTGGTGGATGTCTGCGATGGCTCGACCAACATGGCCATGGAGTTGGATGTGAGAATCGACAAGACAATACGCGGCGATCTTGACGGGAAGATCATCGTACACATCGGCAATCAACAATTGCTGTTATTTTACCCTCAACCGCTTCCTGCCCAATCTGGTGGGATCGATTGGGTTTATGGGTCCAAAAAAACAGGCAAGCCCTTGGGGCCCGGCTTGAAGGTTGGATTGGCGCTTCACAGGGTGGAGAAATACGAGATTTGGTCTTTGATGGGCGAGCCCATGTTCGGTTTGGATGACACGCAGAACTCGCCGGTAATCGTTTTCCAGCAGGTCTTCGACGAGTGCGGATTCAAACCGCCGGCGGAGCTGAACGGGTTGGCGTTCGACCAGTTTATCGAGCTTGTCGGATCCTACAAGGAGGAAGACTGCGCCGATGCTGCTGCCGAAAGGAGGCAGCTGATCACGAACGTGTGGGGGCTGGTTCCGGATAGTTTCATGGCTGCCGTGTGCATGCCGCACAGCCAGTCGGATGAACCTGTCCCGGAGAGCTGCACCGTGAACGCAGATTGCGGGCCGACTCAGACTTGCGTCAACGGATGGTGCCAATAGAGATTGGGGTGTTATCCCCGAACTACGTCAGGGATTCTGCCGGCCCATATATTCCTGGCCAGCCTGATCTGACCTCCGCCGAAAAGATCCGGGCCATTCTGACGAGCGGCGTCAGGGCGCTTTGCAACTCTGCTTCGGCAGGCATTTGTCCGTGCCGCCGACGTCGCAGTCGTCGCTCAGGCATTCATAGTAGTCAGTGCAGCTCGATCCGTCCGGCTTCTTGTTCTGGCAGACTGCCTGCGAGGAGTCGCAGTAGAGATCGGCGCCAAAGCATTCGGGCGCCTGGCCGTAGATGCAAGGATCGCCGATGCCCGGGTAGGCGGTGCAGACCGCGGTTTGATCGTCGCAGTACAGATCCCAATCGCACTCCGGAAACTCGAAGCCGGCGGTGCAGGGCGCTCCCACTCCGAGAGGTTTTCCGCAAGAGCCCGGGGTGACCTCGTGGGTCTGCTGGTTCAGCTGCATGCCGATGCACAGCAGGTTCGCGGTGCACTCGTAGAAAAGAATGCATTCCGAGCCGGAGCCCTTCTTTGCCAGGCAAGTTCCGGCGGACTGCTGATGGACGATGTCCGCGTCGCAATAGTAGCCCGGACGACAGGCGAACAGGATGTTGCTGAAATCGGCCCCGATGTCGCATGCCTGTCCGGCTCCCGCCGGGCCGGCGCACTTCCCGCCCACACACTGCAGACCGGCATCGCATCCGCGGGTGGACGAACAGGCGGATCCCGCCGAGGCCGGAGCGATACAGACCGCCGGGTCGTTGTCGCTGTCGCAAACCAGACTTTCCCGGCAGCCGACGTAGTCGCAAATTTCCCCCGAGCCGGCCAGCTCCGCGCAGACGCCCTGCTGAAAGTCGCAGTCGGCGACGTCCGGATCGCAGTCGCCGCCGCTGCAACTGTCTCCGAGGGACTTGTACGGCAGGCACTGTCCCGGGCAATCCGATACGCTCTGGTCGCAGTAAAGGCCCGCGGCGCACTCCGCCTCCCGGTAGCAGTCGCCGTCCTTGGCAACCAGGCCGCTGAAGACGTTTTCGCACTCGTCCGGCATGTTCTCGAAGACTCCTGCGATATCGGCGCAGGCGGCCGAGCGGATGGCATGCAGGCAATCGCCCGCCAGGCCGGCGTCGTACGCCATCCTGCCCGCATCCACCGATTTGGCCATCTCGTCGAGTTCCATGTCTTCGCAGTCGAACAACTCGTCGCAGGTTCCCCGCGTCGCGAACTGCAGGTACCACTCCAGGTCGCATTTCTCGATGTAGCTGCAAAGCGAACCCTTCATCTCCTCGCAGACGTTCTCCAACTGCACCGGACCGCCTCCTCCTCCGCTGCATCCTGTGATGAATCCCGACATCGACAACGTCACTGCCGTTACGATCGTTCTGATCATGATCGATCTCCCCTTATATGTGCCGGCCCTTGAGTTCTTGACCGGTCCGATCTGGAAGAAATTCACTCGCTCGGAACTATCGATTCGAAACCAGTGTATGGTCTCAGCGCCTCGGGTATGATCACGCTTCCGTCTTCTTGCTGGAAGTTTTCCAGGACGGCGGCCAGCGTGCGGCCTATCGCCAGGCCCGAGCCGTTTATGGTGTGCACCAGCTCGGGCTTATTGCCCTTCCCGCGCCTGAAACGAATCCGGGCCCGGCGGGCCTGGAAATCCTCGAAGTTCGAACACGAGGAGATCTCCAAGAACCTGTCCTGGCCCGGCATCCAGACCTCGAGGTCGTAGGTCTTGGCGGCCGAGAAGCCCAGGTCGCCTCCGCACAGGCTGACCACCCGGTAGTGCAGGCCGAGTCGAATGAGAACCTGCTCGGCTTCGCGGGTCAGCGACTCGAGCGCCTGGTACGAGTCCTCGGGCTTGGTAAACTGCACCAGCTCTACCTTGTTGAACTGGTGCTGGCGGGTCAGGCCGCGGGTGTCCTTGCCGTGGGCGCCGGCCTCGCGCCTGAAACAGGGCGTGTAGGCCGCGTACTTCAACGGCAGGCTCTCGCCCTCCAGGATCTCGTCGCGGTGCAGGTTGGTCAGCGGCACCTCGGCCGTGGGTATCAGAAACAACTCGGGATCGGTTGTCTTGAAGGCGTCGTCTTCGAACTTGGGAAGCTGCCCGGTGCCTTGCATTATCTCGCGCAACACCAGAAACGGGGTCAACACCTCGGTGTAGCCGTGCTCTTGCGTGTGCAGGTCGAGCATGAAGTTGATTAGCGCTCTTTCAAGTCGAGCACCGCGCCCTACCATCACCGTGAAGCGCGAACCCGAAAGCTTGGCGCCGCGGGCGAAATCCAGAATGCCCAGATCCTCGCCTATTTCCCAGTGAGGCCGGGGTGTGAATCCGAACAGCGGAGGACTCTTGGAGATTTTTAGCTGCGGGTTGTCTTCTTCCGTCTTGCCCGCAACGACCGTCTGGTGGGGCAGGTTGGGGATCTCGAGCAACAGGGCGCGTAGCTGGTCCTCGACTTTTCCAAGCTCCGAGTCGAGTTCCTTCTGACGGCTCGATGTTTCCTTGAGCCTGGCCCTCAACTCTGCGGCGGCTTCGGGATCGCTCTTTGCCAGATCCTTCATCTCGGCGCCGGCCTGATTCTTGTCGTGTCTGAGACGCTCGACTTCCTGAATCAGCTCGCGCCTTCGCAGGCCCAGTCGGGTAAGCTCTTCGACCCCGGCCACCTGGCCGCGGATCGCCAGGCGGCTCCGGACCTCGTCCGGTTTGTCGGTTACCAGTCTGAGATCTAGCATTTAGCCTGCCTCAGCATCGGCCCGCGTCGTCTCCGGATCTGTGGCCGTTCATCTGAGATAATCCATTTCGTCCTTGACGTCGTCCGCGTCCGGGGCGTCGGGTCGCAGGCGCAGGTAGATCTTGAACTCCGCCCTGGCTTTTTTGTTGTTGCCGGTGGACTTGTAGACGTAACCCAGATAGTAGTGCGGCATGGGATCCTTTGGATCGTTCTTGACCGCCCGCATGTAGAACTTGACAGCCTGCGAGCGCTTCTCCAGGTTGTCGTAGACGCGTCCCAGCTTGTAGGCCACCCCGGGGAACTTGGGGTCCCGCGAGTAGGCCGGCTCGAGCGTCTTCAACGCCTGCTGGAGCTGTCCCTGCTGAAGATAGGCGTCCCCCAGGGCCACGCGTACGTCGGTGCGCCGGGGCTTCGCGCGAACCACTCGCTTGTATAAGTCGATGGCCTGGTCGAACTGCAGACGGCCGGCGAGCGCCTTGCCCAACTCGATCGAGGCATCGATGTGCCCCGGGTTTATATTGATGGCCAGCTGAAACTCGTCTATGGCGTCCGAGAGCATGTCCTGGGCCTTGAAACACTCGCCCATGTGGAAATGGGCGTCGGCGTTTTTCGGGTCGAGCGTCTCGACCTGCTTGAAAAGTTCTTGGGCCTTCTCGTACTCCTTGTCCCCCAGAAACAGTATCGCCAGATGAAAGACCGCATTGGAGTTCGAGTTGTTGAGGCCGCTGGCGGACTGGTAGTAGTGGATTGCCGCCTGCTGGTCGCCGGACGCTTCGGCGGCCATGCCCGCGCGCACGTAGAGGCGATCGTCCTTGGGGTTCTCGCGGATGGCCTCCTCGTACATCTTCAGCGCCTGCTTGAACTGCTTCTTGAGGTAGAGCGTATAGCCTTGCTCCAGGGCAAGGTCGGGGTAGCGCGGCGCCAGCAGCGCTGTGCGCTGGTAGCGTTCGATGGCCAGATCCAGCTTGCCTGCCCCGCGCAACACGTTGCCCAGGTTGAAGTACGCCGAGGCCAGTTCGGGATCCAGGCGCAGGGCCTCTTTGAACTCCTTCTCGGCCAGGCTGCTGTTACCCTGCTTGAGGTACGCCTCGCCGAGCCCATTGTGCACGACCGCCGAACGCGGATTGAACTTGGCCGCGTTCGTCAGTTCGATCAGGGCGTCTTTGAGCTTATCCTGTTTCAGGTAAAGCCTGGCTATGGCCACCCGCGCGGTCAAGTATTTCGGGGATATCTGGGCCGACTTTCTGAAGAGCTCCAGTGCCTGGTCTGGTTTATCGAGGTCTTCCGCGATGCGTCCGAGCAGGTAGATCGGACGCGGATCCTTGGGCTCGTCGGCGGCGATCTTTTCGAGAAACATCTTGGCCTTTACGATGTCTCCGTTCTGCCACATGGCGCGGCCCTTGCCGACCAGGGCGTCCACATTCTTGGGGGCTTGCTCGAGCGCATTGGCAAAGAGTTCCTCGGCCTTGGCGTACTCGCCGATGTCGAGGAAAAAATTACCCAGGGCCGCCTTGTACTCTACCCTGGACGGATTCAACCCGATGGCGGCGTTGAGATCCTGAACGACCTTGTCGTTTGCGTGGCGGTGTATGTTGATCTCGGCACGCAGGGCGTGTGCCTTGGATTTCTCCGACGGCGCCAGACCGGCAAACTGCTTGCCGAAGACGAGTTTGAGGCTCTCCTCACCAGCCTTGTCGTCGTGCTTGACCTCGACCAGGATCTTGGCCTGCTCGACCGCAGAGTTTACGTGGTGCGGGTTTTTCTCGAGGGCCTTCTGGTAAAAGAGGATCGCATTGTCGAAATCGCCTTGCAGGTACTGGATGTCCCCGAGCGCATGATAGGCCTTGGCGAAGTCGGGATCGATTACCGTGGCTCGGTCGAAAAAGCGCGCCGCCTCCGGCCATTTCTTCTGGTAGGCCATGGCCCAGCCGGACAGGTACAACGCCTCTTTGTCATGCGAGCCTTTATCCACCAGCGGAGCCAGTTCTTGGTTAGCCTTGACGGGATCGTCCAGGATTTCATAGGCCGCCCGGGCCTTGCGGCACTCGGGTGTGTCCGCGTCGTCTTCTTCCATCTTCTGAAGTACCTTGCGGCCCCGGGCCAGGAAAACCTCATTGGCGCCGTAGTTGCGCAGCATGGCGGCCAGGGAAAGGGCCAGCATGTAGCGTTCCTCTTTCGTTTCGTCCCCGTCTTTGAACTTGTCGAGCAGGTCCCTGATCAGCGAGTCGTAGCCCGAGTAGGTGTCTTCGAAGAAAAGCCCGCGAGCCTGGCTGGTGGCGTCCGGGCCGTGTTCGGGCAGCGCCGTGCCGCCGTCCGTGTTTTGCGAGCCTGTCGATTCGCCGCTCAACAGGCGGTAAGCGAAAAACCCGTAACGGGTGAAGCCGAGAGACACGCCGACGATGACAATCAGGATACCCGCCGCCAGGCCGAGCAGCAGGCCGCTGCCAGGTTTGTGGGCATCTTCTTGCGGCGACTCCGCGAATTCGAGGCCCTTGGGGGCGATGCCGGTCTCGATCGAGGCCATCTCGTCGTCGAAGCCGGTAACCGAGGACTGCGACGCCTGCGAGCCTGGGGCTCCGGCGACCGGCTCTTCCATGAGCAACCGGATAGTCTGGGCGAATTCATCGAAAGCGCCCAGCGGCTTGAAGGTCAATCCGTCCCGGGATGCCTCTTCATTGCCCATCAACTGGTGCTCTGCGAGCATCTTGTTTACCGTGTCCGCGTTGAAAGGGCCGAACACCTTGCCGCTCTTGCGCCGGATCCTGAAGTTGATAGCACCAGAGCTTTTGGCTTCGTCTTCGGAGCCGATCTCGTGGTCGATGAAATCGAAGATCTTCCCCTCGGCCCCGGGCGTGGGGTTGGTTCCAGACCGCGAGGCCGGAGCCTCGCGGCCGGGAATGTTGGGCAGCGAAGGTATCGGCGACGGCAGCGGACCGGGTGCTCCCCCGGGTCCGCCGATGGACGGCAAGGTGGAGCCGCCCATTGATGATTTGTGGCGCGCGGTGTGAGGCGCACCCTCCTCGGGCAGATCGAGTTCTAAAGAGCCGCCGTCGGGATCATCGGAAAGATCGATGTCGCCGAGTTCGAACATGTCGCCGGCGGTTTGCGGGGCTTCGCCTCCCTTGGTAACCAGAAAGGTGGCCAGGCACTTGGGACACTTGATCTGCAACCCCTCGGGAGGAACCCTGGCATCGTCAATGTTGTACTCGGACCCGCATTTCTCGCAACGTACCCTCATTGCACCTTCTCCTGGCGCGGCGGTTGTGTAGAGTAAACTCTCCCGCACTCGATCGGCGACAATTGAAGCATAGGCCGGCGTAGCGGTCAAGCGGTCGAATTCGTAGGTTGATCTTGATCCTGGCGGGGAGAATGTTACCTTGCATTCATGCGCGGGCGACGGGCTATGTTCGCGGCGCTCTACATAACGGGCGCCTTGTCGGCGTTGCTTTTGGAGGTGTCCTGGACCAGGTTGATGGCCACCTTGCTGGGGAGCGCCGTGATTGCCGTGAGTGCGGTCCTGGCCGCGTTCATGGGCGGACTGGCTGCAGGCGCATATCTTGGCGGCAGGTTGGCCGGCAAGCTGCGGCGCCCGATGCTGGCTTTCGCTGTGATCCTGTTTTTGGGCGGGGCGATGTCCTTCCTGCCCTTGCTTGTCCGCCTCAGCCCGCCGGGGCTTGGCTTCTTAGCGGCGCTTTTGGGCGTAGCACTGGCATCCTTGCCCCTTGGCATGGCCTTCCCCGTGGCCTGCCGCGTAAGGGAGAGCGACGGCAGCGGGCGGGCGGCCGCGCCCGGGAGGCTTTATGCCATGGACACGGCCGGGGCGCTGGTCGGCCTGCTCGCGGCCGTTGTCTTGATTCCGCGCATCGGGATATCGGGTTGCCTGGTCTTGGCCGCGATCGGCCGGGGCCTGGCTGGGCTGCTTTGCCTGCCACTCTCCGGCAAGCCGGCCTCCCGGCGAGACGTTCCGGTGACCCAGGCCGCGCCGGGAGGCGCGCCGCGGGCAGCCGTCTGGCTGGTGGCCGCCGCCGGATTTTGCGGGCTGGGCGCCGAGACCGTCTGGAGCCGGCTGCTGGCCTTTGTGCTCTTCAAGGGATCGACGACCTACGCCTTCGCGGCCATGCTGGGTGTGGTTCTGGGCTTGGCCTCGCTTGGGGCCTGGAGCGCGACCCGCGGCCGCCGGGAACGAGCGCTGCTTCTGGCAGCCCGGGGCGCGATTCTCTACGGGCTGGGCCTGTTGCTCTCGCTGGCATGCTTGCTGCTCGCCGGCCCGCAACCGACCACTGCCGCGCTCGGCCTGTCCGATCTGGCAACCACGTTGGCGGCCTGCGGGCCGGCAAGTTTCTTGTCCGGCATGATCTTCTCGGCGGCCTGCCGCGCAGCGGCAGGCCGTGCGGCAGCCGGGCAGGGCGCCGCGCGTCCGGCGGGGCTCTTGCTTTCGACAAACGCGTTGGCGGCGATGGCTGGCGCGCTGATCGTGCCTCTGGTGCTTGTCCCTCTCGCGGGCCTGTCCGCAAGCCTGGTGCTGCTGGCTGTATTGGCGCTGTTCGCCGGTTGGGCGGCGGCGCGTTCGCTGGGCCGGCGCATGACCATTTTTGCGCCGCTGGCGCTAGCGGCCTTGGGAGCCTGCCTGTTTTTCGCGGGACCGCGCTGGGTGCGCCACCTTGGAACGCCTGTCTATTACCGCGAGGGCCCGGACGTGTCCGTGGCGGCGATCGATGAGGCGGGCGGCCGCAGGCTGTACGTCGACGGGATCGCCGTCGCCGGCACCGACCTGATCATGTCAAGCGACCAGAAAACCCTGGCCCACCTGCCGCTGCTCTTGCACCCGGACCCGCACACGGCCCTGACTGTCGGCTTCGGTTCGGGTGGCACCTCGTACTCGATGTTACTTCACCCGGGTTTGCGGGTCACCTGCGTGGAGATATCCGATACGGTGGTTTCGGCCGCGCCTTACTTCGTAGCGGCCAATCATGGATTGCTGAGCGGGCCGCTCCCTGACCGCTACCGACTGATCGTAAAGGACGCAAGGCGCCTGCTGGAAGCAAGCGATGAACGCTACGATGTGATTGTCAATGATTGCACGGATTTGGCATACCGCAGCGACGCATCCCTGTACACGCGCGACTTCTTCGAGCAAGTCGGACGCCGCCTGCGCCCGGCCGGGATCGCCGCCGCCTGGGTTCCCTTGCGGGGCCAGGCTCCCTATCGCGTACTGCGCTCGCTGATCGCGACCTTCGGGTCCGTGTTTCCAAACATCGCCCTGTGGGTGGTGGATGCCTATCCAACCCATTTCGGCATCCTAACGGGCACGTCGCGCCCGCTGAGTGCGGATATGCGGCGCATCCGCCAGGGGCTCGAGACCCGTGCCGTGCGGGCCGACCTGGATGAGATCGGCCTTGCGGACGCTGCCAGGCTGGCCTCGTTGCGGCAGTTCGACGATGCCGACTTGAGGAGTTTTTCGCGGGGCGCCGTCCTGCATACCGACGACCGGCCGGTGATCGAGTTTCTGGCGCCAGGAGAGTCCGGCGACGACGCCAGCTCTTATGACTTTCTCTTGAATGTTGACCGTAGTTGCGCCGCCCCGGCCTTGTCACGCTTCGCGCCGGGCGACCTCGACCTGCTGGGAGCCCGGATCCTGGAGCGTCCCTGGCTGCTTGCCGGGCACAAGGCATATCTCGAAGGCAGATGGCAAAAGGCCCGAGCGTTATATCTCGGCGCTGTGCGCCTGGCGCCCGGCGATCAGGCCCCGCGCAAGCTCTTGGGCCTCGATCGTGAGCGAATCGCCCGCATCGAGGGACGCGACCGTCTCGGCGCGGCCTATTTGCTGCAGGGCCACCCGCGGCTGGCACTAGAGACAATCCGGTCAGTTCTCGATCGAGACGCCCGGAATCCCCGGGCAAACCTCGTCAGAGGCGAGGCCCTCATGCGCCTGGGGCGAAGACACGAGGCGATCGAGGCTTTTGAACGCGCATTCGAGGGCGCGCCTTCGGGCGCGCTGGCGGGCGGAGCTGTCAGGGGGCTCGTACGGGCCCGCTTGCCACGTCTGTTGGAAATAGTCATCTGGGCCTTGACGTTTGCCGGACTATGATTATTTTCAAACACTTGAGATAGAAGATCCAGGGAAACAGTATCTTGTCGAGAGGGAGTTATAGCATGAGCCGGCAGAATGGTGACGGTTCGGAGAAGGGTTTCACGGTGAATGATCGGCGCTGGTGGCTCGACGAGGAAAAACTATCCGCGGCCGCACCCGATGAACTGCAGATCAGGCAGCCGAGCTTCGTCGAGAAGCTGCAGGAGGAAATCGAGCAGAAGAACCGTACCCTGCAGGAGTACATCCAGGCCCACAAGGAATCCAAGACCGACATGGATGAAGCCCGTCAACGACTCGAGCGCGAACTGGACAGGCGCCTGGATATCGAGAAAGCAAGATTTGTCGAGCCTTTCATCGACGTGCTCGACGGCCTGGTCCGACTGCATCAGGCCATGCAGCAAGCCGCTGCCGGTGAAGACCTTGTCGAAGGTATGAGCCTGATCGTCAAGCAACTCGAAGATCGGCTGTCCAAATTGGGGATCGAGCCTATTGTTACCTCCGGCCAGCGCTTCGATCCAGGCAGCATGGAGGCATTGATGACCAGCGAGGTGGACAAGGACCGGGATGGACTAGTAGTACAGGAGATCCGTCCCGGATACAGACTGGGCGACCAGGTCGTCCGCCCGGCGGGTGTTCGCGTGGGCGTAAGCAGGCGGGAAGGCTGATAAAAGGTGGGTAGCGACTACTACGAGATCCTCGGCGTGGCGCGCAATGCCGACGAGGCGGAGTTAAAGAAGGCCTACCGCAGGCTGGCAATCGAGTGTCATCCCGATCGCAACAGGGGCAGCAAGGAGGCCGAGGAGAAGTTCAAGGAGTTGGCCGAGGCCTACGGAGTCCTCGGAGATCCGCACAAGAGGCAGATGTACGATCGCTTCGGCAAGGAGGGCCTGCGCGGAGCCGGCTTCGCGCCGGGTTTTTCCTCGGTCGAGGACATCTTCTCGAGTTTTGGAAGCATTTTCGACGATCTGTTCGGCTTCGGTTTCGGGGGGCGGCGGGGCCGGGGCCAGGGACGGGATCCAAACGGCCCTCGCAGGGGTGCCGACCTGCGCTACGATCTGTCGATTTCGTTTCGCGAGTCCGTGCAAGGGGGAGAGCACAAACTGACTCTCGCGCATCGAATCAAGTGCGAGGTTTGCTCCGGCTCCGGTGCGGCCCCCGGCACTTCACGCAAGACCTGCTCCCGCTGCGGTGGGAGCGGACAGTTCATGCAGAACCAGGGCTTCTTCACCATCGCCAGCACTTGTCCCGGGTGCAGCGGCGCCGGCAGCACCGTCGAGTCTCCGTGCCGGGAGTGCCGCGGCTCGGGACTGGTCGAACGGGAGCGCCAGGTGTCGGTGACCATTCCGGCCGGAGTTGACGACGGGGTGCGCATGCGCCTGGGAGGAGAAGGCGAGGCAGGCGAGTACGGCGGACCGCAGGGCGACCTGTACGTTTTTCTGCACGTCGAGCCGGATGAGCGCTTTTTGCGGGACGGCTACGATCTTCACCTCGAAGCGGACATCGATTTCGCCCAGGCCGCCCTGGGCGCGACCATCGAGGTGCCGCTGCTGGATGAAGAGCGCGAGGTCAAGATACGTCGCGGCACCCAGCCCGGCGATACGACAGTCCTGCGCGGAGAAGGCGTGCCGCGCCTGCGCGGTCACGGGAAGGGCGACCTGGTAGTGCACCTGAACGTGAAGATTCCCAAGAAGCTGTCCGCCGAGCAAGAACAGCTCTTGCGCCGTTGGGCCGAGATAACCGAATTCGAAGTAAACAAGAAGAAAAAGGGGCTATTCGGACGGCGAAGCTGAGCGCGGCCGCGATCGTCTTAGCGCCAGTGCCAGCATCATTAGAAACAATGCAGGCAGCACAAGCAATGCAGGCGAGCCGCCCATGGGTTGCCCGCAACCGCAGCCCCGCCCCCCCGAAACATCTGTTTCGATGTAGGCCACAGGGTGCAGGTTGAGCCGGTCGGCAAACGTGACCGCGTCTTGCTTGCCGCCCTCGGCTATCCAGAAGACCCACGAGACGCCCTGATCGGGATCCAACGTGTCGTCGATGAAGCGCAGCTTGCCGTCGCCGACGATGAAGGTGGCCGCTACGTGAACAGAGCTGGTCTGTTCAACGAGCCATAGGTCCTGGCCTATGCCGACAAGTCCGTTGGCGATAGGCAGCGAGATACGTCCTTCCTCAAAATCGAAGGCTGAAAAGGGTAAAAAGACGGCGTCGCCCTCGACCAGACCGGGTGTCAGATAGAAACCGTCCAGTGCCTGTGGAAAATCCACCTCAAGCGTGCGCTCGCCTCCCTGAGATGCGGACACGGCGACCTCCAGCCGGGTCAGGTCGGAGCCGGCTTTCCAGTCGAGCGTAACCGTCCGCCCGGGAGCGCTGACAGCCAAGCCGTCATCCGGAGTGAAATATGGCTCGCACCCCGTAAGCGTCTCCGAGGGCCGGTCGTCCATACGGCTGACCTGGCCGCTTTGGTTGTCCACCTTGACGTACGGTCCGCCCACCTTGGGGGCCAGTTCGGAGATGATCGCGTCGGCGCAGGCCTGGGCTGCAGCCGCATGCTCGAGACCGTATTGCACCTCGTTGATGAAGGGGTTTATCCCGCTGGCGTCGCTGACCTGTCCCAGAAGCGCCGTGCGCCAGCAACCCCGAAGGGCCTCGTCCAGGGAACCCGGCTCGATTAACTTTTGCGCCTCGGCATGGGCGACCAGCGTTTCGGCCGTCAGGATCCAGTGGCGGGCCAGGACGTTGCCGCTTACCACCTGGTTGTCCCGCTCGCAGGCGAAGGCGACATCGACGACGCCCGATCCGCCCAGCCAGCGCCGCATCGAGTTGGTGCTGGGCGGCTGCCAGGTGCCGTCGAGCATCGGCGGCAGGGGAGGCTGCTCGATATCGTGCGCCTTGGCCCACTGGACGTATTCGGTTATGGTCGCGATGCGGAAACCTGCGGCCTGGGCATCCGAAAGTTCCTGTTCGTAGCTCGCTACCGCCTGCGGATCTTTCTTGAAATTGGTTCCCATATAAGGGGCGCTGCCCCCGGTGGCCATTAGCTCCCCGTCATCGAAGTTGTTCCACTGCACCTCGACCTCGGGAGTCGAGAAGGAGCGGGCGCCGATGATCACGTCCACTCCGTCCAGATCGTAAAGCCGGGCCGCCGTGTCATAGTCCGCGAGGTGCTGGTACTTGAAGAGGTTCTTGGGCAGCACCAGGATGTCACGATCATGGCCTGCGGCGAAGGGACCCATGCCCACCCCGAATTGACCCTCCTGGCAGAAGACTACTCCGGAAGGGGTCAGGTCGGCATCTTCGAGCACTTCGTTCATTATCTGGTGCGAACGCTCCATGTCCAGGCGAGGGTAGGCCAGAAACAGCTGGTCGGAGTAATGAAAGCTGACCAGTTCGGCCCGCCCGGCGTCGACGAGTTGCTTGAGCTTGGCGAGCACGGCGGGATGGCGCTGCTGCATTACCTCGATCATGTAGGCCTGCATCTCGAGGGTCACTTTCCAGTCGGGGTGGGCCAAGAACAGGTCGAGGACCGGTTCGAAGCTCTCGGTGACGATCAGATCCTGGACCTGGTCGTCATCCAGGTCGAAGGTCGGGTTGCTGTCCGTGCCTGACGGGAAACCTGTAAGCCCGCCGGCAACGTATTGGATGTTGAAGTGGAACATGGACAGCGAAAACTTCTCCTGGGCCCGCGCCGGTGCTGTCGCCAATAGCCAGGCAAGCAGTAGAAAAACCCCTGTGGTCGTTTTCATGGCAACCTCCGCTGCGTTTCAGCATAGCCACAAACCTGTAGCGCTTGCAATCTCGGTAATCGTTGCTACCATGTTTGTGCTTCACCAAAAGGCATGGAGGTTTGAGAGATGACAGATAGTGCGCGTGTTTACGATCTTGTAGTCATCGGGGCCGGACCGGCGGGGCTGGCTGCCGGCATTTACGCCGGGCGCGGCGGGCTGGATGTAGTGCTGCTGGACATGATGGGTGGGGGCGGCCAGGTCAACATCATCGACCGGGTCGAGAACTACCCCGGCGTTGTCGGCCTCGAGACGGGCATGGCGCTTTCAGAGATCATGAGCAAGCAGGCCGAAAGCTTCGGGGCCGCCATTACTTTCGATGAGGTGCAGGGAATAGATGCATCCGGAGATGGGTTGGTAGTGACCGGCAGCAGCGCGAGCTACACGGCCAAGGCGGTCCTGGTGGCCAGCGGGGCCGGGCACCGCATGCTCAAGGCGCCCGGGGAGGGACGCCTTTCCGGCAAGGGAGTCAGCTACTGCGCCACCTGCGACGGAAACTTTTTCCGCGGCAAGTCCGTGGCCGTGGTCGGGGGCGGCAGCTCGGCGGTCATGGAGGCGATCTACCTGACCAGGGTGGTGGATCATGTAACCTTGATCCACAGACGCGACAAGCTCAGGGCCGAGAAGGTGCTGCAAGACCGCTTCTTCGCCGCGAAAAACAGCGAGGTGATCTGGGACTCGACGGTGGAAGAGATCGTGGGCGATAGCGAGGTGGAAGGCGTCAGGATAAAGAACGCAAAGACCGGCGAATCGCGCCTGCTCGATGTCGCCGCGGTGTTCATCTTCGTCGGGCTGACGCCCAACACGGGGTTTCTCAAAGGAGTGGTCGATCTCGACCAGCACGGGTTTATCAAGACTGATGTGCACATGTGCACCTCGCACCCGGCGATCTTCGCCGCCGGCGACGTCAGGGCCGACTCGGCCCGACAGATAGGAACGGCCGTCGGTGACGGCATCACGGCGACGGTCAAGATCCAGGAGAAGCTGGATACGAGCACCCCGCAGCGCCGGCACGAGAGTTAGAGGAGTTAGAGGGGGACGTTGGTACATTAAGAACATTAATACTACTAGTTGCTGAAAATTTGAACCGAAGAGCGGGGTTGGATGAATTAATGTTCTTAATGTACCAACGTCCCCCTATGCCTCGCTAGATCTTGCCAAACGGGTACCGAATATCGCATATTTACAGGTATGGGCATGGCAGGCACACTCGGATGGCTTTGGCTCTTGATCGCGGCCAGCGGCCCGGCTTCGACCGTCAGGCCACTCGATCCGAGCCCGGGGGCCGCTTTCGGGTACGGCGGGTCGCACCCCCGGATAACCTTTCGCTGGGAAGACTCGCAGCCGTCGCTGCTGTATATTCTGCAGGTCGTACGTATGTTGGCCTCGGGAAACATTGTGGCCACTTACGAGATCCGCGGTGAGAAGAGCTTCGCTTTCCGGCCTGATGCCTGCGGTAGATACAGGTGGTGGGTGACCGGCGTGGGCGCCGGCGGCAAACCCGGACGGCCTTCGAAAATCAGGACATTCGAAGTGGTCCTGCGTTCCCCTGTGCCGATCGCGCCCCGGGAGGGACAAAAGTTTGTAAGCGGGAAAGAGCCTACACGGGTGACGTTCAACTGGAGCAGGCGGCCGGTCGCCGGCTACCGTCTCGAGGTTGCCGGCGATCGTGGTTTTCAGCGCAGGACCAATAGCCGGATCGTGACCGGGACATCGACTTCGGCAGGTATCCCGCGGGCGGGCAAGTATTACTGGCGCGTGTGTGGCACCAGGCCGGACACCGGCTGGAGCCGGGTTCAGAGCTTCAAGGTAGACTCGCCTGTGCCCGTCGCGGTCGTCCCCCCCCATAGCGACGTGAATCACAAGCCGCCGCCGAAGCCGGATAAGCCGGCGACGGGAGAATTTCCGGACGCCCCGAAGTTGCAGGCGCCCCGCGACGCGGCGCGGATCACATCGGTCAGGCCGCGCACGATTACATTGTTCTGGCAGGCGGTCGGCGGCGCCGCCGCTTACGAGATCGAGATCTCCAACTCGGCTGAGTTTTCAAAAGTCAATAAGCGGCGCAAGGTGGACTCTCCCTTGCTGGGATTGCCGGATCCGCCCCGGGGGCGACACTTCTGGCGGGTAAGGGCCGTCGATGCGAACGGTAATAACGGTGTCTGGTCGGCTCCGTGGCACTTTTACTACCAGGTACAACCCCTCTGGGATGAATGACATCCGACAGACCGAAGCCCAGCGGTTACACCTGATTCTTCCATTCTCTGAAAATAGTTCATGCCCGGATGAAGCTGTTGTTCGTGAATTGCGTATTCTCAAGGGGTTACAGTCTGTCATGGTTGGCACGCAGTTTGCTGGTAATAGGCAACAAGGGATAGGGAGAGGAGGTTCGCAAGAGCGGGAAAGCTTTGGTCAGCGCTTCCTGCAATCCAGGTTCCCAATCGATCTGGCGGGCCTTCCTCCCTTTTTGCTCTTGGAATGGGCACGGGAGGAGTTTAACATGGCAGGCGATTCCCGTAAGACCAGGGGGGTATCGGTTCTGCAGGTCTCTTTTTATTACGACGGGGAGTTTTACGGAACCGAGTGTTTCACCCAGCGCCGATTGGTGATCGGCCGCGGTCCGGACGCGGATATCAGGATCGAGTGCGATCTGATCTCCCGCGTGCACGCGGTGCTGAGAATCGTCGGCGAGCGCATCATCGTCGAAGATCTGAGCAGCCGCAACGGGATCCGCGTAAACAATCGAGCGGTAAGAAGAGCCCCGTTGGGTAACTGGGATTCGCTCGCGCTGGGTGCCTACCTGTTGAAGTTCCACCTGCATAGTTATCAAACACGCCGGACGGCGAGCCAACTCGAGGTGTTGCAGATGCCGTCCGATCCAGACTGGGAAAGCACTGACGAGGTCACCGCTCTGCCGTTGCAACTCGAAGCCGAGCCGACTTTCGACATGCCCCTGTCGTTGTTACCGCCGATTGCGCGCCCGACCCGGCCTGCCACCACCAAGGTGAGCTTGGCTCCGGGCCGCAGACTATCGCAGGCGATCCTGCACCCGCGAAGAAAGACGGCCTAGCCGTAAATTTCCGTGTCGTCAGCCGACTTTTTGACCGCAATTATCGCAGAACTTGGTGCCGGGTTTGAGCTCCTGGCCGCACTTGCTGCAATTTGCCCGAACGGCCGCCAGAGGCGCGCCGCAGCCGGGACAGAACTTTGAGCCCGGAGAAACTTCGGCGTTGCATTTGGGGCACTTGGACGCGACAGACATCTTGGCGCCGCAATTCGCGCAGAACTTCGAGCCCTGGGCGTTTTGGGTGTTGCACTGCGGGCAGGCGATCATAACGGCCGCGGGGGCGGCGGGGGGGGCACCGGGGGCGGGTACCGCCGCGCTCTTTGCCGCACCGGCTCCCGGCTGTATAGCCCCGGCAACCATTCCAGGCATCATCATGCCCAGGCCCAGGCCCACCCCGGCTCCCATCCCGGCACCGGCCATGCCGCCGCCACCTTCCGACTTGGCGGCATCCTGCAATGCCTGGGCGGCTTTGTATTTCATATAGTCGTCCAGGTTGCCCATGGCCGCCATGCCGGAGCGCTCGTCGATTTTCTTCTGCACTTCTTCGGGAGGGGTGATGGCGTTGATGATGAAATCCTCGAGCGCCAGGCCGTACTTGGCGAAGTCGTCCTTGAGACGGGTCTTGGTGCCGGCGGCGATCTCGTCGTAGTAGCGAGGCAGATCGAAGACGCTCTTGATGTTCTCGCCTAAAAAGTCGGTCAGCCGTCCGATGACGATGCCCTTGAGGTAATCGGCGATCTGTTCGCTGCTGAAATACCCCTGGGTGCCGACGATCTTGTTAACGAATAGCTGGGCCTCCTCGACCTTGAAGGCCATGATGCCGAAGGCGCGCAGCCTGACCAGCATCAGTTCGGTATCCCGGAAGGGAATCGGCTCCCGCGTGCCCCACTTGATGTTGGTGAACACCTTGTGATTGACGAAGACGACCTCGGCCTTGAAGGGCGTCTTGCCGCCGAATGGCAGCCTGACGATGCCTCCCAGGAGGGGCAGGTTGCCGGTGGTCAGGGTGTGACGCCCCGGTCCGAAGGTGTCCAGAGCCTTTCCGCCCCTGAAAAAGACCGCACTCTGGCTCTCGCGCACGATGACCTGCGCGCCCAACTTCAAATCGGCTTCCCCGCTGGTGGGAAATCTGGAGACAATCAACTCTCCGCTCTCGTCAAGGCTTTGCACGACCTCGATAGCCATTGTCATTCTCCCATCGCGGATTCGCCGCCCACCGTGCGCAGGATCTGCTCGCGTTGGTTGAGGGCCTCGTCCATGTCGCGGATCTTGTGAGCCAGGGCCCCCAATGCGGCGTTTATCTGTCCATCTTCATCCAGCAGTTCGAGCGCCTTGATGTCGCCGACGATCTGTTCGACTCCCTCGGCCAGTTGGCGGTCGAATGTGTGCACCTTTTCCAGGCGCTCGACATCGATCTTGTCCTTGCCGAACCACTTGCCGCTGAAACCGTAGTTCGCATAGCGCAGCCGGTCGATAACCCGCGCCAGCGTTTGGGTCACTTTCTCGGCCGGATTTAATAGATCGAGGTTCCCGCGGTTGGCAATCTCGGCCTTGGTATCGTCGTAGTGCGCCCGGCTCTCACGCAGTTTCCCAGACAGCATCTCCCTCAGGAGTTTGTCGGTGTTACGGCTGTCCTCGCGCTGGCGATAGCCTTTATAGCCCGGCAATACTTTTTCCAAGAATCCCATTCTGGTCTCCTCTTTTTCAGGCGTCCGGTCAGGATGACGTTTTCCCGGCCGCGGCCCGCGATCGCATGTAGCCCACCACCACCAGGACCGCGATCCAGATCAAGGCGAAGGGCCAACTCTTTCCGAAGGGGGGGATGACCGCCATGTTGGCAAGCAAAATCAGCAGGAAAAAGCCCATCACGGCCAGCCCCGACTCGACGTAGCCGGCAGCCGCCAGGCACAGCCCGAGGGCCATGGGTAGAACGGGCCAGCTGTCTGAGAAACCCATCTGGCCGAAGTTGTTGATCAGGAAGACGGCCGCCACGCTTCCCAGGATGATGACCGCCGATACGACCCCGACCGGAAAACCAGATTCTTTCTTGGCCATCGCAACCTCCCAGCGGAATCAGACAGGATGCTCGAATAGTTGTCAAGGAGAACAGGCAGGACGCCAAGGATCACAGATGGAACAACAAATCCTTGCAAAGCCCCCATGGATGAGATAATCAAAACCAGTCTTGTTCCCGCAACAAAGGGGTTACAACCAAGTGGCAGGCGAGGGGCAGGTATTCTGGTTCAAGTTCTGGGGCACTCGGGGATCGCTCCCGGCTCCACGTCCCTCTACCAACAAATACGGCGGCAACACGCCCTGCATGGAAGTCCGCGCCGGCGGAAAAATCTTTATTTTCGACGCCGGTTCCGGCATTCGCTCGCTGGGGGCACACCTGACCCGGGAGTTTGCCGACCAGAAGCTCCAGGCTACCCTGCTTTTCTCGCACTACCACTGGGACCACATCCATGGGTTTCCTTTCTTCAACCCGGCTTTCGACAAGGGCAACCACTTCGTCGTCTACGGAGAGCCGCGAGGCTCTCGCAACGCCAAGGACATCCTCTCCGGACAGATGGCGATGCCCTATTTCCCGGTTCCGCTGGACGTGATGCAGGCGCAGTTCGAATTCAGGGACGTCGGACCGCGGACGACTCTGCAGATCGGTTCGGTGAAGATTCGCACCGAGGCGCTCAACCACCCGGGACGCTGCCTCTCGTACCGCATCGAATACCGGGGCAAGTCAATCGTCTACGCCACCGACACCGAGCATGGTTTTCGAATCGACGAGCGCCTGGTAAGGCATGCCGCGGGTGCGGACGTCCTGATCTACGACGCGGCCTATACCGATGCCGAGATCCGGGCCGGCAAGAAAGGCTTCGGCCATTCCACCTGGCGAGAAGGAATCAAGGTGGCCAAGGCGGCCGGAGTGCGCAAGCTGTTGCTGTTCCACCACGAACCGAGCCGCAACGACAAGGCCTTGGACGCCATAGAAGCAACCGCCCGGCGATCTTTCCTGGCCTGTTCGGCCGCCCGGGAAAACAAAAAATACACACCCTGAAGCGACGCCGGCGCGGGTGCTTACCTGAGGTCGCCGTTGGCGGAGCCCACCAGCCTGCAAGTGTTGCCGTCCGTGTCGCTTATTCTGATAGTCAGCCTGGCGGTATATGAGTAGCTCGAAGTGTCCCCCTCGGTCGCAACGGACAGGGAACCGGTCAGGTGGTAGCTGGCGGAAGAGCCGTCGCCGGCGGTGCTGATATCGTTTACCATGAAGGGATAGTACTTGGGATAGCTGCTTTCTTCGCTGTTGCAAAGGTACCCGGAAAGAGTACCCCAGAGACCGCGTAAATCCTTACTCTCCATCTCCAGGGCTGTATCCCCGTTCTCGTCCAGCGTCTGGGAGAGTACCCGCAGGTAGAAGACTCCCTCTAATAAATCCCAGTCGTCGCAGTTGTCCGAGACGGATTTGATGTTGCCGTAGTATTCGCCGCTGAGATCGGGGCAGGGATCTCCTTCGCCACAGGGCAGGCACTTGCCGCTGTCGCAGGCCGAAAGAAAAACGGCGCCCGCCAGGCAAGTCAACCAGAACAACACGCTTCTTGGTTTTATACGCATGGTCGTCCTTCCATTCATCGTTGTATCGGGAACAACCGGATGATAGTATCGGGCCCATTCGTTGTCAACTGAGGTTTTGTGTACGATGGAAAAAAAGCAGGGTACGAAAAGCGGCGCGGTAGATAAGAAGAATGGCAAGTCGTCCAAGGGACTCGTCCAACACGATCCGCTCAAGCTCTATCTCCAGGAGATCGGCCAGTTCGATCTGCTCACGCCCGACGAGGAACACGAACTCGCCGTAAAATTTGTAAAGACCCAGGATCCCAAGCTGGCCTATCGCCTGATCACCGCCAACCTGCGCCTGGTCGTCAAGATCGCTCTCGAGCACCGTAATTATTACCAGAACCTGCTCGACTTGATCCAGGAAGGGAACATCGGCCTGATGCAGGCGGTCAAGAAGTTCGATCCTTATCGCGGGGTTCGCCTGCCGTCATACGCCCAGTGGTGGATCAGGGCCTATGTTCTCAAGTTCATTCTCGAGAACTTCAGCCTGGTCAAAATCGGCACGACCCAGGCGCAAAGAAAGCTTTTCTACAGGCTGAGGAAGGAGCAACGCAAGCTCTTGATGGAAGGGTACACGCCGACTGCGAAGCTTTTGGCCGAGAGGATCGATGTTTCCGAGAAGGATGTGATCGAGATGGAAAAGAGGCTCTCCGGTCCCGAGGCGTCGCTGGATGCTACTCACCCGACGACCGGCAGGCCGTTCATCGAGACGCTGGTGGTGCCGCATGAGAGCCCCGAGCAACAGGTGGCAACCGAGGAGTTGCGCGACAGGGTGCACGGGGCCATGCTGGAATTCAGGCAAACTCTCGACGAGCGCGAGCGGGCCATCTGGGATGCCCGCATCATGCCGGAGCACCCCGAGACTTTCCAGGATCTCGGTGAGAAGCACGGCATCACTCGTCAGCGGGTCCAGCAGGTCGAGCGGCGCCTACAGCAGCGTTTCAAGGATTTTCTGATGGCCGGCATGTCGGACGCGGACGGCCGGCCGAGGTTTTGAATTTTACCCGAACGGGAGAGTGTCATGACCGACGCGTCGTCGACAGAGCACAAGAAGGAGATCGGCTGTACAAACTGCGGGGCGCCCATCGAGTACGTCGAGGGAGAGTCGGTGTTGACCTGCGCCTACTGCGGCAGTTCGTCGATGCTGGCCGGTTTCGATAAGATAGTAAAGGTCGAGGCGCACTACGTTTTGCCGGCCAGGTTGTCGAAGCAGGAGATCAGAAACGGCGTCGTCGAATGGATGAATAAAGGCTGGCTCAAGGCGGCCGACCTGGCGGACAAGGCGTCGTTTTCCAAGTTCGACGGGATCGTCTTGCCTTTCTGGGTGGTTAAGGCCAAGGCGCAGACCTTCTGGTCGGGCAAGAACAAACGCACGCGCACGACCGGCAGCGGCGACAACCGGCGCAGCGAAACTTATTGGGAGCCGGTCAGCGGAGATTTCGCCGAAGATTACAACTGGTCGGTCTATGCCCGGGAGAACCCCGAGGAGTTCTGGGGCATGGGTGCGCTCAACCCGGGAAGCAAGGCGGTCCAGGCCGACTGGGGCAAGTTCTTTCTGGGGTTCGGGATGGGCTCGAAGTCGAGCGCTGCCGCCGACTTGCTGGCAGGCAAGCAGAAGTTCGATCTGGAGTCGATAAAGGATCTCAAGGTCATCAACGGCCAGATAACGCAGGAGCGCGCCGAGCAGAAGGGGCGCGACGACATGACCACGCTGCACCGCCGCATGGCCGGCAAGAAGGCCACCCAGATCAGCGACTGCGATACCAGCGTCGACATCCAGGGAGTCGACCTGGTTTACGTTCCGCTCTGGGAGGTGATCTACAACTACAAGGGTAGGGCCAATCGCATGCTGGTCAACGGGCACACCGGCGAGGTGATCGCCGGCGAGGCGCCGGTGGGCAAGTGGGACAAGGTCGTCGTGCTGTCGATCATCATGCTGATTTTGGCCGCCGTCTTCGGCCTGTTGGCCCACTTCGCCAACCTGCCCAAGATGTGGATAGGCACCGGGGTAACGGCCGGCGCCGCCCTACTCTACGGCGTCTGGACGGCGCTTTTCAGTAAGGGATGAGATCAGCTAAAGATATCCTCGATATCCACGCTCTTGACCAGTACGGTCGTCGGCAGGTTGCCCATGAACGAGGTCATCCGCGACATGAAGGTCGATTCCTGGCCTTCCTCGGGCGAGCGAAGGCCTAAGACCACCAGATCGGCATCGGCGCTCTGCTTGCGGATTACTTCCTGAATTGTGTCCTGCCGGCCCAGGGGCGGCAGGGCGACTATCTCGGCGCCGATGCGCGCATCTTCCAGCATCTCAGTCAGCTCATGTACGGTCTGACGGATCTTGGACTCGTCGGATACCACTTGCAGCAATCGGATCTTGCAGCCTCGCCAGGTGTCGCTCTTGCTTACCAGGTGGGCTATCAGAATCATCAGGCTGCCGTTGTTCTCGAGGCCGCCCCACCAGACATCCAGTTGGCGATGGCGGCCGAAGCCGCGCTGCTCGTCGTAGTTGAGCAGCAGCACGCTGGTGTCCAGGTAGTTGAAGTCGCGCACCAGCGAGGCGAACTCCACCGCCTTGATGTCGTTGTCGCTCCAGCCGAAGACGGCCACGTTGGCACGCAACCCGGCGATGCCGTGGGACTGGGCCACCACCCGCGCGTCCTGGAAGAAGTCCTTTACAGCCACCACCTTGCCGAAGGCCGTCAGACCGCTGCCCTCCAGGAATACGTCCAGTTTCTTTTGCGCTTCCGCGGCCGCGCCGCTTGCAATATTCTCAGTCACGTCTCCCGGCAACAGAGTCATCAGGGTGACGATGCCCTTCTCTTGTCCCAGCCAGGTCGAGAAATCCAGCAGGTGGGCCTGCGAGCCCGTGCCGCGCAAAAAAAGCAGGATGTTAGGCTTCCAGTTGCGCGGATGGAAAGAAGACTGCTTTAGCTTGAGCAGGCAAAAGCGCAGGGCGGAAAACCAGATCCCACTGCGGAGATCCCCGAAGGTGACGCTGATGTGCTTTTTCTTCAAGACGGCGTAGATGACGGCCACCACGCCCAGCGCCACCACGGTGGCCTGGGCGTTGATCAGGAACATCACCCAGAAGCATCCGGCGGCGCCCAGCAGCGAGATTGCCCAGTGCACCTTGAAGCGCGGCCGGTAGGACGGGTTGCCCACCACGCGCTCCATGCCGGCCACCAGGTTGGTCACGCCATAGGTGGTCAGGAAGAACATGGTGATCACCGGCGCCAGCATGTTCAGATCCAAAAGCAGGATGCTGACCTCGGCGATGGCGAAGGTCAAGATGATGGCCAGCCGGGGCTCGTTGGCCGGGCCGTGACCGCGAGCCAGGATCTTGGGCAACACCCCGTCCTGAGCCAGGGCCTGCAGGGTGCGCGGGGCGGCCACCAGGCTGCCAAGCGCGCTGGAGAGTGTGGCGGCCCAGACGCCCAGTACGATCAGGAAACCGACGCTGGCGATCTTCTGCATGATCATCGTGTCACCGCGCAGGTCGGCCAGGCTGGCGTTGCGGGTTAACCAGTAGACCTGGGCCAGGTAGATCACGAATGTGACGCCCACCGAGATCAGCGTCCCGCGGGGAATGTTCTTGCGCGGTTCCTTGAGATCTCCGCTCATACTCAGCCCGGCCATGATGCCGGTGACCGCGGGAAAATAGACGGCGAAGACGGTCCAGAAGTTGTGGCCCTTCGAGTAGCTGCCGAAGGCCAGCAACTGCGGATGGGTGGCGCTGCTGCCGGTGAAGAACGACAGCAAGGCAAGCGCCAGGATGCCCATGATGATATACTGAGCCTTCAAGGCGACGTCGGCGCCCTTGTAGGCCAGCATCATCAGGGCCAGGCAGACCAGGGCAGAGACGAGCTTCTCGGGCAGCGGCAGCAGCGAACTCAACGCCTCTGTGAAACCCATGATGTACAGGGCCACCGAGAGGGCCTGGGAGAAGTAGAGCGGGATGCCGATGCTGCCGCCGATCTCCAGCCCCAGCGAGCGCGAGATCAGGTAGTAGGCCCCGCCGGTCTTGACGTTCATGTTGGTCGCGATGGCGGAGATCGACATCGAGGTTGCGAAGCTGATGGCGTTGGCCAGCACCACCAGCATGATCCCGCCCACCAGGCCGGTGTTGCCCACCGCCCAGCCGGCGCGCAGGAAGAAGATCACTCCGATGATGGTTAAAAAATTCGGCGTGAAGACGCCGCCGAAGGTGCCGAAGCGCCTTATGGTCTGGGGCTCGTCGGGCAAGTCCCGCTCCCGGGCTCAGACGCCGAGCCACCACATGAAGAGGATGACGATCAGTTCCGGTCGTTCGCGAATGAAATCCAGATCGCAGCCGAAGGTCACCATGCCGGCAGCGGACATTCCGGCACCCAGACCGATCTGGCCCTTGAGCAGGTTGCCCGACGACCTGGTTAGGGACAGGTGGGCCGTGGAGGCCACCTGGCTGGAGCCCGCGGCAGCGACCGAAACCTTGTTGCCGCTGACCCTGGCCACCACCCTGCGGATGCCCACCAGGCCGGAAACCTCGGTCGAAAGGGCTTCGCGCTTGACGTGCAGCATGAGATCCATTCCCGCGGCCGTGCCGGAAATGGAGTCTGCCTTTACCCGGAAACGGGTAGGCTTGGAGAGCATGAAACCGTAGACGACGTCGCCCTCTCGCTGCAGGTTGAAATCGGGGCCGGTGACCTTGAGCGCGTCTTTGTCGATCTTGACCTCTTCGAAAGCCAGCTGGCCGAAATCGAGATGAACCCGGCAGAACTCGGCAGCAGGTTGTTTCTCTTCAATTCCGGCCGGCTGTCCGGCCGGCGGCGGGCTCTTCAAATCGGAGCCCAACGCCGAAAATGACAGAAGGCAGGCCGGAAGAAAGATGATCAATAAATAGGCTCTCCCGGCGGGCATTCAGGCTCCTTGACTCTTGAATGGCAAACTCGCGTTGACATCCGCGATGTCTGTCTTTAGACTGTTCCAACTTTTCTCATGGAACTCGGCAAGTTGTCAAGATGGGCGGCCCGGGCATCCGGGGTTCGGCCGGAAGAAGGCAGGCGGACCTTGCTGGCCACCTTCTTCTACTTCTTCTTCGTGGCCCACGTGGTCATGGTCAAGTCGGCCTCCAACGCGCTGTTTCTGAGCCGACACGATCCTAAGAATCTGCCATACCTGTATATCATGGTGGCCGTGCTGGTAGCGGTGGCGGTGGTATTGGCCTCCAAGATCCTGGCCGATCCCCGCAAGCGGCTGATGCGCACATTGAGCCTGACCGGTGTGGCCGCAGGCCTTGTGTTGTTCTGGGGGGTCTTGCGCTTCGACCTGTTGCCGGTCAGCCCGGTGCTGTACCTCTTCGGCGAGGTGTCGGCCACGGCTTTAAATATCCAGTTCTGGTCGGTGGCCGGTGACATCTTCGATCCCCAGGAAGGCAAGCGGGTCTTCGGGATTCTCTCCTGCGGCGGAATGAGCGGCTCGATCTTCGGAGGGGTTTTCGTGCACCAGGCCGGACTGGCTCTTGGCACGGTCAACCTGCTGTTGGCCGGCGCGGCCGTTCTGCTGGTATGCGTTTTCCTGGCCCGGGCACTGGCCAAGCACCCTGGCCGCGCCGACGCCCTGCCCGAGCACGAGGCGCTCGGCCTGCGCCAGGGGTTCCGCTACGTCGCCCGCCAAAACTACCCGCGCACTTTCGGCCTGCTGATGTTGCTGGCGGCTGTCTTGACCTCTTTCGTCGACTATTTCTTCCGCACTTCGGCCCGCTCGTTCCTGGGAGAGGACCAGTTGGCCGCTTTGTTCGGCGACCTGAACGTTTACGTCGGCATCATCTCGGTGGCCTTCCTGTTCCTGCTCAGCGGCCGCCTGCTGCGGCGCATGGGCATCTTCAACTACCTGCTGATTATCCCGGCCGGGTTGATACTGGCCAGTGTCGCCTCGATCGCTTTTCCGATCTTCCTGGTCGTCTACGTCTTGAAGATAATCGAGAACTCCGGCTCGCTGTCCATCAACCAGGCCGGCCTGCAGCTTCTCTACAACCCGGTGCCGACCGGACTGCGGGCCCCGACGCGCGGTGTGATCGACGGCTTCATGCGCAAGATGGGCTACGCCGTGGGGGGTGGGTTGCTGCTGCTACTCACGCCGCTGCTCGATCACCCGGTCTATGAAATCGTGATCATTTGCATGGTGGTGGTTTTTGGCGTCATGCTCTTGCGTATGCGCCGGCTTTACGTCCGGCAGTTGGACGAGAAGATCCGCATCGGCGCCCACCGGCAAGTCAACCTGCGGCTCGAGGACGCCTCGACCCAGCGCATTCTTCAAAAGGCGCTCGGTAGTCAAGACGAGGATCTGGCGGCCACGGCGCTGGCCCTTCTGGCAGACATACCCGCAGTGGACATCCGACGCGATCTGCGCAGGCTGTTGGCCGGCAAGTCGGAAAAGGTCCGCTTAGCAGCCATCGACGCGATTGCCGCGCGAGGCTACATGGATTTCCTGTTCGATCTGTTGGGTATCATCAATTCAGGCTCGCGGCGTGCCAGGGTGGCCGCCATCAGGACGGTGGTGGCGCTGGATCCCGTGCGCGCCGGCGGAGCGCTTGGGCCTTACCTGCGCAGCGAGGATCCCGGACTGGTGGCGGTTGCCATCGAGGCCATGATCCAGTTGCAGGGCTACGAGGAATCCAATCCGGCCATCCCCATACTGGAGGGCATCCTCGATCGGCAACTGCAGGCATCTCCCGGTGTGCGTCGCGAAACCGCCCGCCTGCTGGGGCGCTTGGGCGACGGTCCTTACGCCGAGCGGCTCGCGCATTACTTGTCCGACACCGATGTCTCGGTGCGGCGCATCGCGGCCCAGGCCGCGAAGCAGGTCTACCGGCTGGAATTCGTGCCCTTGTTGCTCAAGATGCTGTCCGATCGCGGGACGCGCCCCGAGGCACGCGAGGCGCTTTCGGCCTACGGCGACGAGATCATCGACCTGCTGGCCGAGTGGCTCAACGACAGGCAGCGGCCGCTCGGTGTACGCCTGCGCCTGCCTCGGGTAATCCGCATGATTGCGACCCAGAGGGCCGGCGAGGTGCTGCTGTTTTCCAACATCCAGGACGACGCCCTGCTGCGCTACCGGATCGCGCTGGCTCTTTCCGGCATGCGCCAGTACTCGCAGATTCACTTCGACCGCCGCTGGGCGCTCGAGGCCGTGGACCGGCGCACGGATTCGTACCGCTACTACGATCGCATTTATCGCCGGCTGGCCTGTTACCTGCCGCCGGCCAGCCTGGCCATCAAGGTGCTCAGGGAGAGGCTCGAACAGAACATAGAAGTCGCCTTCCGGGTGCTGGGGCTGGTCTACCCGCACCGTACGATGATGAACATCTACTACCGGTTGCGCGCGGCCCGTGGCGAGGCCTGGTCGGATGCCCTCGAATTGCTGGACAACGTGGTCGATCGCGAGACGCGCGCGCGCCTGCTTCCCATTCTGGAGAACCACCGCGCGTTAATCGAGATCACGCCGGCCACCCCCTGGGACGGCACCTTGGACGAGATTCGCGAAACGCTCGACGAGCTGTGCACTTCGAAAGACCTGTTGCTCAGGGCGTCCACCGTTCACACGCGCTGCGCCATGGGGGAGGCTTTCGAGGATTGTTATCCGCTGCTGGTAGAAGGGAAGGATACCATGAACCTGATGGAGATCGTGCTGTTCTTGGAGTCGGTCAATATTTTCAAGCAAAACAACCTGGATGACCTGAGCGCCTTGGCCGCCATCACCAAGGAACATGATTTCAAGCAGGGCGAGCACATCCTGCGTGAGGGCGAGCCCGGTGACGCGCTGTACATCATCACCCGGGGCGAGGCGGAGATCTCCAAGAAAGGCAAGAAGATCTTGACGGTGGGCGAAAAGGCCAGCTTGGGCAGCGTCTCGCTGCTCGACCAGAAGCCGCACGCCGCCGACGCCGTGGCCCTGAGTGATTGCCGCGTGCTGGTGATCGATCGCGCCGACTTCATGGACCTGGTGGCCGACCGGGTAGAGCTGTTGCACGGCATTTTCCTGGCACTGACCGACCGCCTGCGGGCTCTGCTGGCCGTCACCGAGGAAGGCGCCCTGGCCGAGGAAGCCTATGACGACGGCCCGACCAACCCTGTATAAAACATGTTAAATTTGTTTCAGCGTGGCGTCTATTTCTTGGGTCGCGTGGGTGGCGCTCAGGCGAATCGTGGCTATGTACACCTCGTAGCCTTTCTTCTCTATGCGCAGAGTCAGATCCTCGTCTAAGGGAACCGACTCGATTATGGCCGGGGTCATTCCGTGGCTCTGGCCTCTCAGGGTTACCTCGGCCCCCGGCGGGTCGGAGCTCACTTTCAAGGTGCCGCTTGTGGCAGCCTGAACCGAGGGCACCTGGTTTTTCTTACCGCCCAGATCGACCAGGATGTAGGCGCCGGCGGCACACATGAGCAGAAGTAACACAATGATTACAATCATCGGCCGCGAGAGTCCCTGCGAATGCCTGTTCTCCCTGCCGGCGGGAGTCGGCCGGTCGCTGGGACGGGGCGGGATCGTAATGGGTTGCGTGACCGGTTGCGGCGCGGGAGCCGCGTTCGCCTCGGCGCTCGCGGCCTGCGCCTTGCTCTCTCCCGTATTCTTGTAAGGTTCCCAGGGGATGAACTCTTCCTTCCTGCGCTTTGCTTCCTGTTCCTGGCTTTGGCGTTCGGAGGCCAGCAGGTTGCGTATTTCGGCGTACTCTTCAGGGAACAGCTTCTTCATGAACTCGCTCAGGTGCGGGGTGCCGACCGACCAGCCCGAACGGTTCAGGTAGCCCTCCAGCGCCTGGTGCATCTCGAAGGCGGTCTGGAAGCGGTCGACCGAGCGCTTGGCCAGCGCCTTGAGGATGATGGCTTCCAGGTCGGGCGGCATGTCTCCCCGTAATTCGCGGGGCATGGGCACCGGCTTCCTGAGAATGGCTTCCATGGTCAGAAGCTCGCTGCTCTCGCGGTAGAGGTGCGCGCCGGTGCAGACCTCCCAGAGCACGATCCCCAGAGCGAAGATGTCCGAACGCGGATCGATCGGCATGCCCCTGATCTGCTCGGGGGACATATAGGAGAACTTGCCCTTGAGGACCCCGTCTTCTTCTTCCTGAAATGTCACACGTGCCTTGGCCACCCCGAAGTCGATCAGTTTGGCCAGCCCGTCGAAGGTGAGGATGATGTTGTGCGGACTGATGTCACGGTGCACGATGCCCAGCGGCCGGCCGCTCTTGTCGGTCTTGGTGTGGGCATAGTAGAGGCCTTCGGCTATTTGGCTCAGGATCTTGGCGGCGTAAGGCAAGGGAAGCAGGCGGCCGCTCTTGCGCGTTGTGACCGAGATGCTTTGTAAATCCTCACCGTGGGCGAACTCCATGGCGATGAAGTACTGCCCGTCGACTTCGCCCAGGTCAATTGTTTGGGCGATGTGGGCATGATCGAGGAAAACGGCCAGACGGGCCTCGTCGAGGAACATCCTGACGAAACGCTCGTTGGACGAGAGATGCGGCAGGATGACTTTCACGGCCACCGGCCTGGTGAATCCGCCCAAGCCGCCCTTGCGCGCCAGGTACACCTCGGCCATGCCGCCCGCCGCCAGGCGCTTGAGAATTACGTAGTCACCGAACCTGTCTCCCGCTTCCAACGCAAGCCCTCGTTTCGCAAACAGGAACGGTACGATACCAGTTTTCCCGCCGGCGCACAAGATTGTCGCGCTTCGCTGTACGATGCGTTATCATGTGGTGTCGAGGTGAAAGTGAGATTGAAGATCTTGTCGATGGGTTTGTTGTGCGCCATGCAGCTTGCCGCCTGCGGCTATCGCCTGGACACGACGCGTGAGGCGTCCGAGCGGGGCAGCCTGGGCCTGGAGATCTACCGTATCATCGAGGATGATCTGCAACGCATGCATCCCAAGAAGGGGTTGGCCCTGGCGCGGGAGCAGGAGCGCCTGGTGCGGGCCCTCGACGGCCTGATGCCTGATGCGATGCTTTCCGATTTGCAGGACTACCTGGTGGCAATCCTGCCGCTCTACGACGAAGGTGTCCTGCAGGCAGTCATCCGGCCAAGCGCCTGCATCCTGGCCCAGTTCGCAGACGATGCCCAGTTTCTGCAAGCAACCTGGTACGCGGATCATCCATCAGGCTATGGCAAGGACGAAAGCGGCCCGCTGCTCAGAAAGTTGCTTGCCAACCCGGCCACACCCGACCTGCTCGATCACCTGGCCGTGCTGTGGCTCACACACGACGGACTCGACTCGCAGCTGGCCCCGGACGACGGCGAAGACGACACGTTCACCGCCCTGCAGAAAGAGCTTGCCCGCAAGATGACAGCCGCCGAGATCGACGAAGATCCGGATTGCGGCGCGAGTGTTTTTCTGGACTTCCTGCTATCTGCGGACGGACGGCTGATGGCCGGCCAGGGCGAGGAACACTGGATTGTGAGAACTGGCGTCAGGGGCAGGGCACGGCCCGCCCGGGATCCCAATACCGGCGAGCTGCTTGCGCCTTTCGTTGATGCCGATCTTGACGGCCTGGCCGACGTCGATCCGTCAAACGGCGATTTCGTCGACGCAGACGGCGCGCCCCTCGACGTTCCGCCGCCATTCCAGCCGGACGGCAGCCGCTGGCTGGATGGCGGCTCGCTGCTCTACGAGTACTCGGACTTGCGCCAGTCGATGTTGGGAGCGCTGACAGACCAGCTCGAAGCGCTGGTTGCCGACGGTTTTATCTGGGAGCTTCCTCCCAGCTTGCGTGCTCTGCTGGGTGAGACAGTCGCCCGGGCCGACGACCAGGGCGTTTTTCCAGGCTACCAGCCGGACGACTCACCGGCCGTGGCGCTGGCCCACGCGATTCTCGTGTTTCTCGACTACGACAGGTTGCCCGAGCTACTCGATGCACTGCTGACCGTGGCCGAGATCCGGGAACCGCAGCTTGCCAAGTTGCGCAACGAGTTCCACCGGGTTCGGGAAATCACCGACAACTACGAACAGTTCTCGCTCAACGATCACAACCGCTTGCTCGACGATCTGATCCCCCGCCTGCTGGAGATGGAGCAACGGGAGTACCTTGCGGATTTTCTGCGCTCGTATTCTGATCCGCGCGCGATGGGATTGCAGGCGGGCCTGGCCGACATGATTCGCTACCGCGACGTACTCGACGACCAGGCGCCGGGCGGAATGGAGTTTCACTTACCGACCGACTTCGACCTCTCTGACAGCCAGTATGCCAACCGCTCCAACCTGCAGAAGATGCTGCACCTGACCTGGGACACCAACGGCGCCGAACACGGCACCTCGGTGGCCGGCTTCGACGTCTTCACCATCACTGACATGCTGGCCTTCTGGATCGACTCGACGGCCGACACCGGCAACTCCGACGAGGGACTGGCTTACGTGCCCTGGTACGTGGTGGCGGCGGTGAGCGAGTTCACCAACGAGCATCCACCGGTCGAGGAAGTCGACCGCTTCATGAACCACGATCACACGTTCCTGGGTAACCCCAAAGGGCGCGAGGGGCACGAGCTTCTCAACTACAACGCCGAGTCGCTTCTGGCGCTGGAAGTGTCCGGGATGCTCGAGGCGCTCAGACCTGGATCGACGGCGATGGCCGTCCGCGATCGCGACCCGAATAATCCGGAGAATCGCGGCGGCACCAAGGTCTTCGCCGATCTGCTATCCGCCCTGCATCCGCACTATTCGGTCAACGTACCCAATGCCTCTCCGGCCTGCGCCAACATGCGGGTGCTCGAGCCGATGCTGCTCGACATAATGGATAACACCGACCTGTTGCGGGTGGCCGGCGATTTTCTGGGCTCGCTGGATGGTCTCAAGACGGCCTCCGGCCTGGACGTCGTCGACGAACTGGCGCTCTTTACTCGGCACCTGCTCGAGCCCGATCCGACCATTCTACGCCACGACGGCGGCGACTGGGTGTTCGCCGCTGACGACACGACACACGTCTCTCCCATCAGCCCGCTCTACCTGTTGCTCGACGCCCTGCGCGTTGTCGACGATGCGCTGGACGCGGACGCGGAGGCGGACGCGGCCCTCGACAGGACGGCCGATCTGCTATGCGACCGTTTTCTCGAGGTGGAAGAGATCGACGGCCTGTGGCGTTTCTCCAACCGGCGCGCCTGGTTTCTTGTTCTGAATGCCGTCTCCTTCGTCAAGCAACGCGCGGAAAAGCACCGTGCCGCGGGCGACCTGAGCGATAAACTCGCCGAACTGGAAGACGATCTGCGAGACGCGGTCGGCGGCCGGGTCACGCCGCGGCTGGTGACTGCTTTTCAGCTCGTCGCAGACGATAGCGAGTTGCCGGGCGAACTGGACTCGATCGTGCTCGACCTGCTGGACGACTCCGATCCCGGGTGGGTGCGCACGCTGCGCAAGGGAGTCGCCTGGCTATTGCAGGATTTACTGGTCGACAGGGTGACGGTGCCCATGTCTAACTCCCTCGGGCGGCAGATCGACCCGGACGGCTACGGCTGGGAGTTTATCCCGGGCGCGGGCTGCGCGGCGAGCGATCCGCCCAATGTGCTGGTGAGCCGGCTGATGAAATTGCTTTTGCGCCTGCGCGAGACCCGGGTGCCCGAGCGCGACGTCTTCGCAGAGCTGCTTGCGAACGCCGGCGAGTTATTCGCGTCTCCCGACGGTTACCCGTTGCACGATTTCGGAAAAGTCATCGGCGCCGTGCACCGCCAGGATCCCGAGCAGACCGGAGAGAAGTCGATAGACGACATAGCCGGCATTTTGCAAGAGCTGTCCGACTACCTGACGGACGACGTTCGTGGACTGGAGAAACTCTACCAGCAAGTAGAAAGAAGGAACGGCTTCTGAGTCACTCCGACGAAAAAGGGAAAAACGATTCAATGCGCGCGCTGGTGACGGGTGCGAACGGTTTTTTAGGCTCCCACCTGGTCGACCTGCTTACGCTCAGCGGCGAATTCGAGATCCGGGCCTTGGTCCGCAAGACATCCGACCTGCGCTTCCTTTCGGGAAAACCAGTCGAGTTGGTCTACGGGGACGTGACCCGCGATCCCGGCGATCTGGATGCGGCCCTCGACGGTGTCGATCTGGTCTTCCACCTGGCGGGATTGACCAAGGCGCTTGCCAGGAAGTCTTTCGATCTGGTCAACCGGGGGGGGACCGAGAACCTGCTCAAGGCCTGCCTGCGACAGAATCGACGGCCCTCCCGGTTGGTATTGTTGTCATCCGCCGGCGCCATGGGTCCGTCTCCCGGCAAAGAAGCCCTGAGCGAGAACATGAACCCCCGGCCGATTACCGCCTACGGGCGTTCGAAGCTGGCCGCCGAGCAAGTGGCACGAGAATACATGGATCGCCTATCGATCTCGATCCTCAGGCCGGGCGGAATCTACGGCCCGCGGGACAAAGAGTTCTTGCCGGTATTCAAATCGGTCGAGCGCGGCTTCGCGACCCGCCTGGGCCTGTTTCCGGGTCGTATCAACTTGAGCCATGCAACGGACGTGGCCCGGGCCGCGCTGCTGGCCGGCATCCTGCCGGAGGCCGCCTCGCAGACGTTCCTGGTAAGCGGTGCCAACATTTCCCAGGTAGAATTGGGGAGCGTTTTAGCCAAGGTGCTCGGCAAACGCCGCTTGATCCCGCTGGTCATACCCGGGCCGGTTCTAAGGATCGCCGGGGCGATGTCATCGGCGCTGGGAATGATCACCCGCAAGGCGCGCATTTTTACCTGGGACAACACCCGCCGCATCCTGGCCGCCAACTGGACAATAGACGGCTCCAAGGCCGGCCGTCTGCTGGGATACGAGCCGAAGGTCGATCTGGAGGCGGGCCTTACCGAGACTGCCGAGTGGTACCGCTCGCAGAAACTACTGTAGCCCGAAGTAAAAAATGGCAAACGTGCCATCGTATTCAGCAGGCACCCTTCCCAAATTAGGACTATTTCCGTTCGCCGAACCAGGCACCTTCCACATTTCCCTGAACAAACAAAGTTGATTCGCCCTCCAAGTGGCCGTCGCCGCTTTGCTCGAAATCGGCCAGACCGAGGTGGGTGCCTTCGGGAGGATCGCCCTGGGTGGCGATGCTTGCCCAACCGTTGAACTTCAAGTACTTCCAGCCGGGACCGATTTGATCCAGCAACCCTCGCATCAGTGAATAGCCACTGGGTTTCATGTCTTCGCATGTCTGGTGGATATCCGGCGCCCAACCACCGAGGCAGCAGTCGACGACAACCTGGATGGAATCGCAATCTTTAACATTCTCGAGGGCTTCGTCGAGATCGTTGTACCCGATGAAAACCTGTACCAATCGATCCACCAGGAAGGAGATGAACAAAGAGAATTTGATCTTGACCGTTCTCGGGTCAACGGACAGGGTATACGTGTTTGTTCCTCCGTTGTTGTCGACTGACACCTTTCCAGTGAACGTCTCCACATCCAATATGTCTTGCTTGGCCTCCAGGTCTTCCCTGGCAATCTCGATGACGGCACAGTCAGGGAAATCCGGCTGATCGTATGGGTTGCAGTTCTCTACAAAATTGCCATCTATGAAGCAGCAGGCGTTGGGGTACACGACCTGGATGCTTTTCCAGTCTTCATGGAAGGAGAGAAGCTCCCTGGGGTTGATATGGTACGGAGTGGTTTTTCCTTTTACCCAAAGCTCGCTCAACATCAGCGGTAAGTTTGAAAAGATGTCGTTCAGTATGTCGATCCAATCGGCAGTATATGCGGGTGTGAGATTGCAGAGCAGATCGTCTATAAAGCCGAATCCTGTGATTTCACAGTAACTGGCGACACTGTTGAGTGAATTGATTATACCTGCGGTTGACATCCCGTCGATGGACTCGGAAACGTCAAAGTGGTACTGCGTGATCCAGGTTCCGCCGAACTCAGGAATAACCACACCCGGTTGGTTGTCCGGGTAGCAATAACCGTTGCGGCACAGCAGGCCGGGTGTGCAATCGCTGTCGGTGACGCAGGTTTTGCCATCGGCGGGGCAATGCGGGTCCGGGGAGTCTTCCGGGCAGGAAAGGCACTGGTGATTTTCGCATAGATACCCCGGCGGGCAGTGTTCGCTGACGTTACATAATTCTGGAAGGATTCCCGGTGGTCCGCATTCGCCGCGGGTGCACGCATCGTCCCCGATACAGTCTGAATCGGCCAGGCAACCGCTGCGTGCCCTGGTGGTGATCTGGAAAGCTGCCGTTTTCCCGCTGACCGAATGGGGTAGTGCAATCACCTGGTACTGCAGCTCCAGCCTCCCCGACTCGAATACCGCCGAAGCCTGGCCGCTGAGATCGGTGTCCACGATCTCGTTCTCGATGGATGCGTCGCCGCCCGAGGCCGGATTGACGATATAGAACGAGACGCTGTCACCGCGGACTGGTGTGTTTCTGTTCTTGTCGATCAGCTTCACCCTCAGTTCCACCGTGTCGTTGATATAACATTCGCGGGCCTGGCTCCCCAATACGATGAGATCGTGCCCGGGGAACGTCGGCTTGAGGTTGATTAGAAAATATACTCCTTTGGGAATATCCGCGTGATAGGCCAGAACATGGAAATAGCCCGCCTCCTGTCCCGGCTGTCCGGCGGTCATTGTCACCGTGGCTAATCCGTTCTCGTCGGTTGTCGCCGTGTCCGCAAGCAGCGCACTGCCGAAGGCATAGCCGACCATCTCGAAGTGGATGGTCTCACCGATACCAACGTCGGAAAGTTGGACCCACAACTGCGCGCGGTCACCGTAACGCATCGAAACGACCGGACGCCCGATTATGTACAGCGTCTTCTGTCCATCGCTTTGACTGCCGCTCACGCACTGCTCGTCCGGGTTGCAGACTTCGCAGCCGCCACATTGCCAGCAGACTCCCCCACATCTGTCACTTCCGCATTCCTTGTCGGTACATTGAGGTTGGCAGCACTCGCCGAGATAGCAGACCTCCCAGCGATCGCAGCAGATTCCCTCGCAAGCCTCATAGAAGCATTCACACTCGCCTTTTCGATTGCATAGTGAGTTCGGGCCGCAGGTCCCGCACCCGAGCACCCCGCCGCACCCGTCGTCCCAGAACCCGCATCTCACGCCGAGAAGTTCGCAAGTAGTTGGACAACAAGGATTGAGACACAGGCCGTCGATGCACAGGGTGGGATCCCCGGCCTGTGTGCACGAGTTGAAGCACTCGCCGCATTTCGACTCGCACACCGGGTCGAGGCCGCACTCCCGGCCGGTGCAGTCCGGAGTGCAACAGGAGCCCGAGTGGCAGAACTGGCCCTCGGCGCAGCAGGCGTCGCTACAGTTCTGGTGGGCGCACTCGCACCTGCCTGTATCGTTGCATAACTCGTTTTCCCGGCACGCACCGCAGGATTCTCCGCATTCGGGATCCGGTCCGCAATCCCGCCCGGTGCAGTCCTTTATACATCTGCAATCGCAGGAGCCCCATCCGCTTCGATCTGCCAGGCAGATCTGGAAGCCTGTGTCTCCCGACGTGCAGGCACACTCCACCTGTCTGCCCGGCTCACAGACATCGACTGCCGAACGACCGCAAGAGCACAGCAGGACGATTGCCATAATGGCTACTCTTTTCATGCCGCCCTTCTTTTCGATTCAGTATCAAGCAGTATATCACTTTTGCGGAGATAGGGGGAAAACCGCCGGTCTCTTCCCATAAGAGCGATCAAAGCAGGGAGTTACACCTGCCGGCTTGTGAATGCTATTGTTGCATAATACTGTCACAATATGACAGTATTATGCAACATGCAAAAACTTACTGAAAAGCTCATGCAGAGCAACCTAAGGAGTGTTTTCACCGCTGTCGATGTCGACAACCTACTCAGAAGCGCATCGAATTCAAAGAGATATGCTCTTGTAAAGCGGGCCCTGGCTGCTTCGGAGATCGTTCGCATCAGGCGCGGATTGTATGTGTTGGCCGAGCCGTTCAGGAGAGGCAAGATCGATCTTTTCTGCCTGGCTGCTCGGATCTATGGTCCCGCGTACCTCAGCCTCGAGTCGGCTCTGTCTGTACACGGCTGGATCCCGGAACGTGTCGTGGCCGTAACCAGCGGCGTATTCAAGCGCTCCGCTTCCTTTGCCACTCCCCTTGGTCGCTTCGAGTATTCGAAAACCCCGTTTCGATCCCTGGTAGGTGTTGAACGGGTCGCGGCGGCAGATGAAGAAGCATTTCTACTGGCATCTCCGCTGAGGGCCTTGGCCGATTTGGCGCATGATCGCCGCATGCCGGAAATGGGCAGCCGCTACCTGATTAACAGCCTGCGGATTGAGCCGCAACTTTTGGAGCGACTCGACACCGAATCTTTCGACTTGTTGCTCTCCGAAGTCGACCGCGGAGCCGCGCGAAGATTCCTTTTGACCTTGCGGGAGGAGTTGGGAAGATGAGCGTTGAAATCATCCTCGAACGTTTCAGGACTCAAGCGCCGAAGACGGCGCAACTCGAGCGGCATGTGTTACGGGAGATCCTGCAGGAAATCGCGCTCGCGGCGCTGGCCAGGGCTGGATTTTTCAAGCAGGGCGTTTTCCATGGCGGCACATGCCTGCGGATTCTTCACGGTCTCAGGCGTTTCTCGGAAGATCTCGACTTCGTCCTCAAGGAACCCGCCCCGGACTTCGACTGGAGTCGTTACGAGAAGGTCTTGGTCGACGAGTTCAGGTTGTATGGAATCGAACTGGAAATCAGTGAGCGCTCCTCGAAAACAGCCATCCATGCGCTCTGGCTCAAGGACACATCCCTGGGCAGGATCCTCGAACTTGCCCACCCTCTGCGATCGGGTCAGAAAATCGCCGTCAAGCTCGAAGTGGATTGCAATCCTCCTGCGGGTTCGACATTCGAGACGGGCTACATTACATTTCCCGTCCCTTTTTCTTTGCTGGCGCAGGACCTCGAGAGTGGATTCGCGAGCAAGCTGCACGCCCTGATGTGTCGGGACTACGTGAAGGGGCGTGATTGGTTCGATCTGATCTGGTACGTGCGCCGCCGCATCCGCCCGCGGCTGGAACTGTTGGAAAACGCGATCGATCAGCAGGGTCCCTGGGCCGGGAAGAAGCTGAAAGTGGACATCGCCTGGCTGACAGCAGAGCTTGAGAACAAGACGGAGTCGGTCGACTTCGGGCAGGCACGCAGGGACGTGGAACGCTTTCTGGACGAGACCGAACTACGCGGGCTCGAAGTCTGGGGCAGGGATTTCTTTCAGTCGCAGGTCGCAGCACTTAGCGAGATCGCGAGCGAGGCAGCCGCTTCGTTGTAACCTATAGTCAGGGGGCGCTCCAGAACTTGTCGACCGCCACCAGGACGGACAGGCCGACTATGTCGGCCGCTGCCGTGTAACGGCCCCCGCCCACTATCGTTGTGCCCTCGGGGTTGCTGGGGTTGGTCTGGCGTGCCAGGCTTACGGCGTTGGAGATGTCGCGCTCGTCGAAGAACACGTGCATGTAGCCCAGGTCGATCTCGAAGGCGCCAAGCTGCGCGCCGGCGCCGAAAGCGAAGGCGAACTTCCCGGAATCGGGCGTGTTGAGGGTGAAGTACTCGTCGGGCGGCGCGCCCGCCTCCCACAGGAAGCCTGCTCTGAGCACCAGCCAATCGAGCGGCTTGCCGCTGCCGCCGAGGCGCACCGAGTAGGTGTCGCGGTAATGTCGGGGCAAGTCGGAGAAGGTCAAAAGGTAATCGCCGATTGTAGGGATGTCACGGTAGTAGGTCGGCTGACGGGCCCGCACGTGAATGACATCGAGGCACGACCAGCCCTCCCAGATCAGGTCCAACTCGATGTCGAACACATCTCGGTAGCGGTAGCGCACTCCGGAGCGCACGATCCAGGGCAGGTCGAACGATATCGCGATCGGCGGCTCGGCAGGGTCGAGCGTCACGCCGTCGTAGTAGATGTGGCTGGGCAGGCGCGCCCGCATGTGGCCCTCGGCGTTCACCGACATGGGCGGCTCGAATGACAGGCCCAACTCGACGCCCTCCAGAAAAGGAATCCAGGCGCCCAGGTGGGCCCAGAGGCCTACCTGGCCCCCGGGAATCATGGCATCCCGGGCGATCAGCTGGATCGTGCCGTCCAGGTCGCGATCTTCCGGCATGCCGAACAGGCCCGGAAATCCCGAGACCGCGTGGGTGTCGCTGATGTCGATCGTGAAGAACGAGATGCCGGCCCCGATCCTCAGGCCGCCAAAAGGCTCCCAGGCCGCGGATAGCTGCAACTGGTAGGCCAGGTTATCGGAGCGAATGATCGAGTAACGCTGGGCGCCGTCCTCTGGATAGTGGCCCCAGGTGCCGTAAGGCGTGTAGAACGACAGGCCGAAGACGAGACCGGGCAGCCCGAAGTCCGACGAGATGCCGGCCGAAAGGCCCGGTGCCGGCGGCGCATCGTTGCTGACCGGTGCAAAATCCTCTGCGACCTCTTCAACCGGATAGCGCGCAAAACTCATCCGTGAGAGGATCATGGCCGCGTCGAGCTGCAGCCGGGTGCCCTTCTGGCCGGCCAACTGGGCCGGGTTGTACCAGGCCGCCGTTGCGTCGTCGGCGCCCACAACGAATGCCCCGCCGCGGGAAAAAGCCCTTACCCCCCGGCCTGGCAGGAAGTACCCCCCGGCCCGTGAGGGGACAGCCTGTAACACAAGGCAGGTCACCACAAAGATGCATCCGGGAAGTTTCACCTGACTCACCAGGGCGAGTCCGCATAGGGCGCGGTGCTCACCATTCGAGCGCCAGGCGGCCGATGAAGCGCGAAATGATCCCCGGTCGCGAGCCGTCGGGATAGTCGAAGGCGCTGCCGGGGAAGAACCAGCCTACCTGGAAACCGCCCAGCAGGTCGACGTGGCCGAAGATCGGCTGCTTCCAGTCGACCCCCAGATCCAGCTCGCAGCCCAGGTCGCGCCCCGGATTTACGAGCCCGTAAGGATTGGTGGCCACGCCGCCGTTTTTAAAGGTCTGGTAGGACTGGGCGAATGGCGCCGAGCTCCAGGCGTACAGGAAGCCGGCCATGAGCGTCATCTGCGAAAGCGGCCTGATGCGCACGGTCGGGTTGATATAGATGGCGCCGCTAATACGCCCCCGGCTTGCCAGCATGTCGGTCCCCGGCAATGGCAGGCCGACACGCTCGGGGTCGGCGGACTCCGCGGCGCTCATTGCAGTGATGCCGCGCATGACCGTATCGAACAGAACCAGGCCGACTTTGTAGTCGGGATCGAACGAAAAAGCGGTCACGGTGCCGTCGTGGGGATCGGGGTCGCCGGAGGCGTAACCGATTTCCAAAACCGGCAGAAGATCCAAGATGCCGAAGTGCCAGCCGGCGCGCAGCACCGCCCCGAAGGCGCTGATGTCGACTCCTCCCGGGCGCTCGGCCTGGATTACACGATCGGTGCTGCCGGTTAAAATGGCCAGCTCGGCGGCCAGCAGTAATCCCTGGTACCCCGGGCCGGCGTCGATACGCGCGAAAAGATCGATCGCCGTCGCGGTAAGGTTCGTCCCGGCGTCGTCTTCCTGAAGGCGTCCGGCCACGTACATGCCGACGTCGATCCCTTCGTCGCGGTAGAAGAGCGATCCGATCACCTCGGCGCCCAGGTCGCCGTCGCGCAGATTGCAGTTCTCGTCCCGGTAGACCAGCCCGCCTCCCAGCGCTAAAATGATTTTCGACGGCCAACCGCTCAGCATGGCCAGCGGCCGGGTCGCCAGAATCAGCCTCTCGGAGATGTCTCCCTGGTCACGGAAGCCGAAGCGATCCGGATCGGGACGCCCGTCGTTGGCCAGCATGCCCAGACCCCAGTCGCTGTACATCTGACCGATCCTGAGCTGGAACCAGGGCGAGTTCCATTTCAACCAGAGTTGCCGCACGTCGAAGCGATCGAGATCCCAGCCGCGCAGGGTCTCGCGGGTGTCGTTGCGAAACTCCGAAGCAATATGATCGAAATCGCCCGCCGTCTGGCCGTAGAAGATCTGCAACTCGGCGGTTACGGAAAGGAAGTCGCCCAGGCTCTGCCGGGTGCCGATGTCCAGGCGATGATCGAGGTACCAGCGCAGGCCGCTCGTATCCGAGGCGGCATCGAGCGGGAAATCCTGGGCATGCGAGTAAACGAGCCGCCACTGCCCGAAAAAATCATAGTCATAGTCATCGGCCCGGGTGCGGGGCGAGGAAAGCAAGACTACGCTCACAGCCAGGACTGGCATCAAGTATAGTTTCATGGCTTTGCAGGGTACCGCGAGATGCCGGAGCCAGTCAACCACAGGCTGGTATTTAAGCCGGCTTCCAACTATAATCTTTCTCATGAAAAAACACAGAAGACTGATTCCAGGCTTGCTGCTGTTGCTGCCTCTCGTTCTTCCGGCCTGCCAGGCGGGGCCGGAAGGTATCTTTGCGACTCCCCCGGGCGGCGGGCCGTGTGTGAACTTCGATCTCAACCACAAACCATTGCCGGAGATACCTTTTCCCAACGACGTGGCCACGCGCGCCGATCCCACGGCGACCACCGGCCTGAGGATCAACGCCAGCATGATGGCGCCGACGCAACTCGAAAGCCGGGTGCGCGCCAAGATGGATCACCTGGACGGCTTCGGGGTCATGCAGCCAATCTCGGTATCTTTCGACGCCCCGCTGGATATCGACAACTTGCTCACCCGTCAGCGGGACAACATCGACTTCGCCGACGACGCGCTTTACCTGGTTGACATCGATCCCCATAGTCCTGCCTTCGGCGAAGCCGTGCTTCTCGATATGGGCCGGGGCAACTTCCCGCTCGAGATGCAGGACAGCGACTCCTACTTTCGCGCCGATCCGCGGGCGGCGGCAGGCAACGCCCTCTTCGAGACGACCGAGGAGGATCTCAACGACAACGGGGTGCTTGATCCCGGCGAGGACAGCGACGACGACGGGGTGCTCGATCACCCCAACGTCTGGCCGCCCGGAAGCGATCCCCTCGACGGCCTGATGACCTTCTACGAGTCCGAGACGAACACCTTGATCCTGCGTCCGGTGGTGCCGCTCAGAGAACGCACGACCTACGCGGTGGTGCTGACAGATCGACTGATCGGTCGCCTGGCGGGAGAGCCGGTGCGCTCGCCTTTCAGGTACGTGCACCACCTGAGCCAGCGCGAGGCGCTCGAGCGGCTGGGGCGGATTTTTGCAAACCACCAGGATTGGCAGCTCGACGAGAAGAACGTCGCCTTCGCCTGGACCTTCACCACCCAGTCGCTGTCGGCCGAACTGGTGGCCATCCGCGAGGGACTCTACGGCATCGGCAACCTGGGCTGGTTGGCCGAAGAGATTCCGGTGGATATAGAGCCCGACCAGGCGCTCAATCCCAAGTACGAGGGCAACTTGCCGCCCTACTATATTCTGCCGGCCCAGACGCTGCTCGATGTTCTCAAGGCGATCGGCCCGGAGTTGCTTGGCGATTCCATGAAGATGGCCGAGCCGATAATCGACTCGTTCGATGCGGTCGACTATTTCGTCGACGGTTCTTTCATGAGTCCCGACTTCGTGCGCACGGGACCCGACGGCCTCGATCCCAAGAACATGGAAAACGAGAACTTCGATATCGACATACGTACGGGCCGCGCCAAGTACTTGCGGCGGCGCGCCTATTTCACAGCGGCGGTGCCGAAGACGACGGCCCACCATAAGCCTCCTTTTCCGGTGGTGATCTACTGTCATAGCTACAGCTCAATGCGCGGTGAAGCCCTGGGCTTCGCCGGCTTCATGGCCCGCCACGGGATTGCCACGATTGGCATCGACGCCTGGGGGCATGGTATCCCGGTAGACCAGACTATAGTGGATATCATCATGTCGGCGGCCGAGGGATGGGGCTTCGAGCCGTTCGCGGAGGTTCTGCTCGAGGGTCGAGCCCGCGATTTGACCGGCAACGGGGCGCTCGACTCGGGCGGCGACTACTGGACGGCTTACGGCTTCCACATCCGCGACGTGGTTCGCCAGACCGTGGCCGATCACTTCCAGCTCGTGCGTGTGCTGCGCTCTCTGGACGGCCAACGCACCTGGGATCTCGACCAGGACGACGACGGACTTGACGATCTGGCCGGCGATTTCAACTCCGACGGCGTGGTCGATTTCGGCGGGCCCGACGTGCACTACTTCGCCTGGGGACAGTCCGGCGGCGGCATTCACTCGGGCCTGCTGTCACCGCTCGAACCGGCAATCATCGCGGCCGCGCCGACCGTCGGCGGCGGCGGATTGGCCGACGTCGGAGTGCGAACCATGCTGGGCGGAGTGCGCCGGGCGTCGATGCTGCGCTCGATGGGCCCGCTGGTAATCGGCGAATCCGACGGTGATCATGCCGTCAGGGTGACGCTTATCGTTCCACTCGCCACCGACGAGCGCAGGCTGTATGTCGGCCGGGTGGAGGGTGTCGAGGCTGGAGACCGGGTGCTGGTCGAGAACCTCGATCGGGGCGAGGAATACCGGGCCACTTTTCATGCCGGTCTCAACTTCAGGATATCGATGGAGGCCGACCGCGAGGATCGCTTCCGAGTCATCTTTTCCAACTCTGCCGGAGGGGAGATCGGCCGTCTCGAGCGCTGGCCCGAGGACGCCTGGTTCTACGATACCGAGATAACGACCAAGTTGCCCACTTACTTTGCCGGCGAAGATCTGCGCACGCCGGCCGAGGGTTTCGGCCTGGCCCGCTGCACGCCTGGATTGCGGCGCATGCTGGGGTTGTTCCAGATGATTCTGGATCCGGCAGACCCAGGCGCCTTAGCACCTAACTACTTCCTGCGCCCGCTGGACATTCGCCCCGAGGGACCAACGACGACGAACATTCTCGAGCTAACCAGCCTCGGCGACCAGGACGTGCCGATTAATACGCAGGCTGCCCTGGGGCGAGCGGCGGGCCTGATTCCCTACCTGCCCGACCAGGACGAGGAACGCTTTGGGCTCTACGGCATGACGCCCAACGACTGGTTGATTTCGAAGCACGTCTACGAGGGCCTGGCCCAGCGCGGCCGTTTTCCCGGCAGCGACCTGCTGTTCGATCCCGACGATCTGGACGAGGGTGCCGACGGTTTCGGCGAGCCGGCGCCCGACGCTGCCCAGCGCCTGCGCATCAAGATCGAGACCGACACAGGGGTGTCGGGTATTCGCTTCGCCCACATGACTCCCACCGGCCAGCACGGCATCTTCCCGACCGGCCTGGAAAGCGGCTTCGACATGTTTACCTTCATGGTCAGCCAGGTGGCCCATTTCTTTGCAAGCCAGGGACGCGAGATCAGCGACGATCGCTGCATGGAGACCAACTCCTGCCCGTTGCCGCCCTACTACAAGTGAAAGCCATAATCCGGGTATGAGCATTCCGCGCGATTGACAGATCACGGGCGATCACGTAGGTTGGCGTTTTACACAGGGGCGCAGCGAGGCAGCGGCATGGACGGCGGCGAGAAGAAGGATTCTGGGCAAGACTCACAGACACTGGGATCAAGATCCGATAAAAGACCGGCGCTCAGAGTTTTCTCCGAGGCCGGCAAACTGGGAGACGAGTGCGACTTGCTCAGGGGCGTGGTATCGGCCCTGCATGAAACGATCATCACCGGTATCAGCCGCTCGGGTGAATATCTTTTTATCTGGGCGGATCCAGTGCTTCTTGATCGCTACCATCTCGAACTCTCCACTTTGTCCGGCAAGACACTCTACGACGTGTTTCCACAAGAGGATGCCGCCCGACGCATCGAGCAGACCCATGAAGTCTTCGATAAGGGCCGCTGCTTCAGGGAAGAATACCCGGTGGATTTTCCGGGTGGCCGCTTTTGGCACGATGCGACCATATCTCCCCTGAGAGACGAGGATGGAAAGGTGGTGGCTTGCCTGGGGATCATCCAGGACATCACCTGCCGCAAGCGGTTCGAGCACAGTCTTAAAGAGAGCGAGGATCGTTGCAGCAGTGTCGTCGACCAGAGCTCGGATTTCATCGTCATGCATAGAGCCGGCAAGATCTTGTTCGCCAATCGGGCGACTGCCCGGGCCGCGGGTGTGGAAGATCCAGACGAGATGATCGGCCGCTCGGTTCTCGACCTGGTGCATCCCGACTCGCGCGAACTTGTTCGCCGGCGCATGGCCCTGGTGGGTGATGCTCCCGAGATCCTGCCGCCGATCGGGGAGAAGTTCATCGGCCGGGACGGCAAGGTTTTTTACGGCGAGGCGATTGCCCAGCGTGGGATGTTCGGTGGGCAACCTGTCATTCTGACGACCGTGCGCGACATCAGCGAGCGGCGGGAAGCAGAAGAAGAATTACGTATGTTGCAGGAGAGGATCAGAAAAGCACAGAAACAGGAGAGCCTGGCGATATTGGCCGGCGGGGTGGCGCATGATTTCAACAATTTGCTGATGGGCGTTCTGGGAAACGCCAGCATTGTGCTGAGCGAGATGGATGCCGACTCGCCCTGGTACGACAGGCTTTGCGCGATCGAGAAGACCTCCTTGCGCGCCGCCGAGCTTACCCGTAAGCTCCTGGCGTACTCGGGCGGGGGAAGGTTCGTGCTACAAGCGGTAGACTTAGCTGACTTGTGCCGCGAGATGGTCGGACTCTTGCGGGCGTCGATATCCAGCAAGATTGAGTTCCGCTTCGAGATCGATCCGCAGCTTCCTCCCGTCTCGGCGGACGCCACCCAGATACGCCAGGTGATCATGAACCTGTTCCTCAACGCCGCAGAGGCCATCGGCGACAAGGCCGGGACGATCGATGTTCGCACACGCGCCCTGGACGCCGGCAGCGATTTACTGTCCGCGACCTTCATGCAAAGCGATATCGAGGAAGGGCCGTGCGTCAGCCTGGTAGTCGCGGACAACGGCTGCGGGATGGACCCGGACACACGGGAGAGGATGTTCGATCCGTTTTTTTCCACCAAGGGGTCGGGCCGCGGCCTGGGCCTGGCCGCCGTGCTGGGCATTGTACACGGGCACGGAGGCGCGCTGCGGGTGGATAGCGAAACAGGTGCGGGAACCAAATTCGAGCTGCTTTTTCCGCTGGCCGATGCGACTGTGGCCGGGGCAGTCACGGCACGGCCGGCGAAGCTGCGGCCCGCGAACTGGCGTCCCGAGGGCTTGCTGCTGCTGGCCGACGACGAAGAGCACGTGCGCGAAGTGGTGCGCGAAACGCTGGCCGGACCGAACGCGGATGTGTTGGAGGCCTGCGACGGCCAGGAGGCGGTCGACTTGTTCGAACAACGCCCGGGCGAGTTCGCAGCCGCGGTCCTTGACATGACCATGCCGCGCCTGTCGGGCAGCGAGGCACTCGACAGGCTGCGGCAGATGCGCCCGGATCTCCCGGTCGTGCTCACCAGCGGATACTCCGATATCGCCGGTGCCGATATTGCCGGCGGCGGGACGCGCAGCGTCTTTCTGGCCAAGCCTTTCAGACCGTCCGAACTACTTGACGCGCTCTACAACATACTCCCGTGTATGGGGTCAGACCCCGACACTTGATTCCTGAGAAGAAAGTACACCAGAACAATCCCAAGAGGTGACATTCCTGAAGCAATGCTTATATTTGCCTCATGTTCAGACCAACCGACCGTCAGAGATCTATTTTCGAGATAGAAAACCGAATTCCAGAGA
>DATKYQ010000003.1:0-2185 GCA_035528415.1 Myxococcota bacterium | reverse complement strand
CGTGTTCCGGAGCGGAAAGTCCACGAGTGGCTTTCTCCAGCACCTGTAGTTCGTCGACCGTGTAGAGCACGTCCATCTGCTGCAACGTGGCGTGCAGCTTACTTGCCAGCCGCAGCGGCAGGTGTTTCTGGAACACTTTCTCGCTCACTTCAAGGACTTCGGGATTCTCAGTTCCCAAGAGATGAATCGGACGCCGGGGCAGCAGCTCCGGGCAACAGTCTCGCAGGCAATCCCAGAACTCCTCTAACGGCCAGATATGGTCCTTCCGGCTGCCTCGTGGCGTGGCGTTCAGCTGATGCTCGATCCGGGGAACCATAAGCGTGTTGCCTCGACCCACATACGGTTCAGGGGCATCCAGCATGAACTCCATTTCACTGATGACGGCGTTGAGATGGCCCAGGGTCTTGCGGCAGGTCGTCTTGGCCAGAACCGCCCCTGCCAGGTATGCCGACAGAACGCGATGGGCAAATTCCGGCGGAGTTTCCAGTTCGATGAGTCTGCTCAGAAAGTGCGTGCAGAAAGCGGTCACGAGGCCTTCGCCGTCCATAACCGGCTTGATCGGGACGAGCAGGACATAGCGGCTTCTGGCATGCAGAAACGCCGTTAGCAGATTGCCCCTGTTGAGGAAATCAATGGTGTTCACATACCACTCGCCGAACGTCGGGCCGGCGTGGACGACCTCGGCGGCCTGCGGTCTGCTGCCAACCTTCCGGAAGACCTTGGTTGTGCATCGCAGTACAAGCATGGCGAATCTGCCCCTCCAGGAAATCCCGTCGGCCTCATTCTACAAGCGATTACAGGCCCTGTCTGCAACGGTCTCTTTCGGCCTGACCCTCGATGGCAACTCGCCGGTCAAACGCCCGCGACGAGCTGCCTTGCTGACGGCATGACGCCGCTGCACTACGCGGTGCAGCACGATAATGGAGGCCTGGTGGTGCTTCTTCTCACCAAAGGCGCCGATCTCGAAGCCCGGGACGACGCTGGCCGGACGCCGCTTCACCTGGCGGCCGCACGGAACAGCATGGAGACCGCGGACTTACTCTTCGCCCGGGGCGCCAAGGTCAACGCCCGGGACAAAAATGGCGCGACGCCGTTGCACGCGGCCGCCTCGCTCGGACACTCGGGTATGGCCTACCTGCTGATCGATCACAAAGCACACCTCGCTGCTCGGGACAACGATGGCAACACCCCGCTCGCGCTTGCCATCCGCGAGAAGCATGCAAATATCGTTGAGCTCCTGCGCCAAGCGGGTGCGAAGAATTGAAACTGACAGGCATTCGGCGACACCACGCTGATCAGTCGCCACCGCCCTGGACCGCGCGGCTTGGCTGCCGTCCCCTTGCGGGAGCGGGTGGCCGGAGGCCGTGTGAGGGAACCGCAGCACCCTGCGCAGGCAATTCACCCGGGATCAGAAGTTCCGCGTCAAGAACGTCGGCGCCGAGCCTGTCTTCTCCGAGTTCCACGGCACGAATCCCCAGAGCGGCAAGACCTACCGTGTAGCCATCCGGGGCGGCAATCCAGACGGCCGACAGGAGAATCGCCAGGGGAATAAAATGTGCTCGGACTATAACCTTACCTCGACTGGATGGCGCCTTCTTGGATGGGCCTGCTTTACGGTTGGTTTGACGGGTTCGGTGGGGGCTTCTCTGTCGCTGTGTCACCCGCATACACGGTCACCCCGAACTTGGCCAGGGCTCCCGTCAGATCGCCTCAAGCGCAGCGGGTTCGGTCTTGTCCTTTGCCGGGTCGTAGCCGACATACGGCAGGTCGCCGATGCCGCGCTCGCCGCGCAGCCACTGGCCGAAACTGTTGTGCTTCGTATCGGTACGGAACAGCCGGTAGATCGCATCGCGGCAGTACTCTCCCAGAAGTTGCCACTGGGGATGCTTCGGATCGGGCCAGCGCTCCTGAAGTCGGCGGAGCCGTTCCAGAAACGCCGCCTTGTCGTCCCGCAACTCGTCAACCATCAGCCGCACAAATTCGCTGTCGGGGGCCTTGTCGAGATGGGCGTCGTACCGCCGCGACCAGTCTTGCACCAGATACTCGACCTCGGCCAGGGACGGCTGGCCGTAACGATAACGCAGGTACTGGCGGAGGATGTGCAAGTGGTGGGAGAAAGAAAAGTAGGCCCTATCGCTGTGCTCCTTGCCCTTCAAGGTAAACCGCTCGTGGTACGAGTGAAACG
>DATKYQ010000002.1:0-188363 GCA_035528415.1 Myxococcota bacterium | reverse complement strand
TTCTGCAGGGCTTGATAACCGCTCTTCGACGATCTCAAGCCTGCGTCACAAATTTCGCGATGTGACTCAGAAAATCAGGCAATTGCTGCGGGTAGAAATTTCCTGTGTTGAAATACAGGCTTCCTTCTCAGGAATCAAGTGCCGGTGTCTGACCCCTAGGCTCCATTCTCATCTTGGCGCGCATGGCTTCCTCCTTGAACAAAGCGCTCATCTTTTCCCGATCCAGGGCAGATCGGGCCCTTCGCATCACGCATATGCTTCATCAACTCCCCTGTCCAAGCAAGCAACGTGCCAGCGTAAAAATTACAGAAAGTGATCATGATCACAAACACTTGGGTGCAGGCCCGATCATGCAGAAACTCAGAAATCTGAAGTCTTTACCCGACTAATTCAGAACTTTGAGGCAGGCTCAGACCAGCACAGGCACTCTAGGGTCCTTCCGGCGATCGGCAAACTCCACGGCCGCCCCCCTAGGCTCGCGCTGCGCTCGAAGAGCTCTTTCATGAGTCAGACCTCCCGCTGTCGTTCCGGACGTCGTCGAAAAAGGGCGTGCACTTCCGCTCGACGCAAGCGGCGGCGTAAAGGTACATCGCGGCCGACCACGTCTGCCAGTCCTGTCCGCAAGGGGCGCCGTCGGTGGCGCGGAACCACTCGTTGAACCCGAAGGCGACGTCGTGCTCGCGTGCCGGCGTCACCAGCGCCGTCAGCGCCGCCAGTTTGCGCCGGGCCAGTTGATGCCGACCGGCCGCCACCAGCGCCGCCACGTAAAACCCGCACACGAACGGCCACACCCCGCCGTTGTGATACTCCCCGGGACGGTTGTATTCCTCGTAGCGCGGCCGCCAGTCGGGATCCTCCGGCCGGATGTATGGGAAAAAGTTCGGCGGCAGGTCGACTGCGAGGTCGCCGGATTTGCGCATCGCGTCGCACTCGTGTTCGATCCACGTGACCAGCGCGTTGGCGCGCGAGTGCGAGGCCAGCCCCGACAGGATGGCCAGGCTGTTTCCCAGAAGGTCGAACCGCTCGCTCTCGTACACCTTGTAGCTCCACAGCGCGTAGTAGGGCTTGTGCCGCACCGCGAGCCCCTCGTGCACGTGCCGATGCGGGGCCTTGCCGGTGATGGTGAACCGGCGCATCATGTCGAACAGCTGCTTCGCGCGGTCGTTCCGGCCGAAGAGCCTGAGATAACTGTAGACCACCGTGTTGACGAACAGCCCGAAACCCAGCACCCACTGCTCATCGCGCCAGTCGCTGGTGGGCAGTTGCGCTACCATCACGCGATCAGACGGGCTCTGGTAGTCCATCCACCTGAGGGACCGCTCGACGGCCTCGGCGAGGAAATCGCGTTTGCACGTCACGCGCCGGTACAGGGCCGTCGTCATGAGAAAAAGCGGGGTCGTATCGCTTGCGCCCCGGTCCTCGGGGTCGTGCGCCAGCGACGGGATGTGCCCGAGCGGCGACTGGTTTTTCGCCAGCGCCTCGAGTACGCGTCCGAGCCGCGCGATAAGTCTCGCGTCGCCTGACGTGAGAACACCCAGCCCGGCGATCATCATGTCGCGCGTGTAGCACTCCGGATACCCCCACCCGGCAGTGCGGGGCAGCCCGTTAAACGGCCCATGCGCATTGTGCAGCAGCACCTCGAGCGCGGCCCCTTTCGCCGCGTCGATATCGCTCGTTCGCCTGCTTGTCATGTCAGGATATCCCCAGTCGATCGTGCAGGATATTGATGAGTTTCTGCGCGACGACGCGGTAGTCGAACAGTTCGACCACGCGCTTGCGGCCGGCGGCGCCCATCTTCTTTCGCAGGGCCGCGTCGGTCATCAGTTTCAGCAGGTGCTCGGCGATGTCATGGACGCTGGCGCGATAGTCGGCCGTGCGTGCGCGACGGAACACCACGCGGTGCCCCTCCTCGTAGCCCTGGTCGCGGCCGAGGATGGTCTCGCGCAGACGCACCTCCTGGGCCACGCGCGCAAGGAACGCGGTCTTGCCGTGCACCAGCGTGTCCAACATCGCCATCGCCTTGATGCCGATGACGGGCTTGCCGCAGGCGCCGGCCTCGACCTGAGGCATCCCGAAGCCCTCCAGCCGCGAGGGGGCCGCGTAGATGTCGCACGCCCCAATGAGATAGGGCATGAAATTGCGGGATACCTTGCCCGAGGTATAAACGACGTTCTTGTCGATGCCGAGTTGCCCGGCCATGTGCATGTCGTGGACGTTCTGCTCGCGGGTACGGTCCTGCGGCCACACCTTGCACACGTATTTCCAGTCGGGCGCCTTCTGGTCGATGAGCGACAGAGCCTGCATCACCTCCTGCGCGCCCTTCGATGCCGCGTCGCCGCCCACGGTGAGAATGAGTATCTGGTCGGGCGCCACGCCCAGGGTTTCGCGCACGGCGGCGATTTTGGCATCGCTCGTCTCGCGAGGCACAAACGCGTCGGTGTCGCACCCCACGTGAAGCACCTCGATGGGCTCGGGCTTGAGCCCGTCGCGCACGTAGACGTCCTTCACCCAGTTGGAGGTGACGAGAATCAGCGGCAGGGAATTCAACACCTCGCCGTAGTTGGCCATGTAGCCGTCGGCCACCAGCCACGGCACGGCGGGAACGCCGTAGCGCTGCGGGTGCAGCACGAGGTCGGGCGTGTGACCCCAATAGCCCACGCCCACAACGACGTCGGGCTCAAACCAGCGGTAGTACCACTCCTTCTCCTGCGGGGCCTCGAAGTTGACGCCGAACACGTCGACGCCCAGTTCCTTCAGGCCCCGATGCAGCAGGTCGCCCTGCGTCGCCAACCCGCCCGGCGCCGGCGGATAGTCGTACAGCAGCAGAATCTTCACGATGCACCTCCGGTTCTCTCAAGAGACCCCCCCGGAATTTGCGGGCATCTTGAAGCACCAGAATGCTTCAGCGTGCGGCGTCGTCCTTGCTTCAAAACTGTCGGGCGCGAACCCGTAAACCTCGGTGATGACGGCGTACTTCGCCGCCCACACGTTGTCTTCGAGCGCCGTGCAGCGGTCGGCATGCTCGACCGCGCGCGGCAGTTGTGCACCCTCCGCATCGTCGTAGGCGAACTGCCATAGCGCATCGGCCCGCAGCCGGCCCGACCGCCACAGCGACATCACCGCCCGGGCCGTTTCCTCATGACGACGATGACGCGTGTATTCCCCGCGGTCGCCGTGCGTCACAATGAAATTGTAGCACGTCGCCGAGAGGAGCGAAAGCACCGTTTTCTCGACAATCGACGCGTCAAGCGGCGCCTGATCGGGACCATCGTCGAGGTCGCCCAACCGTCCGCTCGCGCCCAGGCGCTCCAGTGCCCGCGCAAAGCGGGGCGCACGGTCCGGGTCGCTCGCCCGACACAGCGTCACCACCTCCCACGACCATTCGGGATGCAGGAGCATGGTGCCCCCGACCCACAGCGTCTCGTCGTCGGGGTGCGCCACGACCACAGCCGCGCGCCAGGTTGCGTTTTGTCTCTTCTCAACCTTCAACTTTCCAACCTTCAACTTTCAACGCTGCACCCGCATGTGCTACTTGTAGGACTTGTAGGAATTTCAAAAGGCCCTTCTCCGGTTTTTAAACGTTTCAATTGTAACATTAATCCGTGCGGCGGTTTGATCTTTTCCGGGGAGCCCAACGGCGCAGGCAGCGAGGACGGGCTCAGACCAGCACCGGCACTCTAGGGTCCTTCCGGCGATCGGCAAACTCCACGGCCGCCCCGCGCTCGGAGTTGAGCTCGTCGAGCGCTTGGCCGCCGGGCGAGAAGAGCCTGAGCATTATCGAAGCCACCTTGGTGTTGTTGCACCACAGGAGCTTGCCGTCCGGATCGGCGTAGGTCACCCCTACCAGATCTTTTGCGCGGCAACTCACCTCGCCGACCACCCGAATGCTCTTGTCGCGCGCTTCGAACCGCCAGCTTCCCGTTTTGAAAGAACTACGGTTTACAAGCCACTGCAAGGGAGCATTGAAGCGATATTCCCGATCGCGGGTTTTCAGGTAGACCATCTTGAAATGCGCGCTCGCAAAAGGGCCGTGCCTGACCTGGCAGTCGGCTCCTTCCCACACGGCGGATGGGTCCTCGCGGAAGGTATTGCAGTGCCCCCAGGCCCAGCGCAGGTTGTGCCGGGTTCCCCAGACGTGCTCCTGCTGGCCGGGAGCTTCCAAGACGACGATCTCCCGGCCGTCGACCGTAAGCCTGCCCGAAAACCTGGCGTCCAGGTGCGGGCATGCCGCCTTTGTCCGTGGAAACACGGTCCGATAGAGCCAGCGGTAGGGAAAGTGGTAAAGCACCGGCGTCCGCGAATCGAAGCGCAGGTTCCAAAAGAGCCTATGTCCGCCCGTGGCAATCTCTCCATGACAGGCGTTCATGTCGAGATTGGCCCGGCCGATGCCGACTCCGAAGCGGTCGCGATCGAGAGTAAGCGCCTCGATCGGATAGCGCTTCTTGATTGCGAACTTCCGATCGGGATCGTCGGAGTCGAAGAAGGCGCCCCACAACTCGCAGTACGGCAAACCGATCCGGGTGAGCGGGCTGGTCAGGGTGTAGCGTAGCCAGAAGGCGGTCGATTCGCCCGGAACGTTGAACTTTAAAAAGTAGACCTCGTACCATCCGCGCCGGCGACCATCCCAACGGGGCAGGTTGGCCCGTTCTTTTTCGTCGAGCTTCATGTTCTCGCGGCTCTCTTCGGTCAGGCGCACGTTATCAAATACCGACCGCCGGCTCTTGACACGTCGCATCAACCATCCTAGCCTACAGGAAATCGCAACAGGAGGTGTAGGCAATTATGTTCGATATGGACTCGGTCACCGCACTGGGCGTAATGGGGGCATCCGCGACCGCCAGGGCGCGAGGGTTCGAGACCTGGCGTCCCGGGCAGAAGCTCAAGATTCTCCTGGTCGGTTACAACGGCAAGCGCAACACGGGCGCGGACGTGCGGGTCGCCGCCATGGTCGATCAATTCTACCGCGTGCTGGGAAAAGATCGGATAGAGGTGGGCGTTCTGACCCTCGACGCTTCGAATATCCAGGTCTACTTCTCCTCGACTACTAAGCTTATCGAGTTCAGCTCGATCTTTTTCAAGGATCTGCTGGACGCCTGTAAGGACTACCACATGGCGGTGCTCTCGGAAGGCAGCACACTCAAGAGCAAATTCGCAAATGCCTTGACGCTTTTTTTCTGCGAGGCCGCCGGGATAATGAAGCAGCAAGGAAAGCCGTGCATCGCTTACGGTTCCGAGGCCGGCCGGATGGATCCCCAGGTAGAGAAGCTGGCCTCGCGCATGTGCAAGGAGACCTATTTCATCGCGCGCACCGAGCCCTCGCTCGAAATCATCCGCCGGATGGGTCTCACCGGGCACCTCGGCACCGACACGGCCTGGACCTTTCCCCCGGCGGACCGGGCCTGGGTCGAGCGGGAGCTTCGCGGCAAGACCGGCTGGGACGGAAAGAAACCCATCCTCGGCCTGGCCGTGATAAACCCGTTCTGCTGGCCGGTGCGCCCGAGCCTGACCCGCCTGACCCGCTCGATTCTGACCCGAAACTGGGACAATCATTTCGAGAAGTGGTACTACTTCTCGGCCTCGGAAGAGAGGAACAGACACTATCGCAACTACATCGAGGGCATCGCCCGGGCCGTCAACCGCTTTCGCGCCGCCCGTAACGTACACCTGGTGATCATCGGCATGGAGGCGCTCGATCTGGGCCCCTGCAACGATCTCAGGCAGGCACTCGATCAGCCGGCCGAGATATTCAGCTCGCGTTACTACGACGGCTACCAGATGACCGGCATCTTGCATGCCTTGAGCGGACTGGTGACCTCGCGCTACCACGCCCGCGTGCTGTCCATGACCGGGAGCGTTCCATCCATCGCCGTCTCCATGGACGAACGCCTTTACAACATCCTGAAGGAATGCGATCAGCTCGAAGACTACTACCTGACGACCGAGGATCCCGCCCTGGAAGAAAATCTTTATGAGGCTTTAGTCAAGCTGTGGCGCAACCGTAAGCGGGTCGGCGCCAAGATCGCGGGCACCATCCCGGGCTACCTGCACACCATGGCCGAGATGGGCAAGTTCTTCAGGAACTTCGTCGAGCAGTCGTTCCCGGGGATCGAACTGGACGACCCGCCCGGCGATTTTCTGGATTTCCTGCCCCCGCTTCACCCGGGGCTTGAGGAGATCCTGAGCAACTACGCCGGATGAGCGGGCGGCTTAGGACAGCGGCGTGAGTGAAGACACCCCACCCGGGATCGAGCGCATCGATCCCTACTACGGCGAGCACGAGGACACCGACGAGACCTCGTTGGCCGGCAAGATTCCCATCCTGCGTTGGTATCTCAAGACAACCAAGGGACTGGCCAAAAGCCGCGCCTTCTTCATGCCGCTGGGCTTTATGGCTTTGGCGGCCCTGGCCTTCTCTTTAGGCTACCCCAGTCTCGAAAATATCGCCGACTGGCTCCTGCTGGGCGTCCACAAGGCGATTTCCGCCCTGGGTGGACTGCTTCATAAAATCATCGGCTCCAACCTGGACGACGTGCTCGACCTGTCCGCGCGCCGGGCGGCGACACCGGTGCTGGCCGCCTTGTGGGCCACCCTGGCCGCGCTGCGCCTGGCCTTGGGGGCCTTGCCGACCGAGAAGGACACGGACGAGATCGGCTACGTCATCCCCGGCTCCGGTCTACTGGGCCGCGCCTGGGGCGCCGTCGGCAAGCGCATCTACCAGTTCAAGCGTGCGCTCGTCTTCTTTGCGGCCTACCTGCGGGATATCAACATCGAAAAGATCCACCTGCCGTTTACTATCCTGATGCTGCTGGCGGTCGCCGGCGTCTCACTGGCCCAGGCGGCGGAAAACCTGCTCTTCGAGTTGCCGGCCCATCTGCCCGGACTGTCCGGGACGACCGCCTGGATCTTCCCGGCCGGCCTGGTAATCGCCGTGGTGTGCATTTTGGTGCTGGGCATCCCCATGCTGCACAACAGCCTGCTCAGGGCCCACCAGGGCTCGATCAGGCGACGCCGGAAAAAGATCGGGCTCGCCCGCCGCCTGCTGAGCGGCATCCTGGGTTTGGTCTTCATCTTTGCACCGTTGGCCTGGATGACCATCGGACTGCTCGGCGAATAGTAGGGCCGTTAATCCGTCGGCCGTATGCCCTGCACGCTTATGCCTTGGACGAAGTAATCCGGATCGTTGAGGAAACCCTGGAAGATGATCCCCAGCGCCATGGCCGCCTCGATCATCATATCTTTATCCTTGTACAGCTCGGCCAGGCTCCGGCGGCGGACATTCGAGTCGGAGTCTTTAAAACGCGAGAAGAACAATCCGTCGAGTCGATGCTTCTTATGGGGTCTGGTCACCTTGTCGGTGAAGCCCGCCTGGGCGTAGTCGAGCACCTCCATCAGCAAAGCCCGTTGGCGCGCCATGTCGGTCTGGTGATAACCAAAGATGTGCAGCACGATCCTATGGGCTTCCTTCATAGAGGCCAGGGCCAGTGCTTCGAACAGTTCCTGGGTGGTGCGGTCGTCGGTCGCCACCTTGTACTGACGCACCAGGGACATCAGGACCGCGCTCTTGAACAATTGATAGAGCCGCTGGGCTCCGTTCAGCGGAGAGGGCGGCTGATGGGACAGCTCCGGGCGGTAGCCGTGGAATGAATTGACCATCATGATCTGAAAGATGGTTCCGAAAAAGTCGACACCCTGGATCGGATCTTCGATTTCTACGTGCATGTCCAGGGTATTATCCAGGCGATCGGCCAGTTTGACGCGCACCAACTCCGGGGTCTGGATCGCCTTGTCCAACAAACGGCCGATGTACTGGAAATAAGTCTCGCCGACACGCTTGGTCAACCGGTCCAAGCGTTCCATCAAGAACCACTCGTCGAGCGGGTCGATTGATTTGAGCAGGCGCTGGAAGCCGACCTCCAGGGATTCCCAGCGCTCGCGGCCGAGGTCTTCGGGAGTCAGGTCTTCGAGCTTGTCGTGCAGCAGGCAGGTCTGCAGGTCGAGCAGGTTGACTTGACCCTGGGCTCGGGCCAACAAGGCGGTCGCCCGCAGCGGATGCAGCACCGCCAACGGCCCGATGCGCCGGCGCCGTTGTCCATAAGCTTCATCTATATACCTGATCACGCTGGCCAGCACTTCCCGCTCGTTGTGCGGCAGTTGCTTGCGGTGCAAGATCACCGAGGCCACGTTCACGCGGCCCAAGGGTTCAATGCTCAGCTGAAGGTTGAGCACTTCGGAGAGGCGCAAGAAATCGTTAAGATCATGCATTGCCACGCCCTGACCCGCTTTCCGGGGCCGGGCGCAACCCACAATCCCCCAGATGAGCGTCTTAAGGCCCGGCTCCCGGCTGCAAGTCTAGCATCTTAGCAGGCAAGAGACAAACAGGGGTGGGCCTGTCGGGTTTGACAGACCGCCAGGTCTCGCCTAATGTGGCATCCCGATGAACGAGAGCGAAACAGTGACTGCCGAAGCGTCACCTGAAAGAACGGCAGCCGGCGGCCTGATCGCCTACCTGATTTCCGGCTGGCGGCCCTGGGTGCTGGTTTGCTTGCTGGGCTGCGTCCTCTATTTGCCCTTTCTCGGAAGCAGCGGGCTATGGGATCCCTGGGAGACGCACTACGGCGAGGTCGCACGCGAAATGGCCGAAAGCGGCAACTGGCTCGATCCCACCTGGGAGCACAGCCCCGGCCAGAGCACCGATCGCAAGTACTTCTACTCGAAGCCGGTGCTGATCCTGTGGCTGATTGCGGTACCGATGAAGATCTTCGGGGTTGATTCGGCCACGGGCGGGATCTCATCCGGGGCCGAGTGGTACATACGTTTTCCTTTCGTCCTTACCGCCATCATCGGGCTGCTTGGCGCCTTCGGACTATGTCGGCGTTTCTTCGGGGCGCGGGTCGGGCTGCTTGCCGCCGTCATCCTTGGCACCTCGGCCATGTATTACTTCACGGCCCGCCAGGCCATGACCGACATGCCGCTGGTCGGCCTGATGACCGCCGGGGTGAGCCTGCTGCTTCAGGGCGGGTTCGACGAGCGGCCCCGGCCCGGCCTGCTGTATGCGGGCTACGCGCTTTGCGGGCTGGCCGTTTTGGCCAAGGGCCTGACAGGATTCCTCGTGCCCGGCCTGATCTTCCTGTTGTACTTCATTATAAGCGGCGACTGGAGCCGACTGCGCCGGATGCGGGTGATAAGCGGCGGCATTCTGGCCCTGGTGATCGCCGCTCCCTGGTACGTCTACATGACGATCGCCTCGATCACGCGCCGCTTGCTCGACGACGAAGGCAAGACCTTTTTCAAGCGTTTCTTCCTGCACGACCACCTCTACCGCCTGTTCGAGGGCGTGCACGGCGACCGGGGCACCTTCGTTTATTTCATCAAGCAACTCGGCCTGGGCACCCATCCCTGGTTCCCCTTCATGTTGTGGGGGGGGGTGCGCAGCGCGCAGCGGCTCGACGGCCCTCGGTCTGAACTGCGCGACCTCGATCGCGCGGCGCGGATCGAGTTGTTCGTCTTGCTGTGGGCGCTGGCCGGCCTGGCGCTCTATTCCCTCTCGGTCACCAAGTTTCATCACTACGTTCTGCCGATCCTGCCGCCCTTGGCGGTGCTTGCCGCCCTGTGGCTCGATCGTTTCCGTCGCGGCCTGGAACAACCGGGAAAAGTTCTGGTTCCGCTGGCGCTGGTGTTGGGTGTAGTCATCATCTCCCGCGACATCGGCCTGATGCCCAAGAACTTGGTCGACTTGTTCATCTATAACTACACGCGCGCTTTCCCCAAGGAAGCCGCGCTGCCGGGGCAGGTGGGCTACGGTGTGATCTACGGCCTGATGAGCCTGGGCCTGGCGATCGTGTTTCTCATGTACCGTCGGCAACTCTCCCGTTGGACGACCCGTCTGCTGGCAGCAGGCGCGCTGGCCGGGGCGATCTGGGGAGGTTGGTATTTCTTCGGCGCCATGAGTCCCCACTGGAGCCAACGCCACCTGTTCGACACCTACTATGCCCTGCGGCAAGACAATCAGCCAATCGGCGCCTACCTGATGAACTGGCGCGGCGAGACTTTCTACTCGCGCAACACGGTCACCCAGTTGAAGAACAACTCAGGGATGAAGTCGTGGCTGTCAGACAACAAGAACCGCCGCCGCTTCCTGCTGGTAGAGCAGCACCGCCTGGCCAAGCTGAAGGATCAATTGCCCGCCGCAACCAGCCGCAGCCTGCGCATCCTCGATCGCAGCTGCAACAAGTTCTATCTGGTAAGCATCGAGGCCGACGCCCCGGCGGCGGCCACCGAGTAGCACCCCAACGCAGCCCAAGGTTGGGATCAGCGCAGGAAGTAGCCGCCTGGGGTGAATTCAGCGTCGGTGGTGAGGTTGACACCCGTTCTTCTCAGGCCCACCTGATCCCCCTGGGAGGGAATGTGGGTCATGTGCATCTCGCAGCCGCGCAGTTTGCGCATTGCGTCCAGGCCGGCCTGGGCAGATGGATTCGTGGTTGCGCTGATGGCCAAGGCGATCTGGATCTCGCTAACGTCGAGACTTTCTGCCGACATGCCCAGAACGTCTCTCTTTAGCAGTGTCAGGTTTTCGATGACCACGCGTGGCAGCAGATCGATCTTGTCGGGAATCCCGGCAAGAGACTTGACTGCGTTGAGGACGGCAGCTGAGCCGGAATGCATCAGGGGAGAGTTCTTGCCGGAAACGACTTCACCCGAATTCAACTCGATGGCGGCACCGCAAAAAACACCCTTGTTGCCCTTACCCTCACGTTCCGCTTCCAGGGCGGCCTCGCGAGCCGGGACGACCGGTTTTCGATCCTCTGGTTTCGCGTCGATACGCTCGACAAGGGCCTTCGCCCGGTCGACGGTTTCCTTGCGTTCGATGCCGATGCGGTATTCCCATCTGTAGCGAAAATAGCGACGGATGATCTCCTGGCGCGCAGATTCCCTCACCACGCCGTCATCCACGATGCCGGCGGCCGCGCAATTGACGCCCATGTCGGTTGGAGAACGATAATTCGGCAATTCGGATCCGCTTCCCACGATCATCTCGATGATCCGGTGCAGGATCGGAAAGTTCTCTACATCCCGGTTGTAATTGACGGCGGTTTCATTGTAGGCGGCAAGGTGGAACGGGTCCACCAAGTTGAAGTCCGCAAGGTCTGCCGTGGCCGCTTCGTAGGCAATATTGACCGGATGGCTGACGGGCAACCCCCAGATGGGAAACGTCTCGAACTTGGCAAAGCCGGAGCTGCGGCCCGCACGGTGGTCATGGTACAACTGGGACAGGCCGGTGGCCATCTTGCCGCTTCCCGGCCCGGCTCCGGTGATCACGACGATTGGCTTGGTTGTCTCGATGTAGGGGTTCTTGCCGTATCCTTCCTCGCTCACGATCCGATCGACATAAACTGGGTACCCTTCGATATCCGCCTGGGTATGGACGCGGATCCCCATTCGCTCCACCTTGGATTTCAATTGGAGAGCGGACGACTCTCCCGAAAATCGGTTGATCGAAACGGCCGCGATCGGCAGATTGTAATCACGCAAATCATCGAGTGCTCGCAGGGTAGCGATGTCGTAGGTAATGTTGAAGTCACCCCGTATGCGGCCCTTGGCGATGTCCTTGGCGCTTACACAGAAAACGATCTCGATCTTGTCTTTAAGCCTCTGCAGCAACCTGATCTTCACGTTGGGATCGTAACCCGGAAGAACCCTGGCGGCGTGGTAATCAAAGGTGAGCTTTCCTCCGAACTCGAGATACAGCTTGTCACAGAACTTGTCCACCCGACCGAGAATGGCCTTGGTCTGTTCCTGAAGGTACTTCTCGTTATCGAAGCCCGTTATCTTTTGCGTGTGAACTCCCATGATTTTGACGCGTTATTATCATGTTGTCCGACGTCTTACCAGAAATAGTAGAAGTTATTACTTGTTATTATTTGTCATTATTTGTTATTTTTTTCTTGACTTGCTCTCCTGGCATGGCATTATCTCGCGCAACCTGGGAGATTGACCGTGGCCGACTATCTCACCACTAAGGAAGTAGCCAAATATCTGAAATTGAACGATAAAAAAGTATATTCCCTGGTCGCCTCGGGACAGCTTCCCGGCGCTCGGATCTCCGGCAAGTGGCTGTTTCCCAAGCATATGATCGATCAGTGGGTCGAGAAGAAGGCTGCCTATCCGCTGCACGGCCTGATGCGGGCGGTGCTTTCCGACATGCTCATAATTCAGGGTTCTGACGACTGGCTGTTCTCGAGAGCGGCTGCGAAATTCCAGGCGGAAAATGAAGTGCCGGTGGCGTCGGCAACGGTAGGCTCACTGGCCGGACTCTCGGCCATCGGAGCGGACAGGGCTCATCTCGCGGGATTTCACGTTGAAAACAGCCAGGTCAGACAACAAATGGGAAATCGCAAGGGTTGCTACCTGTTCAATCTGCTGCAACGCTCGCAGGGGATCATTTTCGATCGCAAAAAAAATCCCGACATCAGCGGCATGGATGTGATTGCAGAACGGGGTCACAGCTTCGCCGTGCGTCAGGCTCTCAGCGGCACCTATCATCTTGTCGAACGTCTATGCCGCGCCAAGGGAATCGAGCCGGGCCAACTGAATCGGGTCGGACCGTATTCCACCCACCTGGAACTGGCCCTGGCCATTCGCAAGGGTGAGGCCAAGGCGGGTGTCGGCATTCAGGTGGCGGCCGACATGTGCGGGCTGGATTTCATTCCGCTGGCCAGCGAACCATTCAAGCTGGCCGTACCCGTATCCTTCGCATCCCATCCACAGGTGTCGCACTTCCTCGACTTCATCATCGGGGAACTCAAGGACATCGCGTCCAAGGGCATGCCCGGTTACGGCTTTACCGACCTGGGCCGCATGGAAGTAATCGGCTCAACCGCGAACAAGGAGAACTGACATGCATTTCCAATCGACGATCAGCACCCGGCAGTCGTGGCTTCTAATAAGCTGCATCTTTTTCGGCTTCGCGGCTTGCAACTCGACCGAACAAGATCTCGTCACATCCCATTCCTACAAGGGCCACGAAAACGTGCTCGACTCCAACAACTTCGTGAGCGCCTATCCGAGCACGCTGGGTACCCGCCTGGATGACTGCCAGACTTGCCACCAGGGGAAAACTTTTTCTTATCCAAGCGGCACTACGACAAAAACCGTTTTCGTAAACTCATGCGACTACTGCCACCTGATCACCCACCCATCCGCCGACTTCATCGAAGCGCAGCCTTCCGGCTTCAAAGACACCCTCAACCCCTACGGATCGGACTACCTGGCCGCTGGCAGGACGCGCAAGGCCCTTTCAGGGATCGCGGACAAGGACAGCGACGGCGACAGCTATTCAAACAAGGACGAAATAGCCGATATGAAGTATCCCGGCGATCCCGACAGCAAGCCCGGCCAGGACACGGCCCCGATGATCATCATTTCCAAGAAGGATCTCGAAGCCCTGCCGATGCATGAGGAGTTTCTGCTGGCGAACTCCCATAAACAACAATACGACAACTATGCATCATATCGCGGAGTGAAGATCCGCGATCTTCTCGAACACGTCGGCGTCGACGTCGAGGATGCCGCCTTCGAGGGTATTACGATCATGGCTCCAGACGGTTACCAGAAGGATTTCAGCGTCGAGCAGATCAAAAACGCCTTCCCCGCCGGATTGTTCCGCGCGGGTCTGGACAACGCCAGCCTGGGGACCGACTGCGGCTTCGTGGAATATCCAGACGAATTGCCGTCCGGGCTGATCGACGGGGGAGAAATTCCCGGCCAGCAGTGGTTGATACTCGCCTATGAGCGCGACGGCGATCCGCTGCAGGCCTGCAACCTGGACGTGACATCCGGGAGTATCAACGGAGAGGGGCCGTTCAGGCTGGTGCTGCCGCAGTCCAACCCGGAAGCGCCGGACCGCGGCTCGAAGTATTCTCCGACGGACTGCAACGACGGATGGGACTTCGACGAGAACAAGGATCACAACGCCGGCGACATGGTGCGCGGCGTGGTCGTAGTCAGAAGCAATCCACTGCCGGCCGGCTACGAAGACTTCGACTACCAGAACGGCGGCTGGGCCTACATCGACAGCGAGTCGCTGGTTGTCTACGGCCACGGCGTTTCTCCCTGACAAGCGCACACCGATGAAAATTGCGGTATTGGCGGCGGCAATAACCGTTCTCATTCCGGGCGGTATTGTGCGGGCCTGGGACATCGGCGAGAATGCCAGGCTGTTCGGCTATGCCCAGCTATGGTTTACAGTTCATGAGCAGATGGAAGAAGCCGGGGATCTCTACCAGCATCCCAGTGGAGACGAGGCCGCGACTTCCACGACCGGCTTCAGCATCAATCGGGCCAGGCTGGGAGCCGATGCGTTTTTTCTCGACAAGTTCCTCGAGTTGAACACTCAGCTACGACTCGAGAGGAACATCGGCATACTGGATCTTTACCTGGGCATTCACCCCGCCCGCTGGCTTTCCGTGTACCTGGGACAGTTCAAGATACCGGCGCCGCGCGAAACCCTCACCGCTGCCAGCGATCTCGACTTCATTTTCCGCTCGACCATCTCGGAAAATCTGGTGGATTACTCCCTCTCGCGCACCACCTATGCCTCTTCAATGTTTTACGGCGTGTACTCGTACCTGCGCGATTTTGGAGTCGGCCTCAAGGGGGAACTGGACATCAAGCTGGGTCTATTGCGCTATTTCTTCATGCTGGGTAACGGCCTGGGCGCCAATCTCTTCATCGGCGGCGCGGCCAAGAAAGAATACATCCTGACCAATGCCGGCCAGTTCTTCTATGGCCTCAGATTGGAGATCGCCGGGATCCTCGAGATGATCACCGTCGGCGGCCACATCAATTACAACTGGCACGACAACATGGTCTTCAACAGCGGTCGAGTGGTCTTCGATCTCAAACGGATCTCGTACTCGGGGGACGCGACCATCAGTCTGCCCGGAACGGGCCTCCGTGCCGGCTGTCTCTACGGTCGAGGAGAAATCCGCGACGACTACGACGACGACGGGCGGACGGATCTCGCATATTCCGGCTGGGAATGTCATCTCCTCTGGCGGCTCAACGACCCGTTCTCGCGCTGGGCTCCGGCTTCTTTCTGGAAGGATCATATCTTTGAAATAGGAGCGCGCTTCGACGACTACAGGAGTGAGTGGGACGAGACGGGCGTGCAGGTAATACAAGACCAGTGGACGTTCGGAGCGAACTACGTCTTCTCAAAGATGTTGAAGATCCAGATCAACTACGTCATGAAACGCGGCGACGATCCATCCATGCCGGATCTGGACGACGACATTCTCCTGCTCAGCGTCCAGGGCGCCATCTGAATCAAATTACTTTCGTTGTGCTTCGGCCTAAGGATACTGCGCGCTAACGCTGGTATGCAGACCGCCGCGTACCCGGTAATCGAGGGTTACGGCCATGCGCCTGGGCGAGACTACCCGAGCGAGGTCGGTAAGGATGCGGGCGGCGGCGTGCTCCTGAACGATGCCCACCGAACGGAACGAGAGCAGGTAATACTTGAGTGACTTGAGTTCGAGGCACAACCGGTCCGGCGTATAACGCACGCTCAGCATGCCGAAATCGGGAAGCCCGGTCCAGGGACACAGCGCGGTGAACTCCTGGCTCTCGATTAGCACTTCGATTTCGCGATCGGGATGCTCGTAGTCGAAGGCCAGCAACACATCGGGCCGCAAGGCGCTCTCGTCCTGGCGAGTGATTGCGACCTTGCCGTCCAGCGCCGCGTAACGCTCGTTCAAATCGTCGGTCGGGGTATGCTTCATGTCACAAGGATTTCAAGAACGCGCCCGGCCGTCAACCGATAAATCAGGTCAGGCGGTAGCTTTTACGTTTCGCATTTGTGTCCGCGAGCGGCTTGGGCTAAGATCGGGTCATGTCATCGAATCGCCGTCTGTTCTGCATGGCTATACTGGCATTGGTGGGGCTGGCCGCGGCCTCCGGCTGCGGTTCGGGCGGTTGCCTGATGCCTTACGTGTCCATCCCGGCCCGCATCGAGATAGGCGGGGTAAGCGCCCACGGATCGATACCGTCTCTTCAGGAGGACGGCCAGTTAGAAGAATCGGGATCGGCCAAGATGCTTCACTTGCGCGCCGGTATCAACCCGATGCAGGGATTCAACGGCTGGCACGGGCGAAGCTGGGACGTGGGCGGCGGCTACCTGGCCCAGTGGCTGTGGCCCGAGGGGCAGCCGAACCTGCTGTACCACGGCTTCTACCTCGAGGGAGCCTGGTTTCCCCTGACTCCCGCCAAGGACGAAAGCGGGTTGCGGCTTTCGCTGGTGGCCGACGCCGAGGTGGTTCTGTCCGGCTTCGGTGACGGGGCGGAGGTCGGACCGGGGGGATCGCTGGGGACGTTCTTGGAATGGAGCGGCACCGCCTCCACCAGCTACGCCAAGACAACCGGCGGCGGCCTGGGATCGTCGGCCGGTGCCATCGGCGCACTCTACGGCGAGTGGAGCGTCGGACTGGGCGTCTCGCTGGGCTACCGACGGCTATGGGGCATGAACTACCTGACCGTCATGGTTGGGCTCACCTTCCGCCTGCCCTTCGGCGCCGGCCTGGCGGGAATATCCAGCTGAAACGAACTTGCCACCATGGTCTCGGCAGGATAGATTTATCGACGTGACGCGCTTTGCAACAATCGCTGTCGTATTTTTGTCTTGGGCGGGCCTTTGTGCCGGTTGCGGCTCACAGGCATTTTTCTGCAATGCCTGCAGTCAGGGACGGGCCGTTTGCGACCCGGCGGACATGCTGGTGGCCTGTGACGGGCCTGACTCGGACGGCTGCTTTCGCTGGGCCCCGCCGCGGCCTTGCAAGACAGAAGAGTGCGACTGCGAGAATCCTTGTCTGCCGGGCGAGACGCTCTGCCACCCGGAGGGCGGCCTGGTCTGCTGTCTGGGCCCGGACGCCGGCGGCCACACCTACTGGAGCGCTGCCGAACAGTGCCCGGCGGGACAGAGCTGCAACCCGGCCGGAGCGCTGTGCCTGGATGATCCGCCGGATGGCTGCGCGGACAAGAACGAGTGCGACTATATCGGAAAAAAGACATGCATGTCAGTGAGCAAATATCGCGAGTGCAAGCCGGGTGACGACGGTTGCCTGAAGTTGGACTGCTCCACCTGACCGCTGACATGGCACTCGTGCCCGGCGGGCACGTCCTGTCGCGACTACGGAGCGGGCGGTGTGTGCGAGTAGACGGGGAGGTACGGAACAAAGATCATGAACGCTATCCAAACCGGAGTCTGCCTGCTGGCCGCCTGCTTTTTCTCTTTCGGCGGTTGTGATCAAAGCAGCGATCATCCCACCGACGGCGGGCCAAGCTACGATCCCTGGACAGTGGTACCCTCGAGCGAGTTGCCCGCCCCCCGGAGCTGGTCGCTCCGCCGGGGAATCATCCACAGCCACTCACCCTACTCGCACGACGCCTGCGACGACGAGCCCTTCACGAACGGGGTGCGCAACGAACAGTGCTTCGAGGAATGCCGGGCCGGTATGTGCGGGACTTACCAGGACTTCGTCTTTCTCACCGACCACGACAATCTCTTCGCCGACTACGAATACCCCGAGGTGCTGCTATACAAGCAAGGCGACAGCCTGATCGAGCGCGACGGCGGGCCAGTCGCCAACAGGGTCGATTGCGGAAACGGTCACCAGGTGATTGTCGCCGCCGGCACCGAGACGGCCATGATGCCGATCGGCATCGAGCATCATCTTGGCGATACATCGCAGGAGCGCAAGCAGGCCTATGGCGAGGTCAGCCTGCAGGCAGTCAGGGCGCTGCAACAGGCCGGTGCACTGGTTTTTCTTCAGCATACCGAGGGCTGGGAAATCGAGACCATTCTCGACCTGCCGATCGACGGTATAGAGTGTTACAACTTGCACCAGAACCTGATGGACAACTGGAGCGCCGCGCTCGAACTGCTTCTCGGGATGGACTCGGCGCCGGAGAACCTGCCGGTCATGGAACTGGGAATTATCGGAATATTCCAGGAGTCCGAGGCCGACATGTTACGTTGGTCCAAGGCGCTGATGCACAAGCCGCTGCCGGCCGTGCTGGCCACCGACGCCCACCGCAACGTCTTCGACGGGGCCAGCCCGGACGGCGAACGCCTCGATTCGTTCAGGCGCATGATGCACTGGTTTTCGAACTATGTCCTGGTTCCGGCCGGCGAACTGGATGACAGGGTGTTGAAAAAAGCTATCTCCGATGGGCGGCTCTACGGTTGCTTCGATTTTTTAGGCTACGCCCGGGGCTTCGACTTCTATGCCCAGGGCGACGATATATATGAAATGGGTGAGCAGATACCCGCCGGAAAGACGATCGATTTGCACCTGGTTCTGCCCGAGGTATACAAATTGGATCCCGATGGCCCGGCGCCTATTATCCGCGGAAGAATTTTAAAGGCCGAGGACGGTGACTGGCAGGAAGTCGCGGCAGGCACCGACGATCTGGTCTACCGAGCCGGCCCGGGGGCCTATCGGGCCGAGGTGCGCATTGTTCCCGAACACCTCCGGCCCTGGTTGGGCCCGCATGCCGACGACTACATCAAGGAATTTCCCTGGATCTATTCGAACCCAATCTACGTGAGCATGAGTTACTGATCTTTCAAAGAGAATCATCTTGATCAGAGAAAAAGAACTGCCCAGGCCGGATGATTTTCGCTTCCAGTGCGAAGTCGAGGTGCGTTTTCGCGACCTGGACGCCATGGGACACGTCAACAACGCGGCCTACTTCACCTACTTCGAAGTGGCTCGCACGGGATACATGCGGGCACTGGGTCACAGCCGGGACGAGGATGACCTTTTGGCGCTCTATCCCTTCATCCTGCTCGAAGTCCGCTGCCGCTTCGTCTCCCCGGCAGGGCTTTCTGAACGGCTGCTGGTGTTTTTACGCACTGCATTCATGGGCTCGAAGAGCTTCGTGTTCGAATACCTGATTACCGGCAAGGACGACAGCAGGGTGGTGGCCGTGGGCCGTTCGATCCAGGTCTACTACGATTATCAAAAGAAGTGCACTCTTCCGATTCCGGATAATTTTCGCGCCAGGATCGAAACGTTCGAGTTTGCGCCGAAATAGTGCCCGTCAATCTTCCGCCAGGCGGCCGCCGTGGAGCCTGATCTTCTTTGTCGCCAACCCTTCGGCCTCGCCCTCCAGGTGGGTGGCCATCAGGACGCTGGTTCCGCGCTCTGCAATCTGTGAGCCGATCAGTTCGAACACCCTGGCGCGAGCCTCGTCGTCGAGGCTGGCGGTCACCTCGTCGAGGTAGAGCACCTCGGGCTCGAGCACCAATGCACGTCCCAGTGCCACCAGCTTGCGCTCGCCCCCCGATAAGTCGTTCGCCGGGCGCAAGGCAAGCTCTGCTATCCCCAGCCGGGCCAAAATCTTTTCGGCCAGCCCGCGGCGCTTGCTTCTGTCCAGGCCGCGAATTTTCAAACCGTAGGTCAGGTTCGAACGCACGCTGCCGCCGAACAGGTATGGATCCTGAAAGACGAAGGCGATGCGACGGCGCAGGCGCTTCGGAGCCGGGGCGCGCCCGGCGTGGAAAGACTCTCCCCGAAGTGAGATCCTGCCGCGCGCAAGATCCACAAGACCTCCGGCCGCAAGCATCAGGGTTGTCTTTCCGGCCCCATTCTCGCCGGTTACGAGAGTCAGCTCTCCGGCCGGAGCCGACAGCGCCGGTATATCGAGCACGGTCACGCCGCCGCGCACGACCTGAACATTTTCGAATTCCAAAACGGGCCCGCTCATGACCGTCTCCCGGCGCGCGATTGCCAGAAGCCGACCGCCAGGTTGACCGCCAGGGCGACCACCAGCAGCACTATTCCCAGCGCCACCCCGAGGGCGAACTCGCCCTTGCCCGTCTCGAAGGCAATGCCGGTGGTGATGTTGCGGGTATAGCCGTGTATGTTGCCCCCGACCATCATCGAGATGCCCACCTCGGCGAAGACCCTGCCGAAGCCGGCCGCCACCGCGGCCACCAGCGCCGCGCGGTTCTCCGCGGCCACTACCAATGCCGCCCGTAACCTCCCCGCGCCCAGCCCGAGCACCGTTTGGCGCACGCGTGGATCGGCGCGCTCCACCGCGGCCGCGCAGAAAGCGGCGATGATCGGAAAGGCCAGGATCACCTGTCCGATGACCATGGCCGCCGGCGTGTAGAGCATGTCCCACGAACCCAGCGGCCCGCGACGGGTGAGCATGGCGTAAATAACCAGTCCGACCAGAACCGTCGGCAGCGCCAGCAGGGTGTTTAGTACTATCACCACGGCGCGCTTGCCACGGAAGCGTCCCAACCCCACAAGCAGTCCGAAAGGCAAGGCCAAAAACGAGGCGATCAGCGTCGAGGTCAAGGCCACCGTGACCGAAACTCCAACCGGTCCCCAGGCCTCGGGATCGAAACTAGTCAGAAGCCTTACGGCTTCGCGGATGCCCTCCAGTATCATTTCTTCTCGAAGACGTCCGGGTGAAACAGCTGCTTGCCGCCGATCTTGAACTCGCCGATCATCTTCTGGCACTCAGCCGATGTCAGCCAAGCGCCGAAGGCCATGGCCTCGACGTAGCGCGCTTCCGGGTTTTTGGCCTGGTTGACGGCGGTTACGCTGTAGGGATTATAGAGGCGTTTATCGCCCTCGACCAAGATCTTCGAAGATACTTGGTCCTCGGCCGATATAAAGGTGGCCCGATCGAGGAAGCAGTAGGCATTCTTCTCGTCGGCCATGTTTAAAGTCATGCGCTGTCCCTGCCCCGATTCGAGATACCAGTTTCCTTTAGGTTCAATGCCGGCCGCTTTCCAGAGGCGCAATTCTGCCTTGTTGGTGCCCGAGTTGTCGCCGCGCGAGACGAAGGCGGCCCCCGCCGCCGCTATCTTGGAAAGCGCAGCAACCGCGTCGTTGCCCCGCGCGCCTGCGGGATCGGCATTGGGCCCTGCGATGACGAAGTTGTTGTGCATCACCTGCATGCGATGCACGCCGTATCCGGCGGCGACGAAGGCCTCCTCGGCCAGGTGGTCGTGCACGAAGATCGCGTCTACATCGCCGTTCTCTGCAAGCTTGATGGCCTTGCCCGTACCGACGGCCAGCACGTGAACCTTGATGCCGGTGCGTTTCTCAAAGGGAGGAATGATGGCCGCCAAAAGCCCGGTGTTGTCGACCGAGGTAGTGGAAGACAGGCGCAACACCCGCTCGGCGCAGAGGCAAGCCGCCGAGTCGTTCTTGCAACCACCGGAAATCAAAGGCAACAGGACAATCGACAAGCCGAAAACCTTCCATGCCAAGACCATTTTCGTGTGTACCATTTCGTATCCTTTCGCACAACGTTACAGTGCAGACCAGTTACTACAGCGCCGGCAGGACAACAAGAAAATGTGAGTTCAACGAAAGTCGTGCGACGGCGTGGATGGGGTATCGTTTTCGTCGATCGATTCGAACCGCGTGGCGCGCAGGTTGGTAACGCCCTTATGGCACTCGAGCCGGCCCGAGACGATCAGGGCCGCCGAGGACACCACCAGCAGGCGCTGGCGCTCGAAGACATCCGGGGTGATCACCACGTTGGCCAGGCCGCTCTCGTCCTCGATTGTCAGAAAACACATTCCCCGGGCGCTTCGCGGGCGCTGGCGGGTGATCACCTGGCCGGCCACTTTTAGCATCCGCCCGTGCGGCTGCTTTTCGAGCGCGGCGGCCGGCAGCACTCCCCGCCCGCGCAGCCAGGAGCGCAGGTGGGCCACGGGATGCGGCCCGACCGTCATGCCGCTGTTGCGGTAGTCGGCCGCGGTGCGCCCGCGCGCGTCCATACGCGGCAAGGGACACTTGTCGCTGGGTAGAGGCAGGCGATCGATCAGCCCGCGCCCGGAGTCGTCCAGGGCGGCCACCTGCCAGAGCGCCTCGCGCCGCGAAAGCCCCAGGCCGGAGAAAGCCCCCAACTCGGCCAGGACATCCATTTCGCGGCTTCGCAGACGACAACGGTTCTTCAGGTCTTTCAGGTCGGCGAAGCGCCGACGCCGACGCTCGGATACAATGCGCTCGCCGGCCTCGCGGCGCAAACCGACCACGAAGCGCAGCCCGAGCCTGACCGCCCCGTCGGGATCGATTGTGCATTTCCAACCGGAGCGGCAGGCGTCGATCTCGCGCACGCTCTGCCCGTGCCGCTTGGCGTCTCTGATGATCGTTGCCGGATGATAGAACCCCATCGGCCAGGCGTTCAGAAGCGCGCAGGTGAAAGCCGCCGGGTGGTGGACCTTGAGATAGGCCGAGGCGTAGACAATCAGCGCAAAGCTGGCCGCGTGCGACTCTGGAAAACCGTACAGGCCGAAAAACGAACCGAACGACTCGATGATCTCGTCGGCCGCCGGGCCGCTGATTCCGCGGGCGGCGAGACCGGCGCGGAGCTTTTCTTCGTGCAGCGCCTTCTGCTCGAGCGAGCGCCGGTGACCCATGGCCTGGCGCAGTTGCTCCGCCTGCCCAACCGTGTAGCCGGCCGCCTGCATGGCTATGCGCATGGCCTGCTCCTGGAACAGAGGAATTCCCAGCGTGCGCTCGAGAATGGGTTTCAGGCTGGGATGGGGATAGGTCACAGGCTCCCTCCCGGCTCTTCTTTCCAGGTATGGATGGACCTTCTTGCCGACGATCGGCCCGGGCCGGATGAGGGCCACCTCGACCACCAGATCGTAGAAACAGCGCGGCTGCATGCGCGGCAGGGTGTTCATCTGGGCGCGGCTTTCGACCTGGAAGACACCCACCGTGTCCGCCCGCCGCAGCATGGCGTAGACCGCAGGGTCATCTGCGGGCAGGTGGGCCAGGTCGATCTCCACTCCCTCGTGTGCCCGCACCAGGGGAATGGCCTCCTCGATCGCCCTAAGCATTCCCAAGCCCAGCAGGTCGACCTTGATGATACCCAAATCGGCGCAGTCGTCCTTGTCCCACTGGATCACGCTGCGTCCCGGCATGGCGGCCGGCTCGATCGGCACCACCTCGTCGAGCCGCCCGCGGGAGATGACCATCCCTCCGCTGTGCTGGCCCAAGTGTCGCGGCAGGTGGCGCATCTTTGAGACCAGTTCGATAAGCAATGCAACGCGCCTGTCGCTTGTGTCGAACCCGGCCGATGAGGCCGCGGCGGCCAAGTCGACGTCCGTGCCGGCGTGTGCCGAAAGCATACCGGCCAGGCGCGCGCCGGGAAGCCCCAACACCTTGCCCACTTCGCGCACCGTGCTGCGCAGCTTGTAGGTAATCACGTTGGCCGTCAGTGCGCTCTTTGCACCAAACTGACCATAACGACGGTAGACGTATTGAATGACTTTCTCGCGCTGATCGCCCGAGGGAAGGTCGAGGTCGATATCGGGCCAGTTGCCGCGCTCTTCCGAGAGGAAGCGCTCGAAGAGCAGATCCATGCCCACCGGATCCACCGCGGTGATGCCCAGCACGTAGCAGACCGCGCTGTTGGCGGCAGACCCCCGTCCCTGAACCAGGATGCCCGACTCACGGCAGAAGCGGCAAATGTCCCAGACCAGCAAGAAGTAGCCCTCCATCTCGAGCTTGGCGATCAGCATAAGTTCTTTATCGAGCTGCCGCATGTGCCGGGGCGCAAGCGGCCGGTAGCGCCGCCGGGCGCCGGCCTGGGCCAGGTAGTGCAGGTAGGAAAACTGCGTCTCGCCGCCGGGGACTGGAAAGTCCGGGAAATGGTAATCGAGCTCGCTCAGGCTGAAAGCGCAGCGTTCGGCCACGGCGCGGGTGTTGCGCACGGCCTGCGGCAGGTCGGAAAAAAGCTCGGCTATCCGCGCCTGCGACTTGAGATGCCGCTCGGCGTTTGCGTAAAGGCGCCTGCCGGCCTCGGCCAGCGTGACTTTCTCGCGAATGCAGGTAAAGACGTCCTGTATGCGGCGCTCGCTTGCACGGGCGTAGCACACGTCGTTCGAGGCCAGCAGGCCGATTCCCAGGCGCGAAGACATTTCCACAAGCGCCCGGTTGCGCAGCGTCTCTTCACGATCGAGGTGCCGGCCGATCTCCAGCCACAGATCGCCTCGCCCGAAGATCCCGACGAGCCTGTCGAGTAGCCGGCGCTCCTTACCGCAGCCACCCGCGGCCAGGCAGATAAGCCCCGCGGAAAACTCCTCGACCAGATCGAGATCGACTTCCGCCTGTCCCTTGGGCCGTCCCCGGTGTCCCCGGGTTATAAGCCGGCAAAGGTTCTTGTAGCCGCAAACGTTCTTGACCAGAAAGCGCAGGCTACAATTGGCCAGCGTCAGCTCGGCCCCGACGATCGGGCGCAGGCCGGCCTCGCGTGCGGCCCGGAAAAAGCGCGGAGCGCCGTACAACCCGTCGCGATCGCATATGGCCAGTGTATCCATACCGAGATCGGCGGCGACCGCCACCAGGTCTTCGGGAGCCGAAGCACCCTCGAGAAAGCTGAAGGCGCTGGCGCAGCCAAGTTCGACGAAGTCGTCCATGACCAGTCATAATACTGAACGGATGAGTAGTATTCAAGTGATCTTGAGCAACTCTCCGATCTCCCAGGGTCGCCGATAACGAATCGGTACTCCATCCAGGGTGTCGTCGTGATTGATCGAACCGTTGATGACGCCGAAGCACTCCGGGCGATAAGCCCGGATGAAGCTCCGGGCGGCCCGGCCGAGTTGCGGGCGGGCCGGCATGCCGGATTTTACTTGCAGGGCAAGCAGCTTCTGGTCCCGGCGCACGACGAAATCGACCTCGGCGCCGTTTTTCGTGCGCCAGAAGTAGATCTCGTCCAGCAGCCGTGTGCGTTTCAACAGCTCCGAGAATACCGCGTTTTCCCATAAGGCTCCGGCGTCCGCGCGTTGATCCACCCGCCCGAAACCGGCAAACAGCGTGTTGCGCAAACCATTGTCGATCAGGTACACCTTGGGGGTACCGGTTATCTCTGCCCGCTTTCCTCCTCGAAACGGCGGAACCAAACGTAGGATATGCGCATCCGCGGCGATTTCCAGGTAGCGGGCCACCGTATCCCGGGAAACTCCGGCATGGGACGCCCAGGCGGACAGATTGACCAGGTTCCCAACATCGGCGGCGGCCAACTCGAGCAGCTTGCGAAATGCGTCCGGCCGGTCGATCGTGTGCAGGTCCGAGGCATCCTTGAGGACAAAGGACTCGGCCAGACGGTGTAACTCCGAGACCGGCTCCGGGTCGAACCAGGGCCTCGGGTAGCCCCCGAAAACTAGCAACCTGGACCAGAGAGAGCGCAACTCTTCCTCGACTATCGGGGCAACCCGCTCTCGATTGGCGATCGTCGAGATCTCCTCCATCGAAAACGGAAGCATGAGGGTCCTTCTTGCGCGGCCGGCCAGCGACTCCGTGGTCTTCGATTGGAACTGGAAGGAAGAACTTCCCGTGACCACGATCCTTCGCCTGGGCTGGAGATCCACGAGCCCCTTGATGAACAACGGGGCGTCGGCAAGGTGCTGAACCTCTTCCAGTACCAGCAGGGTATCGTCGCTTAGGACGGGCTGGAGCGCGTGCAGGGCTTCGGCCGGCGAGCGGCAAAGCTCGCGGACGCGGGGTTCCTCGGCGTGTAAGATCAACACGGGCGCGGTTTGCCCGGACAGGCTGTGTCTAATCCAGGTGGACTTTCCGGCTTGCCTGGGCCCGACTACCAACTCGGCCCTGCCGGCTCCGGCGACAAGTCGTCTACTGCGGGGCAAGAAGGGAGAAGGGAAATCGACGGTCAGAAGCTTCGCTTGCTCGCCCGGCCGCTCCAGCCACGGATTGTGGATCTGTAGAGTTACCAGCAGGGAACGATCCATGCTATATGCCGTCATGACCTACAATTAGCATGGTTAATTGCGGCTGTCAACCACAATATGCATACTTACATCCAGGAGCGCAAGGACACTGGACGTTCCAACAGCAGTACCAGTAACTTCGACGATGCTTGCGAAGCTATTCCAATCCCCGGCACCCGGTTTACATCCCGCTCAGCATCTCCTGGAAGAAACGCGGAGTTTCTTCGGCGCCGGCGGCCTTGGTCTTGTCGTCCTGCTTCAGGTAGACGAACAGGGCTCGATAGCGTGAGTCGAATTTCGTGGCCGGGTTGATGGCCAGGGCTTTTTTCAAGTATTTGCGCGCCTTGGGCAGGTTGCCGTTGACCTTGTAGCACTGGGCGATGGCCAACTCGCAATTGAAGCGGGCCTGCTTGTCCGGCGCCATGGCTAAAGCATCCTGGAAAGCAACCAGGGCCTTCAGCATCCGGCCGCCGCCGGCCAGGGCCACGGCCAGGCCGTAGCGGCCACGATAGCTCTTTTTCTTGGCCAAAACTCTTGCGAAGATCTTGGCGGCGTCATTGAACATACCGGCCTCGACCAGGGACTCGGCCTGGGCCAGGCCCCGGCTCCGTCCTGCCAGCTTGTTCACCCGCGCCAGATAGGCCTTCAGCATGCGGCGACTGTCCGCCGAGGCCTGCTCCACGCGAACCTTTTTGACCGCCCCGGCCTGAGACTCCAAGGCCACCGGAGGGAAATCGACCCAGTTTGGGCGAATCTCCACCACGTCTTCGGCAGCCACCTTGTACTTGCCCTTGTAGTTCTCCGCCCCGGCCATCCAGGCCTCTTCAAAGCGCCTGGCCCTGCCTAAAAGCGTGGTTTCCACCGGTACCCACAGGCTCTCGCCCCGTATCACGGTCTTGGCCGCATCCACAGGGAACGCCGCGCGGTTTTCCTTGCGCAGGCCGGAGTCGTACATGGCAAAAACATGGCCCGTGACCGGCACCAGGGCGGCAGGCACACCCAAGGCCTCCAGCAGCGAGGCATAGAGCACGGCCAGATCATCGCAATCGCCCACCTTGCGCTGCAAGGTTTGGGACGGGAACTGCACCGTATCGATTGCCCCTTGGGTCAAGCTGCCGAAGGGCCGCTCCGTGTCGGGCTTGTAGCGGATGCCGCTCTCGGCCAGTGCCTGGAAGGCGAAGAGGGCCAGCAAGTGGTTGTGCAGGGGGTGAGAAGCCCGGACTTGCTCGGGATAAGCGGCCGCGAACCGGCGGAAGAGTTCGGTCGCGTAGGCTTCAATCTGCGGATCCTGTCCGTTGACAAAAGACGCGATCCCGGATGGCCGGTCCCAGGAAAATGCGTTACCTTCCAGCAGGGTCACCGGAAAGGACTTGCGTATGGATCGTTTCAAGTCGGCATGGACGAAGCGTGCCTCCACGATGGCCTGAACCGTGCGCTGCTCGGTATTTCTCAGCAGTTTGTCCAGAAAGGCCGCCTTGACGGACACCCAGACCTTGGCGCCGGGCGCGAGCCCGGCCTTGCTCAGGGCCGGCTCGGCCCAGTCCTTGATGGTCAGTTCCAGTTCCACATCCATGGGCAGAGTGCTGCGGTTTTCGATCTCGATCTTGCCCAGGCCCTGTTGGGCATAACGCAAAAGCCGATGGGGAAAAACCGGTTGGAACTCCGCGCTCTGCAGGACGATGATGCTAAGATCCCCGGCCACGCTTGCGGCCATGCCCACCGGGTGCAGCAACATGCTGATCTTCTCCTGCCGGTCGGGAATCTTGATGCTCAGGCTGGACTGGGTGTAACCATCGAGCTGCGCGCCCAACATGAGATCGACGGACGTGGTTGGGAATTCGTCGCCATTCAAAGCCAGGCTGCCCCAAAGGCCCATGGCCGAAGTCAGGAAGGTCAACCCGCCCGTAATGATCAGGCTTATGGCCAGGCCCTCCTGGGTGTCGTCGGTCCCCGGCGCACGATCGATCCAGACCCCGCCGCCGACGGCGGCCCCGGCCGACAAGGCGGTCCACAGAATCCACCAGGGATTGAACTTATAGACGTTCACCTGGTATTCGCGCTCCAGGGCAACCGGCCCCCGGCCAAGCGGATGCTGGCCGGTCTGGTCCTGGTACCAAACCTGGGCCCCGGGCGGATCGGTCTCGATCAGGACCCGATGGATGCGTTTTTCCCTGAACGTGGTCTGGCAACCGAGTGCCATGGGGACGACAAGCATGCCTACGAGAATCGGAAGCAGAAGATGCCGGCATCCTCGAATCAAAAAGCAAAGTGCGGAATTTCTCTTCATCGATCTCACTCCGTTCCTGGCCCGATGAAGCTTATCCGAACAAACGCATCAGAACAACTTGTCTTTGCCTCCCCGCCTACACACATGATAGTAGTTCACCAAGACCACCGACAATAACGGGAGGCAACCGATGTCCGCAGCCGCCAAGACCGCCGATCTCGAGCGCGAACTCGACTACAAGAAGAAACTCACCGAAATCATCAACCTGATTCACGAGGCCGATGATATCACCGAGATCATCCTCAACGTCAGGCCGCGCATTCTCGACCTGGTCGAGGCGCAGCGCATCACTATCTATGCCGTCGACGCCCACAGCCAGCAGGTCTACAGCCAATTCAAGGAGGGCGACGAGATCAAGGAGATCCGCGTTCCGCGTAACACCTCGTCGATGGTAGGCTTCGTGGCCCTGACCGGGCAAACCCTGAATATCGCCGACGCCTACGACGCCGACGAGCTTCGGGCCTATCATCCCAAGCTCTCCTTCGACTCGAGCTGGGACACAAAGACAGGCTTCAAGACCCGCCAGGTGCTGACCGCCCCGATCATGTACGACAAGTACCTGATGGGAGTCCTGCAGCTTCTCAACAGCAACGACGGCCAGCCATTTTCCACAGAGGACACCGAGGCCTCCCAGGAGGTGGCCCGCACACTGGGGATCGCCTTCTACAACCGGCGCCGGATGAAGCCGCGCCCCAGCCCCAACAAGTTCGGGCGGCTGATCGACAAGGGGCTGGTCTCCGAAAAGGCGTTCGAGGACGCGGTTTCCTACTCGCGGATGAACAATCTGCCGGTGGCCGAGGTGCTGGTCGACAAGTACCGCATCTCCAAGGAGGAGGCGCTTAAAAGCCTGGCAGACTTCTACGGCTGTGAATACTTCTCCTTCGACGGCACTCAGAAGATGCCGGCCGAGTTTTGTTCCCGGCTGAAGCACGACTATCTCAAGAACATCTGCGTGGCCCCCCTGGCCATCGAGGGCAGCTTCGTCAAGGTGGCCATCGAGGATCCTTCCGACCTGGCCAAGGCGGACGCCGTGCGCATCATGCAACTCGCACCCCGCCACAAGCTGCAGGTCGCTTTACGCCGGGACATCGTCGACTACATCAATTACTCCTACGGCATGGCCGAGGATGGTCCCGCGGGAGACGTGGCCGAGATCCTGGGCGAGCTGAGCAGCGAGGATGACCTCCAGCCCGTAGAAGAGAGCGGCGAGCAAATCGACGAGGGCGACAGCGCGGTTGTCAGGCTGGCCAACCAGATTATCATCGATGCCTACAAGCGCGAGGCCTCTGACATCCATGTCGAGCCCTACGGTCCCGGGCACCCGGCGCGCATACGTTTCAGAATCGACGGCGTTTGTCACGTCTACCAGGAGGTGCCCGCCAGCCACCGCGCCGCCCTGGTCTCGCGCTTGAAGATCATGTCCCAGCTCGACATCTCCGAGCGGCGCCTGCCCCAGGACGGCAAGATAAAGTTCCGCATGAAGGGCAAGACCATCGAGCTGCGCGTGGCCACCGTACCCACCGCCGGCGGCGAGGAAGACGTGGTCATGCGTATCCTGGCGGCCTCGAAGCCCATTCCGCTCGAAAACATGGGCTTCTCCGAGCGCAACCTGCGCGAGTTCCTTTCTGTGATCGAGAAACCTTACGGCATAATCCTGTGCGTCGGCCCCACCGGCTCGGGCAAGACCACCACCCTGCACTCGGCGCTGGGGCACATCAACACTCCCGAACGCAAGATCTGGACGGCCGAGGACCCGGTCGAGATCACCCAGCCGGGGCTGCGCCAGGTGCAGATGCGCTCAAAGATCGGTCTCAACTTCGCCCGGGCCATGCGGGCCTTTTTACGCGCCGATCCCGACGTGATCATGGTCGGCGAGATGCGCGACCAGGAGACGGCCGAGATCGGCATCGAGGCCTCGCTGACAGGCCACCTTGTGCTGTCCACGCTGCACACCAACTCGGCCCCCGAAACGGTCACGCGCCTCTTGGAGATGGAGATCGAGGCCTTTAACTTCGCCGATTCGATGCTGGGCATCATGGCCCAGCGCCTGGTGCGCAGGATCTGCAAGAATTGCGGCCAGGAGTATCATCCCTCCGAAGAAGAGTTCCAGTCGCTGGTTCAGTCCTACGGCAGCCAGGCCTTCGAAAAAACCGGCTTCAAGTATTCCAAGGATCTGACCCTGCGCCGGCCGGTCGGCTGCCCCGAGTGCGCCGACACGGGCTATCGCGGCCGGCTGGCCATTCACGAACTGATGATCGGCACCGACGAAGTCAAGCGCCTGATCCAGAAGCAGGCCCCGGTGGAAGATCTCCGCCAGCAGGCGATCGCCGACGGCATGACCACGCTGATGCAGGACGGAGTCATCAAGGTGCTGGCCGGACAGACCGACTTCTCCCAGGTGCGGGCGGTGTGTATCCGCTAGTACCGCGCCGACCGTCAGCCACAGATCCCGTCCACGAACCAGCGTCGCCTGCCGTGATCAAAAAAGACACGGAAGACGTCGCCGCCTGTGAGTTCCATCTCGTAGTAGTCGCGTCCCAGCGGATCATCCCGCCACCAGCCGGAATCGAAGCGCCAGGGGCCGGCCAGGCGCACTACCCGGCCGTGGAAACTCCTGGAGGCCAGGCTGACGGGATGGCCGCGGCTGTGTGCTACCCGGGCCTCCTCGGCCGGGCGCACGGCAAGTACGAACGGCCCGCTATTTTGCGCCTGCGATTCTTGGGCGCCGCGTACTTTCCCGCCCGCGGCAATCTTGAAGGGCTCCAGGGCAAACGCCCCCGGACGGTGAGAATCCAAGGCGCGTGGCGAGCCCACGCGATCTTCTCCGCTCAGCGCGGCCAGGCGGGCTAAGGCGTCGTCGAGTCCCGTGGCCGCCTGAACCCGCGGTTCAAACAAATCCAACTGGGCGCGGCGCTCGGGCAAGACATCGGCCTCGATCCGCAGGCTGGTCACCGGCGCGGGCGGGGGGCTTTCTTCGAGCGACAGCCTCGCGACTCCGATCCAGGCGCGAACGTCGCGGCAGGGCGATGCCAGACCCAGTCTGCGCTCGTCTTTGCCCACGGGATCGAGATCCAGCCCCAAGAATAGCCCGCAGGCTACAAGCCCGCGCACGGACAGCCTGGCGGCCAGACGCACACAGAGGGACTGCAATACCATAAGCAGCGGCTCGATGCGGCATAGTAGATCACACTCGCCCTCCTCGACGATCCGCTCGGGAGGCCTCTCGGACACCAGCGGCGCCGTCTCCTCGCCGCGGGCCTCGCGCCACAGGCGCAACCCTTCATAGCCAAGCCTCAGCCCCAACCCGCGGGGGGGCAAGGCGGCCAACTCGGCGAAGCACTCGATCCCGAAACGGCGCAGTGCGGCGGCCAATGGCTCAGGGACATGCAGCAGGCTCAGCGGCAGCGGGTCCAGGAAAGAGCGCTCTTCTCCCCGGGGAACAATCTGTACACTATCAGTGGTGCGAGCGGCCAATTCGGCCACCAGGCGGCTGGCCCCGATGCCGACCCGGGCAGGCAGGCCGACCCGCTCGGCCGCGAGCAACATCGCCGAGCCCAACTTGTGCTCCGAGGGATAGAGATTGGCAAGGCCACCAAGATCGAGACACAGCTTGCCGGCATTTTCTCCCGACACACGCGGCGAGAACGAGCGGGCCACGTCGACCAGCGCGTCGGTGGCCGAGCGCAGCAGGGGCCCGGAGACGAAGCGCACTGTCGACTCGGGCACCAACAGGCAGCCGATACGGCATGCGCGATCAGACACCTCTTTTCCTCGTCACCTCGAAGGACAGTTCCATGCCCTCGAACAGTTTGTCCGCCCGGCTCTTGCCGCGCCAGCGGGACACGGACCCGCTGACCCGCAGCGCAAGTGATGCAAACGGGCCGGCCATGCTCAGCGTCGAGATTACCGGCACCACGGCACCGGTCGTCCGGGCAAGATTGCGAATGCGCATCCAGGCAGCCGTTGAAACCGGGCCCCGTCCCCTGCCCGGCCCCATGTCCAGCACGACCATTCCAAAGGCGCCGCTGGCAAGCGCGATTTCACAGGCGTGCAGGGCTTGGCGTCGACCGCGTGCCCGCACCCACAAAAGACGCTGCAAATTCACGCAGGCGGATGTGGCCGAGGACGCCTCGAAACCGTCACGGGGATCGATCACTGCGGCGGATTCTCCGCGCGAGGTGGCCGCGGCCAGCAAGGCGTAAAGGATACCGGCCGCCCCGCTTCCCGGCACCAGGATCTCGGTAATACCCCCGGCCGGCAAACCACCGCACAGGCTATCCAGCTTGGCGATCCCCGAGGAAACCACGGCGGCCCGGGTACGGATCTCGCCGGCCGGAAACAAAAGCCCTCTTTGCCTGAGTTCGCGAATAATTCCAGAGGCTTCACAGACCTGCATGTCTTCGGATAAACGCATTCCACCTCCGGCAGCTCTCCAGTATACTGAACACATGAACAGTGTTCAAGACAAAAAAACATGCCTGATCCGAACGTCTGAAAAAAACAGTAAAAATCCAGAACCGTTGCCTGGCCGTGCGATCGCCTGTACAATGCCCCACATGACGCCGCGCGTAACCCTTTGCTTATTGATCATCTCCCTTGCGGACTGCGGGCCCGGGGCGCCCGGGATCGCCCTCAGACTCACCGTGGCCGGGCGCGCCCTGGACACCCCCCGGGGCGGGCCGGCACCCGAGCGCGGGAAGCCGCCGCCGGGCATCGACGCCTTCACGATCTGCGTCCAGGACGCCGCCGGGCAAATGCTTGTTTGCGAAGAATTCACGGACCTGGAAGCTACCAGCGTGCGGGTGTCCGGCATTCCGGCCGGCGGCCGGCGGATCGTCACCTTCCAGGGTTACACGATCAATCCCGATACGCTCGATACGGACGTCCTCTGGTGCGGCCGGGCCGTCGGGGTAAACATAGGCGACGACAAGGTGACTCCGGTCAGCATGCTGCTTGCCCGTTGCGGCGACTTCACCGAAACTCCCGGCTCGCCTGTCACAAGCCGCGTCTTTCACACCGCGACTATGCTTTCCGACGGCCGGGTTCTCATTGCCGGCGGCTATGACTCCATCACCTCGGGCGCAAACTGCTCTCGGCCGTGCGCGCAACTCGTCTCCAGCGCCACGGTCGAGATCTACGATCCGGTTCAGGGAACGTTCTCTTCCCTGCCCGATCTCGCCCACCCGCGCGGCCTGCACGCGGCCATGCTCCTTTCTGACGGCCGAGTCTTGATCGCCGGCGGATGCGAGGCGGCCACGATGCAATCGAGCTTCGACGACAAGGATCAGCCGGGCTCTCCTCTGCGCTGCCTGACGCCCGGTCCCGCCGCGAGCAGCGCGGAAATAATCGACATCCAGTCCGGACCGGAAGACCCTTTCGACATTCCAGCGAGTATCCTCGGTGCGCCGCTGCCGCTGGCCGATGATCGTCTCTTGCTACTCGGAGGGGAAGACGATGAGGGCAATGCGTCCAGGCGGGCCGTGATTATCGACCTCTCGCAGGGAACGCGAAAAATCATCGAGATTCCGCAGGCCCTGGCCGCACCACGCAGGTCACCCCTGGTAGTCCCGATATCGACAGCCGGCCAGAGCCCGGCCGAGGCGCTCGTCCTGGGCGGCATGCAGGCTGCCGGCGAGACGGATCCCGGTCTATTCGCCGAACGCATCGTGGCCTCGGGCGGCGGCGTTGCCAGCATCATCCCCCGCTACGTAACATCCGCCGCCGGAGTCGGCCTGCCGGTGATGCACGCCTCCGGCAGCCGGCCGCTGCCGGGACAGTTGCTGATATCCGGCGGAGTTTACCCGGGCCGTTTTCTGTCCCGGGACACCCCCTTCCTGCCGCAACCAATCGAGCAGACAGCCGTCATTGACACGCGCACGGACGACTTCACGCTACTGGATGTGAATCAGCGCCTGGGGACACCCCGGGCGTTCCACACTACAACGACACTGGACGGCCGGGGACACGCCCTGGTGGCTGGGGGCTTTACCAGGCTGGATCCCGGAGCGAATTGCCATCTCGACGCCACCTCCAGCGTCGAGGCCTGGGATGAGGAAACTCAGGGATTCACGCTGGTGTGGCTGCGCGCTGAACCTGTCGAGATGCTTCATCCGCGAACGGGCCACAGCGCCACGCGGCTGGCCGACGGAACAGTTCTGATCATCGGAGGAATGGACGGCGCCTCGATCCAGGCCAGCGCCGAGATTTTCAGCCCCTACTCCAACAAGCTCGGCTCCGAGGGCCTGGCTCCCCCGGACCTGTAGCCTTCGCCAACGAAATAAGTTATACTGTGCGCATGAAAACACTCATGCGATGCACTACGAAGGCTGTAGCTCTCAGGCTCAACAGTTACCTGCGAGTTGCAACTATCTCTTTGTTCATGGGCATGGCGCTTTTTCTCGGTGCCTGCGGTAGCTCTACACCCGTCTGCCAGGAAGGATGGGAACCATGCGGTTCCCGCTGCGTCGATTTGGCAAGCGATCCGGATCATTGCAGCGACTGCGACACGGCTTGCTCAGGCGATCAAGCATGCTACCAGGGCACCTGCATGAGCAGTTGCCCGGCCGGCATGGAAAAGTGCGGCCGCAGCTGCGTCTACCTCGATCTCGACGACGACAACTGCGGGGCTTGCGGAAACAAATGCAGCCAGGGCCAGACTTGTTCCGGGGGGATATGCGGAGGCGTGTGTCCTCCCGGGCAGCAACGCTGCGGAGCGACCTGCGCCGATCTCTCGTCCGACAAGTCCCATTGCGGCAGTTGTGACACTAGCTGTGAGCAGGGCCAGGATTGCTGCTCGGGGTACTGCAGCGATCTCGAAAGCGATCCAAACAACTGCGGATCGTGCGGCAACGCCGGCGATCCCGGGGTGATGTGCATCGGCGGCCTGCTTATCGATATTCAATCCGATCCCAACCATTGCGGGCAAATCGGCAACAAATGCGAGGCGGGAGATGTTTGCAACCTGGGCACCTGTGAGACTACTTGCGATGCCGGACTCGCAGACTGCAACGCAGCCTGCATCGATCTCCAGTCTGACCCCGGCCATTGCGGAGCTTGTGACAGTCCGTGCTCCGCCGAACTCGTTTGCGGTCTTGGCGAGTGCTCCGCCGAGTGCCCTCCCGGAACAACCGCCTGCGGCCGACGCTGCGTCGATATCATGTCGAACCCCTCACATTGCGGAGCGTGCGGCGCGACCTGTCCCGGCCTGTCGTGCTTCCACGGAGAATGCCTCGATAGCTGCCCGCCCGGAACAACCGCCTGCGCCGGCCGTTGCGTCGACCTTGGAAACGACCGTGACAACTGCGGCGCCTGCGGAACCACCTGCCCCGGCAGCGTCTGCTCTGGCGGCATATGTACCGCCGGTTGTCCGTCCTGGCAGGTGAATTGCGGCGGATCGTGTGTCGACATCATGGGAGATTTCGAGCATTGCGGAGGCTGCGGACAAGCCTGCGGCCCTTCTGAAAAATGCAATATGGGCCAGTGCGCGGGCGACTGCCCGGCGGGCCTGACAGACTGCCTGGGAGACTGCGTCGATGCCTCCGGCGACCATGATCACTGCGGCTCCTGCACAAACGCCTGCGCGGCGGGCCTCGTCTGCGCGGGCGGCACCTGCGCCGGAGATTGCCCTGCCGGCATGACGGATTGCAACGGAAGCTGCTTCGCCACCGACTCGAATCCCGGACACTGCGGAAGCTGTGACACCGGCTGCGGAGCAAGTGAACAATGCTGTACGGGATCGTGTGTCGACACCCAGAGCAATCCACAAAACTGCGGCGGCTGCGGTACGGTTTGTCCGCAGGCAAATGTTTGCGCGGGCGGCAACTGTCGTATCGGTGAATGTCCCGGTGGACTCGCCAACTGTGCCGGAGCATGTGTCAACACGATTAACGACCACGACCATTGCGGCGACTGCAGTACCGCCTGCTCGGCTTTCCAGGTTTGCGGCAATGGAGCCTGCCAGGACGAGTGCCCCTGGGGAACCGAAGAGTGCTGGGGAAAATGTGTGGACACGTCCAACGATTCCCAAAACTGCGGCTCCTGCGGGCAGGCCTGCGGGCCCTCGCTCTTGTGTGGCGACGGTCAATGCGGCTTCACTTGCCCACCCGGGCAAATCGACTGCGGTGGGTCGTGCGTCGATTCCGATACGGATGTTTTCAACTGCGGCGGTTGCAACGTGCGCTGCAGCGCGGGCTACATCTGTTTGCGCGGAAGCTGCAGTCGCGATTGCCCTGCTGACGAGGTACTGTGCTTCGGAGGCTGTGTCGATCTGGGCAACAACCCCGAGCATTGCGGCTCGTGCGGCAACGCCTGCTCGGATCCGCAGGTTTGCAGCGGCGGCGCCTGCCTGTCTGAATGCCCCCCATCGACGATCAACTGCGGCGGCGCCTGCGCCAACACCGACAGCGATCTTTTCCATTGCGGCGGTTGCCATCACACCTGCGCAGCGGACGAAAAGTGCACAGAGGGCCAGTGTCAGCCAATCTGCGCGGCGGGGCTGGTCCAGTGCGGCGATATCTGCAGCGACTTGCAGAGCGATCCCAACAACTGCGGCGGCTGCGGCCGCGCTTGCAGCCCGGACACGGCCTGTGAAAGGGGTAGCTGCACAAGCGACTGCGCGGCCGGGCACACTATCTGCGACGGCGCCTGTGTCGACACCCAGACGAACCCCAACCACTGTGGGATGTGCAATCGCAGTTGCGGCTCGGGTCAGGTTTGCGACCGCGGTGACTGCGCCGGCGAATGCTCGTCCGGCACCAGCGACTGCGACGGCAGCTGCGTTGATCTGCAAAACAATCCCGGTCATTGCGGATCATGCGACAACATCTGCCAGAGCAGCAATGTCTGCAGCCAGGGCTCTTGCGCCGGCAGCTGCGCCCAGGGCGAGACGGATTGCGGCGGAAGCTGTGTCGATCTCGACAGTGACCCGCGGCACTGCGGCTCCTGCGTCCAGGCTTGCGGCGCGAGCGAGGTTTGCAACAGCGGCGGCTGTGACAGCAGTTGCGAGGAAGAATTGACTGACTGCGGCGGCGCATGCGTGGATACCCATACCGATCCGGACAACTGCGGCGCTTGTGAAATAATCTGTGGGCCGGGAACCTTCTGTAACGCCGGAAACTGCGGCGCTAGCTGCGATGGCGGACTGAGCGCCTGCGGCCGCAGTTGCGTCGACCTGCAGATTGACCGCGACAACTGCGGGCAGTGCAGCAACGCCTGCACGGGATACACGGCATGTGAATATGGCCAGTGTGCCGGCGGATGCGATGCCAACAATCTCAAATGCTTCTGCCCTCCCGAAAACATGGGCGGCGATGGGACGTGCTGGGCCTGTATGCCCTGTCCCGTGGATCAGGCACCGCCAAACACGCTTTTTGTCAACTGCTCCCAGTCCGAATGCTCCATCGACGTTTGCATATTCCCTTGGCTGGACTGGAACAAGGTATTCGAAGACGGCTGTGAATGCGAAATGTCCGATAAAATACTGGTAGTTGAGCAATATGCCCGTCGGCGTCCGCGCATAGCCAGGGCGGGCGGCAGCGATTCGTTCGGCCTGGTACTCGAAGATCAGCGTGAAAATAATGTCTCCAAGGTGTTCTACGACTTCGTCACCCAGTCGGGTCTGACCACTACGGACTTCGAACACGAGGTCAGGCTCTCATCCGCCCTGTGGGACAGTTCGAGCGAGCCGAACATTGCCTGGGTGCCTTCCCATAACAACTTCGCGGTCGTATGGATCTCATCGAACACGGTCAAGTTCCTGCCGGTCGAGAAGAACGGCACACTAGGCGTCGAGATGACGGCCTTCGACCCGTGGTGGGCCAGCCAACCCTCGTCTCCTGCAATCACACCAGCGGCCGGACCCGGGGGCGGTGGGCGTTTTCTGCTAGCCTACGCCGACGGCAACACGATCAAGGCCGCGGCTCTTGACGAATACGGGCACGCAATGTACGACGGTGCCTGCGAGGACGAGTCTTGCCAATATTTTGAGGCAACGATAACATCGGCCGCAGGTCCGGTGGATTTGCAGATCAGGGGAAACGGCAATAACTATGTCCTGGCATGGGAAGAAGGTTCGGGCAACAACCATCATCTGAAAACAATCAGCCTCAACTACAGCGAACAGGGTTGGGACAGTTGGGTCGGCGCCGGTCAGGTCAACACGATAGACAGCCAGACCGACGCATTTTCGGATGCCCGCCATCCAACCCTGATTCCCGGGCCTTCCGGCGCGGCGGCGTTCCTGCTGGGTTTCGATGCCCGTAAAAGCGGTGGGATGCGCGAAATATACCTGGCACGACTGACCGGCTCGGGCGCCAAGATGGAAGAACCGGCGCTGGTCTCCGACGCATCTTCCGCGGGCAGAAATGCTTTCGGAGGCGCCGTAGTCGAGGGTTCTCCAAGCGACAAGATCGGGGTCATGTGGATCGAGCGTAACCCGGGCGACGAGGAGGATCAGGCGCTGTTCCTGCAGGCCGTCGATTCAGACAACAAGCCCTCCGATTGGGGGCCCATGCGCTTCGGGGATGAACTTTGGAACTTGAGCTACGAACTGTACCCAATCCAGGCGTTGAACATAGGCGGCCGTTATTGCACCTTTTTTCTGGAGAGAAACTCCTACGAGGGTGACAACGTCTGGTCGGTCCAGTATTACACGACTTGTCCCCCGCCCTGACGAGAGTCCTCCGTACGGTCGGACCCAACCGGCGCCCATACGAGTCCCCCTGCAACACCTTTCATAAGTTTTCGGCCCGGCCAAAAAATTGACAACCCTGCCGGGCCATTATATGTATATTACTGACTATAATTATGTATTGCCATGCCAAGAATAACTATTTCCATTCCGAACGATCTCAAGGAACGTATCACCGATCCGCGCGTAAGAAAATCAATCAATCTTTCAAGGGTTTGCCAGGCAGCATTGAGCCGCGAGGTCAATCGCCTGCTCGATCTGCCGGCCAGTCTGGCGCGTATGGAGGCCTTGCTTACGAGGTTACGAGAAGAGAAGGAAGAATCCGTCGATCGTTGGTTCCGGGAAGGCATATCAGCCGGCCGGGATTGGGTGGAGCACGAGGCACCTTACGCCCGCTTGCGCGAACTGGGGCTTGCAGGCCGCGAGCGGCGCGTGGAGTCATTGCGCGGCGCGCCGCCCGACCAACTTGCGGCAATGCTTGCACGCCTGCGCGGGTCAACCGGATTCAGGGAGTCGAGCTTGATCGAGGGCTGGGCTCACATTGTGCGCATTCTATGGGAAGTCGTTGAGAAGAACCTGTAAAGAGAAAAGGAGGAGGGAACCATGAGCATCGAGAAGGCCTACCGTGACTACGAAGGGAGCTTCATGCTGGGAGAGGCCGACGGCGACGCCTGGGCGGGAAAGGCCCACCTGAACGATATCCAGTCAATGTCGCTTCTGCAACCCGACGACGTCGGCCTGAGCGATATCTTCGGCAAGCCGTCGGCCGAGTGGCTCGGTGAACAAGCCAACGGCTATGGCACGCGTGACGACCACTTCGACGCGGCCGCATACTTCGATGGTTTCCTGATGGCTGTACGTCGGGCGCGGCGACGGCACGCTTTCGCGGTGGTCAATCAGCGCACGCACCACTGAAGCGCTCAGGCCCGGCGGTGCTTACCGGCGTCATCGGTGAGCAGGAGAGTCCCTAAATCTTTCCCGTCGGGAAGAAACAGCTGCACTGCGGGTGACACCCCACCCTTTTTCGCCTTGCGCCGGCGCTCGCGGTAGCTTTCCGCCAATTCCTCGACGATCTCCCGGCGCTTCTCGAACTGATCCTGACGGATTTCGATCTTGTCGATTCCCATGTGCTTGGACACCAGTTCGACCAGCCTGTAAGGAGCAAAATTCTCATCGAGCAGGTCATCCGCTCCGGCGCTGGTGACGCGCTTACTATCGCCGCTTTCTTCGGCCACCATTCCGATCACGGTAATCTTCTGCCCCATGCCGTAGGTTCGAAGCTCTTTCAGGAAATCGAGGCCGCTGACGGCTACCGAGAACATGTTGACCACAATAAGCTGCGGTTTCTCCCGGGGCAGCTTGCTCATGGCCTCGGTGCCCGAGGTTGCCGAAAACAGATCGAAGCCCGTGAGCCTGAGGACCGCGTAGAGCTTCTGGCGCCGTCCCCGATCGTCGTCGACGATCATGACACTCTTTTTCTTACGCCGCGGGCACAAACAAAAGCCTCTCTCAAGAAGCGATCTTCCTCAGAAAACATATGGACCGACTCAGCCAAGACGGTCTGTATCTGAATAAGGCGCCACCCGGATTTGAACCGAGGATGAAGGTTTTGCAAACCTCTGCCTTACCACTTGGCCATGGCGCCGAAAAAAGCGGGTGAAGGGATTTGAACCCTCGACCTCAACCTTGGCAAGGTTGCACTCTAGCCACTGAGTTACACCCGCACAGCCGGAACAATGTGGCGCAAGCAGTGAGACTTGTCAAGTCAAAATGTTCACTTAGGGCACCTCTCACGATTCCGCCGGACCGAAAGAAGTTACTGTCCAGGGGGTCAAAACGGGTCGGGTGTACCAGCGGGTGTACCAGTCCCTCGACAATATTCCATCCGCACATGATTCCAGCCTGTTGGCGAGTTACCAATACCCTCGGCAACCGGGTTGAGCTGGTCCTGGTACAGGAAGCCCTGGTACCGGTCGCCTGCGTTCTGGCCGTCATGAATAGGTTCAGAGAACACGCGTAATCGAGTTTTCACTTTCATTCTCGTTAGTGTCAAGTGTCGGGGTCTGACCCTGTTTCCCCTCAATTGTAGGCCCCAACCTGAAGAGCATTCACCTGCACGTGCAGTGGCGGCTGGCTTGCTGGCAGTAGTAGACAGGACTGTAGTACTCACATGAGCCTGATCGAACGATCCACTTGTATCCCACATAGTACCAGGCCTGGAACGGGGTCGTCTCTCCACATGCCTGCCAGTAGTAACCGCTGTCGCTCTTGCTGAGGAAATATGAGTGGTCGTCATCCACCCCGCTGCAAGATGAGTTGGTATAGCAGGTGACAGGATCCGAGCAGCTACAGTTCATGAATATCTGGCAGGCGTTGTCTTTCTTGTCGTCGGTGCCATTGCAGTCGTAGTCCCAGGTTCCGCATTGGTTGGTTGAGTCGAAGTAGCTGGTCTGGCCCGGAAATGCATCCGGATCCGAATCACAGCAATCAGTTTGTGCTCCGTTGGGGCAAGAGGAATCACCTGGGTTTCCATACCCATCCAGATCATTATCATGGCAAACCTCTACACAATGACCGGAGCCGTTGCAGGTCTCGCCTGAGCCGCAGTTGCCGCAGGAGCCTCCGCAGCCATCAGGACCGCATTCCTTGCCCGTGCAGTTGGGGGTGCAGCCGTTGCAGGCCCCGCCGGCGCAGCCGAAGGCGCAGTCTTCAAAGTGATCTGTATAGCTGCAGACTCCGTTGCTGCAAGAGCCCGGTGATGTCCAGTATTGCCGGGTGCTGGCTGTGGCGCAAACAGCGTCCGGCGGGTCGTCGCATACCAACCCGGTTCCCACGCAGAGCCCCTGATCGCAGGTGTCATCGATAGTGCATGCGTCGTCGTCCGAACAGGCTCGGCCCTGCGCACCCCAGGCCGCCGAGCCCAATCCCACGTCGAACAGGCAGGTCATCTCGACACCGCCGCAGCCCGCGGTATCACACTGGTTGTCCATTGTGCAAGGCTCGGGGCAGTTTACCTGAAGACACTCGCCATCGACGCAGTTATACTCGGCCGGGCAATTGATCCCCACGCAGTTCCAGTTCACGCATTGGCCGGCATAGCAAACCTCGTCGGCCTCACACGTCAGATCCTCACACTTCTCCGGGAAGCATCCGCCGTGAGCGCAACGCTGTCCAGCGGGACACACGACCCCCGCACAATCGGCCGGAACGCACTTCCCCTCGTAACACACCTCCCCGAAATCCGAGCAGTCCTCCCCGGCGCAATCCGCGGGGTAGCACCAGCCGTTTGCGCACCGGTAGCCTTCCGGACAATCGACCCCCAAGCACGATATCCTCTGGCACACACCGTCGACGCACACCTCGCCCTCTCCGAAACAACCGAGCTCGGTGCAATTCTCAGGGTAACAGTAGCCGTTGGCGCAGCGCTGGCCCTCCGGGCAGGTGACGCCCACGCACGTCCGTTGCGTACACTCCTCGTCGATGCACACCGCTCCGTACCCGGGGCAGTTCTTTGTCTCGCAGTCGACTGGATAACAATTCCCAACGGCACAGCGCTGACCCTGGGGGCACTCGATGTCCATACAATCTGCGGGCAGGCAATCTTCATCTATGCACACCTCGCCGAGCCCGGGACAGGTCCTCAGTTCACAGTCCTTTGGATAGCAATGCCCTCCGGCGCAGGCCTCGCCTTCCGGGCAGTTCACCTCGATGCAGGCCGACTCGACGCATGTATCGTCGATGCAGAAGAAACCCTCGGCGCATTCACGGTCCGGGCAATCCTGGGGATAGTGGGTAACGCATTTTCCGCCGATGCAACTCTTCTTTCCCGGGCAATCCGTGTCGTAGGTGCACTCCTTCCCGGATGAACATGACAGTAGCAGGATTCCCAGGCACAGCAGGGACATGGCTGCAAGCAATGCACTACGGACCCTGCACAACAGGGCCACGCGGTTCTCTTGACTGAACATCTCAGCTTCCTTCCCTGTCTGTGTGTGCCGATTCGCCACTTATAGGAAAATTGAGGGGTGCAGCCACCCCCGCCTAAAGGCGGGGGATTCGAGGGGCGCCTGAATGCGAGGGTTTTTCTCCCATTCCCCGAGGATGGAAAATAAAACACACTTTCAACTGCACAATCCTTACCTTTGAATTCCAATGTGGGGTGTTAGCACACGCCAAGGTTTTTAGCAAGGCCCCGGATTGTCGATCCCGTCCTGTCCAATTTCTCAGACGACATAAAAAGCAGCGAGAAAGGCTGTCTGAACGTGATGGGTAACGAATCATCTGCAAAGAAGTCGATCGACGGCACTGGCCGTCAATTGCGAAGATTCTGGTATAATGACAACACCACGCGCACACTGAATATCTACCCATCGGATGCTCCTTCATCCTCTCGACCCCATCACGAGTCTGACCACCGCATCGGCCGCGGCGTCGCGTTCCCCGCGAGCCACCGTGGCGTATATCGCCTGCGCCTTGTCTGTGCGCCATCCAGCGATAGCCCGGCGAAGAATGTTCTCCCATGTTCTGCGAAAGCTGTGCGGAGAGATGGGAGGTGTTTTAGCCGCAGCAACTACCTTGTCCAAGGGTTCCGTGAGGATGTTCCGGCTTCGATACCAGCTCACCTCTTCTACATTCCGCCGCCGCGCTCCTAACTTTGCGTGCTTTGAACTTTACCATCCTTTTTTGGTCACAAACCGGGCTGAAAGTAGTCTAATAACCAGAAGACAAATGGAATTCATCAGTTGGCTTGTGGAGGCAGTCAAGAGAGCATGGACCCTAATAACGAGAAACTGGTAATCAAAGCGCGAGATGGCGACAAGAATGCCTTGGAAGCTCTGGTAAAGAGCATCCAGAACCGTATTTATGGCCTGTCGATCCGCATGTTGTACAACCCAGCGGATGCCGAGGATGCCACCCAGGAAATACTGATCAAGATCATAACCAACCTGGGCTGCTTCCGCCTCGAAAGCGCTTTTACAACCTGGGTATACCGAATAGCCTGTAACCACCTGCTGACCACCCGAAAGAGGCGAGCCGAGCGACAAAATCTGTCTTTTCAGTCCTGCGAAGAACGGATCGTCAAATCGACTTCGCTGACCGAGGGTTTGCCGGAAACAAATGTCGAAGAGAAAGTGCTCGTAAAGGAAATGAAGATTCGCTGTATGCAGATGCTGTTACTTTGCTTAGACCGAAAGCACCGCATTGCCTACGTGCTTGGAGAGGTTGTCGGCGTGTCCGGCGAGGAGGGCGCAGCTATCCTTCAGATCAGCCCGGCCGCCTATCGCAAAAAATTTTCCCGGGCACGCAAGCAACTGCGTGAAGCCATGTCGAAGAATTGTGGTTTGGTGAAAGGAACCAACCCGTGTAAATGTGAGCGACAGGCGTACAAGGCCATCCAGTCGAGAAAGCTCGATCCAGATAAGTTGATGTTTGCCGATCATCCAGCCCAGGAGCCCGGCGACACTGAACTGTCCGGGCAGGAGAAGGATCTGGATGATTTCAAGCGCATAGCCAATCTGTACCGCTCTCATCCAACTTATATAGTGTCGGATTCCGTTCTGAAGAAGATACAAAACATTGTAAACCCAGTTACATGAAGAATACTCGAGCAAGGGAGGAGAAATCGAAATGAATAATAACGAATTACCAGACCAGGTATGGGATGTCGTGCAGAGCCATCTCGGTTACACGGACCAGGAAATGGAGCTATTCAAAAAGGACCCACGAAACGCCAAAGTCCTCGCGATGACGCCTGACATGAAAAGCAAAACGATTGTGTTTGAGGTAATCGAATCAAAGGGGTGCAACAGCAAGCATGTAGCCGGAAGCCGGTTCTATTTTTCAGGCGATGGAAACCTGCTGACCAAGATGGCACCTTCCAAGGTGTGCGCTTATCTCCTGCCGATCCTCGGCCAGGCCATCTATGGAATTCAGGAGCTCTGGTATGCCGGTGTCGATCCGAATGAACTGTGCTTCAAAAGAGCTGGTTGTTTCGACGTCGGCGTTCAGTGTGGAGGCTGGGGACACCTCATCGTTGAGTCTAAAGTCATGAGCAGAGAGGATGCCACTAAACTTTTCGAGCAAAGCAGATAGCGCATTGGGAAGGGGGGAGGAGTCTCCATGTAGGGGGGCAGACTCACCAGTTTGCAGGTATCGGGCGGTTGACCGGATACTTGTATCTCATTGAATTTAAATGGGATGCGAACAGGGGCCAGCTTGGCACAATTCATGCTTTGTTAGCGGTCCATGTTTGCGCGATCATGGCCTGTTTGGCCCGCACTGTTCTTATGGTTGGCCGTCTTGACTGCCTGTCATCAGGGCGTCACCCCGCCGCATTCCGACGATGGTGGGGTGCCCGACGGTTCGGACGACGGCGATCGAGGCGACCTGCGGTCTGAGGAATCCGGGGATGAAGCCACGACCCTTCCGTGCTGGACGCACGGCGACTGCCCGTGCCCGGGGGGAATATGTCTGTCCACCGGGATATGCTGGTGCCCGCCCTGCGAGCGGGACGAAGACTGTCCGCAGGACTGGATCTGCAGGTCGGGCAATTGCGTGGGATGGTCCGAGCAGTGCCAGCCTCCGCTGCGCCTGTGGCCGGACCATGGTCCGACCACGGGCGGCACGCTGCTCACGGTCGAGGGAGGGGAGTTTCACATCGGGGCGCTGGAGTGGTGGGCGGTGATCGGCGAAGACACTTTCGTGCATCCGATAGGTTACATGGGCGAAGACGGGTACCTTCCCTGCGCCCTCTCCTTTCTGACACCGCCCATGCCCGCGGGGACTTACCCGGTGCACGTCTTCTACGGATGGCCACCCTTCGAACAACCGCTGCCGGAGGCGAGCGCGGCCGGGACTATCACCTTCGAGCTTTTCGACGGACCGGTGGGACACGGCTTCTGCCGCTCGAACCACCAGTGCGACCCTTTCTTGGAGAGCTGCGATTTGGGTACCGGCCGCTGTGTGCCCGCGATATGCCGCGGCCTGGTCTGCGACGACGGATCCTCCGCCTGTGATCACATCGAGGGATGCCTGGATCCCACATTTACCTGCGGATCGTCCGGGGATTGTAAGCTGATTCGGAGTTCCTGCGGCTGTCATGCCGTTCACGTGGACGACCCGCGCACCAGCATTACCTCCTGTGCCCTGGGTGGCTGTGAGGTCTGCTCCCATAACCACTGCGACACCGAGCACATCCAGGCCGCCTGCCAAAACGGCAACTGCATCGAGCGGCGGGGGGATCCGAGTGGACTGACCTGCCAGAGCCTGGAGCCCGAGACGGTTCCCGGCGGAATGGTGAGCGACGGCTGGATCCGCGGGGTGCGGTCGGCGAGCCTGGGTGATAGGGCTGCGCTGGCCTGGACCCAGCCCGAAGGTTCTCCCTACTACCGCTACGGCATCGTCCGGGTGGCCCTCATTGACGGCGACGGACAAGCGCAGGGACCGATCGCCAGCCTGTCGGTTTCCTACGGGCGGGACTCCAATCCGTGTGTTGCCACGGACGGAAGCGGTTACGGAGTGGCCTGGATCTACGAAATGACCCGGGCGTCGATAGGCTTCCAGCGGTTCGATCTTGAAGGCTCGCCGGTGGGCGAGAACCAGACCATCGAAACCAACCTGGACCCCACCATGACGCCGCAGATCCTCAAGGCCCCAAGAGGCTTCGATTTGTTCTGGGCAAATGACAACTATGGCGAGGACGACGGCCTCTACCACGCCGAGGTGACCTCCAATGGAGGGGTGGTGGGCCCGGTGGATCACGTGTCCTGGATGGTTCCGGACAGCGGACAGATGGACATCGTCCGGCATCGGGATCGTTTTGCGGTGGCCTGGAGCAACAAAATCTACGGCTTCGAGGGATTGTACTGGACCGAGTTTCCACTGGCGGAGGCGCCGGTATGGCAGCTCGCCGAGGCGGGCTCCGAGGTAACCATGGCGGCCACCGGGCAAGGCTTCGCGGTGGTCTGGCGGCAGTCCGCGCAGGGAGCCGGAAGCTACTACTCCACCCTGCACTTCCAGTCCTTCGACCAGGACGGGAAGCCCCTGACCGATCCCATCCAGCTGGCCTACAACCGGCCGCTGGCCTACCGGCCGCGCATTTCCTACCTGGGGGGTGTCTTCCTGCTGACCTGGATGGAACAGGACGGCTACGAAGACGACCAGCCCGGCCGGATCAAATACCTCCAGGTCACTGAGAACGGCACCCGGCTGGGAGAGCCGGGAGAGCTGCTGACCGCATCCCCCCCACCGGCTGATCTCTTCCACGTCCGTTTCGACGACCGCTCCGCCATACTCGTCGGTACCGTCGAGCCGGGCGACACCGCAGACACCATCCGCTTCACCCGATTCAATTGCAGTCAATGAATATTGGAACAAAGAAATAAGGATTAAGGAACAGAGAATCTAGGAGGTTTGCTCTGAACCGGGACGAATAAAGCGTGCACGACGATCTCGGTTTTGTTCCAAGTGCCGGCTATGGACAATCGGTATAGAGCACGACCCCACGTGATTCCAGCTCTGCGATATTGGCTGCCTGGCCGTCGCAGTCGATGGGGTTGTCCATCAGCATGATGTAGTCCTCAGAGTCGATGCCCTGGTTTTCGACCAATGGACCGATGTCGATAACCTGGTCGCCCATCATGGTGAGTCGCTCGATGGCCACTAGGCCGGATACAGGGGAGATGTCGGCTATTGGATTGTTATCAAGATCAATGTACTTCAGGGCGACGAGATTTCTCAAGGGACTAATATCGACAATCTGGTTCACATACACGTGAAAAGACTCCAGGGCCGTGAGGCATTCGATTCCGGTCAGATGTATTATCCCGCGCTCACCGAATTCCACATGAGTGATGTTTTGCAAGTCCTCGGCCAAGATGTCTCCTATAGGCTTGCCGATTACCTCCCGGATAGCGGCTTCCAGGGCTAGATCAGGGAAAACCACTACGCCGCTGCAGGGCGGTTCACTTTGATCACCGTCGTTAATACCGCCATCGAAAATGCCATCCGCTAAATGCTGATCTCCAGCATCCGAGATGTATTCATCTGTTCCGGAATCCTGCGCGTCTTCAAGCACCCCTGTATCGGCAGACTGGTTACTTGAACTGCACCCCAATCCCGACATAATTAAAAGGATGAAAACCAGCAGAAGCGACGTTCTTATCTGTGTGATTACAACTTGTCTCACGTAGCTCCTCCCATCCTATAGAAGACGAGACCCCATACCGGAATGACGCACCGATCTTTTTTTAAACAAGCACAGCTCAGGAGTGATCGCTTGGGCTACCTAACATGATCAAGAAAGCTTCCAACTCGACATACTGGAACAGGAAGCGCCACATGGCGATCATGTCGCCGCTTTTCAGCATTAGCGATCGGTTCTTGCCCAGGCGCACACCGTTGAGCACCGTCCCGTTGGCCGAGCCCAAGTCGACAAGCTCGTAACGCCCTTTTCTCTTCGGCGCGAAGGCCGCGTGCTGCCTGGAGATCTTCGACGAACGAATGATGACGTCACAACTCATGTCGCGCCCTACGGTAATCTTCGACTTGAACTTGTTGCGGCTGGTCTTGACCAGCGGAATAACCCGCTTGGCGATGCTCGACTTCTCGTCCAGGTCAAGATCCCTGGTGTCGGTCTGTTCGGTCTTGGATTCCTCCGCAGGGCTCTCTTTCGGCGGTGCGTAGACGATCACCAGAAACGGGTGCTGGTAGCGCTGCATAAAACCCTCGCGTCCAAACTCGGCGAGTTCGGCAGCTAGTTCTTCGAGTGTCAATGTGTAGACACGCGATGGAGATGTCCCGTCAGCGTTCACGTACTAATTGTAGATCAATCGGTAATAAAAGAGAAATTCCCGGAAATTATTCGGCCTCCGGCCGGTCGCCGGCCTCTTGCTTGTTTATTGCTTTTACGAAACGCCCGATGTACTGCCAGGCCGAGAAAATCGAGAAGAACAGCGACATGTAGATCAGCCACAGCCCGACGATATGGAAGTCGACCCAGGGACGCACGGGAATGCCCCAGGATGCCAGCAACTCGTGCAGCCAGGTGCCCGCCACCAGGTTGTGCAAACCGGGCGTGATGATGGCCACCGGGTAAGGATAGTGAATCAGCAGGCCAAGGATCCCGGTCAGCTGGAAGGCGGTCTTCCACTTACCGCCCTGGCTGGCCGCTATTACCATGCCCTCGCTGGAGGCAATACCCCTGAGCCCGGTGATGGCCAGCTCGCGGGCCAAGAGCAGCACGACTACCCAGGCCGGAATGCGCCCCAGCGGTATCAACATGACCAGCGTGGAGCTGACGATCAGCTTGTCGGCCAGGGGATCGAGGAACTTTCCCAGCACGGTGATCAAGCCCTGGCGCCGAGCCAGCCATCCATCGAAATAGTCGGTAGCGGACGCCAGCGCGAAAAGGCAGGCGGCGATGAAACTGTTCATCCGGCTCTCGTAGTAGACGAAGAAGAGAACCAGCGGGATCACCAGAATGCGAAACATGGTCAACATGTTTGGCAAGTTGAAAAACTCTTGTTTCAAGGTCGCACGCACATCGACTCCCGCCATCGGTTCAGCTCTCAACCATGTAAATCACTTGACCGTGCCCGTCGAACTCTATCCAGGGGCCCCGCGGCAACGGTGCCTGTGCCTCGATCAGGCGGGTAGCCGGCGACTCCGTCCAACCCACCAGACCGCGCGCAGCGATCAGGAATTTGCCGTCCTCCGGGATCTCCCGACTGCGAATCGCTTGTCCCCCGCCTAACACCACTTGCGCCGGACCCTGGACATGAAAAACGTTTAACTCGGCACCGGCGCCCGACTTGAGCCTGCCGTTCTCCCAGCCCTGGATGCTGTCGAAGGCAATGACATGTTCCTCGTTGAAAAAACCGCTTCCAGATTCTTGTGAATAGATGAAATAGCCGTCCGCCCGGGGCGAGAAGAGGAGTCTGCCCTCCCCCTCGACGAGAACCATGGCCCGCCCGCCCTTTCCGAACGGATACCTCGTTTCTTGCCTGCTAAAACGCTTCCTCATGGAAGTGAAAGACAGATCCCCGACGATCCACAGCAGGCCATCCAGCCGGGCGCAGACCGGGCTTTGCGCCGTGAGGCAATCGCCCTCCATGCCGAAAGAACCATCCGGGGCATGCGGCTCTTCTTGCGCCTTGAATCCAGCGGGATCCTGGCAACTGTCCGGTTCCGGCAACTCCTGCTCGAGCACGCCGTTCCCGTCCGCCATCCCGGGCAAATCGTCGTCCTCGACCCCCGCCGCGCGAAGGTGCTCTCGGGCCCCGCTAACGTCCCCCCGGCGCAACAGGGCCACGGCCAGGGTCTTGTGCGCCTTGGTATAGTCCGGCCGTAGCCCCAATGCCACAACGAGCTCGGACTCGGCTTGTGCCAATTTACCAGCCCGGATATAGACGCTTGCCAGATTCACCCTGAGAGTCTCTTCCTCCGGGAATCGTTCCACTAACCCGCGATAGATGGCAATGGACTGCTCGAAGTTCGAAAGTTTCAGGTAGACGAGACCCAGCAGGTTCTGGCATCTCGAATTATCCGGTTTCAGTTCACCCGCTTTCTCAAGATGCTCGCGGGCCTCCTCCAGCCTGCCGCAACTGAGCATCTCGCTGCCGCGGTAAAAATGATAGAGGAAGTCGTCGCGGACATCCTCATCGAGCTCTCCCGGGTTCAATCCGCCCGGGGTGATCGCATCGCTCATTGCGATTTCCGCCCCCGCGCAGAAGGTGTTTCTTCCGCGGCAATCTGGTTCTTGAAGGAATAGTACAGACGCAGAACCCGTCGCACGTAACGCTGCGTCTCCTGAAAGGGAGGTATGTCCATGTGCCGGTTGACCACTTCCTGACCGGCGTTGTAGGCGGCCAGCGTCAAGACCAGATCCCCGTCGAAAGAGTTGGCCAGCAATCGCAGATAGCGCGTGCCACCCAGAATATTTTGGCGCGGGTCAAAGGCGTCTTCGACGCCCATTTCCCTGGCCGTGGCCGGCATGAGCTGCATAAGCCCCTGGGCGCCGGCACGGGAGACCGCCTCGGGGTTGAAGTTGCTCTCGACTGCCATGACGGCGCTGATCAGCGCCCGGGGCATGTTGAAGCGCCGGGAGGCCTCGTTGACCATCGCGTCGTAACGCGTCGCGCTGCTCGGCAAATTGATTTTCCTGCCTGCCCGGCCGCGCCTTGACTTATGCCGCCTGGCCTTGCTTTTTCTATCGATCGGCTTGTAACGCGGATCGTCGGTGGGTACGTTGGTGAAATGAACGACGCCGTCTTTGTCCTCGAAACGGTATATCTCCGCCCGGGCGTATAGCGCCGCGAGAAAAATGGCACTCGCCACCCAAAAAGTGGAAACCTGCCGAATCCGCACCGAAAGGGCGTCTCTCATCTCGACCTCACACGGAAATGTTATCACGGCCACATTCAACAGGGCAAATAACCGTCATTTGACCAGGTTGGCCGGGGGAGCTAATGTTTCCGCAGCACTTGGTGAAAAGGGGAGACTCGCTTTGACTACAAGCACTGATTTTATCGTCATCGGCGGAGGACTGGCGGGCTTGACCTTTGCCCTGCACGCGGCCCCGCACGGCAAGGTGCTGGTGCTGGCCAAGAGCGGACGTAACGAATCCGCATCAGACAGGGCCCAGGGAGGGATAGCCTCGGTCGTCTCCGCCGATGATTCATTCGCGGAGCATGAAGCCGACACTTTCCGGTCAGGGGCCGGCCTATGCCATCCGGACGTGGTTCGTAAGTGCATCGAGTCGGGCCCGGAAAGTATCGAAGAGCTGACGCGCATGGGCGTGCCGTTCAGTCGCAGCGGACACGACCATAACGGCGATTTCGATCTCGGCAAGGAGGGCGGTCATTCCCGCCGGCGCGTGCTGCACGCGGGTGATTTTACCGGTCACGAGATAATGCAGGCTTTAATCAAGGCGGCCACGCAAAACCCCAATATTCGGCTGGTCGAAAACAAGCTGGCCATCAACCTGATTGTGGATCCCCCTCCGGGCGGCAAACCCCTGCGACGCTGCCGCGGCGTCTACGCCCTCGACCGCCATAGCGGACAAGTCGAGGCCATCCTGGGCCGCTGCGTGGTCCTGGCAACCGGCGGGGCCGGCAAGATCTACGTCTATACCTCGAACCCGGACGTGGCCACCGGAGACGGCATGGCCATGGCCTGCCGCTCCGGGGCACAGATGGCCAACCTCGAGTTCGTCCAGTTCCATCCAACCTGTCTCTACCATCCCCACGCCAAGTCGTTCTTGCTCTCGGAGGCCATGCGCGGCGAAGGAGGCAAGTTACGCCTGGCGGATGGCAGCGAGTTTTTGTCGGAATACGATCAGCGGGGCTCGCTGGCCACCAGGGATATCGTGGCCCGGGCCATTGACTTCGAACTCAAGAAGCGCGGCGATGATCACGTGCTGCTCGACATGACCGCAATCAACGCCGATTTCCTCATCAAGCGTTTCGCAAACATCCACAGACGTTGCATGCAATTCGGCCTGGACATGACCAAGGAGCCCTTGCCGGTCGTCCCGGCGGCGCACTATTTCTGTGGCGGCGTACGCACAGATCTGCGTGCGCGCACCAGCGTGCCTGGGCTGTACGCCGTCGGCGAAGTAGCCTGTACCGGGCTGCACGGGGCCAATCGGCTGGCCTCGAATTCGCTCCTGGAAGCCGTCGTCTTCGGTCGCCTGGCGGCTGAAGACGCCGCCGACTGGTGCATCGAGTCCGCAGTCGACCTCGACTCCGCCCCTGCCTGGGACACCGGCCGGGCAACCGACTCTGACGAGAGCGTGGTCGTCTCCCAGAACTGGGACGAGATCCGCAGGTTCATGTGGAACTACGTCGGCATCGTCCGCTCGGACAAGCGTCTGAAACGTGCCCTGCGCCGGGTCGCCATGGTGCAAGAGGAAATTCATGAGTACTACTGGAACTTCCTCTTGACCCCCGACCTGGTCGAGCTCAGGAACATCGCCACCGTCGCCGAGTTGGTGATCAATTCGGCCCGCTTGCGCAAGGAAAGCCGCGGGCTGCATTACACCATCGACTACCCCGAAGTCGGCGGCGAAACCTGGGAGTGTGACACGGTCATCGAACGGGTGGGGCCTGGAATCCTGCGCCAGGCCGAGAAGCAGCCGCCCTTCGACTGGATATAGGTATCGAGAGCCGGTTCCGGCCTCAATCGTTTTTTCCGGCAGGCACTAACTTGTAGCTCGTGAGTTGCATCTTGCTCTGGGGAACAATCCGTGCCCCATCTTTCAGGCTGGCCATGATCTCGATGATTCCGACGCGAGGAGCGAAGAACATCTTGTTTACCATGGAAAGTTTTTCGGTCATGCGAACCTCCATGCGCACGACCAGGCATCCCTTGAACACACCCGCCGGCACGCGAATATCCTTATCGACGGCGACTATTTCGTAATGCTCGACGGTTCTGACATCGGCCACGCTCATCCACTTGCTTCCTTTTATCAAGGGTGCCTTGAGCAGGTAGCGAACATTTCCGTCCCGGATGCCCTCGCCGTCTATCCGCATGCGCCCGGGATGCGGACGATCGTCGATGAAGAACCCTTCCTTGTGCTCGACGATCGTAACGACAAGATCCGGCTGGGCCTGTCCCTGGAAGAAAGTCTGATAGGTCCAGCTGTTTCCAACGGCCAGCGGAAAATAAACATCGAGCGGAGTCGCCCGTGAGTCTCCGGCCTGACCTCCCGTTCCCGCTAGATGGGCGCAGCCGGCCCAGCAGCCTGTCACGATCGATACCATCACAAGCAATAACCTCGATCTCTTCATCGAATACCTCTTTCTGCTCTCTTAGAATCATCCCTGGCGCCGCTCATGGGAAGGGCGACGTTCTTGCCGGTGCGCTGACTCAGCAAGACGTGCCGCAAGGACTCTGCGGCGCGCCGCCTGATCTCTGGAGAGTCGTGGCCTGCCGCCACGGTGAACAGAAATCCTCTGGCCACCGACCCTCCGATCTCACCAAGAGCAGTGATAACCTGCAGCAGGAAAATGCGATCGCGTCCTCTGGAAATACGAATCAGCGGAACAACGGCGCTCTTGGCTCTTTCCCCCACAAGCACTCCAACCGCCTCCAGGGCCACGTCGGCGTCCTGATCGTCGAGCATCTCGATCACCCTGGGCAACAGGCTGGGCTCGTGTCTTTCCCTCAACGAGCGCAGAGTGTAGAGTCTCTTCTCCTCGTCGTCCGAACTCAGAATCACTCGTAACTCTCCGGGCGACATGCCGCGGGCCTCGATCTGCAAGCCGACGAGTTCCACGGCCCTTGCCACGGAATTTTTGAGGACCTCATTGAAGCCCCGCTGGCGGTCCTGCCTGTCGGGATCCTGGACAAGAAAAGCCTTTCCAAGGGCCGATAAACTCTGTTCCACATGCCCCGCCTCCCAGCTGGTCAACGAGAGGTCCACCTGGACCGCCCGGTAGACGCCTTTTTCATCGGGAGTGGTCGATTCGCGCTCCGATGCCAGGACTACGGTCAATTCCGCCTTGTAGGTGCCGTGATCCTCTCCGGACACGAGCGTAAGATGGGGACTTCTCTCGACCGCACCCTCCAGCATGTTACGCACTTGTTCACGGTCGAAGGCAACTCCGTCGATCGAGGCAGATGCCTTGTCTTCGATCCCGAAGATGACAACCGACGCACCCGTCTTCTTGTCGTGGCTGCAGGCCGGCTCTCCCGAAAGGCCGGCCAGCAACACCAGCCAGGCGAAAAAGCCGGAATATTGTCTAAAATATACCGTCACTTAAGCCCCCCCTGCAGGGCGGTTGCAGGCAGCCTGCGGCAACATTAAGGGGCGGGCTGGGAAGCGGCCCACTGCCAGGCGGCGGCCCGGCTGCCAACCGAATGATTCAGCCACCAATCCGGCAATCTCCCGGGCCGCTTCCTCGACGGTTGGCGCGTTGGAAATCCGACGGGCCATGGACGTCACCCCCAGGTGACGTAGGCCGCAGGAAATGATGGTTCTATAAAAAGAGAGATCCGTATCAATGTTCAGGGCGAAGCCATGCGTCGAGATCCGGCGTGAAATGTGAAAGCCGAAGGCGGCGATCTTCTCCCTACCAACCCATACGCCTGGATGTGTGTCGGACCATTCGGCGCCGATTCCCCAACGGCTCAGAAATTCAATGATTGCCGCGGCATGACCACGCACCCAGGCCGGCACCGAACAACCGAAGGCATCCAGCGAACCCACCGGGTAACCAACGAGTTGACCGGGTCCATGGAAAGTGACGTCTCCGCCGCGCAGCGTGTCGAAGACACCGATGCCCCTGCGCCCATATTCGGAACGCGGCAAGCCGAGGTTGCTCAGTTCGGCCTGCCGGCCGAGTGTCACGGTTGGGGGATGCTCCATCAAGAACAGAACGGGTGCTGCCCCGGCGGCAACCCGCCGGGCATGCCTGTACTGAATCTCGAGTGCCTGCCGGTAAGGCTGCTTGCCCAAAAAAACCCAGTCCAGGCGGTTCATCAAACCCCCAAAAACAGCCGTTTTCCGAAGTTCACGGCCAGGTCGGCAGCGAAGATCTTTTTCGCAGCGGCCTCGATATCATAGTCCACGCGATGATATTCGAAAACGCGCGTTTCGGTGTCGAAAACGGTACAACAAGCCCGCGAGTCATAGTCGCGCGGCTGACCAATGCTGCCGTCGGTAATGATGTACTGGCGATGCTTACGCAATCCGAAGCGCCGTGCGACAACCTCGTTGACTTCTCCCGGAGACAGGGCAAACGACTTGGTCAGGTGAGAGTGGCCGATGAAGTTCACCTGCGCCAGCGCATCCAGGTGAGGGAGCAGTTCGGACGCCTGTTCCATTGTAAAGATGTACTCGAAGTCCTCTGGGCACAGAGGGTTGCCATGGCTAAAGCACATGTCGTCCATGTTGTGCGTATAGGGCAGGCTTTTCAGCCAGTTCAGGTTTTCAGCGCTCAATTGCCCGGCGCACCAGTCGAGCGCTTCCCGCGCCGCATCATAATAATAGCTATACTCCATGCGGCCGGACACGGCCGCATCATGGTTTCCCAACACCACCACCGAGGCCATTTCCTTGACGATATCACTACACTCATTGGGGTTGGCTCCGTAGCCGACGACATCTCCCAGGCAGATGTACTTGTCTATTGCGTGATTCTTGTATTCGTCAAGAACAGCCCGCAGCGCCTCCAAGTTGGAATGAACGTCGGAGAAGATGCCAAGACGCATGAGAAGTCGCCTCCAGAGGCTTAGAAAACCCGGCGTAAATTATCACGCCCGTTCACGGCGATGCAAGGGAATACTCCCCAATACATCCAGGAAAACGGGCTATTATTCGCCTAATTTAAGAGGTATCCGCGGAATGGGGATCGAGCTTCCCGAGAACCTGGGAAATTTCATGTTCTTGATCAAGTATGTCATACATCCGGCCACATAGGTGCCCTGATGGTCTTTTGAAATAATGCGCACATCACCGGCCTTGCCGCTGCCCAGGATGACGAAAGAGACCAGCATCGTTCCCTTGACTGAAGGATTGCGCTGTAACTGCTGTTTGACACATCCCCTCATGGCACCAAGGTACTTCTTCATCGTTCCAAATATTTGCGCCTTGGTCAGCGTCGCCGGCAATCCGCTGGTGTCCTCGACTTGTGTATTGGCAACCGTGTGTGATTTGCTGTTCGATTTTTGCTTGCTCGCCGTGACTACTTTCTTTTTCTTCTTTCTTCTCTTCTTACGATCACCCGTCTTATTGCTTCCCTTGTTCTGACCCGCCTTGCTCGTTTTAACAGAATCGGTTGCGATCGGTTCCGTGCCGGCTTTCTTGACTACCAGCACGCCCTCGCCCGTTCTTGCATTTTCACCGTTCTTGCTTCCTGACTCCTTGCCGGACGGATTATCCTTCTTCTCCGTGGTCCCGCGAGATCCGGTCCCCGCGTCCGAAGACTCAGTCCCCGACTTTCCCTGCGAGCCATCCTGGTGCGGCCGTTCGATGGGCTGGACATTTCCATTATCGGGCGGCTCGTTTTTCGAAAGACCGAAGATCGCGAGTGCCGCCCCGGCAATCACCACCACGGCCAAGGTCGCGATCACGAAAAGCTTTGTCTTAGATTTGCGCTCCGTCCCGCCTGACAGATAGGCCGGCCGTGAGAAACCGGAGCGCCTGCTGGCTACCGGCATTCCCGAGTCGGTCGTCGGATTGTCCAGCGTGGAATCGAAATAACTATCCGACGGGCGAGCCACCTCTCCCGAAACCACCTCTTCCCGCTCCCAGGGCGGCAATGCATCCCCGTTGAGATCAGTATCTAGGCCACTGGCGATCTCCTCTTCCTCGGCCGGAGGTTGGCTGTCAATCGATTCTATCTCCTCCTCCACCAGTGAAGACAAGGCCGATCCGCCCGTCGTATCCCATTTATCAGACGCCTTAGCGGAAAACGAATCGGCATCCTCGACCGCGGGCGGAACCTCTTCTTTTCTCATGGAACCCAAAAGGTAACGCAACTTGGGAACATCCTTGACCGCAATCCAATCCTGCATGCCGGGATGCCAGGCCAAAGAATCAGGTGTAATCTCTCCCGACTCCCAGCGGTTCTCCACCTCTCCCAGGCCCATCGGGCCAACCTGTTCGTCGTTGATGGCAACGTACCACTCCTCGCTTGCCGACTCGTTCGAGCCGGAATGCATGTGCCCGACGTCTGTGCTGGCCGCCTCGGAAAACACCTGATCGATCTTGTCCTGGTCCTCGTCAGCGATCCTCTTATCGCTTCTCAGGTGCTGCAATTCTTCCATGCTGAAGATTTCCGTCGCCTGTCCCCCGTCTTCTTCTTCGTCATCTTCCTCGCCCGCATCCAGCCCGCCCTTCAATAGCTGATCGAAGGCATGCCCCAGTTCGTCTTGTTCCTGGTTCGGCTCGGATCCATCCAGCGGCCGCCCTTCCGGCTCTGTCATCGAAGACATTGAGCTGTCGCCTGCGGCCTGCTCTGTGGAACGAGCCGGGCGCACGATGATGATGTTGCCACAGCGCTTGCACCTGACCTTAGCGCCCTTGGGCCCCACCTTCTCGTCCGAAATAAGATACTGCGTCCCGCATTCGTCGCAAACGAACTTCATATCTTCCACCCGAGTCGTGCAAGAATATTAACGGCTCATCCTCCCGGAAGATCTCCCCAAAAGGCGTCCAGCCGCATCCGGATTCTACCAGAGCAATCGGCGCCGCTCAAGAATATGGCCGGCCGTCATCTGGACACCACCAGCCCAAGCCGCGTACGCAGCTCAAAATACTCGATGCTGGACGCAAATACGAGCAACTCCCTCACCTTCTGGATCGGCCGCATGGGCGTCATCCAGGCGGCTTCCTTCCTGACGCTCCCCAGGCTGACACCCAAATCATTACAGACCACGAATCCGGCCCGGTTGGCCGAATGCTCCACTGCCTCGACCCACCTGCGCAGGCTGAATTTCTTAGGCTGGGCAAGATAGTCCGTCAGCGCCCTGGCAAGCATGCCCTTGCCTGAATCGGTCAGGGCTCGTTTGAGCCTGCCCTTGACTGCGTCCACTGCACGCGGATCGCCGCTGGCTGGGAAATTCGGCTTTACAATCTGGCAAGCCGCCTGGAGCAATGTGTCCAGATCTTTCACCGACAACGCGAAGGCCAGCAAGAACTCCGGCCGTGCCACGGCCAACTGCCGCCCGATCTGAAACAACAGGCGTTTTTTCTTGTCCTCGCGGAACATGTCCTTGTAGGCAATCAGCGAAGTCGGCCTGGTCGGGGCGATGGTCAACCCGGGAGGCTGCGGCGCCTCTTCTTCTTTCAGCGCGAAGAGTTCCACCTCCATACCCCCCATGATCTTGGCGGCCAATCTGAAGTTATGAGCAAACAAAGAGCGATCGCGCGCCAGATCTACGTGATTCTGCTTGCGCAGGTTCAGTTCCTTGTGCTCCTTGAGAAACATCGCCGGGGCCTTCCGGTAGAGCAGCCCGAAAATTCGCGTGAATGGAACCTTTACGTCCGGATGCGCCAGTATCTTCTCCCAGATGCGATCGTCTATTGGATGGGCCGCCAGATCCGGCGCCTTGCGCGAGAAATAGTTGACAATCTTCAGCTCTTCTTCGTCCGCCTTCTTCAGGTAGCGCAGGATGGAAGCAATGGTATAGACCTTGTCGTACTCCTTGCGCTCATTGTAGAGTTTCCACAGTGTGCGGTAGCTTGCGATCCTGTCGGCGGACATGGTCAGCACTTTGTGGTGAGTGGCTATGGCTTCCTCGACCGTGGCCGGCTTGGCTGCCAACAGGTCGCCCAGGATCGCCAGAGATTCCACATCGCCCGGATCGAGGTTGGTAATCATCTTGTAGGCATCGACCGACTCGTTCAGATTACGAAGGACTACACGGCAAAGCCCGCCCAGATCTTTCCACAGGGCCAGCTTGGTCTTACGTGCTTCCGCCGGAAGACGCTTGATCATCTTGATGTAGTTTTCCTTGAGAACCAACCAGTCTTTTCGGGCGGTGAGGATCTCGGTGATCGTTTCGAACACCTTGACATGAGAGGGATCGATGTCCAGGGCGGCGTTGAAGTGCTCCACGGCCCGGATATCGTCGTGCAACTCGTCGCGCAGGAGATATCCCGCCTTGTCATGAAAATCGACTAAGTGCCTGGGGCGGCTTTCAACCCCGACGATCTTGTCGAGCACCTCGACCGCTTTCTGAATCTGGTGTGTCTCCGAGTAGACGTCCAGTAGACGAGTCAAGACTTCCAACGAGTCCGGCCGGATTCTAAGAGCGCCTTGAAGCGCATCGACCGCTCTGAACGGATCTTGAAGATTCTCGCGACACAAGTCTCCCAGCCGCAGGTAATGCCCGTAGAGATCCTCCTCGTCCATGGCATCGACCATCTGCATGCCGAAGTCGTAGGCCTCTTCCCAGTTGCCCTGCTCCTCGTAGATGCGCACCAGGTACTGCAACGAAGCCAGGTGCGTATCGTCAATCTCGATGGCTTTCTTGAAAGCGCCGATGGCCCTCTCGATTTCTTGCATCTGGAAATTCACGTCGCCGATTTGCCAGTAGAGTTCGGCCACCTCGGCATCCGACAGGCTGTCGCGATGGTGAATCAGGATCGTCTGGTATATACGGTAGGCCTCCTCCCATTGTTCGGCCTTCAACAGCGCGTTACCCAGGCCCTCCAGCGCCGGCAGGTAGGTCGCGTCCAGTTCATACGATTCGCGATAGTGATCGAGCGCCTTGTCGCCCTTGCCCAGCTTCTCGGTAATGTAGCCCAGGCGATAATATTGGCGACAAAGTTCCTTTGATTCGGTGTTGCGATCCAGTCCCTGGACCACGATTTCCATCATGGTCTCGGCCTTCTCCCACTGCTCTGTCCTGAAATAGATGTCGGCCAGCGGCTTGGCCGCGGGAAGGAAATCCGGTGTGCGGCGCAGCGCCTCCTCGTAATATGTCGCCGCCTGCGCCGAGTCTTCGTGGTGCTCTTGCAGGAATTTACCGATCTCGAAATACAGCCGGGTTTTCTCCTCCACGTCTTCCGAGTGCTCGGCCTCCTGGATCATCATCTCCAGGTACTGGTCATATTCCTTGTCGAGGTAATAGATCAGCTTCAAAGCCTTGATCGCGGGCAGGTATGATGGGTCGATGGCCAATGCCTTGGTGTAGGAATCACGGGCCGCGCCGGAATCCAGCAACATGTCCTCGTTGATCTTGCCCATGCGGTAGTACAGGTCGACCGCCTCGGGAGTGGCCCCGCAAAGCTCGGCTTCCTTGTGCAGCATCTCGATGGCGTTGAACCAGTTGCCGCTCTTCTCGTATAGCTGGCCGAGAGCGTGAATCGCAGGTTTCGACTGCGGATCTATTTCGAGCGCCTTGGCAAAGACATCCTCGGCCTTGTCGACCCGACTCAGTTCCCGGTACCAGACTTCGCCTATCGCCAGGTGAATGTCGACCTGCTCCGATCTGTCGCTGACCAGTTCGATATGCTTGTAATAAAGATCTATCAGGCGCTTGAAATCGCCCATCCGGCGCACCAGTCTCTCGAGCGCCTTGACAGACTGCAGGTTGCCTGCGTCCAACCCCAGGATGCTTTCGTGACAAGCTGCCGCGTTTTCGATGTTCGAGAAACGTTCTTCCCAGATGCTGCCCATCTTGTTGTAAAGCTTTACCCGCTCGGTCGGATCCTGACCGAGTTCGACCTCGCGCTCGAAAACCTGGAGCAGTTCGCTCCAGCGATCCAGACGGGTAAAGATGCGCTCGAGTGCCTTGAGGCTCTCGGCGTGAGTGGCGTCGACCTCCAGCACGGCCCTGTAGGCATCTATGGCATCTTCGTCGCTGTCCAGTTCGGTTTCCCAGATACCGGCAATATTGAACAGGTGGTTGACGCTGATCTCGCGGTCCTCGGCCTGTTCGGAGGCCCTTCTCAGGATCTGGATCAGATCTTGCCAGCGCTCCTCCTGCTGGAAGAGGCGAATCAGCGACTGGATCGCGCCGGCATCGCGCCCGTCCAACTCCAGGATGCGCCGGTAACTCTCCAGTGCCAGGTCGACCCGGTCGAGTTTTTCTTCTTGCAACTTGGCAATCTGCGATCTGATTTCCTTGCGATCTTCGATCTCGTCAATGCGTTCGTACTTGCTCTCGTAAATCTGAACCAGGTCCTCGTAACGCCCCTGCTCGCGGACCAAATCGGCCAATGAATCGAGCGAGATCACCTCGCGTCGATCGATCTCTACCGCCTTGCGCAGCCTGGCTTCGGCTTCGGCGGGATTATTCAGGCGCAGCCGGTAGATATCCGCGATCTTGCGAAAAAGGTTGACGGCCCGCGGGCCGCTGTCCACTTCTTCGGTGGCGTCTTCGAGCACTTCGAGCAAGGTATCGTAGTCTTCAGTCTCTTCGGCCAGACCCTCCAGTTTCGTCAATACCTGGTCGTCTGAGAAGTCCTCGCGAAAGGCTGCGCAGTAGCGTGCGAAGGCCAACTCTTTCTGACCGAGATGCATCTCGTATATATCGGCTATCTCCTTGATGAGACCGACACGATCCTTGCGCTCGCGGATATGCGCCAGGCGTTTTTCCAAAAGGGAACTCAGGCGCCGCCATTCCTTGTTCTGGCGGTAGATCGATTCGCCGGTTCGGAAGGCTTCTTCGTGAAACGGATCTATTTCCAGGATCTTCTCATATGCAGGCGCGGCTCCAAGTGGTCTTTGGATCTTGTCTTTCCAGATCGTGGCGACTTCGATAAGCGTTTCGATCTTGTCCGTGTCCGCCTCTTTCATTTCGGCGGCCTGTTCGAGAATGGTGACGGCATCCTGCCATGCCTGGTTCACCTGGAAAATACGCGCCAGGCGATCGAGATCTTCCGGCGTGTGCGGCTCGATGTCGGCGGCGCGCTTGGCCGCGTCTATCGCCTCGTCACCGCGGTCGAGCTTTTCTCCGAGAATTTCCGCCAATTCGAAACGGATATTCTTGACCCCGATCATGTCCTCCTGCAAGGGCACAAGCTTGCGCAAGACCGAGAGCAGGTCTTCCCACTGCCCGCCGGAGGTATAGATACGGCGCAGCGACTGCAGGGCGTTTATATCCTTGGGATCGAGACGCAACACTTCCTGGTAGTGCCGCATGGCGTCTTCCATCTCGCCCAGTTTTTCGCCCTTGACCCAGCCCAGGCGGCCAGACAGGGCGGCAACCTTCTCCGGGTCGACTGTTTTCTGCATGCGATCTTCGACCAGTCTGGCCAACTCGGCCCAGCGTTCAGTCCGCTCGTAGAGCCTATCGAGAGCCTCATAGGCATCGTCGGCACATTCGTCGTCCTGGGAAACCTGCTTCCACAGCTCGATGGCCTCGTCCGGCCGATCGAGTTGGCCGGACGCCAGGTCGCCGATCCTGGCGACCAGCTCCACTCTCTCCGAACGATTGCTGGTGTGTTCGAGGCGGGCACGCAACACGCCATACAGCGATTCGTGATCGCCTAGCTCTGCGAAAACCCGCTCGAGCAACTTCATGCTCTCAACGTGCTCCGGCTGCATGTCGAGAACTTGCCTGAAATAGCCGACCGACTTGGCGGTCTGATCCAGTTTCTCGTATTGGATCTTGCCGAGGCGGAACAAGAGATCGGCGAGCTGATCCTGGTCTTCGATGTGCTCGATCTCCTTTGACAGGATGCCGGCCAGATCCTCATACTGCTCGCGTTTTTCAAATAGCCGGTCGAGTGCCCGCAAAGCGTCCAAGTTGCGGCCGTCAAAACGCAGGGCCGTGCGATAGAAGCGCAGCGCCTCGTCCTCGTCGTCGAGCTCTCCCTCCTGGATCTGGGCTACCTTGAGAGCGATGGCGGCCCCCACCGCCGGCTCTTCGACGTTATCCAGCTCCTCTTCGTAAACGGCGGCCAGGGCCTCGAGGTTGTCGTCCTCGACGGCAATCTTTTCGAGCTTGTCGCGAACATCGGCGTTGGTCAGGTCTTCGTGGAACATGCGTACATAGGTATTGAAGGCCAGTGTTTGCAGGCCCAGGCGCTGTTCCTGGATCTCGGCAATCTTGGCCAACAAAGTCAGCCTGCGCGCCATTACCCGAGACTGGCGCACCTGTGTCTCGAGAATATCGATGTACTTCTTCCACTCTCCCGTTTGCTCATAGACGGTTTCCAGAAGATCCGCGGCGCCCTCGAACGAGCGTCCCTCGGAGAGCAGACCTTCCAGGTAGGCGACAGTCGTGGCATGGGATGGATCCGTCTGCAGGATATCCCGGTACAAGGTCGCCGCCCGATCCATATCGTCGAATTCCAGCTCGTAAAGATGCGCCAACCGGAACCTGGCGTCGAGGGCATCGGAGCGTTCACCGAGCTTATCGAGCAGATTGACCTCGGCAAAGAGCACATCGGCCAGGTCCTGGGTGCGACCCTGATCGACGCACAGTTTATCCAGCATGCGCAGGGCATTGATGTCGTCCGGCTGTCTCTCGATGACCTCCCGATAGGCCTGGATAGCGCCGCCCAGATCGCCGAGTTTCTCCTCGTGAATGGAGGCGATCTCATAGAGCAGGGCTGAGACTTCCTCGGCATTCTCACTCAACTTGGCCCGCTTGTGTAGAATGTCGACCAGCCGGTCGTAGTTCTCCTGTTGCCGGTAGAAGTTCTCCAGCGCCATCAGGCTGCCGCTGTCTGAGGGATCCAGCTTGACAACCGCGTGCAAGTGCAAAAGTGCCTCTTGCTTGTCACCCAGGCGTTCCGCATACAGGCCGGCCAAGCGCCTGTGAAGCGTCAACAAGACCACCTGATCATCCAAGGTATCGAGACCCTGCTCGAAGATGGGTGCCAGCATCTCGAAGCTGTCGGTCTCCAATGCCAGCCTCTCCAGAGAAAGGCGAACGTTTTCATCCTGGGGATCCGCCTGGAAGGCCCGTCCCAGAGTTGCGAAGGCGAGTTCCTTCTGGCCCATTTGTTTTTCGTAGATATCGGCCATTCGAGTAAGGGCGGCTTTCTTCTCGGCCGCTTCCTGGCTGGCGCCGTGTATGCTTTCCCAGACGGCGATCAGGTGCCTCCAGTCGCCGGCCTTCTCAAGCGGAATGGAGAGCAGGCGAGCCGCCGCCTCCCGGGACTCTCCGGCGTCAAACATCTCGGTCAGAGCCGCCACCGCCTCGGGTTCGCCCGGCTGCCGCCGTAGAACCTCGGAATAGATCTCGATGGCCTGGTCTGGAGCTTTGAGGTGCGACCTCATGACGCCGGCCAGGCGAAGCCGCAAGGACAGGATTTCGCTGTCCCCGGCTCGTTCAATCTCGCTCGTCAGCACGTCGCGTAACTCTTCCCAGCGCCCCTCTTTCTGCAGCAGGCGATCGAGCAGTTTGGTGACTGCCAGGTCCTGCGGGTCATCGGCCAGGATCTCGCGGTAGGCCTCGATAGCTCCGTCATTGAGCCCCAGACGCTCCTCCATCAAGGTGGCCACTTCATGATAAAGATCTTTCTTGCGCTCGGCGTTGTCTTCCAGGGCCGCCATGTGGCGCAGGACGCCAACCAGCTCGGAGTAAGCCGCGCGCTCACGGTAAAGCCGTTCGAGTGCTTTGAGCGTCTCCGTGTCGTCGGGATCGCTGGAAAGCACATGGCGCCAATGCGAAACGGCCTCGTCTTTGTCCTCCAGGTATGTTTCTTTCAACTGCGCCAGGCGCCGTTCGATGATCGGCCCCGCATCAGAGTCATGCGCCCGCTCGATCACCTCTTCGTATACTCCGGCAAGTTCTTCGAACGAACCCGTTTGCTGGGCTAATCTCTCCAGATCTTCGCGGATTCCCGCATCGGCAAAATTCTCCCTGAAGGCCCGGCAAGCCACCATGAAGCCAAGCGGCTTCTGCGTCAGTTCGACCTCGTATATATTCATCAACTCGCGGAACATCGCCATTCGCTCGTCGGGCTCGCTGCGGGCGGCCAGCCGAACTTCCATGATTGCCACCAGCTTCTTGAAGTCTCGCTGGGCGCGGTAGACCGGCTCCAGCGCTTCCGCCGCGGCATTCCTGGTCTTCTCATTCGGCAGCATCCGCTCTAGGATCTCGACGGCGCGCGGATCGGTCAGGTTGCGCCGCAGCGCCTCGGACATGGCCGCCATCCCGAGGTCGAGGTTTTCAAGCCGGGTAAGCTGCAACTCGGCGCTTCTCAGAAGCAAGTTCTGGCGAACGTCATCGACTCCGTCGGAGACGGCATCCATTGGAAGCAGGGCCAGTTCTTGTCCGAGAATCTCGGTCAGATCATCCCAGCGCTCTCCGGCCACCAGCAATCCGTCCAGCAGCTTCAAGGCACGCCGGTCATGGGGATCAAGATCGAGAATCTGGTGGTACTCGACTATCGCTCCCTCAACGTCCTCGACTCCCTCCGACAAGCAAGCGGCCGTCCTGAAGAGCAGATCCTTCTTCTGTTCGAGGTCCGCGGCCAACTCGATCTGCGCCCGATAGACCTTCACCAGGGCGGCAAAATCACCCTCCTCCCGATAGAGGCGTTCCAGCGCCGACAGGATCTGCGGATCCTGTCCGTGGGACTCCATCAGTTGCTCCCACTGCTCGATGGCTTGTGCTCGCCGGCCAAGGTGTTTCTCGTTGATTTCGGCAACCTGCTTGCGCAACTCGGTGGCTAGATCCGTTCCCACTTGACGATCGGCCACGTCCAGCATAGCTCCGCCAAGCTCCTCGAAGAACCCTCCATCCTGCGCCAGGCGCAGGAGATCTTGCCGCACTCCATCGTCCTGCGGTTGCTCCTTGAAGGCCCGCGAGGCAACGTTGAAGGCCAGCGCTTTCTCTTCTATCTTACTCTCGTAAATCTCCTCAAGTTGCGAATAGAGCTTGATACGCTGATCGGAATCGGCCGAAGCCGCCAGGCGCATCTCCAGAACGGCCGCCAGCTTGCGCCAGTCGGAACCGGCCCGGTAGACGTCCTCAAGAACCTCGGCCGCCGCCAGGCGGCAACGCTCGTCACGCAACAGACGCTCGATGTCGGTAACGCTATCCGGATGGTTGGGCTTCACTTCGAGGACATGCCGGTAAATCTGTATGGCCCGGCGTGGGTCATCCAGTCGTTCGGAGCAGATCTGTGCCAGGCGTCGGTTGTAATCGATCACGCCCAGAACGTTCTTCGAGAGGCTGGCCAATCCGGGCAGCAACTCGGCCTCGTCCTCCCAGCGGTTGGTTAGCTGGTAAAGACGATCGAGCTGCTTGGCCGCGTGGATGTCCTCGGGATGAGAATCGAACACGGAGCGATAGGCCTCAATGGCTCCCTCCATGTCTCCAAGCTGTTCTTCGCGGATCTGGGCCACCTGGACCAGGATGTCGCGCTTCTTCTCGGGATCAGTCGCTATCTCGGCCTGCCGGAAGAGAACCCAGGCCAGGTCCTTGAGCGACTTGGCTTCACGATAGAGAGTCTCCAGGGACGCAAGCGCCGAGATGTGATCCGGAGCGATCTCCAACAGGCGCCTCAGACTGGTCGAAGCCAGGTCGGGCCGGCGCAGCCGGTCGCGATAGAGAGTCGCCAGCGTCTGCAGCAGGGACAGCTTCTTTTCCGGGCTCGCCTGCGCCCCGACGGCATCCTCAATGGCGGCAGTCAACTCGTCGTAGGCCCCCGACTCCTCGGCCATGCGCTCCAGGTAGTCGAGGACATCTTGCCTGGAACTGTCCAGCACCAGAGCCCGCCGCAACGACGCAAAGGCGCGATCGCGCAGCGCAAGTTGTTTGTCATACACTCCGGCCACACTCACCAGGGTCGCGACCTTGTCTGCTGTGTCCTGCAGGCTTTCCGCCCTGACTTCCAGGGCTCGCGCCATGCCCGGCCAGTCTTTTCTGTGCTCGTAAATCGGCAGGAGAATTTCCGCGGCCATCGGCGCGCTGTCTGGACGTCCCAGCAAGGACTCTAAAGCGGCGATGGCACGGGCATCGTCCGGGCGATCGGCCAGAACTTGCCGGTAGTGTTCAACGGCGTGCTCGTGTTCTTCCATACGCTCGGCACGCACACGCCCCAGGCGCAGGTTGAGATCGGAGGCTTGATCGGAAGACACCAGCGGGATTTCTTTTTCCAGTATATTCGCCAGGTCCGGCCAACGCCCGGCCGCCTCCAGCAAAGAGTCGAGGCGGCAGAGAACGTCGAGGTCGTCGCCGACCATCTCGTGAACCTGCTGCAACAATTCGATGGCCGTCGGCCGGTCGTGCAACTCCTGTTCGCAGACCTGGGCCAGATCCAAAAGGAGTGCCTTTTTTTCCTGCGGCTCCTCGACCAACTCGATACGAGTGCGCAATATAGACGACAGTTCATCCCAGGTTCCCGTCGCCCGGTACAGTTCGGCAAGTGCTCCCAGCGCATCGGCGTTGTGGCCGTCCCGCGCCATCACGCGCTTGTAGCAGTCGATTGCCGGCCTGAAGCGGTTGAGCCGCTTGAAGTACAACTCGCCAAGCGAAAGGTTCAGAGAATCGGCCAGCTTCTCGTCGCCCGAGCGGGCAACGGCGTCCTCCAGAAAACCGGCCAGCTCCTCCAGGTGCCCCGTCTGTTCGGCCAGGCGCACCAGCGCCCCGCGCAGCTTCTCGTCCCGGGGAGCCTCCCTGAAAGCCCGGCCGTAAGCAGAAAAAGCCAGTTCCATCTGCTGCAGCTGCTCTTCGTAAACCTGGGCGATTCGCTTCAGCAGTTGCACACGCTCCTCTGACGAGGCGCATCCTTCCAACCGCAGCTCGAGCATGTCGATGTGACGCCGCCAGTCACCCGCCAGGGCGTAGTAGGGCTGCAGGATTTCGGCAATACGCTGCGGGCTGACTCCACGTCCCTGCAGCCGCTCGAGAATGGTCACCGTTCCCGCCGCCGTCTCGGGATCGACACGATCGTCGGAAAGTATCTCGTTGCACAGCAAGAGAGCCTTCTCGGTGTCGTTCAGGCGCTGCTCGTAGATGCCGGCCAGGTGGTATTTCACGGCCAGCACCTTCTGCAGATCGCCGCTATCGGTCAGGCTTTTCTCCAGCGCCTCGGCAGCTTGCTCCCAGTGACCTCCGCCTTCCTGCAACTCAGCCAACTGGCCCCAGGCCGTCGTGTCCTGCTCATCGATGGCGATGATCTCCTGGAGCGTGGAGATCGCCTGCCCGTAGTCGGCCATGCGATCGCGGTAGATGGCCGTCAGCTTGTAAAGCAACTCCTTGCGTTTCTCCCCGCTGCGAACGAGATCGAGCTGCCGCAGGTATATGCTTACCAGTTCGACACTGCCGCCCGCGGAGGCCTGCAGCCGCTCAAGAGTGTCCAGCGCCGGCATGTTCTTGGGATCCAGCTCGATGATTCTCTGGCAGATCTTGATGGCCGCTGACGAGTTGTTGAGCCGCGTCTCGTAAATGGACTCCAAGGTGCCGAGAAGCCCCAGCAGGCCCTTGCCCTTGATGACACCCGAATCGGCCACCTGGTTCAATGACCCGGCCATGTCCTGGAAACGGCCGGTCTGCTCGCCGAGTTGCAAGACGCTCTTTAGGATTTTCTTATTGCCCGGGTCCAATGTCAGCGAGCGCGCCTTTACCTTGAACGCCTCGACCGAGTCATCCCGGTGATCGAGGTGAATGGCGGCGATCTTGTCGAGGATCTTGACCTGATCCTTCTTGGCCGGAGTGTGCCTGAGTTGCACCTCGAGACAACGCACCAGCCCGTTCCACTCCTCGGCTTTTTCGTACGGATTGGTAAGCGCCGTGGCTGCCTGGGCATTGTCCGGATCGAGACGCAGGATCTCCTCGTTTAGGAAACGGGCCGCCTCGGGATCCTTGAGATGCTCCGCGGTGATGACGGCCACCCGGAGCAGGATCTCTGCCTTCTCGTGAACGTCGCCTTGGCGCTCGGCGCGCGCGCGCAGCAACTTGACCACCTCGGCCCAGCGCCCTTCTTCCTGGAAATACTCGACTAGCGCAGCGCAGGCCGCAGGATGGCCCGGCTCGATTCCCAGGATCTTCAGGTAGGCCTCGATGGCGGCTTTCCTGTCCTGGAGATCGACAATCGAGTGGAAGGCAATGCGCTCGATAATGAAGACCGACGTCCTGGGATCCTTGACCCGTCCGAGGGTTTGCTCGAGCCTGTCCAGAAGCTCTTTCGGAACCCGCTTGTCGAGATAGTATCGCTCCATGAAGGCAAGCACGCGCACGTTGCCCGGCTGCAGCAAGGCGCACTTGTCGAGGTTTTCCTCCACCTGCTCCTCGTGGCCGCCGGCTAGGAAGAAAATCTCGGCGATCCGCCGATAGAGGCCCACGGCCCGGTTTTTGTCCGGGGCTTCGACAGCCTCGACGCGCAGTTTCTTGACCTGCGCTTCCCAGTCGGCCTTGGCCGCTGAAAGCTCTTCAAAGGCGGCATCGGCCGGGGCCGCATCCGCGAGCAGTTCCTTGGCCCGTTGCAGCGAGTCGCGGCAGACATCCTCGAACAGGGGCTCGGCCAATAAATTCTGGCCAAGTTCGAGGTACTTGCCGCCCAGTTCTTCTGGCACGGTCTGATTCGATTCCTTCTCGCGCTCCAGCAGATCCCAGACCTTCTTGAAAAACCCGCGCTCGCGATAGACAGAGCGCAGTGAAGCCATGACATCGACCCGCTGGGGGTTGGCCGCAAGCGCGTGCCCCCAGGCCACCAGCGCGCTCTCCTTGCGCTTGAGCTGCTCCGAGTAAAGGTTGCCCAGCCGCATGTAAAGATCGGCCCGCGCGACGCTGTCTTCGGTCTGGACCGCCAGTCTCTCAAGATCGTCTGAAAGCTTGCGCCACTCGTTCTTGGCCGCGTGAATATCGGCTAGCCCTTCGAGCGCCGTGCGGTCCGCCGGATCGACCCGCTGCAGGCGGCTGTAACATTCGAGCGCATTGTTGACGTCGCCGATGCGCCGATGCCAGACGAGGGCGCATTTGCCCAGAAGGGCCTTCTCTTGCTCCGGGTCGCCGGCGTGGCGGATGCGATCCTCGTAGAGATCGGTAAGTTCCCGCCATTTGTCGGCACCCTTGTAAAGCTCCTCCAGCGCGGTGAAGGCGGGGGCGTCGAGTGGGTTACCCTTGAGAATCTTCTGGTAGTTGCGGATCTGTTCTTCCATCGCGGAATTCACTCCCGGCTTTGGACGGGAAAAGCGGCCCGAGGGTACACCTTTCCCGTTGTGATCCAAAAGGTTGCGACCGGCCAGTTTATACCCCAGCCGCGCCGGAAAATCAAAGAAAAGATGAGCCCTTCCCGCCCCGCTCCATTCACAAAGTCGCGTCCATCAATCTTGGTCCGAGAATTATCCGGTCGCCAGTTCTCGTATTTCGGCTCGTAGCCGGTTAGCGAGGAGTTCGTTCCATCCGCTCCTGGCGTCTGCGATGACCTGTTGTTCGAGGTCGGTGATCTGGTGCAGCCCCGCGAACAGGGTCTCCACAGAGCGCATGATTTGCACGGGCTCGATCGTATCCGATGTGCGTACCAGTCGCCGGAGATCTTCCCAGTCATAATTTCCGCCGCGCAGCTTCTCAAAAAAGGCTGCCGGGTCAAAGGGATCACGCGCCTGCCAGAGCTTCAGCACCACCATGCGCCGGAGGATCTCGCCGTCGAAGGGCATCATCGCGAAGCAGTGCAGGTCGTAGAGGTCACGCACCTTGGCTCGCTGATAGGCGGCACGGACTTTCTCGGCGAACATTTCGATCGCTTGCAGCGATCGCACCTCGAAAAGTTCGATCTCCAGGTGGTTGAAGTAGGCCTGGTGCTTCATTTCCATGAGGGCCGCCTGGAGGGTGGGGCGTTCTCGGAGACTCACCTGCAGGCGGAAGCGACCCGCGTCGTTCCAGGCATGGCTGTAGGTAGCGTCACCGCCAAACGAGGTGTCGCCGTCGGTCTTGTAGTACTCGTCGAACACGAAGTTAATGCCGTAGTGCTCGCGGTTGAGACTCTCGACCAGTTCGAGCAGCACGTCGTCGTCCTGAAGTTCCGAGTCCAGTGTGAAGTCGAGGTCTTCGGAGAAACGGCCCGCCGAACCGAAGATCATCTTGCGCAGGCAGGTACCGCCCTTGAAAGCAAGGTGGTCCATCACCCCGTCGTCAACGAGGCCGCGCAGAACGTAAGTGAGCACGACATCCCTCTCGGCGACCAGCTTGTCACGAAGGCCGCTGTTGCGCGCATAGAGATCAACGAATTTGTCCTCGATCATTGATTCTTCTCCTTCGATCCGAGCACGATGCGACGACGCCCTAGTTCGTCGCTGGCGACCAAGACCTCGCGGGGAACGTTCACCACTACGTTCCATGGTTTGGCCAACACGCCGGTCGTACCCCACATGCGGCGCGAGCCGAGGTGGATCTTGCTGTGAGAGCGGATGATTGCGAGGAGCTCAGATTTGGCGGTTTCGGGCATATGTGCATCGTGAAGTTCCAGGAAGTAGCCCAATCGTTGCGCCAAGGCGGACGAGCCCCAACGACGAGTCAGTGCGACGAGCATGTCCCACGATATCCGGGGGGCCGCGCGCATTGAGATTCGAGAGACCTCGCCGATGCCGCCCGAGTACCGGGGACGGTCGATCGCGTCGAGAAGCGCTCGTTCCAGGGTAGCCATCTGCACGGGGGCACCAAGGACGCGAACCGCGGTGAAGCCAAAGAACCGCCGCTCGGGCACCCGCACGAAGACGTAGCGGATCCCTCGAATGTTCTCGACTGCGCGGCGTTCGCGGCAGGCCAGGTAGACCTCCGAGAACCGCTGTTCTGTCAGGCCGTGATGTGTGCAAGCGGTGCCGAACGAGAAAAAGTATGGCGAGACCAGCACAGCGCCGGCAGCGAGCGGGTTGGTGTCAGCCACCCCGTCCCTACCCCGGTTCGCCGGCACGAGTTGGAAGAGGCCGGGGCGCAGGCGCTCGAGCCAGCCCTTCTTCACCAAGCGATAGGCCAGGTAGCGGGCGTAGCTTTCCGAGGCATCAAGCATCTCATGCAAGTCTGACAGGGTGACGGTCGTCCTCCCCTGCCACTCGAGCTCGAGTATGACCCTGGCCTCGTTCTTCGACAGCGTTCTCTCCATGACCTCGTTCCTTCGCAGCCGCTGAGTACATTCAAGTTGCATAATACGCGTATCGTTTGCAATATACTAACATAAGATCATAGTTTGCAACTATTATATTGCGGATACGCGCTATCAATCACGACCGCTAACATCCACCCATTGTCCACCACCATGAAGCACGCGGGAGTCGTAAAATGGGGACCGGTGGCTTTTCGTCTTCTCGTGACAGACGCAATCGACGAAAGCGCCGCGCGGTTCTATGAACATTTCGGGCTGGAGCGGTTGTCGGATGCTCTCCCAGCCCGCATGGTCCTCGACATCAAGCCGCTGATCGGATCATCCCGATGAGCCAGTGCTCGAAGTGGCCAATGTTCCCGGCCGCCCCCTTCCGGATCATTTATCGGACGTATCGCGCGGTTTGCACCAGTGAATCAGAAGACGTACTTGACGGTGGGGGTGAGCAGGATACCCAGGCCTCCGTTGGCTATCAGGTACTGGGCGCCGGCCTCGATGCCGATGAAGAAATGCCTCAGGCTGGTGGCGTACTCTATGCCGGTGCCGCCCTGGACCACCAGGCCGTTGCCCAGCTTGGCCGTGTCGGGTACTGCCAGCAGATAGCCTACCTCGGCCTTTACAAACCAGCCCAGTCTTTTGGTGGTCATTATGTTGAAGCGGCCGCCGGCCAGAATACCTATCGCCGTCGAGTCGTTGGGCACCGATCCGCGCGTGCCTATGTCGCGGCTGCCGGCTATCTGCTGACATAGCAGGTTCAGGTGAATCGAGGCCACCTGCCCGAAATCCACGCCCATCTCTAAAGACACCACCGGATTCGGCGGATAGATGGAACTCGAGCGGCTGCCGCTCCCGAAGGCGTTTACCACCGCCAGATCAATGCCGAAGGTCGAGCGCAGCCAGAAGCCGCGTTCGATTTCCATAAACTTTTGGATACTGGGCCCCGCCGCCTGCGCGCCGGATGCTGCCAGCAGGATGACCGCGGCGATGGGCGCAAGCGCCCTTGAAATCGCTCTCAAGACACACCTCATGATGATTTCAGAATGAACGGATAGTTGACTATGACTATTCCGCCGCCCTTGGGCTCGGGGAACTTCCAGGTGCGGATCTTCTGCGCCATGCACCTCTCGACCGATGAGTTGTTCAGCGATGTCTGGCTGATCGTGGCCTGGGTGACGTATCCCTTGGGACTGATGGTGAACTTGACCGAGACCTTACCGGTCAGGTTGGGGTGGCGGGTCAACTCCTTCGAGTAGCAATACTTGATCTGATCGCGGTGCGAATTAATCACCCGCCGGATGATCTCCATCGAAAGCGAGCCCATGATGATCGGCCGGCCGACTGAGATGTTGACGTTGCGTTCGCCCCGGCGCCGTATGCGGGCCACGCCGGTTCCATAGCCGAAGCTGCCGCCGCCGCGGCCGTGGGTGCCCAGCCTTCCCACGCCGATGGTGTTACCCATGCCTCCGCCGCCGGTTCCAGTTCCTTTCAGACCCAGTCCGCCGAAGCCGCCCGAGTTGCCGATGCTGCTGCCGAACATGTTGCCGATGGCGCCCTCCATCTCACCGCCCAGACCGGTGCCGCCCATGACGGTCGAGAGGCCCTGCGGGCCACCCGCGCCCAGCACGGCCAGCAATCCGCGGTTGCCGACTATCTCGCGGTCATCGGGCTTGATGGCCTTGACAGCCGAGCGCTTGCCGGTGTCGGGCCTGCCCCTCAGGCCCATCTTGCCTTCCTTGCCCTTGTAGCGCTCGGCCGAGTCCGCCTTGGCATCGATGTCGCCCTTGAGCTTCTCCAAAAACACCAGGTCTTTCTTCTCAGGCTTGGGTCGCGTCAAGATGAACTGCACGTAGCGATCGGGCACCTTGTAAAGCTCTTCCTCGCTGGTCTCGACCGCCTTGGGGCGCAGGTGGAAAGTGGCCACCATGGCGGCATAAATGAAGAGCACCAGCAAGATAGTGTTCAAGAAGGTGTAGTCAAGCCGGTCGGACGCCTTGGAGACGAACCCCAGCGGCCGCGAGCGGTACTTGAAGCGGAAAGCCATATTGCCAAAGCCGATCGTCGCCGTCGAATCCTCGGGCAGCGCGAAGGTCTGGCAGTCGCCGAATTCCGGGTCGCGCCCCACTTTAGAGCCCTTGGCCAGATCGGCGAGCGAGGTGACCGTTCCGTCCCCGGTTACGAGTTCGCCGGTTGCGTTCCTGTTGAAAGACAGGATCGCCTCACTGCCAACCAGGCGAGCTACCGGGAACGCGCTTGCCGGAAGCAGGTCGGCCGGCATGAAGAAGTGCGCCTTCTCGTCGTCGCCGATCAGCACCTGTTTGGCGTCGGCCTGGAAGCATTTTACGTCCAGGACGTTGTCGCCCCACAGCTTGCGCACCTCGATAGTCCAGTTTTGCGGGGTGACCGTCTCGTCGTCGTCAAGTTCGCCCAGTTCTCGCGGCGGGGGCAAGGCCACCCGGCGCTCGTCCTCGGGATCATACCCGACACCGGGCGCCGCTCGGGCCGCGCCGGCCTCGGAATGGGAAGGAAACAGTTGCTCTTTCAGCGGCGCCTCGTAGTCTTGGGGTGCCTGCCCGGGCTCGTACTCTTCGTCTTCTTCCGCTTGACCGAGATCGGGCGCCGCATCGTAGGACATGTCGCCCCCGCCGGCGACCTCTTGGCCGACGACAGCCGCCAGCGGATCCGGAAGCGGCTTCTCCACCAGCGTTGCATCGTCTTGGGCGAGATCTCGTTCGTCGCCAGGCTCTTCAGCGCCGGCTTCCGCCGGTGCTTCTTCCCGCGCCTCTTCCTGGAAAACCAGGCGGGTGTCACCCAGACGAATCTCATCGCCCGGTTTGAGCATCGCCTTGTTTACTTTCTCGCCGTTGACGAAGGTGCCCTCGGAGCTGCCCATGTCAATGATACTCACCTCTCCACCGGCGGTGACCTCGACGACCGCGTGAATGCGCGACACCTTTTCGTCCTCGAGTCGCAGGTGAGCCGACGAGAGCCGTCCGATCTTGATGATCTCACGATCGAATTCTTCGGTCGAGATCAGCTCTTCGCCCCGGTAGACTTTGAATGAGAGAGCCATGGCGACCCCTCCTCTATAGTTCGCCCGCAGCGCGGACGACTTTTACACGGATTTTCATGATCGACTCCCCTAGAGGTCCTTGGCCGACTGCAGAACCTTGACCTTGAAGTCCTCGCGGATACGGATCAGGCTCTTGTGATGCGCCAGTTTGCGCCCGGTCAAGAACTCCTCGTCCGGCCGGGTAAGATCACCGGTAATTGTGTCATCCGCGAAGTTGTAGACGGTCTTCTTCTGGTAGATGACTCCGTCCGTGCCCTGGGCCATGGCCGAGGTGAAAAGCGCACAGGCTAAAAGAGCAAGCGCCAAGCATAAAACCCATTTGAAACGCGCGGTTTTCATGATCTACCTCCGTCTCGCCATCATACTACAGATTGACCCACCTCAGCCAGCCTCTTTCGGTTCACCCGGCTCGCCGGGTTCTGCGGGTTCTTCTTGCTTCGGGGGCTCTTTCGGCTTTGCCTTGTCGGCTCCCGGGGCTTCCTTGCCGCTTTTCCCGCCGGCTTTCGCAGAACCATTCTTCTTCTCCTGCGGTTTGCCCTTGTCATCCTCAGCCGCGGGCTGCTTTCCTTCGACACCGCCGGAAGCGCCAGGTTCCTTGGCCGGTTTGGCGGTTTTGCCTTTTTCAGCAGGTTTTTCCTGTGGTTTTACCTTAGGCTTGGGATTGGGCTTCTTGCCTATCCACAACCCGCCCTGGAAGATGATCGGATCTTCGTGCTTGTCCTTGTAGGTGATCATCACGTCCCAGGGCCCGTAGACATTTGACTTGGGCTCGAATCCAAGCCACTTGGGAATTATCATTACCAGGGTATACTTATCGACTTGCTTCCATTTTACTTTGAGCTTGCCGATCAGAATCTTCTTGACGCCCTTGAACTCCATTCCGAACAGCTTGACTTTGCTCTTGACGTCGGGAATGACGGCCGGCGGCAGCAGGACGAAAGGCAGATCCCTGGCGTTGAGCTTCTTGGGAGGCAAGACGCCCCCGTTCTTCTCGGCCTCGGCCCAGGCCTCCTCCAGAAGCGAAAAGCGCTTGTCAGCCAGTTTCTTCTCCTGCTCCGCCTGGAGCTTGGCCGCCAAATCGGCCTTATGCTCCATTTCTTTCATTTTCTTCTCCGCCTGGATGCTCATCTTGATTTCTTTCATGTAGGCGAAGACCTGGTGCTCGGCCGGCAAACCCGAGCCTGCCATCTTGACGAAAGTCGAAAATTCCTTTGTAGCCGTTTTCATGTCGTTGAAATTCCGCATGGCCAACACCCCCAGCCAGTAGTGCGGCAGGGCGGCATTGGCGTAGCGATCGGCCAGCGCACCGAAATGCGTGCGGGCGGCCTCGAACTCGCCCGCCCCCCGCAAGGCGATACCCATGCCGATAGCGGCCTTGCGGTTCTCGGGATCGTATTCGAGGATCTTCGAAAACTCCTCCTTGGCGATACGGAAATCCTTGTAGTCCAGGGCGATCTTGGCCACGTTGAAACGAGTGCCGACCATGTCCGGCGCCTTCTTCAGAGCCTGCCGGAACTGGGCCAGCGCCTCGGGCACCTTCTTGAGCTTCAGAAGAACGAGCCCCAGGGTGTTCAGCAGGCGCGGATCGTTTTCACCGACCTTCAGCCCCCTGAGACAAACAAGGTGGGCCATGTCCAGATCGCCCTTGTCGTAGTACAGGCTGGCCATCAGCCTGTAAGCGCCGATATTGCCGGGGTCGCGGACGAGCACTCCGGCCGCAGTCGAAAGCGCTTTGTCGAACTCCTTCTTTTGTTTGTAGATGGCAGCCATGTTGAGCAGCACGGCCGAGTTTTTGGCCTCCTTGGAAAGCGCCCGCTTGTATACCAGCAGGGCCTGATCGAGCTTGCCGCTGCGCGCCAGCAGCGCTCCCCAGTTGGCGGCCGCCGGGGCCAAGTCGGAGCGGATCTTCAAAGCCTGCTGGTAGTGCTCGACCGCTTGTTTGTCATCGTGCATGGCCTCGTAGACGCAGCCGATGTTGTAGTGAGCCTCGGCCAGGCGGGGATCCCGGTCGAGAGCGACCTTGAACGAGTCGAGCAATTCCTGGTAGTCGAGGCGGCCGGACTTCTTCTGCTCACGGTAGCTCGCGACCGCGTCAGCGAATGCCTGCATGGCCTCCTTCGAAATGTCGGGCGGCTTGGGCTTGGGCTTCTCGATCACGGCCGCGGTCTTTTCGACCCCCTTGTCGGGCCTCGTGGGAGCGGTTCCGCAAGCGGCAAGAAACAACAAACAAAAGCTGAGACATGATGCGCGCATGGTTTTTTTCCTCCCGGTCTCACTCGAAATCGTCCCCGGGTTCCTCTCCGTCCACGTCGCTGGCCGGATCGGCCGGCATGGGTTCTTCTTTCGGTTCTTCTTTCGGCTCCGCTTTCGGCTCCGCTTTCGGCTGCGGTTTCCCGTCCGGCTCCTTGGGAGAAGCGGTGTCCTTGCTGCTATCTTCAGCGGGCGGTGGAGTAGACTCCGTCTTGGGGGTGGTTTTATGGACGCTCTCCTTGCGCTGAGTCTGCAGGGGAGGTTCCTTGTTGAGCAGTTCGGGTTTCTTCTTGACATCGTCCCACGAGGCTACCAGCAACGGGTTCTGGCTGGCTGTATCGGCCACCACGCTGAGCCTGAATCCGAGATCTTCACGCGGGTACTCTGCGGGCCGGTAGTGCTGCAGTTTCGCAAGCGCATGCCGGGTGAACTGGCTGTAGAAACCCAGTTCCGAGCCTTTCTTGACCGCCGCCCCGAAGTGGGCCACCGCCTTGTCCTCCCAGGGCTGTCCCTTTTCCCGCAGCGCCTGTGTGTACATGTCCTTCTGCTCCGGGGTCAGCCCCTTGGGCAAGGGCGCCTTGTAGAAGGTCTCGGCGAAGCTCTCATAGGCGCGACCGAGCTTGTAAAGCGAGGCAATGGCCCATTCCGGCTGCTTCAGCTTGGCGATTTCGGTATACAGGCGCACGACTTTCTTCAGGCGCTTGCCCTTCTCGTCGAGCTGGCGTTTGAGCTGCTTCGGCTTGACCTTGGTGAAGCGGAACTTGATGTAGTCCTTGTAGACGGACTCTCCCAGGATGAATTCGGCGTGCGCTGCGGCCTCGGCCGCCTCCTGCAGTTTATTGTCCTTCCCCTTGGTGCGGCGCTTGTGCTTGCGGTACAAGCTCACGACCGTATGCATCTCCTTCTCGGCATCGCGCCACTTCTTCATCCGGCCAAGCAGCACGGCCCGCTTCATGTGGGCGGCGATGGCTCGATCGGTGTTGGCCCTGAAGTAATCCTCGCCGTAGCGTTTGAACACCTCGGCGGACTTTTTCAGCTGGCCCATTTTCTCGTACAGCAGGCCGAGCGAGTAGTAGACTTGGGCGGCATCGTCCGAGCGCGGGAAGAGATCGACGAACTCCAGACGATCGCGGATGGCCTCCTTGTACTGGCGCAGGGCCTCGCGATAGATGCCGGCGTTCATCAGGGCGTCCCGGGCGTCCTCGGAGTTCCAGGTGCGACGATTGCCCTCGAAGCGCTTTTCCTTGCCGGCCTGCTTGGCAGCCTTTTTTACGACCTTCTTCGGGCGAACTTTCTTGCGCCTCCCTCGGCGCTTGCTCTTGTCCTTGGTCTTGTAGCTGACCGCCTTGCCCAGGCCCTTCATCTTCTTGTAGGTCTTGGCGTACTTCTCGTACAACTCGGCCGCATCATTGAACTGCGTCATACGTTCGTAGTTCTCGGCCAGGTTGAAGATGGTTCCCGGAACGAGATCGGATGTCGGGTACTCGGCTATCAGCTTCACCCGCGCCTTGCGGGCCAGATCGAGGCGCTCGGCCTTCTCGAACTCGACGCTGGAGTTGAACAACGCCTCATCGGCCAGTTCGTGCTTGGAGAACTCTTTTACGAACTTGATGAAGGCCCGTCCTATCTTGTAATGCATGCTGATCGTCTTCATCTGCTTGTATTGGGGCTTGGAGGCCAGCATGTTGATGCGCTTGAATGCGATCTGCGGGATCAACTTCTTCAAGAAGTCCTTCAACTTCTCGTGCTTCATGAGGGTGGAGTTGGCGTAATACTTGCGCGCGTACTTGTTGAGACTTTCCCAATCCTGCTTGAGGTTGAAGGTGTCCAACACCAGGTTGGCGCCATACTCGGCCAAGGCGTTGCTGGTGCAATCCTTGACGACTTCGTCGAATCTTTTGGTTGCCTCCTCGAAGTGGCTGAAGTCGTAATAGGTCTTGGCGATATCGAACTTGACGCTGCAGATATCCTGGTCGCTCGGGCAATGATCCAGGTAGATCTCCGCCGCATTGATAAAGCGCCTCTTGCCCTTGGGAATCACCTTCTTGTCCAAGGCCACAGGCCCGCTCTTCTTCTCTTTCTTGTGCCGCCGCCGTTCCAGCTTGCGTTCTTTCTTCATCAGCTCGCGGTGCGCCAGGACGGCCTTATAGGCCGCGTCGCACAGGTAGGTGCCGGGGGCGCTGCGGCCCTTCTTGTCCTTGGTGCCTTTCTTCGGAAATTTCTTGTGCTTGGCAAACCAGGCCAGATCCCGGGAGACGACCTTGCTGTACTCTACCGCGGCCCGCTCGTAGCGCTCGAGTCGGTGGAAAAGGAGCTCGGCGTAGGCGAAACGCATGTCATAGGCATCGGGCGAACGCGGGAAGAGATCGAGGTAGTCTCCGAACATCTCCTGGGCGTAAGCGAAGGTATCGCGCTGCTTGGTCTCCTTGGCCTCCTTGTACCAAATCGATGCCAGTCGGCGCAGTGTCTGCTCGGCCAGCTCGCGGGCCTCTTTTATCTTTTCTTTCTGCCGGGCGTCGGGGCTCTTAAGGCAACCGGCGACGTACTCGAACAGTTCGACCAGCTGCCGAACCTGCTTTACGGTGTAGCGCTTGTCGCCCACCCGCGATCCGCAATCGACGACCCGGCCCTGGTAGAAGGGAACCTCGGCCGAGCACCTCTTCTCTTTTACCATGTACATATAAAGCAGGATGGCCTTCTTGTCCTGGCCGTCACCGAAGTACATCCCGGCCAGGTTGACGAGCATCTGCGGGGCTTCCTTGGGCGCCAAACGCTTGAAGACGCGCGGAGCGGCCGTGGCGCTGCCTTCCTGGCTGTATGTCAGGGTAAAATCCTTGAGCGCCTCCTTGCGGACCTCGATCCGGCCGCTCTTGACGCCCATGTCCGCCAGGTAGATGACCGACTGGAACATCTCCTTGGCCTTGTCCCACTCGTGCAGGTTGTAGTAGCACCAGCCCTGCTTGTACAAGGCGTACGGGTACACCTGCGATTCCTTGTACTCGGCCACTTTCTTATAAGCCATCAAGGCCTTGTCCAGAAGCGCCTTGTCGAAGTAGTACTCCCCGAAGGCCAGGTAGGCGTCGGGCACGTACTTCGAGTTGGGGTAATCCTTGATCATCTGCCGGTAGGTGGTCAGGCCCTCCTTGAATTTCTCCATGTCCCACAGTGAAGAGGCCAGGTAGAAAAGCACCTGGGCGCGCCCCGCGTAATTGGTATACTCGTTGACGATCTTGCGGTAGAGATCTATGGACTCCATGCGCCACTTGTCTTCTACCTTGCGGAATTCTTTCTTCTTGCGTTCGATCTCCGCCCGCAGGCGTTCGTTCTCCGGATCCTTGGACAGATCGTCGTCGAGCCTCTGGCCCTGGTTGAAAGAGGCCATGGCCTCTTCGAAGTAGTTCTCGGCCAGGCGGAAAAGCAGCGCCGGCTTTTCCTTGTCATCTTTCTCGTACTTGAGAAGCGCCACTAGCTGCTCGCGGATGGCCTTGCGCTTCTCCTTCATCTGAACGTCGACTTCCCGGGTGCGACGATACTTCTTGTACTCGAGGGTCGGCCGCTTCTTCTTCTCTTTCTTTTCTTTCTTGCCCTGGCCATACGCCCGCGCATCCGGAACCAGGGACGGCAAGCTCACAGACAGCGTAAACGCGGCGACAATAAGCAGTAGCGTTCGTCTCATTCTGCTATCTCCCATCCGGCGTCTTTCGGGCATTGCTATTCCGCCTGCTTGCGACAGCCCCAGGTCAAAGTGTACTCGTAGGTACCCAGTTCATCTCGCCAGTATTCGCCCCGGTAGGGCCAGTAGAGCTTCTCGTCGTCGGTCGCAGCCGACCAGTCGTAGGGCAGCAGGGTGGGGCCCAGGTCTTGCTCGCCGGCTTCGATTTTCTTGAGTACGTCCAGCTCGGCCGTGTCGTTTTCCAGCTTGATGCGCAGCGCCTGGCTCATCAGGCCGGCCAGGAAGTCGCGCTCTTGCTCCAGGCGCTGCTTGGTCAACCCGCCGGCCTTCTTCATCAACTCGGTCTTGCGCATTTTGAGAAACTCGACCATGCTTTCTGCAACCTTGCTGCGGGCGAAGGAGGCCTTGGCCTGGTGAATGCGCTTTATCTCCTTTTCGATCTCCAGCACCGAGGCATTCAGCAGCCCGAGATCCTTGTCCGCCAGGGCAACCTTGAGGATTCGCCTGAGCATCTTTCCCGACTTGCCCTGGGGCTGCGCCTTCTGAACGGCCAGAAGCTTCTTGTAGTAGCTTTCAGGCGAGCCGGCCTTGGCCAACAGCTTTTCAAGTTCCTGGTGCAAAGGCGCGAAGCGCTCCTTGAACTCACGGACGATCTGGTTCGACTCCGGATAACGGCAGTTTTCGTAGTAGGTGACGGCCTTGAGCACCAGGCCCTCCGGGAAATACTCCTCGCGGAAGAAGGGGCTATCCAGGGTAATCAGGTTGCCCAGCGATTTCTGGTATTTCCCCATCCTGAACCATGCCCAGCTGGCCTCGAACAGGCTCTCCAGCCAGGCCTCCGAGTCGCGCTGGATGTGATTGTAGTAGAACAATGCATAGTTGAATTGCTTGTGCTCGTAGTGAACCCGGGCCAGCTGAAAGAAGGCCTTTTCTCTCAACCAGTCGTCGCGAAACATGCCCGTTTGCGGGTGCAGTAGGCGCACGGCGTTCTTGAACGCCTCGACGGCATCCTGAAAGTTGCCCTGTTTGTAAAGAATGATCCCCTCCAGGTACTTGCCGCGCGGGAAGAACTTGTTTTTCTCGCCAATCTGTAAAATAAGCGCCTTGGCCTTGGACAGGAAGCCGACCACGTCGGTGGGCAGCGCCGTCGGCGCGTTCTTCTTCTCGACCTCGAGATCGAGGCCGAAACCTTCTCCCCCAGCCTGGGCCTCGCCTTTCTTGGCCGCCTCCTCACCCCCTCCGCCGAGATCGAAGCCGAAGTCTTCCGCGGGAGCCGGTTTGGGTTTATCCGTCTTGGGCTTGGGCTTGGCCGCCACGGGGCCGCCCTTCTCGAGACCGAGGGCGCGGAAGTAGAAGTACTTGGCAAGAAGAAATAAAAACTCGTCGCGGTACTTCTTGGGGAACTCGATGTCCGAGTACCTGGCGATGTCCTTGAGCACCTCGCTCTGGTCGGTGATCTTGTGACTGATGAAGAACAGCCATTCCAGCGAGGTCTTGAAATACTTGTGCTCGACGCCCTTGTCGAGAATCTTGCCGAAGGCCAGCAAGGCCGAGTGGTACATGCGCATGCGGTAGAGCGCCTTGGCGATCTGGTACTCGGCGCTCTCGAAGTACTGCTTGGCGCGTGGATTGTTGTAAATGTCCCAGAAGGCGACGGCCGAGGCGGCATAGTCTTTCTCTTTCATCAGATCGAGCGCCTTCTCTACTGCCTCCTTCTCGGGGCTCTTGACCGAGACGTCCAGCGCCTCGAACCCGAGGCCCATATCCTCAGCCTGCTTGCCCTTGCCCTTGCCGGGCTTTTTTCCGGGCTTCTTCTTTTTTTTCTTTTTCTTCTTCTTGTCCCCGCTCAGGTCGAAACCAAAGTCTCCCTGCGCACGGGCTTTGGGCGTAAGATCGAAAGCACCGGGCAGCGGGACGGCAAACCCGCCCGTAAGCAGCATCCACGCCGCGGCCACGATCAGCGCCTGCTTGACGATCGAACAAGGCATCGCTTTTTCTCCTTAGGTCGTGCCGGCTCTACTGGTAGTGGTAGTTGAAATCGAAAGGCAAGAAGAAGCTCACGCCGGCCGAAAGCATGACGTGGTTCTGGATATCCGAAAACTTTTCTCCCTGCACATCCAGCTTTAGCTTCTCCGTGTACATCAGGTCGCGAACCTCGATCTTGATCACCAGCCACGAAGTAGCGAAATAGCGCAGGCCGATGCCGATGTTGCTGGCGAACTTTGGGCCCGTCTCGGTCTGGGCCACCCCGAACCCGCCCAGCAGGTAGGCGTCGAAATGCACGATCGCGTCCGTAAACAGGCTCAGCTTGCCGTACAGCGGCGACCACATGACATTGGCCGTCAGGTAGTACTGCAACTGGCTGACCTTGGGCAGTGCCTGGTTGGCCTGCTGGAAAAAACCCACCATGTCGGTCTGGACGGTGCCCACGTACACGGCCTGCAGTTCGAGGCCCAGGCTGTCCGCCAGGTGGTAGGCAACGGCGGCTCCTCCGCCCATCTTCTGGTAAAAGGCGTCGTTTATACTGAGCGAGAAAAGCGGCGTCAGCTCCCAGCGCCCTTTCTTGAGAAACGGTTTGCGCTGGACGCTCTTGATGCGATCCTCGCGAACCTCGACATTCGATTTCTTCGCTTTGTCGGCTGCGGCGGCAGCCGGGGCGGCCGGGTCAGCAGCCAGGGCCGCAGGAGGCATCAGCAGGACTGCAAAGACGGCAAGTGCCGGCACTAGACGGTTGATTCTCATCTTCAATCCTCCCCATTTCCATCGAGGAAGAAAATACTCAACCCGATGTTGAACATGAGTTGATGCTGGACGTCAGATTTCTCGGTCGGGTTCTCGCTGGTCCCGAACGACACCTTGTCGGTAAACAGCATGTAGTCCTTGAACTCCACCTTCAAAGCCAAACTGCGGCTGAAGAACAAGCGCGCGCCCAGCCCCGCGTCCATGCCGAAGGCGAAGCTGGAATCCTTGACCTGCTCGCCGCCGATGGCGCCGAAGCCGGCCATGATGTAGGTATCGAAGTGCATTGTCCATTCGGAGGCCAGGCTGACCTTGCCGTAGATCGGCGACCAGCAGAAATCGACGTTGGCCAGGATGGTCCGTTTTCCGGCATACGGAATGATCGACGTGTCAGCCGACGAGATGGTATAGCTCGAGGCATGGCCGGCATCGATGTTGAGACTGTAGGTCACCATGGCCTGGGCGGAGAATGCCTCGCTGAAATGGTAGGCAATCCCCGCTCCGCCCCCCAGTTTCTGGTAGAAGGCGTCGTTGAGGCTGATGCTTGTCATGGGCAAGAGGGTCAGTTCCAATCTGCCCGATTTGGAGTACAAGCGGTTGGAGACGCTCTTGATGCGATCCTTGAGGCTCTTCTGTTTCTCCGCGGCCTGGACCTGTGTGCACAGGCCCACGGCCAGTAACAGAGACAGCAGTGGTAGTTTTTTCACGTTCAGGCCCCTCGTGCAGTGCACTTGTCAAAATACGAATACGGCCCCAATACTCGACCCGCGAGGCTGACCAACAAATGCCGTGGCCCTTCGTAACCTCTCGGGAATCCGAGATATAATTGACTAAAGATGGTATTCCGCGAAAAGCACGACTGTCAAGGTTATTCTCTGTTTTCCTGGGCTTGCTTTTTTCTTGTGTGCCCAGCCCGGCCTGTGGTAGTCGTTTGGTTGGGACAACTGTCGAAGATCCAGGGTCGTATAGGCAACTGCGTCGAGGCCCGGGCACACCGAGGGAGATGCCAATGCGTTGCGTGTGTATGATCGTTGCTTTTATTGCCGCCGGCGTCGCTCTGGCCGGCTGCGGCGAGGTGGCAATAGGACAGCCGTGCACTTTTTCTTGGCCCAAGGACAGCAGCGGTGATACCAACTGCCAGGACTACCCTACCTGCGCCCCCCTCATGGAGATTGGTTCGGGCACGCCCACGCTCAGCAACATCAACATGGCCTGCCCGATCGACTGCATCCAGCTTCCCTCGCTGCAGTGCACCAACCTGATTTGCGTCGCGACGCAGATAGAAGGAAACCACCAGAATATGAACGGCCAGTGCTCCGAGGAGTTGGCCAAGGGAACCGACTGCAATGACGCCCCGGTCGGCTGCATGGGCTACTGCACCAAGGAATGCATGTCGGACGCCTCCTGTCCCAAGGGTTATAGTTGCAGCCCGATGGCCCCCTTCGGCTCGACACTCAAGTGCGATGACGAGTTGAAGTGGGACACCGAGTGCACCAGCTTCTGCACGGAGGTCGGTGCCAGCCCACCGGGGCACACTGATGTGACCTGCCCAAGTTCCGACGAGAACGACACCGCCAACTACGGCTACGGCAAATGCGATCAGCCCGGCTACGCCGGCTGCTGCGCCTGCATCTGTTATCGTTACTGTCCCCTGCTGAGCAAGAAGTTCTGCCGCTGGTCGTCCTGGAAGGAAAGCTTGTTTCCAGATGCGACAAGCCTTGCCACCGGGTGCGGTAACTGAGGCTGAGGTCGGCCGGTGCGTTGGCTGCGCCTAATCCGCCCGGCCTTACTGGGCGGGCTGCTTTTTTCCGGTTGCGTCAGCGCCAAGATCAACGTTGTCGACGAGCGCACGGCGCTCGAGAACCAAATCCTGGGATCATACCAGCGACTCGACAGGGACATGCAGCTTCTGGCCTCGGTGCGCGCGGGCGAGAAGGCCAAGCCCGGGGCCGAAAAACGCCCGCTTGTGGACGCTCGTCGCCGGGCCATCCAGGCCCGGCGGGTGATCCAGTTCAATGCCGACGACGTCGACGAGCTCAAGCGCTTGGGCTGTCTCGGCGAAACCAAGGCCGGCAAGCTCGCCGGGCATGATTGCGAGGCAACCTCGGACGCGGCCGTCAAGAAGCGACTCGATCGCCTGGTAGAATCCGAAAACGAGGCCCGCGCGGTCATCCTGAGTTTCATCGTCACCGAAAGCCCTGACCTGACCGAAAAGAACCTGCCTCAGTTGAAACAGGCCTTCGTGCGCATGAGGCGCGAGGACGCCAAAGCGGGCGAGTGGATCCAGCTCGATTCCGGCGCCTGGCAAAAAAAGTGACCGGCGACTTTATTCGAACCCAAGGTACTTCGACAGCAATCCCCCGACCTGCAAGTGCCTAATCGGAAACGTGGTTCCCTCAAAGCCGCGGATCAGGCGGGCGGCCGCGCGGGCCGCGAAGCCCATCTTCAGAACCACTTCCATCTGCAGCCGGCCGTGACGTATATCGAGCGACACCCGCCGTGGAGAAACCTTGTATTTCCCCAGAAAGCGGCGCAGCTCGAGCGCGCCGGGGTTCGACTCTCCCGGGTCTGCAGCGAGCAACAAGGCTTGCAGGGTCGAGCGCCCGATATGGGTCAGGTTGACCGAGGCCGACACCGAGCGCGCCGGCCAATCGATGGCCAGATGCAGGTTGCCGCCGATGTCAGACGAGCCGGAAAGCGTAAAAGCTCCCAGCCCGGACAGGTCGACGGCGCTCAACTCCGAATCGAGCTTCAGCCTGAGCGCCGGGCGCGGCGCGAACACCAGCGCGGCGTCGGCCAGGACGTCGCCCCCCAGGAGGCCGAAGCTCAGGCTGCCAAGCATCAGGCGTCCGCTGGTAAGTTCGAGATTGGCGCGCAGTTTTTCGATCGACAGGTCCTTGAAGTGGATCATATCTATCGAAAACGTGCGCCCGGCGCCCTTCATCGGGCGCAGGGCATCTTCGTAGACCCGCGAGCCGGAAATCGGCTTCCCCGCCCTGCCGGTTTTGTCGGATCCCCCGGCTAGCAGAACCGGCGCCGGGCGAAACGCCAGGCGTTGCGAGGTCGGTATGCCTCCTTGCATTCCGCTAAGCGAAAAATCGTCACCCTTGAGATCGAAGTTTGTGAAGCTGATCTTGCCGTGTGTCTCGACCACGCCTGCCGCCTGCGATTCAACCGCGAATGAAATCCCGGCCTGGCCGCGGGCCGAGATCCCGCCGGGCCAGGCCACAAACCGCTGCGAAGCGAAGTGCGCCTCGAGCCGACCCGATCCCATCAGGCCCTCGGACCAGCTACCCCCGGCCAGGCGCTCGATGCGCCCTTCCATGTTCAGCCGCAGCCCTTGCGAGGGCAATCCCAATTCCAGGTTACTAAGGCGCATCTCCTTCATCCCCAGCAGGCGCGAGTTCACCGACAAGCTGACGTTTTCCAGCGGTTTTACCAATAAGCCGCCGCTCGAAACCTTGGCCAGTCTGACTTTCCAGGCAAGCGAGAAATCCCCGGCGTTGCCGGAGGCTTCCAGCGAAAGGTCCAGGCCGCGAGCGTCGAGGGGCGGATCGCCCATGCCGGCCCTGCCGGCGCTGAGTTGCGCGCGAGCCTTGATCCGTCCGGCATTCTTCAGATCATGTTTTTGAACCTCGATCTGTCCGGAGACGTCGTGCAAATCAAGCCCTGCCACCGAAAGCCCGACGTCTCTGATGATCAGCGTGGCACTGGCATCTAACGGCAAATTAGCGAGGGCCAGGTTGCCCCGAGGAATCACACCCGCTAGTTTGGCCCGCGCCTGGAACTCGCCTGTAAGCCGCGGCAGGCGCCGGGAGATCTCTTCGGGCAGGTCGGCCAGCAGCCGCTCGATCCTGAACGCTGAAAGCGTAAGGTCAAGATCGAATTTTGAGAAGTTCAGATCCAGGCTGCCGCTGCCCGTGGCCGTGATGATATCGGCAAGGCCCAACTCGAGCCGCCTAACATCCAGCTTGCGGGCACGGGGATAAATCGCAAGCCGGCACCCGAGGCGCATCCTGCCGGGCAACCAGGCGGGGCCCGCCAGTGCGCCCGGCGCAAGGCCTTGCGGGAGCCGCAATCCCCGCATAGACAGGGCAATCCCGGCCGGCACCAGGTTGAGCGTCAATAGTCCCGGGCCCAGGTCCGCCGTGGCGGCCAGTGAGTCGGCGCTAAACTGACCCAACAGGCTCGACTCCGCGCCGGCCGTCACTCTCAGGGCCTCCAGCCTGACGGCCCGCTTGCCCGGCACGAACCGCAAGCCGCTAAGTTTCATCTCGCTTTCCGGCTGGTTGACCACCAGCCCGGGGCCTGAAATTCTTCCCGCCCGCAGGCGGGCCGTTCCGCCGAGATCGGCAATCGTCGGGCCGCCCGCGGAGCCGGGTGAAACCTGCCCGGCACGCAGCCGCAAATCGAACTTGGCCGAGCGGACGCCTAGCTGACCCATGGCAATCCTAGCGGCCCGGCCCGTGGCCGTAAGCTCGATCTGCGAGGCGGCAACGATATCCCGAACAGTGACCAGTCCCTCCGGCAAGGTTGCCAGGCGACCTGAAAAATCAACGTGATCGACAGCCGCGCCGCCGGCCTTTAGCCTTTCGAGGCGCCCCTTGAAATCGACGCCCGCCCCGGACAGGATCCAGCCGTCTTTGGTATCGCGCAGATCCGTTCGTCCACTAACGCCGGCCGTGACTCCCCGGAGCACGACGCCCCTAAGCGCCGCCTTGTCTATTCGCAAGCTTCCCTCGACACTCAGAGATCCTGCTTGCTGAGTTCCCGCAAAACGCAGGACATCGATATCGACCTGCTCGCCCGTAAGCTCGATGCCCGGCAAGACACCAGCGAGCAAGGCCTGGATCATCCCGGGCGGGATAGACAGGCCGAAAAGCGCGAGCTTTCCGCGCGGCGTGCCGGCAAGGTCTGCGACTTCCGCCTTCAAGCTGGCCGTCTTCCGGCCGTCGACGGTGATCTCCATGCTCTCGAGATCAACCCTGCCCTTCTCGAGATCGGCCCGGGCCTCGAAAGTCAGGCCGACGTTTCGGGCCGGCAGGCTGCCGCTCGACTCCAGGCGATCGAATTTAAACTTTCCCCCGAGCCTTATTTGTCCCGCGCCTTTCAGGTCGAGATTCAGCCGAAAGCCCATGGCCGCTGATCCCTCGGCGCTCTGAGCGATCTGCAGGTTGGGCCGCTTTGGAGGATCGAGGCTGCAGCGCGCCTCGATATGGGTCACGCCGGGAGCGCCCAGGCGCCCGGAAACAGTTGCCCGCAGGCCTTCGAGATCGGCCCGCAGGTCGGGGGTAATAATTTTGATCCGGGCATCGCGTACTTCTATCTTTTCTAGATCGAGGATGAAGCCGTTTTTGCCCGGCGGTTCTTTCTCGGGCCCGGGCTCGGGCGCGGCCGGAGCCTGTTCGAGCAGGGCGGAAATATTGGTGCGTCCGGCGGACTCGATCAGGTTGATCTGCGGCCGCTCGACTATCAGTCTGTGCACCACGAGTCTCTTGTTCAAGATGTCGGCCAGCGAGTAGTCCATGACCAGCCGGTCAATCTTGACCGGCGGTCTATCGAAGCCCGCAGGAGGCGCGATCTCGACCTCGCGCAGGCTGAGTCCGCTGAGTATCTCGAGATCGAGCGCGGCGGCCGTGACCCGCACACCTAGCCTCGAAGAAAGCTCGTCCGTCAGCATGACCCGGATTCTATCGTCGGGGAAAAAGACAACGAAGACAATCCAGGCAAGCGCCAAAAGAGCCACCAGCACCGCCAGGCTCCAGGCCAGCAATTTGCCGGCAAGGCGCGCCATCCGTCCCGGCAGGCTTCGCTTTTGCTTGTTTTCGGTCAGCTTCTCTTCCCAGCCTTCCATGCCAGCAGTCCGAAAAGCACTATCAGAAATCCGGCCACGGACGGGATACGCCCCGGCGCGCCGCACTCACACCCGCCGCCTGCGTTGTCCGAATCCCGTTGGCCGACATCGGCGCCGGCGTCAACTCCGGCGTCAACCCCGGCGTCAGTGCCGCCGTCATCCCCATCCGGCCCCGACAAATCGATTATCGAGCAGTCGGGCTGGTAGTGCGCCAGGATCTCGGTGTATGCCTGGCCGTCGATCGAGCGCTCGATCGAGCCCCACTGGCAGGTGCCCCACACCAGGCACTTGTCATCTCCGGGGAGATCGGGGTTGTCGGCGTGCCCGGCACAGTTGGTGTGCCCGCACCAGCTTCCCACGCAGGCCGTGCTGGAGGTCGGATCGGGGATGATGCTGCCTGACCGGTAGGCCGGCTCGCTGCCATGATGCGCGCAGGAGGCCGCGTAGAAGTAGCGGTCGATCACGGCCTGATCCTGCGCCTTGACCAGGATCAGGCCGCGGGTGGCCTCGACCGCGGCCGAGACGTCGGGGTCGCGATCGTCTTTGTATACCTGGTTGCAGGCCGTGTCGTTAACATCGTAGCCGTCGTAGGGCTGCGTCAGGATGAAGTGCAGGGCATACGAGCGCGCGGCCACGGAAAAAGCCTTCCAGCACTCGGCTGCGGACTGCGGGCCGCCCTGCACTCCGTGAAACACGCCCACCTCGGCATTGACCACACCCTTGACGTAGTCTTCGAAATCGATCGTGTCGATGCGCTGGTAGCTGCCCGAGCAACCCGTGGTGAAGTAGCGTGCTACCCGTATGCTTGTAGGCAGCGCAGCCGGCACCTGGGCGTTGAAAGGCGAGCGCGGCAAGCGCACGGGTCCGCGCGGTTCGGGACCCAGCCCGCTGCCGTAGCCGACGCCGAAGGTGCGAACACCGGGCGTAAAATCCGAAGGCCACAGCAAGGGCCACAGGTGCGCCGTCGAGATAGGCGCGGTGGCGGTAGAGTGTTGATTGGCCAAAAAGGCCGTCCGGTAACCCGCAGCCGCGATCTTCAGGCGAAAGACCCCCGCCGGCAACGGCAGGTTGAAAGAGCCGTCCGCGCCGCTGGCCGCGGCCGGCTTCATACCAACCACGGAAACCACGGCGCCCGCGATTGGGCGCCCGTCTAGCGCGTCGACCACCCTCCCGCGCAGCCCGGCGGCACGGGCGGGTGCGGCTACGAGCAGCAGGCAAGCATACAGAGAGAATAAGAATCGCGACATGACGCCTCCTCTTTTAACCGTCTGCGAGGATACCATTCCGGCTTCGCGAATAAAAGTTGTCGTACCTTGTAGTAACTCATTATTGTAGTAACTCATTATTCACCCTTGACGCCCCCCCCCCCTGGGTTTGTTACAATTAGATCGCTAACACAGAGAGCCAATCGAGAAGGGCAATCCGGAGACTTCTCCGGAGCGCAAAGCCGTGCGTCCCCGCAGGGGAAAGGCAGGTTGCCGATGGCAGCAAGATATGAATTTTGCAGGGCCGCCCGGAAATTTCCCGGCGGCCTTTTTTATTTTCAGTGAAATCACTCGATGAAAGGGAGGGGTCGCCATGGCCTGTTTTGGTAGGAACGCCTGCTTCTCGAAAATCTTGTGTCTGCTTGCGGCTACTGCCTGCCTGGTCACGGCGGCGCCGGCCACGGCCGAGGTTCAATGCGCGGAACCGTTGCACACCGTCAGCTACGACGGGTGTCTCCTGCCGGACGATCCCAACCAGGTGGATCCCTGGACAATCGACCCCGGCAGCCATGGAGAGCCTTTCATCGACAATTGCCAACTCGTCATCCCGGTCGTGGATCCAATGGACTACTTCGGTTATCGGCGCTACGACGATGCGTTCGAGGCGGCGGAATTATACGCCATGCAGGCTAGGGTGCGTGCCGAGGACTTTTACATGCAGGGCACGTATGTGAACGTGAGTTTCGGGATCAGCGACGGTTTGAAGAATGCAAGCATCGATCTGACGCACAATACTGCCACGGGCGAGATGCGTGTGGCGGCTTGCGACCAGAGTCCCAGCTGCACATCGATTGCCATCGACTGGTCCAGCTACCACGACTACAGGATCGAAGTATGGAAAGAAGGAACGGCCAGGTTCTTCGTGGACGGCCAGATGTTCCACGAGGTCGACTACGACCAGCTCAGGAATTCCAACATCCCGCCCAACCTGTCCGTGTTCGGCGGCGCGGAGTCGATCTCTTACTGGGACTCTGTAAGCTATGAGACTTGCGGGGCGGCAATTCCCCCAACCGTCGAGCCCCCGCCGATCGAGGAGCAGATCGCGAACATGCAAGATGCGGCAGATCAACTCGACGCTCCGCGGGCGGTCCGCCGATGGATCCAGTGGCGGCTGGAACGTACGGGAAGAATCGAGGATTCGCACAGGCAGAACCGAGCTTTCTACCGAATCGGCCGGCAGGTTTTCATGATGAAGTTCGTAGGCTTGGTCGCGGACGACGCGGCCGAGTTGGAGACGCTGATCGACTTCGCGCGCGATACCTTGGTGCCGGGAGACTACCGGCATGAGGGTTACCTCGGCAGGCTTCAGGTCACGTCCCAGCTTGCGAAGAACGCCATCGTAGTGCCGGAAAAGGAAAACGCCAGGGTAAAGCTCTTCGTTGACGTCAAGCCATCGGGCCAGCACGTCGCCAACAACGGCAGGTACGGCTTTGCCCTGGCTGCCAGGGTCGGAGTGGTGGACGCTGGAACGGGGCAACTGGTGTGGCTCGGGGAACAGACAATCGACCTGCCCGACAGGCTTTCGCCGCGGATGGCATACCGGACCATGCTCGATTTCGAGTGGGATGGCGTAAAGCTAGACGGCAGCCAGGCCGTGGCGGGAGAGAGTTTCTTCATGGATGCCAACGTCACATATTTGCAGTTCGAAACGGCCAATCCCGGCAACATTATTCGGCCCGACGAGGTTGCGGGATGGGGCCCGATAAACCCCGTACCTGTACCGCTTCAGGAGGTCTGGGTGACGAATCACTTCGCCGGCAAGGCGACCAAGGTACACCTGGAATACTTTGGGCCGACAGAAGCAGGAAGTTATTACATTCATACCGATGATCTGAACTCGGACTCCACGGATCCGGCCCTGTACCTTGTGGGTCCCGATTACCTGGGCACTCTGGTCGCCAACGACGAGTGCGATACCGAGATGGATCACTGGAGGACCCGCGTGGTGGGTGGAGTGGTAATTCACTATCCGGTTAATCTCGAATGCCGCGACGAGAACGGAACGATTGTCGAATGTCCGTACCCTTACGGTTCCAGGAACGCTTGCTTGCATGTAGACGTCGATTCTTCCGATCTGGGATCCACACTTCATCTTTTCGCCATGTCATCGGGAAACGAGAACCAGGGAACTGGGAGCCTATCGATCTGGAAAAAGATCGAGCACCGGAATTACAACGAATACAGGCGCGTACAACGCAGTGAAAATGTATCATTCGGCGGGACCCACATCAGATTCATGAATGGCTGGCAAGTAGGCTCCGAGATCGACGCCATCATTCCGTCGCCAGAAAGAAGCACTGAAATAAAACCCGGCTTCATGCCCGCGGCGGTCCCGACGGGCATCTTTCTGATGGATCCCTTGGTGTCAGTTTATCAAAGCGGAAACGGCATGGCCGGTGGCGCCAGGCTTTCTGATTTGCAACACGGCACGCTTGGACAGATAGTGGTCGAGTCCGACAGGCGGTTTGACGCCCCGGCCGGCGATCGCGAGTGGGCGGTGGACGTTTACCTGAACGATGTAGGCCACGGTGATACGGATGGCGACGGGCTCGGCACGGATCTCGAGACGGCTCTCGGAACCTCGCCAGCCAACCGCGATACCGACGGCGACGGTCTCTGGGACGGTTTCGAAGTACTAGGTATCCGCGCGGGCGGCAGCAGCTACCAGGACCAAGCCTTGCCAACGTGGGGCGCCAGTCCGCTGCATAAGGATGTGTTCGTGGAGACGGATTTCTATTCGCCAGATGGTAAACCTCTGGAGCCACCCGAAGCCGTGTTTGCCGCGGGAGTTGCATCGCAATGCAGCGGTGGCCCCGGCTACTTGGAAAACCCCGACGGCAGGGACGGCTTTTCGATCCATGTCGACAACGGACATGACGATGTAGAAGTTCCGCCGACTTCGGCCTATGGCGATTGGGGCGGCGTTGGACCAGTGACACCAGATGAAGGCGATCACGCCAATTGTGACGAGGAAAGCATGGACTACCTTTTTGGATACTACTCCAGTCACTTGAGCGCTATCCGGCAGGGAATTTTCCATTACGCAGTTGGAGCAGATTCTTCTGGAGGACGCTCTCATTTGGGCCAACCCACCCTTTGTTTTGTATCAAAGACAGGTTTGATCGAGAACCAACCCGGTAAGAACTTCATCCATGAGCTGGGACACAATTTTGGTCTGAGGCACTGGGGAAAAACTGAGCCGGGAAGCAACTATGAGAACAAGCCACACTACGTGAGCTTGATGAACTACAGATACAAGTGGGACGACGAAATCAGGTTCTCGGAGGGGGAAAGAAGATACATAATTGACGGCAACGGGGCACAAGTGGAGTTCGTGCTGGATCCCGCGGCAATAGACGAATCGACAAAGTTACTCGACATTGCCTTCGGCTCGGCGTTTCATGTTTTTCTGGAGGGACACCCCAACTGGTACGAGACATGGCATGGCGTTCAGGATGATGTCCCCTGGGTCAAGATAGATTGGAACGGGAACGGTCAAGAAGACACGGCAACCAAGGCCGACTTCATTACCGGAAGCTCGTACAATAGTCAGGTCGTGGTCGATGATTTTGGGCTCAGGTTCGGTCCACAGCTCGTAGAACACGGAGATGATTTCTTCGTCTTCTATGTCAGGGAAGGCGAGCAAGACATCCGGTACTCGACCTGGAGAGAAGAGGGCTGTGACCCCGAGTCCCTGAGCCCGCAGTGTGGAGGATGGCGTGGAAACAATCTCGTGGACGTCCCGACAAACGTCGACAGCGACATGAGCGGCGTCAGTCTCGAGATCGGCAAATTCGATCGTCTGTTCCTGTTCTACAAGGACAATACCAACAGGTTGTGTGTGGTCTGCAAGAAGCCGGTGGTATTCCCCGGCTACCCGGAATGGACGGGTCCCTACTGTGGCGAACATGAGTTCTACAGCCCTCCAGAGTCGGTAGTTTACGGGGACCAGATCCTGGTATTCGGCGTAGGAGCGCCAACGGGCGGCGAGGAGGCGATGGGGAAGGTTAAGGTCGTAGCCATGGATCCGGAACATATCAGTGACGTCAATTCCTGGACCGAATATCCCGTACAAGTAACCACCCCAGCTGGACCGACAGAAGATCTTTGGTCAAATACCCAGACATCCGTGGCACTGGCTCTTGATCCGGGAGCCGACTTCGTCCGTGGAACCGAGGATGATTCGCTACTAGGAATTTCTATTGACGAAGTAGATGAAATGAGGCTTTTCACAGGTCCCCTGGAAGGCACGGTGAACCAGTATGAAAAGCTTGACGACAGTAAGCGTTGGCTCGATCACCCCGGAGGTGAAACGAAATTACAAAAAACCACTTACCGACCCGCCCTAGAGGTCGAAAGACTTCCTTCTGGAGTGCCCAAGTGGACGTTGTGGTACTATGTTACGAGGCTGACTCTGCCGGGATTTCCTCCTGTACGGGGATTCGACCGGTTGACGAGTTCGTATGAAGTACCCCCTGACACCTCCGACGGTGACCGGGTGACATTGTTCTCAAGAAATGAGTATGCCGTTGGATTCGATGTTCATTCCGAAAATGTAAAAAACGTAAGCCTTGCCTTCTACCACGGCAAGCTCAGGGGATCCGTGGCCTACGACGACTGGACCGAAAATGCTCCCGGCTTCATCTTCTTACCACTAGCCGACGGAATATTCCACGCCTCGCTCATGGACGTAAACGATGTCGAGATCATCGGCGACAACATGGGCCAGGCGGCGACCATGTGTTACAGACGGTTGCTGTTCGACGGCATGTCACCCGATGATTTGCAGATTATCGGGGAGGCCAACCACGTCAACCTGGACGACCTTCCGTTGCGAGAGTGCCTGGACGATTTCAGCACACTCCAGGCGTCCTGCCCACCGTGAGGAATCGGCCGGAAGAAGGATCTCTACTCCCTGATCCAAAGCTCGAAAGAGTCATCTGTCAAACCTTGCTGTTTCAATATACCCACGATGATATCCGCGCTGAACGGGTTGAAGAAGAGTTCTACCAGTGGTTTTTGGAATTCGAACTCCCAAGTTTTACCACCATCCTCCGTCCAGGAAAGAGGATAACTTTCACCGTTGTTCGAGTAGAGGCGACAGCGGTCGGGAAGCGGCGCGTAGCCGGACCACATGCCCCCCGCTCCTTCGAGCGGCGCGGCGGATAGATACCAGGTAAGACCGCCGTTCTCCGACAGGAACAACCCGCAAGTAAAGACGGAAACTGCCATCTGATCGGGATCCGCGGTACAAATGGCGATTGATCGCACTGCTCCCTGGCCATGGCAGTAGGTATCGATGTCCTGCCCCATCTCCGTCCACGTCTCGCCGCCGTCGTCGCTCAGGAAAAGAAAGCCCTCGCCTTCGACCGGCCACTCACCCTCGCTCATTCCCAGCCAAACGCGGTCTGGATATCTCTTGTCGAACCCGATGGAGGTGATGTACTTTCCCAGCTTACTAGGCGCCGGGCGCTTCTCCCATGTGTCGCCGCCGTCTAGGCTTCGAAATAGGTTTTTCTCGCAGGCCGCATGGTAGATGCCGTTCGTGCCCTTGCCCACTGGACCGGCGAAGACACAGGTGCCGCCAGGGTTCACCCATTGCCATGTTCTGGCTCCGTCCGTGGTGCGATAGATACCCCGCGCCGTTGTCGAGGCGAAAAGCACCTGAGGGTTATCGTTATCCATGTAAAGACGGTATACAGCCGGCCCATACTCGCAGGCTTCTACGCAACCCATCGAACCGAGGCCGGCCCGCGCTTCGAACCACGTCCGGCCGCCGTCCACACTCTTGAATACACCGGATGCATTGTTTGATGGGTACGATTCGTTCAGATAGAAACCCACATACATCACGTCCGGATTGGTGGGATCCACCGCAAGGCTTGCTCCTTCGGCGTACTGGCGTGGCTGTCTCTCGCAGCCAATGGGCACTATGGAATCGCTGTCGGCTGCCATCCTCCATTCTCCGGTAAGCGTAGCCGGATCGGGAGGAGTGTATGGTTGCTCTTCTTGCCAATCTTCCCCCGGCCCTTCGGGTATGTTCCAGGCGTAACAAATATAAACCCTGCAACGCCAGGCCCAGTCATCGAAGCCGGGCGGCGCGGGGGGGTGCTCTTCACCTGTGATGCATTGCCATTGGCCATCCCGACAGAAGGAACCCTCGTAATCGCATTCGTAGCCGTTGGGGTTTATACAGTACTTTTCGTACTCCTCTTGTTCCGGGCATCCGTTGTCTGCTCCATTGGCGCCATCGCCGTCGACGATCACGACATCGCCATCACCGTCGCCCACCGCGTCACCTTCATTTAGGGCATCACTTCCCTCCACTTCATCAGCGTTGTCTCCGCCATCTTTCCAGTCGAGTGCATCTGTACCATCCGAGGCATCATCACCATCGGAGTGGCCGATTCCGCTGCACCCCGCCCAAAGAAAGACCGCCATGAGAAGAATAAGGAAAAAGGGCAGGGTTGTATGCAGGTCAGGTGTTCGCGCCTGTATGAGCCATTTTTTCACTACCCGAACCTCGAACTCTCTACTTACCAATACCAACAATAGCACAAATCCGACGATCTCAACAATGCCGTGTAATTCCGTGTGATTCCAGTGTGCTTCTTTCGGCGGAACCCACGTTCACTTCATGAATGGAGTCCTCTGTCACATCTCATACGATTTTACCTCGACAACTCAATACAATATTATTACGGGAAAGTATGAAAGGCAACTATGGACAGCCTTGTTGGAATACTCGATGTTGAGTTCTCGCCATTCTGGCGAGAACTAATGAAGGCGAGAACGAATGAATTGACACCCCATCACCGTCGTCTTATCCTTAACCGAGCCAAGAACCGACGATCTGACCCGCCGGACCGTTGGAAAGGAGATGGTCATGTTGGCACGAATTTCGTTGGTATTGAGCCTCGCTCTTATGCTCGTCGCGCCGGGCAGCCAGGCGGGTGAGCCGCTGGTGGTCAAGACAGCGGACGGAAAGTACATCCCGGCGCTGGCCTCCGAGTGGGTCAAGGCCGGCGACGACTTCCGTTTCATGCTCAAGACCGGCGCATCCGCCCCGGCCGTGGCCCGGGAGCTGAAGGACAAGATCGCGCCCATTGCGGTCAAGGCCACAGACGACGTCAGCCTGGTTTTTTCCGGAGACAAGCTGACCGAAAAGGCGTTGCTCGAAAAACTGGCCGGCATCGAGATCGGCAAGGACCAGGCCAAGAAGGACGCCCTGGCCGCCCTGGCCTCCCTGGGCGGCGAGGGAGGCCCGGCCCTGTCCGATCTGTCGAGTGCCGGGTCGATCAGGGCCAGCAAGAAGATCGAATTGCCTAAGGCAAAAGAGCGTAAGAAAGATCCTGCCAACCTGGTCGGTAAGGTATTGAATGTCTGCAAATGCGAACCGCTTCCAACCATCGACATCTTGATTGTGACCGTGCCCACAGTAGGCAAGCACAAGGATGCCTTCAAGCCGAAAAAGAAGATCTCCGTCAGGGGATTTTACAAGGTGACACCCGACACCAAGAAGATCGACCCGGCCGACGAGCGCACCAAGATAAACCTGGCGAGCGGCAAGTTCAAAAGGGGCGACACGATCTTCGGCAAGCCCTTCCTTCTGGAAGGCAAAGTCTGGATCCTGGAAACGATCGAGAAAAAGTAGAGGGGCGCAGGCTTTTTATCCCAGCTTGCTGAGTGCCGCTCCTACCAGATAGGAGATTATCGCCTCGCGGATGACGGCCCCGACCGGCAGCCCCGAGCGGTTGGCGCTCTCGCGCAGCTGGGCGGCCGTCTCGGGAGTCAGCCTTGCCGAAAAGTTCTGAAGCGACTTGATCGTCCTGTCGAGGTACTCGATCGCCGAGCTGAGCTTGCCGACGTTATAGTCCATCGAGGCCAGGCGCGAAGAGAGCATGCCGGCCAGCTCAGAGCGGGTTTGCCACCTGTTGTCGACCAGGATCTTCTCGTTGTCCAGGTCTACCTCGAAGTTGTACTCCATTGTCCCCTCCATCACTGGTTCAGAGCCGGGCAGCCGACCGAGCTGAGGCAAGCCTTGGCGAACTTGCAGATCTTGCCCTGGTGGCAATCGGACGGATCGTCCGCGTTGTCACAGATTGAAGTGTCGATGCAGACGGCACCGAAGCCGTTGATGTCGCTGGGGCAGTCGCTGTCCGTTTGACACATGCAACCACTGACCTCCTGCAACTGGTTGTTGTCGTCGTAGTATCTGTACACCACTTCGCAGGTGGCCGTGGCCTCGCAGTTCGAAGCATCCTGACATCCCTGCACGTAGGCGTAGTTGCACTGCCAGGTTGCCGGGCAGTCGTCGGTGTCGCGGCAGCCCGGGTGACAGTACTTGTTGGTGTCCTCGTCGGCCAGACACACGCCAGGCTCGCCGTAGCCCAGGTTCGGGGTCTGGCAGGACTTGCCCTCCTCGGCGCAGGGGGCGCACCACTGGTCTTTGGGGGCGGTGTAGCAGTCGCCTTCCACCGTGCCCCCGGGACAGTCGTAACCGTCATCGATCGGAAAGCCGCAACACAGGTTGTGGGCCGCGCAGGCGATTTCGACCCCGCGCTCGTAGCAGGGGATCTTGATGCACTCACCGTCGTCGCAGACCGACACCTGTGAGCAGTCCTCGCTCTCCGGGTTACACTTGCAGGCCTCGGGCTTGCCCGGATCCGGGCAGCAGTCGAACAGGTCGCAGGTCACCGTGCCGTTGGTACACTCGCACTTGAAGCCCGCCTTGCAATCATTGACTATGTCTTTCTCGCCGCCCACCCGACAGCCGGTCTTGCACTCGCCGCTGCGCTTGTCGCAATAGCCCAAAGAATCGCCGCCCGAGATTTCGCATTCGGCGTGCAGCACGCAACCGGACGGACGGCAGACGCCTATGGAGTCGGCGGTACAGTAGCTGACCGGCACACCCGCGGCGGTACAGCAGACCAGTCCCGTGCCGAAGATCGCGCAGTCGCCATCCGCCGCGCAGGCCGTCCCGCAGTGTCCCGTGGCGTGACACACCAGCCCCGCGGCGCAGCCGATGTCCTGGCACTTGTTCTTGCACTTGCCGCTGGTCTTGTCGCAAACCTTGTTGGTGGCGCAGTCGCGGTCGGTGTGACAGACGAAGGTGCTCTCGCAAGTGCCCTCGTTGGAGATGCACTGGCCCCAGTTCGTGCCCGTGCCGCTGCCGGAGTCACGGTCGCAGTCGTAGCCGACGGGACAGGTGCGCGTGCCGCAACTCTGGCCGCAGTAGTTGCCGTCCGGGTAGCCGACGCACATGTCGCCCATGCCCGGATCGGGGCACTGCTCGTCGGTCGTGCAGGGCTCGCACAACTCGGAGCGATCCTTGCACACCCCCCCGACCGGATCGCAGTACTGCTCGGCCGGGCAGTTGTAAGAGTGCTGGCAGCCGTTTCCATCGACGCACTCGCCCGAGGATGTCTCGCAGACCTTGTCGGGCGGGCAATCCCAGTCGTTCTCGCAGGGCTTGGGACCGGAGTCGGAGTCGGCCGGCGACTGGTCGCCGTCGAGACCGCCGTCCTCGCCGTCCATGCCATCGTCGGGTATGGTCTTGGGATGGCACTTGCCGTCGGCCGCGCAGTATTCGCCCGCCCCGCAATCGGTGTCGATCTGGCAAGGTTTGCCGCCCGACGAACTGCAGGCCGATGTGAAAAATACCAAGGCCATGAATGATACCCAGGTCAAGAGCTTCGAAAACATATGCACCTCCCGGACAGATCCGATTCTAGCGCCGTCGGCGGCGCGGCACAAGTCAGTTGGCCCGCTTTTTCCGCGCCCCCGGCAGAAGCTCGATCATGTACTTTCCGTGTTGCAGCTCCCAGATGCGCTTGCTCACCCTTTGGGCCTCTTTTTCCCCGGGTCCCAATTCGAGCGCGGCGCGGTAGGAATGTAAGGCTTCCTGCCCGTTGTGTGCAGCGTAGAAAAGATCGCCCAGCAAGACTACCGGGACCGGGTTTTCCGGCCGCAGGCCGGCCGCGCGCCGTGCGGCCCTGATGGCCAGGTCCCAGGAGCGCAGCTCGCGATAGAGCGTGCCCATCTCCAGGTAACAGTCGAAGCACATCCGATCGGCGTCTGTCGAGATGTGGTACTCCTGGGCCGCCATCACGTTATCGCCGAGCTTTCTGTATTTGCGCGCCAGTTCCAGGTGAACGGCGGCGTCTTTCGGCCGGCGCAGCGATTTCTGGCGCAGGACGTCCAGCTGCTCGCGGGTGCGATCCACCTCGGCGGTGACGGACGAGCGGTACTTGAACAGGTAGGCCCGAAGCACCGGTCCCTCGGGCACTGCCTTGTCGCTCAAGAGCACCGTCACCCCAACCCCTCCGGAGTTCCAGCCGACCAGAGTCCCCTGGCCCGCGCGGCGCCGGTAGACGAAATGCTTCTCGAACGGCACCGGCACTCCGCCGTCGCCGAACAGATCCGGCCGCTCGGGGACCACGCGCACGCTGACCAGGCTTCCATGCGGATCCTGGTAGGTCGCCAGACACCCGCCCGGCGGGCCCGGGAGATTCTCGAACGATAAGAAGCGATAGCGCCCCAGATCGCTCGTGATGCACAGCTTCTCCGCCTGTGGGCACCGGCAACCGGATATGCAAACCATGATGATCAATATCTTGATAATTCTTGACACCGGCGTTATCTCACCATATCAACTGCGCTCCGGACGAGATTGCAAGGATTCGGCCGGATCGATTCACACACTAAGGAGTATGCCATGAGTCTATCAGGAAAGCACCTGCTATGTACCCAGGACTGGTCGCTCGAAGAACTCGAGAAGGTTCTCGAACTGGCCGAGGACATGAAGCGCGAGCGCTTCAGTGACAAATACGGCCACCTGCTCGAACGGCGCACGTTTTTCATGTTCTTCTTCAACCCCTCGGTGCGCACGCGCCAGAGCTTCGAGTGCGCCGCGACCGAGCTGGGCGGGCACGCCCAGTTTCTCGAGCCCAAGACCATGCGTCTCAAGACCAAAAAGACCGCCGGCGAAACGGTCGAGGACGCCGCCAAGGTAATGAGCCGCTACGCCTGCGGCATCGGCATCCGCATCCTCGAGGACAAGATCGGAGCCTACGGCGAGGGCGACGCGCTTTGCCGGGAGTATGCCCGCTATGCCGGGATTCCGATCGTCTCGATGGCCCACGACAAGTTCCACCCCTGCCAGGGACTGGCCGACATGCAGGGCCTCTGGCAGCACTGGGGCCGCGAGAAGGTCAAGGGCAAGAAGCTTCTGCAGGTCTGGGGCCACGGTGCCTTGGCGCGCTCGTGGTGCTCGGTGCAGGAGAGCATGCTGATCTCCTCGCGCTTCGGCATGGATGTCAGCCTGGCCTACCCCGAGGGCTACGACCTCGATCCCGAGGTGATCGAAGACGTCAAGCGCAACTGTAAAGCCAGTGGCGGTAAGTTTGAAATCAGCCACGACCCGGTCGAGTGCTACGACGGGGCCGACGTCGTCTACTCGCGCAACTGGATGAACGCCGCGGCCTACCACGACGGCGAACTGCACAAGGCCGAGGAGGTCGAGCGGGCCCTGAAATACACCGACTGGATCTGCGACGAGAAAAAGATGCAGCGTACCAATGACGCTCTGTTCACCCACCCGATGCCGATCGATCGCGGGCACGAGGTGGCCGACGCCGTGGCCTCGTCGCCACGCTCGATCATCTACGACGTGGCCGAGAACCGCCTGCACGTGCAGAAGGCCATCATGGCCCTGACCATGGCGGGGGAGACGACCAGATGACTGACGGCAAACGCAAGCTGATCGTGCTTGCCATCGGCGGTAACTCGCTGATCCGCGACAAGAACCATAAGCGGGTCAGCGACCAATTCGAGGTGACGCGGGAAACCTGTCACCACATCGTGGCCATGCTCGAAAAGGGTTACAACGTGGTAGTCACCCACGGCAACGGGCCGCAGGTGGGCTTCATATTGCGCCGCTCGGAGCTCAGCCTGGGCGAGCTGCACCCGGTTCCGCTCGACAGCATCGGGGCCGACACCCAGGGCTCGATCGGCTATATGATCCAGCAGTCTCTGGCCAACGAGTTCGCAAGGCGCAAAAGCGATTTCCAGGCAGTCACCCTGGTGACCCAGGTGCGGGTGGACGAGAACGACCCGGCCTTCGAGCATCCCTCGAAGCCGATCGGCTCGTTCATGGAAGAGGCCGCAGCCCTGGAACACGCGACCAAAGAGGGCTGGGAAGTCCGCGAGGACGCCGGTCGCGGCTGGCGCCGGGTGGTGGCTTCGCCGATCCCGATCGAGATCATCGAGCTGGACGCCATCAGGCAGCTCAGCCAGGCCGGCCTGGTGGTGATCGCCGTCGGCGGGGGCGGTATCCCGGTGGTGCGCGATGCCGACGGTGAGTTGAAGGGCGTGCCGGCCGTGATCGACAAGGACCACGCCAGCGCCTTGCTGGCCCAGAAGCTCGGGGCCGACATCTTCATGATCTCCACGGCGGTGGAGACGGTCTGTCTCGATTACGGCAAGCCCGGCCAGCGCGCGGTCGAGAGCCTGAGCGTGGCCGAGGCGCGCCGGCACCTCGAGGCCGGGCAGTTTCCCGCCGGCTCGATGGGCCCCAAGATCACCGCGGTGGTCAACTTCTTGGAGGCCGGCGGCCGCCAGGCCATAATCACCTCGCCCGAGTTCCTGGCCGAGGCCTTAGAAGGCGAGAAGGGCACCCGGGTAGTTCCATAACGGTTTTTTCAGATTCCGTCTTCTGGAGTGGGAGCGGGCGTCGGGGCGGGAGCGGGTTTCGCAGAAGCCTTGTCCTCCGTCGGCGGTTGGGGCACACCCGTCTCCGGGGCCGCCGGGCTATCCTCCGCCTCGACGGCGGCGCCCGACTTGGTGATGCGGATTGCCTTTAGCAGGGTCTCGATCTTGACGATCCATTCACCGGAGTCGCTGAAGCGCCCGGTGCCGAAGGTCTCGGCCTGCTTGAACTTCTTCAAGGCGCTTTCCAGGGTCTTTTCGACTCCCTGGTAGGCGCGCTTGGCCTCGATGTAGTTGACATCCGCCCCGAGCGACTTGACCCGATCGATCTGCGTGGGTTCGAGACCCGTCAGACCGCGCAGGCGTTCGAGGTAGTTCTTTCCCTCCAGGTACTGTTTCTCTTCCGTCTGGAAGACCAGCTTGTTGGCGCGGGCGATCATGTACTTGGCGAACTCGCGGTTGAGCGACGGCAGGTCCTCGAACTGGAGCGGCCCGGCGTGCTTCAGCTCGTCGGGCAATTCTATGGGCGCATAGAGCGCGGCCTGCTCGGGGCTCTTGGGCTGGTAGATCTCGCTGCCGACCGGGAAGAATATACCCTTCTTGACCACCAGTTCGCCGCCCTCGGGCACCAGGAAAAACGTCTTCGAGTTGAGCAGGCTGAGCAGGTAGACAATGATCCCGGCCAGGGCCAGCACCACCAAGATGACAAACATAACCTTCGCCCCGCCGCCCTTCTTTCGCGGGCTCTTGGAAACGGGCGCGGGCACCGCTTGCTGGTCGTTTTCCGGCATGGTTCACTCCCTGGTTGCTGTTCACTGTCTGTATACGACAGATGCCCCCAAAAAGCAAAATTCCATGCCCTTGAAAAACTACGTCGGATCTTCGGTAAAGTTACCAACGTACGGCAGGTTGCGATAGCGGCCCTTGTAATCGAGCCCATAGCCGACCACGAAGAGGTCGGGCACGCTGAAGCCCAGGTAGTCGATCTTTACATCGACCTGGCGCCGGGAGGGCTTGTCGAGCAGGCTGCAAACCTTGATATCGCGGGGCTTACGGGTATGCAGGTTGGAAAGCAGGTAGCGCATGGTCAGACCGCTGTCGACGATGTCCTCGACGACCAGCACGTTCTCTCCCTCGATCGGGCGCTTCAGGTCGGACGTTATCCGGATCACGCCCGTGCTCTTGGTGTGATCGCCGTAGCTCGAAAGCCCCAGGAAATCGCACTTGAGCGGCAGGTCGATCTTGCGGCAGAGATCGGCCATGAACAGGAAGCAGCCCTTGAGCACTCCCACCAGCACCAGCTCACGGCCGGCATAGTCGCGGGTGATGGCCGCGCCAAGCTCCGCGATCCTGGCCTGTATACGATCTTCCGAAAAGAGAACCTCGGTTCCGCGCGACCAGTCGCCCATTGAATTACGCGTCGCCATCTTGCTCGCTCTCCTCTATCGGCTCGGGGGTGAAGCAATGCCGGCAACGGGCCTCGTACTTGTCCTGGGCCCCAACCAGCACCCGTTGCCGCGAAGACCCGATGCGCTGTGAGCGGTTGGCCGGGTTGCCGCACTTGACGCAGATGGCCAGGTTCTTGGTGACGAACTCGGCCACGGCCAGCAAGGACGGAATCGGCTCGAAGGGACGGCCCTGGTAGTCCTGGTCGAGCCCGGCCACGATCACCCGCAGCCCGCGGTTGGCAAGTTCCTCGCAGACTTCTACCAGTTCGGAGCCGAAGAACTGGGCCTCGTCGACGCCCACCACGTTCACTTTCTCGTCTATGCGGTCGAGAATCTCGCCGGCAAGCACGATCGGGTATGACTCCATGCGCTGATCGCTGTGGCTGACGATCTGGCGCTCGTGGAAACGGTCGTCCAGGCGCGGCTTGAAGATCACCACGCTCTGCTTGGCGATGCGCGCCAGGCGGCAGCGCCTGATCAACTCCTCGGTCTTGCCCGAGAACATCGAGCCGCAGATCACCTCGATCCAGCCTGTGTCTCTCGGTTGTAGTTGCATGCATCCTCCCAAAGCCGCAGAGTCGCGCGCTTCACTTGATGTCGAACTCCAGCTCGAACCCCAGATCTTGCTTTTGAGGCGCAACTTTCAGCATGATCGTTCCCAGCGACTCGACCTGCGAAAGCGAGCGCATTATCATTGCCTTGATGAAGGCCGCCGTAGGCGCGTCACGGGGCGGCTCGGCCCGCTTGAAATCTTCGATGAAGCCGTTGACGTCGGCGAAAAACACCTGCCGCTCGCCGGCCCGCTCGTCTGTCGGCCACCAGGCGGGGGCAACGCCCGGGTTGCGGATCAGCGCGGTGACTTGCGCGACAAGCGATCCCGGCATGGCCAAAATTGCGTAGCTGCCCTCGATCGCCAGGGTAAAGACGAACTTTCCTATAACCAGTTGCCACGATTTTCGTCCGGGCTCTTGCCCTTTCTTGATCACCTCCCCGAGGCGCCCACTGGCAACCAACTCGTCGAGCGTCCGGGCCAGTATTTCGCCCTTTGCAAGCTCGAAGACAGCAATCAGCTCGACAGCTTCTTGCGGTTTCGATTTCTGGGGATTTCCGAGTCGCAAAAGACCCGCGGGCACCAGCCTGACACCCACTATGAGGTTGTCGCCCAGGCAGGCAAGCAGCCTTTTCGCGGATTCGACGCCGCCCAGCGTTTGCTGAAACCGTGCCCAAGCGCCCTGTCCGGAAAGATCGGCTAAAGCATACAACAATCCGGACGGGTTGGCCGAGATCTTGACAAACAGGTGTCGCCCGGCGGGCAGGAAAGATCCCAACGGCGGCACGGCCGTGCGCGAACGCAGCGCGGGAAGCAAGCTCCCCGTGGCCGCGTCGGTAAGGCCAAGTCTTCCCGAAAACCGCAAGCCGGCCTCGTCCGGGCGTGCGCTGCCGGTCAGGTAGTCCAAACTGCCGGCCGGCCCGCCCTTTTGGGCGCCTTGAAAAAAACTCCCCGAGACGAACAGCTCGATCGGTCCCCGCTCGCCTTGCCCGGCCGCGGCCCGCTTGAAATCGGGTTTGTCGATCAACTTGTTTCCGTTATCCCAGGCGCGCACGGCCGCAAGCAGCGCCGCCGGATCCAGCCCCGGGGCGCCGGCCTTACACAGCCAGGCGTGGCCGCCATAAAAAGTGTAGGCGCCGACGGGTTTCTTGTCCGCACCCAGTTCCTCGACAATCGACGGATCGAGTTTGTCCGGCTGTTCGCTTGCAGCACCGGGCGAGAAAAACTGGCTTATGGTGCCAAGCGCCTTTTCTCGGTCGAGCACCGGAAAAACCACGACCTCGCCCGTAGCGCCCTCTCCGGCGATGTGCAGCACCCCGAGATGGCCTGCGGGATCCACTCCGGCCCCGGTCAGGCTCTGGACGTCAAAGGGATCGAATCCCAGCATCTCGTTTATCCGCGCCAGGGTGGCGTTGGCAGCCTGACCCGAGACGAAGAACTTCTCGAGAAGCAGCGGCAGCTCGCGCAAGCGCTCGCTCGGACGGTCGAGAAGCAAAAACTGATCGACCGATCCACCGAGCAGGTCGAGCAGCTTGGGTCGGCTGACCTTTACCCGCGCCTCGTCCGAGCGCGTCTTGCCGTCGGGATCGCTGACCGACACCCGCAGCTTGTAGTTGCCGGCGACGTCCCAGGCATGCGCCACTAAAGATCCTTCGATCTCGGCGCCGTCTCCGAACGACCATGATATGCGGACGCCTTCGGGCAACTCCATCTTGCGCCCCAGCTCCACCTGCCGGCCGGCCCGTACCGAGATGTCCGGCCCGGCCGAGGCGGGAACGCGTTTGACACAACCGGCCGCCGGGAAAACCACGGCCAAAAGCAGCAGTAAAAATCGTCGCATCACGAGGCACCTCTTCAGGAAAGCAGAGGCCCAAGCTATCGACGAGCGATCTTCAAGTCAAGAGCTTCAGGTCAACAGCCTAAAACCTGGCCACCAGGCGGGCGCCGATGCAGGGCATTACCATGAAGCCGGAAGCGTCGCTGGCCTGGCCGCCGATGCCGCCCGAGACCAGGCTGCCGGCGCCGGCCGGGGACATCGAGAACATCATGGCCGAGGCGAATATCTCCAGGCCCAGGTTATCGATGATGCCCACCACGGCCCCGATGCCCACCCCGCCCCCGACGTCAACACCGTCGGGGTGCGAGAAGACGGCCAGGCTGCCCTCGACATAGAGCGAGTAGTCGAGGTTGCGCATCAGGAAAAGCTTCAGGTTCGGCCGGGCGAAAAAGGCGCCGTCGCGGGCCATGGCCAGGTCGAAGCCGACTTCGAAAACGGCGCGCAGCGGACAGACGCTGGCCGAGAACTCAGTAAGGACCTTCTTACCGCTGGCCAGATCGGCGGTCCTGAGAGACAGCATGTAGGTCGCCCCGGCGCCGAAGCGGATGATCGGATTGAAATCATCCCGGGCATGGGCGCTGACCTGGTCATCTGCTGCGGGCCGGGAAACTTCGGCGACCGGCTCGGCCTGGGCGCGGGCCATTGCCATTTGGCGCGCCGCGGGCGCCGCCTGCGCCGGACGCGAGGCCACTGCCTGCTGCCAGCTTTCGAAGCCGTCGGTGTCGATCTCGTCCGCCCGGGCGGGTGCGACTAAGCTTATTGCGGCAAGTAATGCAAGCAGTGTTCTCATGGGCGGCTCTCCTCTCAGTCGGCTCACCCATGTAGCTATTCAATTCGCGTGCCACAATCTTGCGACGTAAATTCAGCGACTTACAAACCAGATCGGCTCTTTGGGGCGGGACCGACCCAACCCATGGGGCAAAAGCAACCCTCCCCCGGTGGCCGTCGTCTCACTGTCTGAACGTGTCGAAGACCTGGAAGGGACCCGCGGCGTAGGGCACGCCCAGGCTGCGCGGGTCGCCTGTTTCGCGATGGTTTATACCGTCGGGGCCGCGCACTAAGAACTTGTAACCAACTTGTGAGCCTGCCGAAAGATCGACCGTGGCCGACCATGTTTCTCCAAGCGGTCCGTCCGCGCGGGTCATCTCGACGGCCTTGGAGGCGTCCATGCTTCCCAGGGCCGGATCGTCACCGCTTATGTAGCAGGCGCCGTCCGCGCGTATCAAAAGATTCGTCACGCTGAAGGTCACGCCGCGCGCGCCCTCGCCCCAGCCGTAGGCGGCCGGTGTGAAGGCCGGGTCTTCGGCCGTCACCAACTCGGTCACGCGCCCGGCGACCCTGGTGGCGATCGCCGACGACGACAGGCGCACGCTGTTTTCGTCGTTGTAGAAAGAAGCCAGCGGAGTCCAGTTGTAGGAACCGGCCAGGACAATCTGCCCATCGACCATGCACAGCTTGTCGTGCAGTTCCACCGGGAAGCTGCGTGTGATCCTCAGAACGTGCGCGCCGCCCGCCTCGAGCGTCTCGTCCAAGTCGCTGTCCTGCGACTGGCTCTCGTCTACCAGGAAGGTCACGTTGACGCCGCGGTCCACCGCGGCGACGAGCGCATCGCCCAGCGAAGCCAGCCCGGCCGAGAACATGATCACCTCGATCTCGGCCTGGGCTCCGCCTATGGCGTCGATGACCATTAGATCGAGCCGATCTTCAGAACCGAAGTAGACGCTCAAGGGCGCTTCGGGATCGTCGATACGCGGCACCTGCTCGCCCGCCTCGAGCTCTGCAAGCTCATCCTCGTAAAGCGCGGAGACAACGGGATCGTCGATCAGCAGCAGGTCCTCGTCCGAGCGGTTGAAGGCCGTGGTGGAATAGTTCAGCGAGCCGGTCAGCACCCGACGGCCGTCGATCACCGCGAACTTGTTGTGCATGGTGGCCTCGGCGGAGGCGTCGTTGAACACCCCGACGACATCGAGGCCGTTATTCACCATCCAGTCATCCAGAGTGTTGTAAGATTGGTCCATCTGCTTCTGGTCCATGATCACCTTGATGCTCTTCCCCGCCTGGTGCAAAGCAAGAAGCGTGTCAGCGACCTCCTGTAAGCGAATATTGAAAAACGCAAGATGTACGGAACTCTGGGCCGCGGCCAGTTCAGAAAGAACGATCTGCTGGGTTCCGTCTGCGGGCGAGAAGAACAAAGACGCCCGCAGGATCGGATCATCGAAGTCCTCGGCCGGCTCGACCGTGAAGAGCGCATCTTCATCCCCGCCGCCGTCCGTAACGCCGTCCGCAAACGAATCAGCTCCCTGATCCGCTCCTCCGTCCAGGCCCGGGTCGCCGCCCGGGTCGCCGGCCAAATCTGCTCCCTGGTCGGCCCCGGAATCGGAACCGCCGTCCGCGGCTCCATCCAGGCCATCGAAGGCGTCGCTGCCGGCGTCGTTCACAATCGAGCCCGAGCCTGCGCAACCCGAAAGCGAGATCACCACGGCTGTCAGCCAGATCATCAAGCAATTGAAAATTCTCATGGGTTTCTCCAGTATTTGCGGTGCCGACCACCGCAGGCATGTTCTGCTGAATTTACCACACTCTCGCCCGAGCGGCCAGAATAGGCCGCGGTCGCGCTTGACGCTGGTAGTAGCGACTCTTATAATGCCGCTCGGAGTTTCGCAATGCGCACAGTTTTTATGATGTTTGTTCTGCTTGTGCTCATGGCCCGGCCGGTCATCGGCCAGACCGTGGTCAGCATGGACTCCGGCAGCGCCGCCAATTTGCTTTCCAACCACGGCTTTGGGCAGGGCGTGCTGTTTCTCAAAAAGCTTGCCAATAACTACAAGAAATACTCCAATGTGCGGGTCCACTCCAGCTGGTACGAGGAGTCGATCGCGACCTTGGCCAAGGCTCTGCGTGAAGACTTCGACGGTTCGGGAAGCGGCTACGTCCCCGACATGACCATCTGGTCGATCGAGGGCACCTCCGGGACACACATTCTATTGGCTTCCTCGATGCTGAATCAACAAGCCATCCTGATGTCTACCGAGTTGAACTACATGAAGGGCATGATCGCTTTCGAGATCCTGGCCGGGATAAAGAACGGCAGCCTGCCGCTGCCCGACGCGCAACGGCGCGCGCTCTACGCCGGCATCGAAATGCAGATCGTCGAGAGCGAGGACGGTCGGCGGATGATCTCCTTCTTCGGTCACCAGCCCAACGAGGAAGAACTGGTCGGAAAACTGATCGTCATCGAGCCGCCCGATCTGGTCTGGAACTGAGATACCACCTGCATGCCAGCTATTTTCCCCGCCGCAGCCCTCTTAGTTGCCGTGATCTTCGGCGCCCCGGCGAGCGCGCCCGCGCCGCGGGCCGAGGGGCAGACGCTCGAGCGGCGCATCGAGAGCTTGCTGCGCGACGTCGAGAAAACCCGGCCGGCCTTCCGGCGGGCCATGCCGCTTTGGGAGCTTCTTAAAATCGAAGACCTGGCCGGGGCATCTACTCGCCGCCGGATCCGCGAAAGCGTGAAAAGAGTCGCCCGGATGAGATCGGCTCCCGTGCCGCTCAGGCGCCTGGCCGTCGGCATGCTTGCCCGCATGCTGCGCTCGGCGGGGAAAGCCAAGCAGGCTGATCAGGCCTTCGCCGGCCTGGGCTTCATTCGTGACTGGTGGATCATCGGCCCCTTCGACAACCAGGCCGGCCGGGGCTACCAGTTCGAATTCCCGCCCGAAGAAAAAATCGATCTCGACCTGAAGCTGGCCGGCAAGGGCCAGACGCTGCTCTTCAGAAAGGCGCCCCGCGCCCCGTCCGACGGCGTCGTCAAGTTGCACGCCTTCTTGCGGCCCGAGACGCGGGCCGTGGCTTACGCGCTTTCGGTCATACATGCCAGGCGCCGGACTCCGGTACTGATCGAGGCCGGCTGCGATGACGCCTGCAAGGTCTGGATCAACGGAACGCTGGTTGTCGACGATCCCGGCATCCACCGTCATGCCGTCGATCAGAACCTGGTGCCTGCTATCCTCGCGCGGGGCGACAACCGGGTGCTGGTCAAGGTAGTCCAGAACGAGGGAGCCTGGAGCTTCTCGCTGGGCATAACCGACCGCGCCGGCCGCGCTTTACCCGCGCTGGTGCCGCTTTCCGACGAGAGCTTGCTGCGCGCAGCTTTGGCCCGGCCGCGGCCCAAGCCGCGGCCCCGGGCGCCCGTAAAGATCTCCAGGCTTCCCAACCTTGCCGACCTGTTCCGCGCAAGGGCCTCGAACCAAACACAGGATCCTCGGGCGTTGGCCGAAGCGGCTGTCGCCCTGAGCGTCACGCGCGCCGGCGACTCCCGGCAGCAGGAAGTCAAACGCTTGCTGCTGCAGGCGCAGGACCTGCTGCCCACTACCGGCCGCGGCCGAAGCCGCTGCCGGCTCGAGATCCTGCTGGCTCAGACGACCGATGACGCGGATCTTTCCGTAAGGCTACTCGAACAGGCCGCCTCTCAAGCGGCCTGCCGAGGCGAGGCGCTTTCGCTGCTGGGGCATCACTACCAGATCCGCAACCAGCCGGACAGGGCCCTCGACGCCCACCGGCGGGCGGAGCGCGCAAGCCCAGCCTACCTGCCCGCCGAGCTGGGGCAAATCGAGATCCTCGACGGGCTGCAACTTTTCGGCCTGGCCGAAAGAGGTATCGAGCGTGTCTTGCGCGCGCACCCGGACGTGCCCGAGGTGCTACGGGTCGCGGGCGGGCTGTTCCGCATGCGGGGAAGCATCAGGCGCAGCCGGGCCGTCTACCATCGGCTGATCGCCCAGAAAGCGGACGATCCGCTGGCGCTGCGCGCCTTGTACGAGCTGGCCGTCGCGCGCGGCGATTTGCAAGCGGCCAAGACCTGGCAGGATCGGGCGATCAAACTTGCACCCGAGCGAATCGACCGGCTTCTCGAACGCGGAGATCTGTCGTTGCATAACGGCCGGCCGGCGGAGGCGCTTTCCGACTACCGCCGGGCCGCACAGATCTGCCCGCGTGATGCGGAGGCCCTGGTTCGCCAAGGTACGGCATTGATGGCACTTGGCAAAGAGACCGATACATTGAAGACCTGGAAGCGGGCGCTGGCCCTCTCCCCTCAAAATCGCAAGCTCAGGCGGCGGATCGAGTTCATCCAAAAGGGCAGCCAGGCCTTCTACCGACCTTACCGGCGCGACGCCCGCGATTTTCTCGATAGCAAAAAGTGGTGTGAGCTTGCCCCCTGCGATGGGGCCGGGGCAGTCCGTCTGCTCGACCTGACGGTCGTGCGTCTGCATTCTAACGGGCTGGCGTCTCGCTACCGACAGCAGATCATCGGCATCCTCAACCGCGGCGGGGCGGATCGCGAACACACCTTCGGCATCGAGTACGCGCCCGGGAGGCAACAGGTTCGCATTCTGGGCAAGCGGGTGCTGCATGCCGACGGATCGGTCGACGAAAGCTCGCTGATCGACGACTTCTCGCTTTCCGAGCCCTGGTACAATCTCTACTACGACGTGCACACACGGCAAGTCACGTTTCCCGTCCTCTCGTCCGGCGATCTGGTCGAGCTGGCTTACGTGGTGGACGACGTCGACAGTCAGGGGTTCATGGACGGTTACTTCGGAGACCTGGTGCCGTTCCAGTTCAGCGAACCCGTGGCCGATGTGCTCTATATCATGTTGGCTCCCGAGGAGTTGCCGCTTTTCGCAAACCGGCCCGCCGCGACGGTGCACAATAACAGCAAGCAGATCGTTCGCACATGGGAAACAACCGGACAGGCGGCGGTAGAACCGGAAGCGGACATGCCGGGCTTTCTGCAAACCCACTCCCACCTGCACGTCTCCAGCTACCGCTCTTGGCACGACCTGGCCAAGAACTACCTTGCACTGGTGCGCGATCAACTGTTGGCCGGACCGGAGGTCAGGCGCCTGGCTCTCTCGCGAACCGAGGGCCTGTCTCGGGACCTCGACAAGATCCGCGCCCTTTACCGCCTGGTGGCCGACAGCCTGCGTTACGTTGGTCTGGAGTTCGGCATTCACAGCTACATCCCCTACCCGGTCTCTCAGGTTCTGGCCCGCAACTACGGCGACTGCAAGGACAAGGCTTCTTTGCTGGTCGCCTTGCTGAAACAAGTCGGAATCCGGGCCGACCTCGCTCTGGTGCGAACGAGCCCCTTCGCCCAAGTGGGAGACCCTCCGGCCTCGTTCGCCGTTTTCGATCACGCCATCTGCTACCTGCCGGATCAGGGGCTTTGGCTGGACGCCACCGTCCCCTACTTCGACATCGTCGATCTCCCGCCGCGGGATCAGAACGCCCCGGCGCTGATCATCTCCCCGGACACGCGCGGACTGGTTGTGACACCCCTGTCCGTGCCCGATAGAAACCAAACCAAGATCGGCTTTAAAATAGACCCCGCAGCGGACGGAGGAGCGCACATCGAATCGGACGTCAGTGTAACGGGCAGCCTGGCGCCGACGATGCGGGCCGGTTACACCGGGGCCTCTTCGGTAAAGAGCGCCTTCGAAAAGAGCATGAACGACCTCTTCCCCGGCGCCCGGGTTCACAAGGTGTCTGTTGAAAACTTGCTCAGGCCCGATCTTCCGCTGGTAACCAGGGCGGTTTTCGAGGTACCGACCCTGGGTCGCCGAGTCGGCGGCGGCCTGGAGTTGCCGGCCCTGGCCAGGAACACGGTCTACCAGAAAATCTTCGCAGCCTACCAGAGCCGCATCCACGATCTGGTGCTCGGCCCGCCCTGGAGCGTAAAGTGGCGAGTTGTCTGGCAGGCGCCCGCAGGTTGGCGCGTCGCCGAAATTCCTCAGGGCAGCCGTGTCGAAAGCCCTTTCGGAACGGCGCAGATCTCGTTCGAGCGAAGCTCCTCGGGCCTGGTCGTAAGCGCCGGGCTGCGCATCGAGCGCAGCCTGGTGAAGGCTTCTGATTACAAGGCATATCGAGACTTCCTGGGCCGGGCCGACAGGCTGCTCGAGCGCCGTCTGGTGTTTGTGAACCCCGGCGCCGGAGGCAAACAACCATGAGCAAGCAGCCCTCAAGTCGCCCGACCGCCCTGCTTTCGAGCTGTCTTTTGGCCCTGACGATAGCCGGAGCGGGATGCACGCATCAAGGCACGCCACCTGACATTCGCCAGGCTCGCGATATCCTGAAGATTACACCCGTCACACCCGCCGACTATCTCGGGCGCGGCTGGGCCAGGTTCGTAAGAGGCAATGACCTGCGCGGCGCGCTGGATGATTTCACCCAGGCCGCCAAGACTCTGACGGCTGGGAAGAACAAGGCGCAGGCAAACCTGGGAGCGGGCCTGGCCCTGCTGCTACAGGCCGATTTCGCAGCCGCAGGAGAGGCCGTGCTTGATGCCGTCGAGGCGGCCCCCGGCACGCCCGGGGGCCTTGCGGCGGCTATTCAGCTTCGCGAGATCGTCTACCAGATTCCCGGTGGCCACGAACGTATCTCCGCTCGCGTGCGCAAATTGATCTCCGGCGGTCAGGCGGGCCTCGAGTGTGCGCGCGCTTTGCGCTTGATTCTCCTCGAGGGGGCGCGGCGCCGGGGGGACTGGCCAGCCACCCGGGCCATGGAGGCCGAGATGGGAGTCGTGCCGCTGTGGCGCGTCGGTTTTCCCTTCGGCCGGCATCCGCTTTTAGACTTCGATCGCGCCTTTTTACCCCAGACCGGTCCGCTTACGACTACCCGCGAGCGTCCTCTGTCCACGCGACGGGCTGACCAGGGTCTGCTGTCGATCGAGTCTTACGGCAGGCAGGGTGTGGCTTTTGCCGAGAGCTTCTTCGAGGTGCGCTGCCAGGATTCTTGCAAGCGCGATCTCGCGCTGCGTATCCGTTCGGATGAACCCTGGGCCGCCTTTTTGGATGACAGCCCTGTGGCGGTCTACGACTCACACAGGCGCAGGCTGCCCCGGGTGGCAAGGATGCGCTTCGCCGTCGGCCCGGGCTGGCACCGACTGCTGCTGAAGGTCCCCGTATCGCGGGCGGGGACCGGCCTGGCGGCAGAGATGACAGGCGCCGGCGGCGAGCCGGCTAAAGTCGTCTGGTGGGACGAGGCTGCATCCCTTGCCGGCCGGGCGCCCGTATACCGCCCGGGCCTTTTGGAAAAACCGACGACGATCTTGTCGGCCGGCGATCTGGCAGCCGGACGGGCGGGCGTCAAAGACAGCAACCTGCTGCAATACATCCTGGCCGCGTTGCTCGTCTGGGAGAACGGCGATCCGGGACAGGCGCGGGATCTTCTGGCCAGGGCCCTTCAGCGAGTACCGGATTCCTCGTTGTTGCACTTCCTGCAGGGCTTGCTGGCTCTCGAGGACGACGACTTGCCCCCGCCCATCGATCGCACCATAAGCCGCGAGAATCTGGCACGGGCCGTGGCTGCCTGCCCCCAAGCCGCCCTGGCCGAGTTCCGCTTGATGCTCTTGCCCGGCGCGGAGCAGGACGACGAGCAGGCTCTCGACGTGCTCACTCGCCTGGAGGCAAATAAGCCGGGCCGCTTCCTGTGGCCCTACTTTCGCGGCGACTTGCTTTCCAAGCTGGGTTGGGACCAGGCGGCCGGGAGTGCCTACAACCGGGCACTGGGTATACTCCCTGACAACGCAGATCTTCTGCGACGCATGTTCCAACGGGCACTGCACGCCGGTTCGGCGGATCGGGCGACACAGTTGGCTAAGCGTCTCGAGGCCCTGGGAATCTTCGAGGGCCTTGCCGATTTCTGGATCGCCCGCGAAAGAGAAGATCGCGCGCAAGAAATTCTCGAAGCGGCCGTGCATGCCAACCCGGCCCGCCTGGAAAACACGCTGGCTTTATGCGACTTGCTCGCCGGTCAGAGCCATGCCGGGGATGCCCTGAAACTTATCGACGAGGCCTCGCTCTTGGCGACGCGCGATCCTCGTCTACTCGACCGACGCGCGAACCTGCTTGATGTCCTGGGGCGACGAGACGAGGCACAGGCGACGCTGGTTGCGCGCGTCGCTTTTGCACCCTGGGATCTCGCGGCCCGGCGGGCGGCTGACGCCGCCGCCGGTTCGAGCCACATTCGCCTGGTCGGTGAAGAGCGGATCGACGCCAAGGACCTGATCGAAGAATTCCTCAAATCGCAAACCGTGGTGCAGGGAGACTCGGCGCTGGTGCTCGATCAAACGTCGATCGAGATCGGCCGCGATGGTTCGAGCGTTGCCAGAACCCACACCATCGCCAGGGTGCTCACACCCGCCGGGCTCGAGCGCTGGGGGGAGATCGATCCGCCGGCGAGCGGGGCCAACCTCGAAAAGCTCCGGACGATCAAGGCCGACGGCCGCATCTTTGACGCCGAGGCCATCCCGGGAAAAGATTCGATCTCGCTCAAGCAGCTGCAGATCGGAGATTTCGTCGAGATCGAGGCACTCTCGGGCTCGCCGTCTACGGGGCCCGTGGACGGGTCCGGAAGTTGGCTCGGCAAGCGCTGGTACTTTCGCGCCCCGGCAACGTCCGTCTTCCGTTCGTTGTACTCGGTGGCCCTGCCGCGCGGGGCAAAGCTCGAGATCGATGCCCACGGCAAGACTCCCGCTCCGGCCGTGCGCGATCAGGGCGACTTCGAGATCGCGGTCTTTCGGGAACACGACCTGCCGCTGATCGCGCCCGAGCCGGACGCCGTCCCGCTCGACGAATACGCGCCGTTCATCCAGCTCGGCTTCGGAACGAATTGGAGCGACCTGCGCGATATCTTGCGTATTGGCCTGGACAAGGCCTGCCTGCCGGCGCCAGAGCTGAAGCGCGCCCTTTCGCAAATTGCAGGCAAAGGAGATCCACAGGAGCGCCTGCGACGAGTGTTTCACTGGGTCACCCGCAACATCCGTCAGGCCGGTGAGTTTGCCAACTTCGGCGAGCCCGCCCCGCACATCCTCCTGCGCCGCGAGGGCAATCGCTTGATCTTGCTTGCGGCCTTAGTGCGCGAGATGGGGCTTTCTCCCCGGGTCTATTTGGCGCGCACTTCAACCGATTCGCATGTGGACTACCGTTTTCCGAACCCCGGCACCTATCGCCACGGGCTTTTGGCCGTAACAACGGGCGGACACACTTTCTGGATGGATCCCGGCGCGCGCTTCAATGCCTTCGATGTTCTCTATCCCTTTGTGGCCGGCGGGCAGGCCGTCGAGGCCACCTCCTCGGCCGGTGCCGGTCCCTTCGCCAGACTTCCGGCAAGTCACGGCCAGCCTTTAATCAGGAGCATTAGATTGGAGATGACGCTTGCGGCAAGCGGCGATCTTTCCGGCCGGGGAACGGAGAGCATTCCAACCGCCCAGGCCCCGGCTTTCCGCGCCCTGCTCTCGTCCTTCAGCCCCAACCGGCGCAGGCAGGCGCTCGAGGCCGGCCTGGGCAACTACTTCAGCGGGGCCAGGCTGGAAAGCTATAAAATCCGCAACCTGGCCAACCCCGACCTGCCGCTGGTGATCGAATACGATTTGAACGTACCCGGCTTTGCGCACCTGCAGGCAGGCTCCCTCGTCATTCGCGAGGGATTCTATCCCTACCGACTGGGGCAGGGCCTGGCCCACAGCCAATCCAGATCGCTGCCGTTGATGATAGGCGCAGAGACCCGCACAGCAACCAGTGTCGTGCTCAGGCTGCCGAAAGGTGCCCGGCCGCAACTACCGCCTCCGGCAGACTTCGCAGCACCGTTGAGCAAGTTCTCATACAGGTCAGGCGCGCAAGACGATCTGATGACAATCGAAAAAACGCTCTTAGTGAAGGCGGGCCGCGTAGCTCCCGCCGACTATCCAGCTTTCAGGGATTTTTGCCGCCGGGTGGACACCATTGACGATCGCGAGATTGTAATCAATCTCTCCGGCGGAGTGTGAACACCAAAAGCAGGCCCAGCAGCCAAAGACCGCGGCCCCCGTTGGTTTCGGAACCACACTGGCAGCCGCCGATAACCGTGGTCGAATTATCCGATCCGTTCTGGCCCGCGTCGCTGCCCGCGTCGCTGCCCGCGTCACCGCCTCCGTCAACGCCGCCATCGTTCGTCTGGCATACCTGGTCTTCGTCCGTCAGCCCGTCACAGTCGTTGTCCAGCCCGTCACAGGCTTCGTTCCCGGGCAGTTTGCCGCTGCAGGCGCCCCACATTGCGCTTGCAGCGCACACCTGAACTCCCGCGCTACACTCGCCGACGTCGATCGAGCACGGGCGGCTGTCATTCGGAGTGCATGTGCAATCCTCGTCCGTAGAGCCGTCACAGTCGTTGTCCAGACCGTCACAGGCCGTCTCGTCGGCCTGGAAGTCCGCTCCGTAGGTCGACCCATTGCAGGCCTGCCACCCCGAAGCGCCGCCGCAAGGCTGTCTGGAACCCGCGCAAACGCCATCCTGCAACGCGCAGGCGGGCGCGTTGAGGTTGTTGTCGATCGTCCCGTCGCAGTCGTTGTCGAAGCCGTCGCAGGCCTCGCTGCCGGCGGGGCATTCAACGTCCTGGCAATCGGTCAGTCCGTCATAATCGTCGTCTGTGAGATTGTTGCAGTCTTCTTGGGGCACCGTGTAGCTGTCCTCGTTGGAGTTGCCGCTCTCGTTGCCGGCCCCGTCCAGAGCCGTGACCACGAAGTAGTAGGTCTGGCCGTTTTGCAGGTCGTCGACCTGTGTCTGGATCACGTTGCCTGTTGAGAAACCCTGGTCGTATGGCCCGCCCTGGCTTGTGCCGTAGTAAATGTGATAGCCGAAGATCGGCTCCGGCTGACCGTTGATGTCCAGCGTCACCGCGTTCCAGCCGGCGCGGGCCGACTGGGCCAGCACGCGCGGCGTCGACAAAAGCGCTACCAGAATCAGAATTGGGGCCAGGCGTGTCATCTCGTCCCCCGGGTCATGGAACCGTCAGGTTGATGTCGTAGGTATTCTCCGCGCCGTTGTAGCCGAAAACCACGATGTAGTAGTCGTCCTCTTCGCTGACCTGGTGCTCGACGCTCTCTGAGTCGCCGGTCCCCGCCGAGTTCTCGACCTGGTTGCCCTGGCTGTCGTAGAGCTTCATGTCCAGATCGCCGTCGGCGCTTATAAAGTATATCGAGGCGTTCAGGGCGCCCGGGCCCGGGCGCACCCAGTACCAGTCTTCCTCGCCCCCGCAGACCGTCAAGCCGGTGCTGGAACCGTCGCTGATGGCCGCCGCATCCTCGCGGCTGTTGTTGGGCTCGAAACGATCCGCCTGACAGCCGCTGGGAGCGAACGTCGTGCAGTAGGGAGTCCAGGAGTGAACGACCTCGGTGTCCGTGGCCACGTCGCGCTGGGAGCAGGCCTCGTCCTCGGACCAGTCGACCCACTCGTCGCCACGGCCCATCTCCACGGCGTGTTGCCGGAAGACATCGTAGCCGTTGTCGTTCATGAACACGACCGGTGGCCGGCAGTCGTCACCCAACTGAAGAAAGTTCTGCTCGTAGTCCATGATGATCTCGTACATGCCATGGGTAGTGCTGTTCCAGCAGCAGGTCTTGGAAATGCTGTACTCCAGTTCGGCGAAGACATAGTCGTCGACTACTCGATACTGCTTGTCGACCTCCTCCTTGTCCATGTAGAAGTGCTCCTGCATCAGGTCGTACAGATCTGTAAAGGCCTCCTCGCGCCCGAGGCGCGCCGAGCAGGAGGCCGGGTGATCCCTGAGGTGGAGGCGCTTGTCCTCTATTACCAGCAACAAGGCGTCGCGGGCGGCTTCGGGATCGAGCTTGTCGAGCAGATCTTCGAATTGGGCCGGGCGGGCGGCGATGGCAGCGTAATCGGTAGAGGAAACCCAGTTATTCACGTCCTCGGGCAGGATGGTATTCGTGTACCATCCCTCCAGTGCCCGGGCTACCCGCCAGCGTTTCAGGCCGCCGCCCATCTTGGCGTACTCGTCGCCCGAGTAGTTGCTTCCCACCCCGCCGGTCTGGTCGGAGGTGAAATAGCGCTTGGAGGCGGTGGGATCCTCCCACTTGGGCTGGCGCCGTGGCATCGAACCGGAAACCAGTTCGGCCATCAGCGTGCCGGGGTTCTGCCCGTCCTGGACATTCTTGACCACCAGGGTGTGCCCGATGCCGCGCCGCTGCCAGCGCTCGAGCAAAACGTCTCCCTCGCGGATCGCCTCGGGTTTGATGTTGAAGGTGTTGGCGCTGTCGGCCAGGTGAATCGAGCCGAAGTTGGAAAGCAGCAGGATCAAGAAATGGCCCACGCGCTTGTTGAGAAACAGCTCGTCGAAGTAGGCCCCGGCCCGGGCATCCGCGTCGATGAAGGGCTGGAAGTCGTCGTCCGAGCCGTAGAGCTTCTTGGCCCGCAGTTTGATGTCGCGCGGCCAGTTGTCGGCTGAGTAGTTGCCGCCGGTGTAATCCTTGTACCAGCTTTTGAACAGGTTGGAGTTCTTGTATCTTCCCTGGGCCGTGCGCCAGCCGAAGTGTCCCATGAAAACCCGCGTACCGTCGCTGTCGACCGCCTCGACAAAAAACGGCAGGTAATACCAGGAAGCGAAGGTGGCCCGTAAAAAGTAGGCCGTCTCCGCGCATTCCAGCACCGGGGCCGGAATCGTCTTTCCCTGGGGATTAGTTACCTGGAAAGTCTTGTAACCGTATGATCCGGTAGCTGAGTCAATCTTGCGCATGTTTTCGATCCACAGGGTATACTTCTCGTTCCAGTCCAGGCCGCTGTTCGCATCCCAGGCCAGACCTGCCTTGCGTGCCTCGACCGTGTCGCTGTCGCCCCAGTCGTTACGAACCTCCCAGACGGCGGTGTCCGAATTGTCGGCTGAAGACGGCACCGCTGTGTTTCCCATGCCGTCGGCCTTGTCGAAGTCGTTAGCCAGATCGAACTTACCGAAATATTCAGTCTCCTCGATGCTCTCCGCCCCGCACGAGCCGATAACCAAGCCTGCTATCAGCGAAAGAACGGCAACAAAACCCTTTTTCATATTGATCTCCCTCGAAACCCTTTTCGGTATTTACAAAGAAACTATTTTACCCTCTGCGGCAATTTCTGCCAATATAAAAGCGCCGGGAATATTGCTCAGGGAGTCTCTACTCTGCCTTGCTCGGCCAGGCCGGCTGCGAGCTCAGTCATCTTATTTTGCACTCGTGTATCGAGAATCTTTGTAAGAATCTGCTGCCCGGCTTCCTGCAAAGAGCGCGTCCTGCCGGGACGAACCGCCTGCACCATCAGCAGATGCACCCCCGACGGGCCGCGCACGGGCTGGCTCACCTGTCCCGGCGGCACAGAGAAAGCGGCCTTCTCCATGGACTCGATCATCTCGCCCTGCTTCAGCGTACCGAGATTGCCGCCCTGCTCGCGCGTTGCGGAGTCGTCGGAGTACTTACCGGCGGCTGCGGCAAACGACATGCCGGCGGCAATCTCAGAGCGTACGCGCCCAACCCGCGTCTCGGGATCATTGCCCTGCCCTCCAGCGCGAAAAAGAATATGCGCCAGATCCACCTCGCCCGGCTCACGGAATTCTTGCAGGTGAGACTTGTAGTAGCCGGCGATCTCCTGAGGGTCCACTTTCTGCCCGGCCTTGATCTTGGCCGCCAATCTCTCGATCAGCAGGTTGCGCTCGAGGTTGGCCCGGATGCGAGCGGGATCGAGACCGCGGCGCGCGACGAAAGCCGCGAAGGCCTCGTCCCCGCCGCCCTGCCTCTTGATCTCTTCGAAGCGCGCCTCGATCTCCTCGCGGGTGACGCTCAGCCCCTCCGCCAGGGCGTGCTGCGAGAGCAACTCGTCCTGGATCATCTTGTGCAGGATGCGCTTGCCGAGCACGTCTTTCTCGCGCTCTGTAAGCTGGCCGCTATTTGGCCTGTAATCCTGTTCTGCCTGGCGCAGGGCGCTCACATATTCCTTACGTAAAATCGCAACTCCGTTGACCTTGGCCACTATGTCCTCGGCGATCCGCCTGCCGCCCGTCTCGTCCGCCTGCCGGGACTGCTCCTCAGAACAACCCGGGATTAGCACCAGGACAACAATTAAAATCATCAAGCCGTTTTTCGTGATCTGCACGCCATCATCTTGCCACCTCTTGCGCCGATTCGTCAATCGATGGATCTGTAAAATCCCTTGCCTTTTGATTGGCCCAAGGGTACGGTTGGGCGTTCATAAACCGAGTGGAGGAAGCCATGGCAGCGAGAGCATATATCCTCATCGAGGGAGCGGCCGGCACGGTTCCCAGCATCCTCAAGAAGCTCACCACCACCGCGGGTGTCAAGACCGCCCATGCCGTCACCGGGCAGTACGATCTGATCGCCTTGGTCGAGGCCGATGATGTCAACGCCGTGGGAAAGATTTCGTACTCGCATATCCAGATGATCGAGGGCGTTATCCGCACCATTACCTGTAACGTGATCGATCTCGAATAGGATGAAACTTACCGCCGTCGCCGCCTGCTTCTTGCTGGCAGCCACGTTCTGCGCCTGCGGGGACGAACTCGTCGGCGAGGAAATAGGCTGCGACTGGTTCAGCGGCGAAAACTGCTGGAAGGCAAGCCTGACAGCGGCAGCAGACTGCCTGCACCCCACGGACGACATAGGCACCCTTTCCGCAGACGGCACGCAGTGCGACTTCACGGATGGAACGCAGATAGTTTTTCTCAACCCGATAGACCTTGCGAACATGGACTACTACCGCTGGAACTTCGAGATTCACAAAGACGATGCGATCTGCATGTCTTTTTGCGAAAACAGTTCCGACCGGCGAACCCTGACGACCTCGCTGGGTGTCTACTGGGACGAGCCCAGGGGCCTGGGGATCCAAATCTCCTGCCCATCCGGCACCAAATACAAAGTGTTGGTGGCTTCCAACCTGATCACCTGTGAAAACTTCAAGAAGATCCTGCCCGGCATAAAGGCCGCCTGGGAAAACGCCGTGGTCAGCTTCACCCTGACCGGCGGCCCCGACGGCGACACCCCCATTTTCACTTGCCATCCCGAATAGGGAGAGTGGTCTAGCGCGTTATTCCTCTCTTCGATTCACGCAGGAATGCAGCCAGCACGGCCGCCGCGGCGCAATTTGGAACTATCTCTTTCTCTATCCGCTCGGCCGCCTCGGTTATCAGCAGGCCGGACTGGAAGGCCAGGCGATAGGCCTGGCGCAGCAGGCGCAGTTCTTCGTTTCCGAAGCCGCGCCTTGAAATTCCTACGCTGTTCAGGCCGTGCAGGCGGGCCCGGTTGCCGGTGGCCTTGCAGAAGGGCGGCACGTCCATGACCACCACGCTTCCCCCGCCTATGAAGGCGTGCGATCCGATCCGCACGAACTGGTGCACCGCCGAACAGCCTCCTACCACGGCGTGCTCGCCCAGTTCGACATGCCCGGCAAGTTGCACGCTGTTGGCCACCACCACGTGATCGCCGACCAGATTGTCGTGAGCCACGTGGCAATAAGCCATCAGGAAGACATCCGAACCGATGCGCGTTACACCGCCGCATTGCGGCGTGCCGCGATGGATGGTAACGAACTCGCGCACCAGGTTGCGGTCGCCGATTTCCAGGCTGGTCGGCTCTTCGGCGTATTTCAGATCCTGCGGCGGGGTCCCCAGCACGGCGTGGGGGAAAACCTGGTTGTCCGCGCCGATTGTCAGCCGCCCGTCGAGCACGGCATACGGGCCTATCTTGGTGCGCGCCCCGATGCGAACATCCGGGCCGATCACGGCGCCGGGCCCGATCTCGCAGTCGGGCGCCAGTTCGGCCCGGGCATCGACCACCGCCGTCGGGTGAATCAGAGTCATTTCTTCTCCCCGTCAGGATCTCCCGCGCCTGGACGCCGGCACGATGGGCGCCGGTACCTGTAGAAAAAGTCCCTCAACCACTGACCGACGGGCACGGCCGGGTAACCGGCGACACGGCTGCCGGCAGGCACATCGCTTCCCACTCCCGACTTGGATCCAACCTGGGCTCCGGCCCCGATGGTGACGTGGTCGGCAACCCCTACCTGACCGCCCAAAAGCGCTCCGTCGCCGATACACACGCTGCCCGAGAGCCCCGTCTGGGCGGCAATGATCACATCGCGGCCGATGACGACGTTGTGCCCCACCTGTACCAGGTTGTCTATCTTGGTACCCCTTCCGATACGCGTCGCGCCGAGCGTTGCGCGGTCGACCGTCGAGTTGGCGCCGATCTCGACGTCGTCTTCGATGACCACCGTACCGATCTGTTTGATTGAAACGGCGCGCTTTCCCGCTTGCGCTTGATCCAGGTTTGCAAAACCGAAGCCGCGCGAGCCGATCACCACGCCGTCGCCCAGCCTGACGCGGTTGCCCAGCCGACAGCGCCGGCGCACCACGACGTTTCTGCCCAGGCGGCAATCGTCTCCCACCAACACGTCTCGGCACAAGACCGTCCCGCTTCCAATACGCGTACCCGCTCCCACCCGCGCCCCGGGCTCGATCCTGGCGCCCGGCTCGACCCGCGCTCGTTCATCAACCACGGCCCGCGCGTCGACCAGCGCCCCGGGTAACACGCCCGGTTGGCAAGGCTCGTCCGGGTAAAAGAGATCCAGGACCCTGGACAACGCCAGGCGGGGGTCTTCGACCACCAGCACGGGGCAATGCACGGCCCGGCCGTCAGCAAGCCCGGCCTGTGCGCGGCGGGCTATGATCAGCGCGCCCGCCCGGGTGCCATCCAGCGCGGCCGCGTTTCGCGTGCCTAAAAAAATAGACAGGTCGTCCGGCCCGGCATCATCCAGCGCGGCCACTCCGGAGACGCTCTTGTCGGCGCCCACCAGATCGGCGCCCAAAAGATTCGCTATCTCTTTCAGGCTGCGCGGCAAGGATCACTTGCCTTTCTTTTTCTCGGATTTCGCCGCGTGACGCTTGTCGTACTCGCGGATGACCTGATTGGTCATGTCCATCTTGTCCGGCCCGAACAGGAGCACCTCCTGGCGCAGGATGTAGTCGAGGCCCTCGCGCTTGGCGACTATCTGGACGACGACCATCACCTTTTGCTCGAACTTTCCCAAGGCCTCGCTTTTTTTCTTGTTGATATCGTTCTGGTACTGCATGAAAAGCGCCTGGAGCTGCTGCTCCTCCTTGGACAACTGCTGTATGCGTTCCTTGCGCACGTCTTCTTTCAACATGGCCGACTGCTGCTGGAACTGCTGCGCCTTTCCCTGAAAAGTCTTCATGCGCGTGTCCAACTCTTTCTGCTTTTTCAGGTGTTCGGACTTCAGCCGTTTCAGGATCGCCTTGCCCTCGTTGGTGCTCTCGAACACATGGCTCACGTTGACGTACCCGATCTTCTGCTGCGCCGCTGCCGGCGACGTCCAGATACCCAGGCCAAGCGCAATAACCAGTGAGCTACTCAACACATATCTGCCGATCTTCATGCTCTCATCCTCTCTGTGATTTCCCGACCATTCCGGTCGGCTGTCTGTTCTGGTTCGACTCCTTTGCCCCTTTTCAAATTCAAACTTCTTCCTCGCCTTTATCAGAAAAAGTTGCCAATCGTAAACTCGAACAGAATATCCTTGTCGCCCGGCCGGGGCGTCAGCGGGATGCCCCACTCGAAGCGCAGGGGGCCGATCGGCGAGAACCAGCGGAAGCCGAATCCCGTCGACCAGTACATGCCGAGCCAGGTCTCCTTGAGCCGGTTCTTGTCGGCGTCCTCCGAGTAACGCTCCGAGAAGATGTGTTCTCCCTCGCCATAGGAGCTGCCGGCGTCGAGGAAGATCACGCCGCGGATGTTGACCTGCGGGAAGATCGGAAATTCCAGTTCGATATTGCCGATCACCTGCTTGTTGCCGCCCACGCTGGAGGGAGTCAGGTAGGAGCCCGGCGCCCATTTCTCGGCCGCCAGATCTTGCCTGGGACCGATCGAGCGCGGCTCGTAACCGCGCACCGTGTAGATGCCGCCGACGAAGTACTTCTCGAAGATGGGCGCGCCCGGCGTGATGTAACCCAGGGTGATGTTGCTCTTCAAGACAATGCCCCAGATCACCGGCCAGTAGTAACGGGTCACCCAGGACAGCCTGGTGAACTCGTTCTCGCTGAAGGTGTACTTGCTGGCGTGCTCCACCGACCCCTGCAAGAGGTGGCCGCTGGTGGGAAACAGGCGGTTGTCGCGCGTGTCCCAGGAGATCGTCAGGCGCAGGCTCGAAGTCCAGCCGTCCGAGAAGAGATTGTAGTACCTCATTCCGCCGCGCTCGGATACGTCCACGTTCTCCAGCGTATAGGTCAGGGACAAGCGCCAGTCGTCGATGAACTCGTAGCCCAGGGTCAAATCGCCGCCGCTCGCCTTGCGCACGAAGGTGTAGTAGTCGAGCTGGGTGTTGAAGACGCGGAAGCCGAAGTACCAGTTCGTGTCCAGGAAGTAGGGTTCGATGAAGCTCAGCGAGAAGAGCTGACGCAGGCTGGAAAGTTGGGCCATCAGTGCCAGCGTCTGGCCGCGGCCAAAGAGGTTCTGCTGCGAGATCTGCGCCGTGGCTATGAAGTTTTCCACCGAGGAGAACCCGGCGCCGATCTGGAATGTGCCGGTGGGGCGCTCCTTGACCTTGACCTTGATGACAATGCGGTCGGGCCGGCTGCCTTTCGACTCTGAGATCTCCACTTTCTCGAAGAATCCCATGCTGTTCACCCGGCGGTGGGAAATCGCCAGTCCCGTCCCTGAATAGTACTCGCCCTCGTAGACCCGCAGTTGTCGCCGGATGACCTTGTCGCGGGTCTTGACATTGCCCTCGATCTCGATCTCCTCGATGAATACCTTCGAGCCCTTCTGGATGTTGAACTTGATGTCGGCGATCCTGGCCTCGGCGTCGACGTTCGTGCTGGGCACGACCTCCACGTAAGCGAAGCCTCGATCCTTATAGATGTCCTGGATACGGAACATGCTCATACCGAGATTGGTGCGGTTGAAGATCTCGCCAGGTTTGATCAGTAAAAGCATTTTCAGGACGTCCGTCTTCAGGCGCGCAAGAAGCTCCGTGCGGACCCGCTCGCGCAAAAGCCCGCTCTTTGGCCGCGGCGGCTGGTTTTCCTCCCAGATCCCTTTATAGATGCGCTTTGTGACCTCCTGCTCGAGCGCGGAGAGAACCGAGATCTTCAATGCGGCCATCTCCTTGTCGCTCATCCGCTTGCGCAATTCGAGCGCTAATTCGCGCGAAAGGGGCAACCCTACTCCGCCGTCGTCGATGGCGGTCTCGATACGATCGAGCAGTTGGCGATCATTGCACAGCAAGTCGCCTGCGAAATCCATGTTGCCGAAGCGGTACTGTTCGCCTTCTTCCACGGAGATGGTCAAGTAGAGGCTCTTGCGATCGCGGCTGATCTCGGTCACCGGCTCGGACACCTTGACGTTGATGAAGCCGTGGTCGTAGTAATACTGGTTGATACGCATCAGGTCGCGCTTGAGCCCCTCCTGCTTGAAGGTCCCCGCGCCGGTCAGCCAAGAGAAAAAACCGCCCTCGCGCGTCTCCATGATGTCCTTGAGCTCTTCTGTGCCGATGCGCTTGTTGCCGCTGAAGGTGATGCGCCGGATTTCAACCTTGGCCCGCTCGTTGATCACAAAGGTGAGCGAGACCCTGTTCTTTTGCAGCTTCTTCAACTCGTAGCCAACGTCGGCCATAAAGAAGCCCTTTTCTACGTATAGCTCCTTGATCTTCTGCGCGTTCTTCTTGATCTTGGCGACATCCAGCACGGACAGTGGCTGGATATCGACGACTTCCTTGATCTTGTCCAGGTCGACCTCGTCATTGCCGCGGTAATCGATCTTGGCGATGGAGGGTTTTTCTCGGACGATGAAAACGAGGACCTCGCCTTGCTGCTTCTGGTCGACCTCGGCGCGGACGTCGTCGAAATACCCCAGCCCGAAGATGGCCTTGATGTCCCGGCCCACCTTGGAGGAATCCAGGGGCTCGCCCGGCTGAGAGGTCACTACCAGGCGCACGGCGTCCGACTCGACCCGCTTGTTGCCCTGTATTTCGACAGCCTGCAGGTCCCCCGCCCAGGCGGGCCGCAGCCAAACCAGGCATGTCAGCACGGCGACGATTTCCAGGAGGCCGCCCCGGTGTCCCTTCATTGCAGTTCCTTCCCTTCGCCCACCCCGGCATCATGCTCGATTATCCGGCCGTCCAGCAAGCGTAAACTCCTGTTCAACCCGGCAGCCAGCTTGGGATTGTGGGTCACGATTACGGTGGTCATTCCCAGCCTGCGGTTGAGATCAAACAGCAGTTCATTGATACCCTCGCCTGTCTTCTCGTCAAGGTTGCCGGTGGGTTCGTCAGCCAACAGCAAGCGTGGCTTCAAGACGAGTGCCCGGGCCAGTGCCACTCGTTGCCGCTCGCCGCCCGATAGCTCCACCGGTCTGTGATTCAGTCGCCGGCTGAGGCCGACCTGTTCCAGGATGTCGCGGGCCATGCCGGCCGCCTGCCGGCGCCCGGTTCGCTGAACGAGCGCCGGCATCATAGTGTTTTCGAGGGCCGTGAACTCGGGCAACAGGTGATGAAACTGGAAGACGAAACCTATCATCTTGTTTCTGAAAGACGCCAAGGCGTCGGGCGAAAGCCTGCTCATGTCGCGGCCGTCGATCGACAGCCTGCCCGCGTCAGGAGTGTCGAGCGTCCCCAGGATGTGCAGCAAGGTGCTCTTGCCGGCGCCCGAGGGTCCCAGCACTGCAACCATCTCCTCGGAGCTCACCGAGAATCGGATGTTTTTCAGCACCTCGATGATTTTTCCACCTAGCTGGTAACTCTTTGCCAGGCCATCCACTTCAACAAGGGTTTTCAAGACTCAACCCCTCAATCATAGCGCAATCCTTCGGCCGGGCTCAGGCGTGAGGCCCGGCGCGAAGGATAGATCGTCGCAATGAAGCTTATATGCAAGGCGATGCCGGCAATCAAGATGAACTCGAACAGGTCCATGTTTACCGGCAGGTTCTCTATATAGTAGACCTCCGGATCGAGTTGCATCCCGAAGCGCCTGAGCAGGATGCAAACACCCCAGCCAAGCAACAATCCCAGGCCGGTTCCGACCATCCCGATGGTTATTCCCTCGAACATGAAGATCTTCATCACTCCGTCCCCGGTGGAGCCCATCGACTTGAGGATGGCAATCTCCTTGACCTTTTCCCAGACGAGCATGATTAAAGTGGAGATGATGCCGAAGGCCGAGACCAGGGTGACGATCACCACCAGTATGAACATGCCGACCTTCTCCATCTTTAAAGCGGTGAAGAGATTCTTGTTCATTTGGTACCAGGTCCGCGTAAAGTAGGGATAGCCGTCCAGGGTCGATATGATCTCCTTGCAGATGGCTGCCGCTCGATCGATGTTATTGAACCTCAAGGCCACGCCGGTCACTGCATCACCCATGCCGAAGAATCCCTGGGCTTCCTTCAAGGATATATAGACCGACTTGGCGTCGTACTCGTACATCCCGGTAACGAACACGCCGGCCACCCGGAATGAGCGCGCCCTGGGCACCGGCCCGCTCGGCCCGAGCTCTTCGCTCAGGGGCGAGACAATGTTGACCCGGTCGCCGAGACGCACCTTGAGGATCTTCAGAAGCTCCTTGCCGATGAAGATCGCCGGGGTCTTGTCGGCCCGCTGCTCGAGCGACAGCGGCGCCGGCGCCGGCACCTCTCCCGCGGCATGGGCAGGGGGAACGCTATCGATGATGTCGATGTTCCCCTGTGCGGGTTTATCTTGCTCTTTTGGGCGCGGCTGGTCCTCGGCGCCTGCGTCGGCATGAGCATTGCCATCGGCGGGCCTGTCGGCAGCGCTTCCCCCGTCGGCCTGTTCGGCCTCTGAGGCTTTCTTCTCTCGCCGCAGTTTGCGAGCCCGGCGCTGCTTCTCAATGTAAGCGTCGATCTCCTCCGGGTGAAGCAGCAGCCGCAGTTCGCCTTCTTCGATGCTGCTGTCCAGGTCTGTCACTTTTCCCGCGCTTAGCGGATCGATGCCCTTGATGAAGACGCCGGAGATGTTGAACTCGGAAGACACCATCACCTCGTTGTAGACGAAGGGGGTGGCGGCCAGCACGCCTGGTGTATGCTTGGCCTTCTCGATCACCAGCGGCCACTCGCTGAAATCCAGCCCGCGCTTCTGCACAATGGCGTGGGCGTTGGTTCCGACGATCTTGTCCTTGAGATCCATCTCGAACCCGCTCATCACGCTCAGCACCACCACCATGGCCGCAACGCCCAGGGCCACGCCGGCCACGGAGATAGCGGTGATCATCTTGAAGCGCAGGTAACGCATCCCGACGAAGAAGGGGTAGTACAGGCCGCCGCCGCGCGCCAAGAACAGGACGAAGGCCGTAAGGTAGAGCATGGCGAAGTGCGACTCGAACTTGAGCAGCACCTCGACGAAATTATCGAGGCCCAACTGGAAATCGTCCCTGACCAGCAAGCGCACAACTATTACCAGGCTGCAGATGAGACCTTCCAGCGACGGATAGTAGCCCACCATCAGGCCGAGCAGACCGCCGATCAGCATGCCTTCCCCGGCCAGAAACAGATAGGCCATGGTGTCGGTGGACATGTTGACACCCTTCCAGCCGACCCGCAGCAGGTACTCTCCGCCCAGCAGAAACCCCAGCGTCAAAAGCACACCTGTCGTCGTGACAAGCCAGAACGATTTCCAGGTACGGCGCTTTTCCAAGTGCTCCTCCGAGCACGGCGAGCCGGAGTGCGACTCTTGCTCGCCGCCGTCTACTGCCGGGGCCTCAAAAGGGGAAACAGGATCACGTCCCTGATGGAAGGTGCATCCGTAAAAAGCATTACCAGGCGATCGATGCCGATTCCTTCGCCCCCCGCCGGCGGCATGCCGTACTCCAGGGCCTCGACATAGTCCTCGTCGTAGGGCATGGCCTCCTGGTCACCCCTGGCCTTGGCCTCCATCTGCGCGGCGAAGCGTTCGCGTTGATCGTCCGGATCGTTCAGTTCTGAAAAGGCGTTGGCCATCTCGCGGCCGGCGATGTAGAGTTCGAAACGATCCACCAGATCCGGCTGCCCGTCTTTCTTACGGGAGAGGGGCGACACGGCCAGCGGGAAATCATGGACGAAAGTCGGCTGGATCAGGCTGGTCTCGACCTTCTCTTCGAACAATGCCATCAGCAATTGCCCTGCCGGCGTGCCGGGCTCGACGGTGATTCCGAGCCTGTCCGCGGTTTGCGCAAGAAAAGCGGGCTCGTCAAGGCGCGCCTGGTCGACCCCAAGTGCCGCTGCCAAGCCGCCCTTGACCGTCATGCGCTCAAACGGCGTCTCTAGACTGACCTCCACGCCCTGGTAGCTCAAGCACCGGGTGTGTACGATATCCTCGGCCAGCGAGCCGAGCAGCTCCTCTGTCAGCTCCATCAGGTCGGTGTAGGTGGCATATGCCTGGTAGAACTCGAGCATGGAGAACTCGGGATTGTGCTGGGTGGAGATACCCTCGTTGCGGAAGCAGCGGTTCAGCTCGTAGACCCGCTCGAGCCCTCCGACCAGCAGGCGCTTGAGATATAGCTCGGGGGCCACACGCATGTAGAGATCCATGTCCAGGGCGTTGTGGTGAGTGACGAAAGGCCTGGCCGTGGCACCGCCGGCCAGGGGGTGCATCATGGGTGTCTCCACCTCTAAAAATCCCCGCGCGTCGAAAAACGCTCGCATGAACTTGAGGATCCCGGCGCGCAGGACGAACAGCTGGGCCACTTCGCGGTTGACTATCAGGTCGAGGTAGCGGCGCCGGTAGCGTATCTCGATATCGCGCAGGCCGTGCCACTTCTCCGGCAAGGGACGCACGCTTTTAGAAAGCAGGCGCAGCACATCGGCCCCGATGGTCAGTTCTCCGGTGCGCGTGCGCATGGACTTGCCGCGCACGCCGACTATGTCCCCAACCTCGATGAACTTTGCGAATATCTCGTATGCCTCGTCACCCAGCGCGTCTTTCTGGGCATAGACCTGGATCAGCCCGGAGCGATCGCCGATCTTCAGGAAGGCGGCCTTGCCGAACGAGCGCAAGGCCATCACCCGCCCGGCCAGCGAAAAGCTCGTATCGAGCCGCTCAAGGCCCTCGCCATCGAGATCGCCGCAGCGTGCAATGACATCCGCCGCCAGAAAGTCCGGGTTGAAATCGTTGGGATAGGGGGCAATGCCCCGGGATCGCAGCTCGGCCAGCTTGCGACGCCTCTGGGCAACTTGATCTTCCATTCTTCTCCCGGATAACCTATTGATTCCCAAGCGTTTTTACAGGCACAAAATCGCCGTAAGATAGCCCATCCCGGACAGCCGGTCAAGGAAAAACCCGCTATCTCGGGCACCTGTAACGGTCTGCGAACTGCCGGTGTACCCGTCCACAACAACCGGGAGAGCCAAATGATTCCGTTTACGGATCGAAGTTACTCCTGGAGCAAGTAGGTCTCGATGAAATCGTCGAGATCACCGTCGAGCACCCGGTCGACGTTTCCGGTCTCGTGCTTGGTGCGGTGATCCTTGACCATGCGGTAGGGTTGCAGCACGTAGGAGCGAATCTGGGAGCCCCATGCTATCTCCTTCTGCTGGGCATGCAAGGCGTCCTCGATCTCGCGGCGTTTTTCCATTTCCAAGTCGTAGAGCCGACTTTTGAGTACCTTCATGGCCATGGCCTTGTTGCGATGCTGGCTGCGCTCGTTCTGGCAGGCCGCCACTACGCCGGTCGGCAGGTGCGTCAAGCGCACGGCCGAGTCGGTCTTGTTGACGTGCTGTCCGCCGGCGCCCGAGGCGCGGTAGGTGTCCACCCTGAGATCCTCGTCGCGGATCTCGATCTCTATATCATCATCAACCTGGGGATAGACGAAGACGCTGGCGAACGAGGTGTGTCTGCGCTTTCCGGCGTCGAAGGGTGAGATGCGTACCAGGCGGTGGATGCCCACCTCGGCCCGCAGGTAGCCGAAGGCGGCCTTGCCTTCTACCGAGAAGGTGACCGACTTGACCCCCGCCTCGTCGCCGGCCAGGTATTCGGTAATGGACGTCTCCCAACCGCGTGACTCGCTGTAGCGCAGGTACATGCGCAACAGCATGTTGGCCCAATCGCAAGACTCGGTGCCTCCCGCGCCGGAGTTGATGCTGACGAAGGCGTCACGCTGGTCGTTGGGCCCCGTGAGCATGCGGGCAAGCTCCATGGCACGCACTTTCTTCTCAATCGTCGCAAGATCTCTCTCGAGCTCGCGGCCCATCTCGGCGTCCTCCTCGGCCGCGGCCAGCTCGCAAAGCTCTAGTCCCTCGGTTACCTTCTTCTCGGCGCCCAGAAATTTCTCGACGGTATCAAGCAGATCCGCCCGCTCTTTCTGGATCTCCCCGGCCCGCTTGGGGTTGTCCCAGAAGGAAGCCTGCTCCATCTCCTTGTCTATGACCGCGACGCGCGCCTGCTTGCCGGCGACGTCAAAGAGGCCCCCTGAGCGCAACCAGTCTCTCCTGGAGACTTTTCAGGCGCTCTACGATCTCTCTGAACATGATGCCTCCCGCTTCCCGATCGACAGGATGGCGATAATTAACATCTCCGGCCGCGCCAGTCGAGAAAAAACGTATTTGCCGATACAGGTGTTTAGTATCGATATGCCAGCTCGGAAAGCTTGACCTTGAGTACGGGCATCAGTCCCTCCAGACGATGGGCTGGGAGCAGGGGGCCCAGTTGCACGAGAAAATCCTTTTCATCCAGGTTATGAACTTCATTTTGAAAAACCTTCCAGAATTCGGCCTGGCTCATGTGTTTGAGGTTCTTGAACTTGGGCAAACGAGAGGAGATTTTCGCCAGTCTGCTGTTTAGCGCATCCTGGTCGGGCAGCACATCCAGATGGGCATACCAGTAGTAGATATCATAGAGATCACGGGCAAGGCGGCGCTCATTCCATGCCGCCAGCTTGTTCGCCATGGCGACATCCTTGCTCATGACGCGAATTACCCGTGGCAAGACCCCGGCCTTGCGGGCCAAGAGTTCCGTGGTCAGCGGTTCAGTGGGTACATCGGTCGATACATTGAACTCGATTTGCACGCTGGTCTCGCCTAGGGTAACCAGAAATCTTCCACTGCTGGAGTGCAGGCTTGCCCGCACCCTCGCATCGGGTAATTGCACGAGTACTTCTTCGATGCGCGCGGCGATGTCTTTCTTGGACGTGAAAGGCACGAAGACATAATCCAGATCGTTTGTCGCTCGCTCGCTACTCAAAAGCATCAGTTGCATCCCACCCTTGAGAACGGCATGCTCGCGAAAGACTTCGGAAAAACGGTGCATCACCCAGATCATGAATTCATGGACGCTCATATTCGTAGTTCGGCTGGGAGTCATCCGACAAACCTCGTGGCGAATCGTACGAACTTTGGGTTTGAATAACGAGTAAGGTAGTCTGCCAACTTTTTCCCATCTAGCAGATCCATGTTCACATCCGAGTATATGTCAAAATGGAATCTCGCTCCATGTTGGTAAAAATAGAGGGTGTCCAAGAAGGCCTTTTCCGGGCTTGCTTTTTGAACCCCCTGTATTCTCGAATACCCGAAGAAGACATGCTTTGTGCAGCCGAACTGGCGAATACTCAGTCTCCCGTCGGTGTAAACCCGCGTCTTGCCGATTTTCACGGCATCCACCCGGTAGTCCGGCCTGCTGCCAATGACAAGCGCATCCGCAAGAATATTACCAAAGCTGATGTATGAATCCGGGGCTAGTTTCTGACACAAGATTTCGCGTTGATAGTTCTTGGATATGTATATTCCACGGGAGAATCGAGATAGAATTCCGAGTTCCACCAGGCGATCTATTCGTCGGTACAGAGCAGTTCGATGGACTTCAGCGAACATGTTTGCCAAATCGGAAATGATAAACACGCCGCCCAGCGTTTCATCAAAGTCAGACACCAACAGGCTGTCATTAAAGTCATTTTTCATATCGACAGTAAATATACAATATTGTGTATTTTCTGTCTAGTTGTTTTTTACCTCAGAACATAGCCGTGACGCGACCAAATCATGCCTCGTTGCGCGAGAATAGACGGACGCCGATTGCGAAAAAGAGCGCCCCGACTCCGACCAGGACGCCGCAGGCGGGCAGCATCTCTGTGTAGCTGAACTGGCGCCAGACGGCCCCCTCGATGGCCAATACACCCCACTTGACCGGGCTCAGGTTGCTGATGGCCTGCATCCAACCCGGCATGAAAGCCAGCGGCATCATGCAGCCGCCGAACATGGCCATCACCAGCAACACGGCCCAGCCGGCGCCCGAGACGGCCCGTTCGGTTTTTCCAAGCACGGAAATCAACATCATGATGCCCACGAAACACAACGAGACGCTTACAAGCGCCATGGCCGCCTTGAACGGATCGTCGACCTGTACCTTGAAGAAGATCTTCCCGATCACCAAAAGCACAGCGGCCGTCGCCAGACAGGCGATGAAGCAGGCCACTCCCTTGCCGGCCATGATCTGCGGACGGCCCAGCGGAGAGAGCCTGATGCGCTTGAGCGTGCCCGAGTTACGCTCTGAGACAATCGAGATGCCGAAGGCCGTGGCGCAGCCAATCAGGCCCCACAAGATGCCCGAGGGAAAGGTGATATCGAAGGGGCTGCGCGGGCGGGTTGTGTCGCTGATGACCGAGACGGTCTTGATCTGCATGTTTCCCAGGGGTTCGCCCGAGCGATAGACGTCGGAGTCGACCTGATCCAGAAACTTGTCCACGCTGCCCATGAACGTCTTTAGCACCAGCCGCTGTTCAGCCGAGACATCCGGCGACTCGTCGACATCTGTCAATCCCTTGCGCACGAGTTTGCGCATGCTCTCGGGCTCGGCAAACACGTCCTGCAGCGACTCGAACCACTTCTGCACCAGAATTCCCTGCAGGTAAGCCCGGGCCGACGACTTTGACGGATCGACCCCCATCTGCAGCGGCAGACCCCGGCTGCCTCCGAAGCTCAGCTCGCCGAAGCCCTTCTCCAGAAGCACGTAAGCCGAGAGATCTCCTTGACGCACTTTCCGGCGCGCCTGGTCGAGCGGCAGGCGCTCGACCTTCAATGCATCCGTTTTCTCCAGTCTCTCGACGTAGGAGCCCGAGCGCGGTGTTTGATCCTGGTCGATGACGCCGATCTTGATGTTCTGCGCGCCGCCGCCGCCCGAGTAGAGCGAGCCGAAGAGCAGCGCCATGATCAGCGGGAAGGCAAACACCCAGAACATGCCGAAGCGATCGCGCCACAGCAGACGCAGATCTTTGAACGCCAGGGTCAAGATGCCGTTCATTGGTCTCTGAGCCTCCTGCCGGTCAAGTTGAGAAACACAGATTCCAGGTCGGCCTGGTCAACCATCAGCTTGAGAATCTTGACGCCGCTCGAGGCGATCCGGGCGACGACCTTCAGGGGCTCGCTGGTCTCTACCCTGAGCTGCGAGCCCGTGAGCTTGCCCGGCAGGGCCGCGGGGTCGGCGGGCGGCTCGGCCAGTGTCACCTCGACAACCGAGGCGCCCCCATGGCTCGCAATCAGCCGGTCGACTTTATCCAGGGCCATGATCTTTCCCTGATCGATGATCGCCACCCGATCACACAAGCGCTGGGCCTCTTCCATGTAGTGGGTGGTGTAGACTATTGTGCGACCTTCGCCTTTGAGCGCCTCGATGCTTTCGAAGATATGATTTCGCGATTGTGGATCGACGCCGACCGTAGGCTCATCCAATAGTAAAAGCGGCGGATCGTGAACCAGGGCGCAAGCCATGTTCAGCCGCCGTTGCATGCCGCCCGAGAAGACCTTGACCCTCTCGGCCTTGCGATCTTCGAGCAGCGCGAATGCCAACGCCCAGCCGACGCGCTCCTTGAGTCGCTTACCGGAGAGCCCGTACAGGCGCCCAAAAAAAGAAAGATTCTCCTCGGCCGTCATTTCTTCGTAGAGGGACAGCGACTGCGGGGCGGCGCCGATCTCGCGCCTGAGTCGCGCGGGAGCGGCGCCGGCAAGGCCTTCGATCTCCACCGAACCGGAGTCCGGTTCGAGCAGTCCGGACAGCATGTTCAAGGTGGTGGTCTTTCCCGCCCCGTTGGGCCCCAGCAACCCGAAGCTCTCCCCTCTAATGATCTCGAATGAAATTCCGTCTACGGCCGTGGTGTCCCCGAACTTCTTGTGGAGATCCGATATTTTTATGCAAGCGGTCATGCCCGACTTCTAGCACACTGGTGATCCAAGTCAATGACGAGCGATGAATTTCTTTGACATGCTCTCCGGGTGGAGCTTCAATTCGGCAACTGGCCCTCAACTTTTTCCGGGAGGCTCGCGAAATGCTCAGAAAAACTTTTTATCAATCACTGCTGGCATTGCTGACCGCATCCATGTTCACCTCCGGCTGCTTCTTCTTCGACGCGGCCGTCGACCAGGCCGTCGACGATTCGGCCAACGCCATGGCCGCCAATGCCGCCGCCGGCATCACCGCCCCGATGTACAAGAGCTACGCCATGGGCCTGATGGCCGCTTATTTCTGGGCCGGCGGCTTCTGGCTGGCGCGCCATGCATACCAACCCGGCGAGTGGACCAGCTGGAAACACGAAGTCCAGGAAGCCGGTGATTCGAAAGGTCCCGAGCAGCCGCTGAAGGTCGAAAAGGCTTTTCTCAAGCGCAACGACGACGGCAGCGAGTGGTGGCGCCTCAAGGCCATGGGTGAGGACGCGGACAGCACCTCCGTCTTCGAGGTTCTCTTTTCGGCCGATCGCACTCGGATCGTCCGGCTGCTGGCCAGGATGGGAAAAGCCGAGATCAGCGAAATCAAGTTCGATCCCGGCGAGGGCGGCTTCGCTGCGCCCCGGGCTCTCGAAGACCAGTGGATCGGCGAACATGCGGTCGGCACGGTCACGGTCGCTTCCGGCACGCTGAGCGTATCTTCGAACCACGTGCGCTTCAGCTCTGGCGCCGGCTCCGGCAACCTGGACTTCTTCTTCTCGGACGATGTCCCGGGCGGGCTGGTCAAGTATGAGTTCAAAAGCGGCCAGGGCGACCGCTACACGGTGGCCATGACCGCCCACGGTGGCGGGGCGGCCACGGAACTAGGCGCTTATTAAGAGTTCTTTCTCGCAAACGACCAACCCAACAGGCCCAGCACCAGTGCCGAACACAGCCAGGCGAACAGATCGCCGATGGTTGTGTAGATCGTCTTGCCATCGATCAAGGCCACGGTTTTCGTAAGCATCATGGGCGGCTCCAAGTCTCCGAAGCCTATGCGATCGCCGGCGCTCCGAGACAGGCCCAGCGGTATGCGACCGACTATCCTTCCGTAGGGATCGATTATGGCCGAGACTCCCGTATTGGCCGAGCGGACCAGATAGCGGCCGGTCTCGATGGCCCGCATGCGGCTTTGGGCCAGGTGCTGGTGGGGGGCCGAGCTTTCCCCGTACCAGGAATCGTTGGTGATATTGACGAGCAGGCGTGCGCCGCCATTGACTGCAACCCTTGCGATCTCGGGAAATATCGCCTCGTAGCAGATCATCATCCCCAGCTTGCCCGCCCGGGCATCGAGCGGCAGGTGGTTCGGCCCGGGCGAGAAGAAGGCGATGCCGGGAGGCACGAACCATTGATATGGCAAGATCGAGGCCAGCGGCACATACTCGCCGAAGGGCACCAGGTGGCGCTTGTCGTAACGGGCCTCGATGTGCAGATCGGAATCCACTAAAAAGGCGCTGTTGGTCAGCAGCAATTTCCCGTCGCGGTAGCCGCGGGTGATGCCGCCGATGATCATCTCCCGCGGCAGAGGCTCTCCGGCTGGCAGGCGCGGCGCCAGGTTTGCAAGAGACTTGGTCAGGGGAGATAGGGGTGCAGGCAGTGTTCCCTCCGGCCAGACTGCCAGAACCGCCCCCGCACGCCTAGCCAGAACGCTCTGCCGCAGCATGCGCGCAAGGACTCGTCGCTGTGCCGACCCGCCTCTGAGATAGGTTCTCTCGTCCAGGTTGCCCTGGACGATCGCCACCCTGATTCGCGTACCGTCCGGCTGTGCGCCGTCTTGCAGACGAAGCGAGGCGAATATCGACGCCAGGGCCATTAGCACCGCCCATCCGGCTACCGTGCGCGCGGCCAGGGGCGCCCTGTGCCTTACCCAAGCCAGCAGGGACTCGAGCGTCGTGTTTGTCAAAACCACCACGAAGGCCACCAGGTAGACGCCCCCCAGGCTGGCCAACTGTGCCAGCCACAGGCTGCGCGCCTGGGTGGTTCCAATCGCCGCCCATGGAAATCCGGTCAAGACGTAGTTGCGTAAAAACTCGAACCCCACCCAGCAAAGCGGCAATCCGAGGCACACGGGAAAGCCCAGCCTCTTCTCGATCCTGACCGCCACCCAGAAAGCGGCACCCCAGAATAGCGCCAGGAAACCCGAAAGCAGCCCGAGGATCGGCAGCGACGCAATCTGCGGCAGGTGCCCGAAAATCGTCATGGCCACGTTCAGCCATGACAGGCACAGCATGAAGTAGACCAGGCCGGCTAAAGTTCCCAACCAGAAAGCGCGCTTCGGCGCGGCCCCGCGAAGATGCCACAAAAGGGGCACCAGCCCGAAAAGCGCCAGCGACTCAGACCAGGGACCCAGCAGTGGCTCACCCGACGTCATCACGGGCATCACCAGCGGCAGCGAGAAGGCCATCAAGATCCCACTGGCGACGGCTGTTGCCGCTCGCAACCAGGCCCCTGATCGCCTTCCCCCGGTCTCAAATTCAGGCATTACGCATCTTGCCTTCAAGCAGCGCAAGCAGGCGCTTCTGCTCCTTGCGCATGGCGGCGGCCGCCTTGCGGCCCGCGCCGACGTGTTCGTAGCCCAGCAGGTGAAGCGTGCCGTGAACCAGCAACAGGGTGATCTCCGCGAGCGGCTCGCTATGCTCCTGCTTGGCCCCGCGCAATGCCTGCGGCACACAGATGACCACGTCGCCCAGCAGGTGCCGATGTGTATCCCCGCCCTCCCCTTCCAGTTGCGAAAAGGCCAGCACGTCGGTGGTGCGTTTAAGCCCTCGCCAGATGCTGTTGAGCTCGGTCATCTCTTCGTCGCCGGTGAGCAGGATCGAAAGCTCGCGATCTTCAAGATTCAAAAGTCTGAGTAAACGCTCGGCTCTCTTGCGGACGGCGCCGCTTCTTGGCGGGGGCAAGCCGGGCCGCCTTGTAAGGCGTACTGTCATCGTTACATCCCTAGTCGCTTGAGATCCTCTGGCTTCTCCTCGCCTTCGTGCTGCTTTTCGGCGCCTTCTTTCTTGGCCGGGGCCGCCTTGTGTTCGCCGGTGCGGGTCTTGCGTTCGCCCGACTCGCGCTCCTTGGTGGCCGATTCCGGGTAATCGGGGCGCCGGTGGTAGATGCCGGTCAGTACGCGGTTGAAGGCCCGGGCAATCTCGTGAAGATCCTTGAGCGTCAGGTCACACTCGTCCAGTTGCCCATCGGCAAAGATGCGGTTGATCATGTTCTGCACCAGTCCTTGCAGCCTGGCGGGGGAAGGATCGGAGATGCTCTTGGCCGCCGCCTCGACGCTGTCGGCCAGCATGACCAGCGCCACCTCGCGGCTCTGTGGCTTGGGCCCGGGATAGCGGAACTCCTCCTCCTTGACCGGGTTCTCGGGATCCTCCTGCTCCTTGGCTTTCTGGCAGAAGTACTTTATCAACGACGTGCCGTGATGCTGCAGGATGGCGTCGACGATCGGCTGGCCCAGCCTGCTGGCCCGGGCAAGCTCGGCCCCGTCCTTGACGTGGGTTTTCAAGACGGTCGCCGACAGGCTTGGTTTGAGCTTGTCGTGCGGGTTGTTGGCGTCACGCTGGTTCTCGGAAAAGTAGCTGGGGCTCTTGACCTTGCCGATATCATGGTAGTAAGCCATCACGCGGGCCAGGAGCGGGTTGCAGTTGATCGTCTCCGCGGCGGCCTCCACCAGCGAACCGACAATAATACTGTGATGGTATGAACCCGGGGCCTGGACGATCAGGTCCTTGAGCAGGGGATGGTTCAGGTTGGCCAACTCCAGCAGCTTGATGTCGGTGGTATAGCCGAACAGTACCTCGACAACCGGAGCGCTCGACATGACAATCATCGCCGCTAAAATTCCTCCGGCGAAGGCAAAGATTGCATTGAAGATGGTTTCATGCGTGAAAAATGTTCCCGCAAACAGCGTCAAGGCAACCACCAGGCCGATATTCGCCAGGCCGGTGACGGCACCCGCCTTGAAGAGTGATGCTCGCTGTTTAGCCGATGCGACGGCCCAGGCAGCAACGATTGAACTTACCAGGCAGTAGATCGTGAAGCCGATGCTATTCTCCATCAGCAGGCCGGCGATGATCGACGCCGCGGCCGCGAAGCCCAGGGCCATTTCGCTGTTGAGCACGAAGCGCACCAACATGGCGCCGGCCGCGAAGGGAATAGCGTAGTAGAACGACTCCAGCGGGAAGAACTTGAATCGCTCCCAGACAGCCCCGAAGACCCAGAACCAGATCTTGGTGGTGATGATGAACATGAACAGCACCATCCCGAGATAGAACAGATCCCTGGGTTCGGTTCTGAAAGCGCGAATGTTTCGGGCCGAGAAGAAAACTACAATCAGCAGTATCAAGATTACCATCATGACCGTCCCCACGGCCATCTCCGGCGCGTTGGAGACCTCGGTCAGCTTCTGCATCTGCTGGAAAATGCGGATGTGGGTCTTTTTAATCGGATCGCCGTCACGAATGATCTTGGCGCCCTTCTGGATGCGAATCTCCAGTGGCTGAACCGCCTCACGCGCCTCCCGCTTGCGCCGCTCAGTCTCGGCCCGGTTGTACGACAGATTGGGCACCATCAGGTTTCCCGCCAGGCGGACGATCACGTTCAGCAGGGAGCGCGGCATATCGGGCAGTTCCAGGGCGGCCGTCTGCCTGACCCGCGACAGCGCCTCTTCACGATCGAGTATTTTGGTGAAATTCATTACGACCTGTTCCCGATCTTGTATTCCCTCCCGCAGGAAACGCACCGTGATGCCCCGGGCTCGTTCGGCCGCCATCAACTCGCGGCTCTGGACGATCATGTGGCGCATGGTGCGCGCCACCAGCGTGCTCAAGGCCGACAGGGACTTGACCGAGAAGCGATCCTGGCAAAGCCTGTCAAAGTCATCCTCGCCGACCACAACCTGGAGAATCTTGACGAAATGATCCTTACGGGCATAAAGCTTGGCCTTCAGGCTCTCACGCAATGAAACCAGGTCGGCTTCGCGCCTGGCGTCGATCTCACGTGAGGAGTGATCTCCCGGCTTGCCCTTCCTGGGATTGCTTCTTTTCTCGCCGTCACCTGGAGCCGCGTTTCTCCCTGCGGCGGATCCCTTTGTGTCGGCGCCGCCCTGATTATCAAGCAAGGCCTGGTGCTCGTTGACCACCCCGGCCATCTCTGTGAAGGCCTCTTTCAGGCGACGCACCCGCTCGTTGCCCAGATCCGTTTCGAAATCATAAACCGAGTGCACAGCCTCTTCGGCCTCGCCTCGCTTGCGCTCGGTAGACTCGATGTCCGGCACTGTAAAACTGATCGGCGCACGGATGTCCGCGCTGGCCACCTTGCCGACATCTTCATCTTTGATAGGCAGGCTGGGACTGGTAGCGGCCGGGTTGACGAATACCGCAACCGTGATCCCCAAACCGAGCAGCATCAGCACCAGAGCGCCGGGGAGCAACCACTTGTGCCAGTCGAAACTCTTCTCCACAACGGCCTTGAGGTTGGCCCGGCCTCGTTCCATGGCGTTCCTAGTGTTTACCATCGTTATGCTCCAGCAGGCCGTTGACGGGGTGCCGCCCGGCTCGCTCATAGGCTATTATGACTTTTGACACCAGGGGATGCCTGACCACGTCCTGCTCGGTGAACAGGCAAAACTCGATGCCCTCGATACCGGCAAGAATGTAGCGCGCTTCGCTCAAGCCGCAGGATTTATCGGCGGGCAGGTCCACCTGAGTGATGTCCCCGGTTATAACCGCCTTCGAGTCGTACCCCAGCCTGGTCAAGAACATTTTCATCTGGTCGGAAGTAGTGTTCTGCGCCTCGTCCAGGATGATGAAACTGTCATTCAGCGTCCGGCCGCGCATGAAGGCCAACGGAGCAACCTCGATCACACCCTTCTCCATCAGGCGCACTGCTTGGGCGGGGTCCATCATGTCGTGCAAGGCATCATACAGTGGTCGCAGGTAAGGATTGACTTTCTCGGCCAGATCCCCGGGCAAAAAACCCAGCTTTTCGCCGGCCTCCACGGCCGGCCTGGTTATAACGATGCGCTGTACCTCCTGCTTCTTCAGGGCCGCCACGGCCATGGCCATGGCCAGGTAGGTCTTGCCCGTCCCGGCCGGCCCGATGGCAAAAACGACGTCGTGGCGCCGCATTGTATCGATGTACAGTTTCTGTCCGATACCCATGGGAGTAATGACGCGCTTGCGGTTTGAGACGAAGATAGTATCCAGGAAGATATCCCGCAACTTGACGCCGCTGTCCCGCGAAACGATCTTGATCGCCTGCCCGATATCCGCGGCAAACAGGGGCCGTCCCTCCCGCGCCAGCGAGTATAGCTGCTCGATCAAGCTTTCGGCCAACTGCACCCGGTGTCCGTCTCCGCTGACGGTCAGCCCGGAAGCCTGGTGCGAAATCGTCACCCCCAGAGACTGCTCGATCAGGCGCAGGTGGCTATCGGCGGGGCCAAGCACGATCCGCTCCACGCCCTGATCGTCCATTTTCACTCGCCGGAGCGCATCGCCTTGCGCGCATGGCCTGGATATGGGTGTCATCTCGCTCACTCGAAAGGCCTCAGCAGCAGGTAGCCGCCATCGACGCGGCGATAGGCTCTCGTCGAGCGCCAGGGAAACTTCAGCGCCGATTCCGACACCAGGCCACTTGACACCAGCTCGGACAGTTCTTCGGGGTAATGTCCTTGCTCCAGGCGATAGACGTCGAGGGCCGTCCGCAGGCGTTGAAGGTGGGATTTACCCACCAACGTCTTGGCGGCAGGATTCTCAAAAAACCTGCCCTCGGACGGTTCGAACAAGGCCAGCACATCCACCGTGCGGTAAAGAATGAAGAGCAGCCCGACAATGAACAGGTACATGCCGGCCTGGACGAAAACGCGGCCGAAGGAAAAAGAGCGAACCCGGCGGCCGGGTTTCTCCCCGGCGATGTCCTTGCGAACCGTGTCAACCTTGATGTACCCATCGGCCAGCAAGCCGACCAGTGCCTTACAGGTTTCGAACTCACCCAATCTAGACAGGTCTATCAGCTTCTGAACACCGCGACCTTCCTCGATCAGCTCGTATACCTTGATCTCACTTCTTCCGACGCTCCCGGCCTTGGCGCCTTTACCGCCGCCCTCCGAGAACATGTCGTCAATGGCGCTGTCGATCTCGTCATCAACGCTACCCGCCGCCTGGCCGGGGAGCTTCTTGACTTTCTTGAAGGTCATCTCCAACGAGGTAATTTTTTTCCGGACCATCGGCCATTCGTCGACCATCCGGAAGCCTTCCATCAGAACGTTCTCTGAGCGAATCGGCTCGACCGTGTCCTTGTCGTAAACCACGTCTTCCGCCTCGAAGGCGTAGGTTCCAACCTCCCAGTTGAAAAGCTTGTAGACCGTCTCGGTCGTCTGCAACAGGGTAAACTCCTTGATGTCGGACTGGCTGATGAACCCCCGTTCCACCAGGATGCTTCCCAAGCGCTTCAGGGTGCGCTTCTGGATCTCGAGAGCCTGTTCCAGCTGGGCCTCGGAGAGAATCTTGGCCCTGACCAACATGGCCCCCAGCAGATCCTTGCTTTTGCGAGTGGTCGACTCGGCCCGCACAACGTCGCCGTTTACGAACGAGATGCGCACTTCCTGATCCTTCGAATGCAGGTGCAGCACCCCGGTCTTGGACTGATGGCTGATCAGCTGGAAAATGTCGGCGATGCCGAAGTCTTTCAGGGTTCCCTTGAGCGCCATGGCTTCCCTCGCGGCATCAAGTTTCCGCCCGGAACGCGTCCAGGACGGCCCAGGCATAGGTGCCGGCGAATAAAATCATGAGCGGCACGAACTTGATCCAATCGATTCCGGTTCCCAGTGAATGCGGGTCGACCATCAGGCCGTCGCCGCCCAGCAATACTTGTGTCAGCACACAGCAAGAGACCGCCAAGAACAGCGCTCCGCGAAGCGGCCTGTCTTTCACCATCTGTCCGACGCCCGGCAAGACGAAGGTGATGAATCGCGCCAGGCGCTCCTTTCGCAGGCGGTAGTGGCGGATCTGGATTTCCTTTGCGATACGCGATTTGGCATCCACCTGGTCTTTGTGGCTGAAGGCGTGAAAGCACTGTCCACAAGTGGTGTCATCGGGCAACTCCGAGTTGCACCTGCGGCAGACGGGCCGGCCGCAGCGCACGCACGGGCCGGAAATGTAGATTTTACCGCGCAACAAAAGCAACAACACCATCAAGGCAATCACACCCGCGCCGACGTATGGAAATGCACCCGTGCTGCCGACGCCGCCCCAGTTCTCCCAGATGGTCTCCGCGGCCTCCCGTAACTCATGCCCGTCCCTCTTGCCGATGGCCGCCCGCAGCCATTTATCGGGAAGCGGAATATCTATCACGGCGTCGCGGGCCCGGCCGGTCTTGGCCATTTTAATCCAGCGGCGCACGCCTTCCGCATCAAGCCGGTTGGCATCACGCCGATGTTCGCGCGCCTTATCGAGATCGAGTCTCGCCGAATAGGCCCGGCTCAGGTTATAGTAAGGCTCTGCCAAATCGGGTCGTTTGTCGGCGGCCCGGTCGTAATGCTTCAGCGCCCCGGTAAGATCGCCGGTCAGGAAAAGGACGTTGCCCAGATTGTTGTGCAGCACGGCCGATTCGGGATGTGCGCCGATCGCCCGCTCGAGGTAACCGCGTGCCAGGGCCATTTCCCCCGTGCGCTTGTAGTATCCTCCCAGCGAAGCCAGCACGACCTCAGATCCGGGATCCTCCTCCAGGTAAGCCTTCAAGCGACCTATGCTTCTGCTGGGGGCCGCCCCCCGTTCTACGGCCGCCACGTCGCCGATCAGGGTTTCGGGCAGGTTGACACCTGCGACAATCCAGTTCAAGGCAAACGGAATCATGGCCAGGAAAACAACCACCAGGAAGGTGACGATCCTCTCGCGGCGTTGCTGATAGACCCAGGCGATCAAAGCCCACACTATCAGCACCGATACCAGGCCGGTTCTGAAAATGACCGGCACCAAAATCACCAGAACGGCAAGAAATCCGGTTTGCAATTGTGCCACGCCGGCCGGGAAGAGATGGTGAAAATCGTGGAAGAACAGGCGCAGGTAGCGCAGGAACTGAACCAGGACGAAAATTCCCGCGGCCAGCACCAGTCCCATCAACAGGCCCGTAATCAGGTCAACCAGGAATCGATTCAGCGACAAAGGGTCTGCGAAAGCGGCCCGCGAGGCATCCATCAAGGCGCCCAGCACCCGACCCACTCCGAGCGGGTTCTGGGCGAACCACAATGAAGCCCTGCCCATGTAGACGGCCGGCATATCGGGGGCGGCCGCTACCGCCGCCTCCACCAACTTGCCTGCCAGTTTGAGATCCTCGGCCCGGCGCGCCTTTAGGGCCTCTCGCAAGAGCACCTGGGCGCGGCCGTACAGGTTGCGGATGTCGAGCTCCTCCTTCAACTGCAGAAAGCGCTCCAGATCCTGGCCCGCCAGTTCGAAGTCTCTTTGCGACAGATGGATGCGCCGCTGCTCCCACAAGGCGGACAGATCGGCCACACTGCCCGAAGGCGGCCGAATCTTGCCGGCGACTTGCGGTTCGCCTTGCTGTCCTGCGTCCTCCCGGGTTTCTTCCGCCGCGCCGCCGGCGACCGGCCGAGGCTCCTTGGCCATACCGGCGTCGGGCGCGGGTAATGGTTTTTGGGCCACCGGCTTTTTCATGCCGGCATCGGCCCGAGCGGGTTTCTTGACCAGGGGCAGGTCTTTTTCGTTGTCCAGTGACTCGGCGTTCTTGATGCGTTCCTCGTCCCCCCACTTGTCGCGCTGGGTATCTTGGCCTTGCTCGCCTTCGTCCGGGACTTGCTCGCCCTTCCCCTGATCGGCCCCCTCATCGCCCGTATCGACATCTTCTATCTCGTCCTCGGGGATCTCTTCGACGTCGCCTTCTCCCTTGTCGTCTTCTCCTTTGTCGCCCTCTTTCCCCTCGCCCTTGGCCTTTTCTGCGGGCTCGCTCCAGAGGTCTTTTTCATTCTTGACTTCGGCCGGCTTCTTTTTCGGTTTTGGCTTGGCCTTCTTCTCGGGACGCGCGGCCTTTTCACCCTCGTCGACGTCCATTCCGAAAGACTGTGCCAAAAGCGGTGCAAAGGCCTGCGCGCGCAAGATGTCCCCGGGTCCTGGGCCGACGACCGGTCCGGAAACGCAGCTAACCACCAGGAACGTAAGAAGATGCATCATGCGGCAGAGCGTATCGCAGATGGGGCCGGCTTGGCAAGTTGCCTTATCTAGAATCCTCCCTCCCCCTTCGGGGGAGGGAGGATTGAATCGATGCCCAGGGCGGGACTCGAACCCGCAAGGGTTACCCCATACGCCCCTCAAACGTACGTGTATACCGTTTCCACCACCTGGGCACGACCTCCGCCTGTTGAGACCAGGCGCTTTCCTAGCACAGCCGCGTTCCCCAGGCAAATAAAAAAGGCCGTCCCCCGTCAGGGGGGCGGCCTTTGAGCGGTTAGCGTGCCTAGCTAGTAGCGGTAACGAAGGCCGAGTTGTGCCGACAGGCCGCTGCCCAGACCGTAGTACTTGCCATACTCGCGGGCGCTGCCCGCGGGATAGGCGCTGGTCTCGAGGTCGGTCTTGTAGCGCAGGTTCAGGACATCGTTGACATAGCCGATGATGTCGATCTGCTGGCCGGTCAGCTCCTTCAGATCCCAGACTATCTTCAGGCTGATGTACATAACGTCCGGGGTGCGGTTCCAGTACTCGTTGCCCCGGTGATCAGGGTCGAATCCGGCCGGGGCTTGCAGCATGTAGTACGCCCCGTAGTAGCTGTCCTTGAAGTACTTCGAGTAGGGAGCGCCCGTGGCCCACCAAACGCTGGCGCCCAACTCGACGCCCCAGGGCAGGTGGTAGGAGCCGTCGATCTTGATCACGTGCCGCCGGTCGAACGAGGCAAAGCTCCACATATAGGAATCCTGTCGGGGGTTGTCCATGTAGGAAGACCAGTAACCCTCGGGCGCGCCCATTGAGCGCGAGTATGTGTACGAGGCGTTCATCTGCCAGTTGTCGCTGAAGGCCTTACGGGCCACGACCTCGAAGCCCCAGTAACGCCGCCAGGCCTCGCGCGGGTTCTGGGTCTGGTAGATGTAGTTCTCGCGCGAGCTCTTGTAGCCGATCAGGTCCGAGCCGTCCTGGTTCCAGATTTCGTTGACCTCGACGTCCTCGAACAGGTACTTGAACTCGCGGTAGATCCCGTTGATCCCCAGCGAGAAGTCGGTGAACAACTCGCGCTCGACCTGCACCGAGAACTCGTCGGAGTGCGGGGCGGTGTTGTTGGTCGAGCCGATCACCCCGGACTGCTCGTTGGGGTTATTGGACTCGGAGAAGAAGATGTCATACTGCTGCGTGGCCGGGTTGTACTCCATGGTGCGCGTCCAGGCCTGTTTGTTGCCCAGGAAGGAAGACACGTTGAACCAGCCGGGATCGACGTAGCGGTTGTAACCGGCCCTGACGACGGTCTTGCCGTCGCCGGTGGCGTCCCAGACCAGGTTGATGCGCGGGCTGGCCGCGGCGTATTCCACCGTGGTGCCCTCCTTGCCCCCCATGCGCACGTAGTCGATGCGCACACCCGGCTTGAAGGTCAAGGTCTTGAAAATCTTCCAGGAGTCCTGCAAAAAGACGCCCAGCGTGTAGCCGATGTCCTCGGTCAAAAAGCCTTTTCTGCCCGTGACCGGGTCGGGGACGATTTCTGTGAAGCGGTAGGGCCGCCCGCTCTTGTCGGTGTACATGCCGCCGCCGTTATACTTGAAATCCCAATCAGACCAGGTACGGGCGAAGTTCCAGCCGGCCTTGATCTCATGGTCGCCCAGAAAGTCGTCCAGGTAGTAGGTCCAGGCCGAGTCGACCTGCAGCCGCCAGCGGTGATCGATCGAGTTGCGCGTGTAGTTGCCGGTGCTCAGCCCGGTGTCCGCGTCAGAGTGGGCCCGGCAGTCGGGGTTGTCCACATCGGTACAGCCCGACATCGGCGACTGCTTCATGCCCGAGCGCATCAGGCCGACCTGGGTGCGCTGGAACAGGTTCTTGGACCACAGCGCCTCCCAGGCCAGGGAGTAGAAACCGCCGAACTGGTAGCGCTTCTCCTCTGCCTCGGGAGCAATGGTGGACCCCTGCGAGACGTTGTCGATCCAGGCCGGGTCGCCCTGGAACATGAAGGTCAGCTTGTGCTTGTCGGTCATCTGGTAGGTCAGCTTGCCCAGGTAGTAGAAGCTCAGCCATCTTTGGCCCGGGTGCTGGTATAGATCGGGATCGGTCGGGTCGAAGAAGTTCTCGGTCGGGGCGATGAACGACTTACTGTAGTTGAACTGCACCGATGCGAAGTACCACAGCTTGTCCTTGATGATCGGGCCGCCGGCATTGAGGTTGAAGTTGTAGGCATTCGACTCGCCCACGGTGTCCTTCTCGAAGTCTTCGCGCAGGCGCAGCCAGTCGGGAGTCATGTAGAACGAGGTGTCGGCGTGAAACTCGTTGCCGCCGCTCTTGGTAACCAGGTTGATGATCCCGCCGGTGGCCTGGCCGTACTCGGCATCCAGCCCGCCGGTCAACACCTGGACTTCCTTGATGGCGTCGTAGTTGAAGTTGGCGGCGAAGGTGTTGGTCGAGGGGTCGGTGGTGTTGACGCCGTCAACCAGGTACTGGTTGCCGTACAGCGAGCCGCCGTGGACGTTGGGGTTGGAACCGCCGACCACGCCCGGGGCCAGCTGGGCGACGCTCTGGTAACTACGCGCCACCGGGACCTCCTCGAGGAACTCGTCGTCGAAGTTCTGGCCCAGGCTGGTCTTTTCCTTGTCGACCACCGGCCGCTTGGCGGTGACCACCACGGTTTCCTCGGCGGTGGGCACCTCGAGCAGGATGTCGAGCGAGGCCGTGCCGCCGATGTTGATGATCAGTTGCTCCTGTTTGAATGGCAAGAAACCCGATTGCTCGATCTCGATGGAGTACTTGCCGGGGGGCAGGCCGAAGAACAGAAAACTGCCTTCCTCGGATGTCTGGATCTTTCTCTTGCCCATCATGTTCTTGCTGCTGATAGTGACGGTCACGCCCGCCAAGGGCACGCCGTCGGGGTCATAGACGGTTCCTTTCATCTTGCCGGTCTGATCCGCCAGCGCGGGCATGGCCAGGGCAACTGAAAGCAAGACAACCAAAACCGACGCCAGGGTCGTGATTCGATTTCGTTTCACCTTGGGCCTCCTTTCATATCTCAGGCGCTCTAATCAGCCGTGAAGCTGATGTAGGCCTGATAATCTCCGGGTTCGCCGGCGTAACCGTTGACGAAAAGCAGGTAAGGCACCCCGGTTGAAACCGCGATGTCCTGCACAACTTCAGGCCTGGCCGTCGTGGCCCCTGCGCCGCCGTCTATGTACTGGCCCGTCGAGCCGTCGTAGAGGATGATGTCATAGTCGGATCCGGCGGTCTGGTCGTCCCAGTTAAGCTGGTAGCTGACCTTGCCGGGAGCGTCTACGAAGAACAGGTACAAATCATCGTCGCCCTGGATAAGAGCGCTGTTTCCCAGGATGGTAACGCCGTAGCCGTCGGAGAACGTTCCGATGTCCTGGGCGGTCGAGCCAGTGTCGTTGGGTTCGACCTCTTTTACGAAGTTGAAGCCGAAGTCGACGGTGTATATTCCCTCGCCGCCTTCCCAGCCCAGTACCGCTATGCCGTAGGTGTAGCCCGGCTCGACGCCGGCCATGGTGATCTCGGTCGGCTCGAAGCCGGCGTTGGCCCCGAGGTAGCCGTCGATGATGTACCAGCCAGGTGTCTCCCCGGGAGGGTCTTTCATCAGCAGTATCGCGTCGTAGTCGCTGTCGGGGGCCGTCCAGTGCAGCTTGGCCTTGAAAGTGCCCGAGTCGTCGACCTGGAACTGGTAGACGTCCCAGTCGCCGGTCCAAGACGCTCCGTCGTTGCTGGCATCCGCGCAGTAGCCGGTCATCCGGTAGTCGTAGCCCATACTGACTATGCCGATGTCCTGCGGGTTGGCTAAAGCGTTGTCCTCTTCCTCGAACAGGTCGGTTACAACCTCGCCCTGTTCGCAGGCGTCGCCGGTGCCGTTGCCGTTGACGTCCGCCTGGTCGGCGTTGGGGGTCAGCGGGCAGTTGTCGTCGCAGTTCAGGACAGCCCCGCCGGTGCAGGGATGGTCGCCCGGGGTGCCGCTTCCGTCGCCGTCGTCCAACACGCCGTCGTTGTCGGCGTCGGGGTCGCAGGCGTCGCCAAAGGCGTCGCCGTCGACATTGGACTGACTCGCATTGGCCGTGGCCGGGCAGTTGTCGCAGGCCGTGCCGACTCCGTCGGCGTCCTCGTCGGCCTGGTCGGCGTTGGCCAGCAACGGGCAGTTATCAGCCGTATCCTCGGCGCCGTCGTTGTCGTCGTCGCTGTCGCAGGCGTCGCCGTAGCTGTCGCTGTCGCTGTCGAGCTGACCGGCGCAGATGCCGGCCGTGGTGTCAGGCGCTCCGGCCTGAGGTGTGCGGCTGTTTACTATGCAATGGTCGAAAGGCACCAGGACGCAGTCGGCGTCGGTAGTGCAGGCGATCGTGTTGGCGGCGGCCGGGCAGATATCGCCGCAGGCGTCGCCGATGCCGTCGCCGTCCGTGTCGTCGTTGGTCTCGTCGTTGGGACAAGGATCGCAGATGTCGCCCAGGCCGTCACTGTCGCTGTCGACGTGTTGCGTGCAACGATCGACCTCGACCCATTCACCCTGTGGCCCAGCGTCGGGATCCCAGGCGCGCTCTACCGGCTTGCACTCTCCGGCCGCGCAAGGGCTCAAGGCGCTGCACAACGGTGTCGGAACATCCGGACAGGCGTCGGCGCCGTCGATCTGGCCGTCGCCGTCGGTGTCCACGTCGCAAATGTCGCCGATACCGTTTCCGTCGGAGTCCGATTGATCGGGGTTACGGTTGAGCGGGCAGTTATCCGAGCCGGTGCAGCCGGCTGCGACCACGTCGGGATCGCAGATGCCGTCGCCGTCGTCGTCCGGATCGCAGGCATCACCCAGCGTGTCATGACCCGTGCTGACAGGATCGCAGTACTCGCCTGAGCAAGCGAAGCCCTCGGGGCAATCGAAGTCTGTCTCGCACTTGCTCTTGCAGACCATGGCGCCCACGTCACCGATACAATACGTACCGCCGGCGCAGTCGGCCGAGGTCTCACAGCTCGTGAGCTTGGGTGCGCCGTCGGTGTTGAGCTGGTCTCCATTGTCAATCGCAGGGCAGTTGTCGCAAACGTTGCCGACCCCGTCGCCGTCGACGTCTTCCTGGCCTGCGTTGGCGTCGGCCGGGCAGTTGTCGCACTCGTCGCCAATACCGTCGCCGTCGCTGTCGAGCTGCGCGATGCACACCGAACCGGCGCAGACATCGCCGGCCCCGGCGCAGTCAACTAAGGCGGTTGCGGCGGTGCAGGCCGGCCGGGGATTGGGATTCGAGGGGCAACTGTCAACGCCGGTGCAGCCGGCGCCCGCTTGATCGGGATCGCAAACGCCGTCGCCGTCGTCGTCGGGGTCGCACTCGTCGCCCAGGCCGTCGCTGTCGGCATCGAGTTGCACGCCGCTATCAGCGTCGACCGGATTGGCCAGGGCGGGACAGTTGTCGCACAGGTCGCCGACTCCGTCGTCGTCCGCGTCGGCCTGGCCGGCGTTGGCCTGTTCGACGCAGTCGTCGCAGCCGTCGGGGATGCCGTCGCCGTCGGTATCGTCTGAGCCATTGGCGAGCAGTTCGCAGCCAGAGACCTCATCGGCGTCGAGGACGCCGTCGCCGTCATCGTCGGCGTCGCAAGCATCGCCCAACCCGTCGCCGTCGCTGTCGAGCTGGCCGGCGTTTGAGGCCGAGCAGTCGGCGCCGGAGCACAGGGCCCCGTTGTCCAGGCAGTAGGCGTCATAATCGGCGCACTGCTTCTGGCACAAATCGGTGCAGATCATGCAGCGATCGAAATCCTTGCGATGACAGCCGCCGGCTCCGACGCAGCTGTTGCGTTTGCTCTGGCAGCTTTCATGGCAGTCTTTCTGCAGGTCTTCACGGTCGGAAGGGTATTTCACGCACAGCGCGTCGCAGCGATCCTGGGCCGTGTCACAGGCATCCACGTTGGTCTTGGTGCAACCGTTAGCGGCGTAACAGTCGGCCGCCCCGGGATTGCAATCGGAGCAGGCGCCGGCCAGGCAGGCCTCGTTCAAGGCACCGCATTCTGACAGCGCCATGGTGGCCACCAACTCGCAGGCCTCCCACTTGGCGTCCCACTCGTCGCGCGCGTTGTCATAGCTCTTGTCGAGGGTTATACCCGGCAGACAGGCGCCCAGGCCGCCGCGGCAATTGTCGCAGGCGTCGCCGACACCGTCGGCGTCGGCGTCGTTCTGATTATGGTTGGCGTTGTCCGGGCAGTTGTCCTGATCGGCGTCGTTGAGAATGCCGTCGTTGTCGATGTCGCTGTCACAGGCGTCTCCCAATCCGTCGTTGTCGAGATCGGCCTGGTCGGCGTTGGCCACGCCGGGACAGTTGTCGCCCTTGTTGTCTTCGTCGACGTAACTGTCTTCGATCTCGTCGCCGTCGGCGTCATCGCCGCCGTTGCATTCGTCGCCCGGGCCGATGCCGTCGCTGTTGGCCTGGTCGGCGTTGGGGGTGTCGATGCAGTTGTCGCACAGGTCACCGACCCCGTCCCCGTCGGAATCCGTCTGGTTCGGGTTGAAGACCGCGGGGCAGTTGTCGTCGACGATGCCGTCGCCGTTGCGGTCGAAGTCGACCACCCCGTCGAAGTCTCCGTCGGCAACGGCGGTGTCGATCTTCAGCTCGCCAAGCGTATACAGCTTCCAGCCCTTTTTCAGGTCTACGTTGGCGTTGGGAACCTCCATCGCCCCAGCTGTTACGAAGTCGGCCGTGGTCGGCGGGCCGTTGATCGAGAAGTTGAGGGTGTTGCCGCTGTCGTTGTCCGCGATGGCCACCACGTTGTAGGCGCAATAGCCGTCCTTGCAGGGGGAGGTAGCGCAGAGCGGGTCGGACGGGTCGAGATTCAGGTCGTTGCAAATTGGCGGTATGCAGTCGGCCTGCTGGTTGCACTTGATGATCGGGATCAGCAGCCCGTCGAACCAGCCGACCAAGTCGCAGTTGCCGTCGGCGTTGCAGGTGGACTCGTCGACCCTGAGATCCCTGGCGGTGGTTCCGCCCACGGGGTTCTTGGGCTTGCCCGCGTCTTCCATGCCCTCGGGATCGCCGTCGTTGGCGTAGGCCGCCGGGACAATCTTGAAAGGCTGGCTGTCGACATAGGCGCCGACCAGGATCTTGCCGACCACCGTGCCGGAGACGGCGCCGATGCTGATCTTATAGCCGGTCGGGGTGTTGGAAGAGAACCACTTCAGCCAGCGCAAGTAATAGGTGCTGGTGGGATTGGCCACGAAGCTCAAGGTGACCGGCGCTTCGCCGGACAGATCCCACATCAGGAAGTCGAGCATGTTGCTTCCGGCCTTGTTGTCGTAGATCATGGGAACGAAACCGTCCACGGCGGCGTTGTCCCAGTCGAACTTCATCGAGATCGAGGCCTTCTTGTTCACCTGGAACTTGAGCCAGACTGTGGAGGGCTCGCACGAGCCGCCGAGGTACATTGGCGCGATGTCGCCCTTGACGACCAAGGCCGGCGAATCTGCCACGATGGTCGGCAGTTCGTAGGCGGTGTCGATGCAGTTGCCGGGGGCGCCGGCACGCATGGTTTCGCCTTCCGCGGCCTCCGAGGGCAACAGGGGCGCAAGCGCCGCCGGGATACGCACCGTACCTCTCACCGCTGCGTATTTTTGCACGTTGCTCGAGTCGTAGACCGCGTCGCAGGCGAGCAGGGGCAATAACATAAGCCCCGCCAGCGATGCAGCCAGCAACCACAAGTTTTTCTTCTTCATCGTGGCCTCCGAGTTTGGGTTCGAAAAAAACAATTCATTTACAAAACAATGAGCTAAGCACCAACTCAACAATAATCATGCCATGAACAGCGCGCGTACCATATCTCCACACCCCTATGCAAGTAAATTCGTCCATTTTATACCGGCACGATCGCCATTCAGTGGGCAATGCAAATTTTTTCTTGCATGCTGCTTAGAAAATGGCTATTACCTCGGTACGAAAAAATCGCATATGGATATGGAAAACGCGATGCCGGCGCCAAGACATTACCTGATGATCCTCGTCATTTCGGCCCTGAGTGCCGAGCTGGGTGCCTGCGGGGTGTTCGACACCATTAGTGCCCGAAAGATAGCGCGCGATGGCAACGCGCTTTACAAGACATCCGACTACCGCGGCGCCATCGAGAAGTACAGGCAGGCCGTCGTCCTCGATGCCGATACACCCAACATCTACCTCAACCTGGGCTACGCCTATTTCAGCATCTACGATCCTGCCTCGCAGTCCGAGCAGGATAAGAACGCCGCGGCCCTGGCCGCCGAGGCCTTCGAAAAACACCTCAAGAAACACCCCGACGACGAGAATGCGCGGGTGTTCCTTATCAAGATCCTGCTCTCGGCCGCTCCCAATGATAAGAAACTCGCCGATCGCGCCCAACAGATTTTCTTGAAGATGCTCGAAAAGAACCCCGCGGACCACGAGGCGCGCCAGTACCTGATCACTCTTTTCATCGACGGCAAGCGCTACCAGGACGCCCTGAAGTTCTTCCAGCCCGACCTCGAAAAGAAACCCGACGACATAGAAACCATGAAGATCCTGGCCATAATCGCTGACAAGAGTAACCTGGTGCAGGACGCCGTCGACTGGTACTGGAGCCGGGCCGAGGCTGTGGAAGATCAAAAGAAGAAAGCTGTCCTGTTCTACGAGGTGGGCACCTACGCCTGGAATCTTTTGCACTACCAGCCGGAAAAACTCAAAGGGCCCGTGGCTTGCTTAAAGCTTGCCGACCAGGGCATCGAGGCATGCAGGCGTGCCATTGGTCTCAAAGAGAGCTATGCCGAGGCCATGGTTTACGCCAACCTGCTTTACCTCAAGCGCATGCTGTACGAAACCGAGGAGGTGGCGCGCACCTGGGACGGCCAGCTGGCCTACGACCTGCGGGTAGAAGCAGGCAAGATCCTGGGCGAGCGCAAAAAGGAGGCCGAGGCCCAGAAAAAGGCCGAGGCGGGCAAAAAAGACGAGAAGAAGGAAACCTCTACGGCCGGCAACCAACCGGCCGCTTCGAACGTCCAATGAGGCGGAGCTTGCATACCAGAGCCGCCTGCGGGCGAACATTCGAAGCGAGGTGCGAACATGTTTGAATCTTTTACCGAGAAACGCAAGGGACGCGGCAAGCGCCTGGGTGGCGTATTGGTGTTTTCGCTGTTTTTCCACGGCATCGCGCTGTCGGTAATCCTTTTCATGAACTACATGACTGTCGAGGCCGTCCCTCAGCCTCCGGTAATGATCACCTTCGTCGACTTCGCCTCCCTGCCGCCGCCGCCACCGCCGCCGCCGCCGCCGAAGAAGAGGTCGAAGCCCAAGGTGGAGTCCAAGACCGAAGAGGTCAAGCCTCAGCCGAAGATCACCGAGTTCATGGCGCCCAGGGAAATCCCCCAGGAGAAGGCGCGCGAGCCCGAAGAGCCCGAGGAAGGTCCGGACAATGGCGTCGAGGGCGGGGTCGAGGGCGGAGTCGTCGGCGGAGTCGTCGGCGGGGTGATCGGCGGAGCGATGAGCGGGCCGCCACTTGCGCCGGCTCCGCCGCCGCCGGCGCCCAAGTACCAGGCCCCGGAAGTGATCAAGAAGCGGCGCGTCTCGGGCCACGAACCGATCTACCCGCGTATCGCCAGGGCAGCCGGTATCGAGTCGACGATCATCGTCAAGATCTTCATCACTCCCGATGGCCGGGTGGGTGAAATGAAGTTTCTGAAAACTGATAAGCACTTCGAAAAGGCGGTGCGGGAGTCTCTGGCAACCTGGCGTTTCTCCCCGCACATGATCAACAACCGTCCGGTGGGCACCTACACGGTCTATAAATTCGTGTTCAAGCTCGAGTAACCGGAGGCCAAAACAGTCAGGCAGGAGGTTAACATGGATTTCACCATACCCGAGATGTGGGCCCGGATGGGTTTCATCGCCAAGGGAGTGGTCTCGATCCTTGGAGTCATGTCCATCTACGTCGTGGCCGTGTCCATCGAGCGGATGATCGTCTTTGTCAAGGCCAAGGCGCAGTCGCGGGCCTATGCCATGCTGATCCAGGATCTGCTCGCCCAGGGCAAGTTCCGCGAGGCCGCCGACGCGGCTTTGCAGTTCAAGCAGAGCCACATCGCCAAGGTGATTCGCTCGGGACTGATGGAGTTCATCAAGGGCAGCATGATCGAGGCCGACGCCAAGGGCAGCCCGCCGGGTTACGATGTGCTCGGCGCTGTCAACAGGGCCATCGAGAAATCGGGTGCGCGCGAGATGGCCGGCTTGCGGCGCGGCATGGCCGGCCTGGCCACGGTCGGCTCGACAGCGCCCTTCGTCGGTTTGTTCGGCACGGTTTTCGGCATAATCAACTCTTTCCAGGGCATGGCGGCCGAGGGTAGCGGCGGCCTGGGCGCCGTTTCGGCCGGCATCGCCGAGGCGCTGGTGACCACCGGAGCCGGTATCGGCGTGGCCATCATCGCGGTGCTGCTCTACAACTTCTTTACCAGCCAGGTGGAGACCCTGCAGGTGGACACCAACGAATCCGCCATCGAGATTCTCGATGTGCTCGTGAAAACGAAAGAGAAGCGGCCGGCTGTCCAACCGCCGGCCACGGCCGGCGCTCCGGCCGGCGCCAGGGCCTAGCGCCCGACTGACCCTCAAACGGAGAGTGTCCGGCAATGTCGATGAAGGTTGACACCAAGGGGTTTAACTCGGAGATCAACGTCACGCCCCTGGTTGACGTCATGCTGGTGCTGCTGATCATCTTCATGGTGGTCACCCCGATGCTGCAAAAGGGCAAGGCGGTCCAGCTTCCCCTGGCGTCGCAGCCCGAAAAGGAAAGCGACACCGGCAAGGATCTGATCGTCTCCGTGGAGTACCTCAAGCGCGGGGCGACTTTCTCCTACAACGTCTACCTGGGGCAGAGCCCGGTCGACAAAAACAACCTGGCCACGCGCCTGATGGACGAGATGCGCAAGGACCCCTCCAAGGAAATCTACCTAAAGGGCGATAAAAGGCTCAACTACGGTTCGGTGCGCGAGGTGATGGAAGTCTGCCACAAGGCCGGCTTCCAGCAGGTCAAGCTGGCCACCGAGGAAATCAAGAAGAAGGGCTAGTACATGTCCATGCAGGTTGGAAAAAGGGGTGTCTCGTCGGACATGAACGTCACTCCGCTGATCGACATCCTGTTGGTGTTGTTGATCATCTTCATGGTGGTTACCCCGATGATGCTGATGCAGCACAGGCTCGACGTGCCCAAGAAGGCCGAGGTCGACCTGCCCCCCGACGTCACCCAGGACCAGGTAGTCTTGACCTTCACCAAGGACAACTCGGTCTTCCTGAACCAGAACAAGGTAAACCGCCAAGAGCTTGGCAATAAACTTGCCGAGATTTTCAAGAACCGGCGCGAGAAGACGATCTTCCTCAACATAGACCCCGAGGCCAACTACGGCGAGTCGGTAAAGGTAATAGACACCGTCCATACCGCCGGCATCGTGAAGCTGGCCGTGATCACGCTCAAGAAGGGCGAGAAGTTCCAGGTACCCCAGTCACCCACCACAACCACCGCCAGCGGGCTACAGGTTCCGATCGGCAATCCTTGAGGTTAGTTCGTCTTTCCCGCCTTCGTTGCTTATGACTTCGCCGGTGCTTCGGCGGGTTCTGCGGCAGGCTTGTCTGTCGGCTCAGGCTCGGCCTTGGCCGCGGGCTTCTGTTCATCCGGAAGCATGCCTGCTTCCACTCCTGGCGGTACATCGCTTTCCAGGTCTGAGCCGCTACGGGCCGAGAGCGTGGCCAGCACCACCGATAGCACCATGAACAGCACGGCCGCGCCGACCGTCAGCTTCTCTATGAACGAGGCCTGCCCGCGGGAGCCGAACATTGTCTGGCCGCCGCCGCCGAAGGCGGCGCCCATGCTGGCGCCCTTGCCCGACTGCAGCAGCACCACCATGATCAAAATCAGCGAGACGAAGACGTGAATGATCACCAGGAAGGTATACATTTCTTCTGCTCCTTGCGCTGCGGTTGAAGATCAACCCTGAAAGTTCAGTATGCCCGCAAAACTCTCGGCTTTCAAGCTCGCGCCGCCGACAAGCGCGCCGTCGATATCGGGCCGGGACATCAGTTCACGAACGTTGGACGGCTTGACGCTGCCGCCGTACTGGATGCGCATCGCCCCGGCCAGTTCTTCGGTATACATCTTGGCCAGCCGGCCCCTGAGAAATGCATGCACCTCCTGTGCCTGATCGGGAGTCGCCGTGCGGCCGGTGCCGATGGCCCAGATCGGCTCGTAGGCCAGCGTCAGCCCGCGCGCCTGCTCGGGAGTGATGTCGCTAAGCGCACCCTTGAGCTGGCTGGAAACCACCTGCATTGTGGCGCCGGCCTCGCGCTGTTCGAGAGTCTCGCCCATGCAGACTATCGGTGAAAGATGCGCCCTGTACGCGGCCTTGAGCTTCTTGTTGACGGTCTCGTCGGTCTCGCCGAAGAACTGGCGGCGCTCTGAGTGTCCGATGATGACGTGTGAACAGCCGATCTCGGCGACCATCTCGGCCGAGACCTCGCCGGTGAATGCGCCCGATTGCTCCCAGTGGCAATTCTGCGCCGCGACGCCGATGCGACTGCCCGCAAGCACCTCAAGCACTGCCGGCAACGAGGTGGCCACGGGAGCCACCGCGACGTCCACAGTGTCGAGCGACCCGGCGGCTTCGAGAATCCGGCCGGCAAGTTCCGCGGCCGCGCGTGAGTCGAGATTCATCTTCCAGTTTCCGGCAATGAACGGCTTTCTCATTATAACTTCCTCCGGCGCCCGGTCCTATTACTCGAGCGCGGCAATACCCGGCAACACCTTGCCCTCGACAAATTCCAGGCTGGCCCCGCCACCGGTAGAAATGTGCGACATTTTGTCCGTCAACCCGGCCCGCGCGACCGCCGCGGCCGAGTCGCCGCCTCCGACTATCGATATCGCCTGTGACTCGGCCAGTGCCCGGGCGACGGCGAAGGTACCCTCCGCGAAGGGTTCCTTCTCGAAGACACCCATTGGCCCGTTCCAGAATACGGTCTTGGCGTTCTGCAGGCGCGAAGCGAAAAGTTCGATCGTCTGCGGTCCGATGTCCAGCCCCATCCTGTTTGGTGGAATCGCGCCGGCAACCACTTCGCCCGATTCGGCATCGGGGCCGGCGGCCACGACGTGATCGACCGGCAAGAGCAACTCGACGTCGCGCTCGCGGGCCATAGCGAGAAGCTCGGACGCCTTGCGCAACTTGTCGTTCTCGACACGCGATTGCCCTACTTCGTCACCGCGGGCCTTGAGAAAAGTGTAGGCCATCGCCCCGCCTATCAGCACGGCGTCCGCCTTGGTCAGCAGGCTCGCTATCACGCCAATTTTATCTGACACCTTGGCGCCGCCGAGCACGGCCAGAAACGGCCTGGCGGGCTTGCCGAGCGTCTCGCCCAGAAACCTGAGCTCCTTGCGAATCAAGTAGCCGACTCCCTTTTCCTCGAAGTAGCCGACCATGCCGGCGATCGAGGCGTGGGCCCGGTGGACCGTGCCGAAGGCGTCGTTTATATATATCTCGGCCAGATCGGCGAGCTTCTTCGAAAAGGCCGGGTCGTTGGCCTTCTCCTCGGGATGGAAACGAAGGTTTTCGAGCAGCAACACCTGTCCGTCCCGCAGATCGTTCGCAAGCTTCCTGGCCCCGTCCCCGACACAGTCGTCGGCGGCGATCACTTCCAGTTCGAGCAGCTCGGCCAGGAGCGCGCCGACCGGCTCGAGGCGCAGGCTATCCACCCGCTTGCCCTTGGGGCGTCCCAGGTGCGAGGCCAGGATCACCCGCGCACCGCGCGCCACCGCGTGGCGCACGGTGGGCAGCACCGCGCGCACCCGTGTGTCATCACTAATACGGGAGCCTTCGAGCGGCACGTTGAAGTCGACGCGGATGAAGGTGCGCCGGCCGCCGATCGGCAGATCCTCGATGAAGCGGATGGCCATGCCGTCAACCCGCGATGTACGCGATCATGTCCAGCATGCGGCAAGAGAAGGCCCACTCGTTGTCGTACCAGGAAAGAACCTTGACCATGTTGCCGGCCATGACCGCCGTGTTGTCGGCGTCGACAATCGACGAGCGCGGATCGCCATTGAAGTCATGAGACACGAGCGGCTCTTCGCAGAACCCCAGGATGCCCTTGAGTTCACCGGCGGCGGCCTTGGCAAAAGCGGCGTTGACTTCTTCTGCCGTGGTCTGCTTCTTGACCACCACAACCAGGTCGACCAGCGAGACGTTGGAGGTGGGCACGCGCACCGAGATGCCGTCCAGCTTGCCCGCCAAAGCCGGCAACACCATGCCCACGGACCTGGCCGCCCCGGTAGTGGTGGGGATCATCGAAGAGGCCGCCGAACGGGCGCGCCTGAGATCGGAGTGCGGCAGGTCGAGGATGCGCTGGTCGTTGGTGTAGGAGTGAATTGTGGTCATCAGCCCGTGTTCGATGCCGAAAGACTCGTCGAGAACCTTGGCCACCGGGGCCAGGCAGTTAGTGGTGCAGGAGGCGTTTGAGAGGACCTTGTCCTTGGCGGGATCAAACTCCTTGTGGTTCACGCCGTAGACGAAGGTCCGGATGTCTTTCGACTTGGGCGGGGCCGAGAGCAGCACCCGCTTGGCGCCTGCCGTAAGATGCTTGCCGGCCGTATCGCCGCTGCGGAAAATGCCGGTGCACTCGAGCACGACGTCGATTTTCTTCTCTTTCCAGGGCAGCTCGGTCGGGTCCTTGATGGCCGAGGTGGTCACCTTCTTGTCCCCTATGGTGATGCGGTCCTGTCCGACGCCGACTTCGAACTTGAAACCACCGTGATTGGAGTCATGTCTCAGCAGGTGGGCCAGCGTCTTGTCGTCGGTGATGTCGTTGATGTGTACCAGGTCGAACTTGTCTTCAAGCCCGTTCTGGTAGATGGCCCGGGTGACACAGCGCCCGATGCGCCCGAATCCGTTGATCGCGATTTTTACCGCCATGAGAAACCTCCTTGTATTGAAAAACGTCTCCTGGAATCCCGAGATCCCCACATACTCCCAACCCCGGGGGAGATGCTTCTATCCCAGCCCCGAAAAATAGTCAACCATGCAAATGGTTCGACTAAAACTTGTTGTCCGGCGAGCGCCCGCGCTGCAGGTCGTCCTGTTGGATGTCGTCTTTTCCCCAGGGAGACTCGCAGATGCATTTCTGACACCCGCGCTCGCGATCCGGGCTGCAGATCTTGCGTGTCATGCAGTGCAGATTGGCCACTTCGGGACATTCGCCGGCCACTGGCATAGTCTTGCAACCGGCCAGTAGGAGCAATCCGGCCCCTACGATAACAAGAAACTTTTGCATGTCTCTACATTCCTCCTCGTGCCCAAGATAACAACATACGAAAGGACAATAAAAAGTCAAATCGAAAAAAAGTGTTTGCTCGAAGCACGTCATGAGAGAAGATGCGGCCCGAATCTTTGCGAACCTGAAAGGCAGGTCTTGTCGATAGCATCCCGCATCATTGAAATTCTCACACCGAAAGCCGCCGCAGCTTCCGTCGCCGAGGTGCGCATCGGGCTGGGTTACACCGCCGTAAGGCTCACGGACGGCGGCACCGGCATCGCACTCACTTTCCTTCCCCGCGAAGAGCACTGTTGCACACTGCTCGACGATCTGCATCCCGTCGCCGGGCGCCAGGCTGCGGATCTGTTGGCTCGGCTGTCCTCTGCCGACCCCATCGAGGCGGCCCTGGGCTTGGCCTGCGCCAACGCGCTTGCCAATCGGCCCGGTCCCGACTACCAGCCGGGAGACGTTCTTGAACAAATCGGCATCGGGCCTGAAGATCACGTCGGCATGGTTGGAAACTTCAAACCGCTTGCCGGGCCCGTCAGGCAAATGGCGGCCTCGCTCACCATCTTCGAAAGAATCGCTACAGCCCAGGGAGAGATCAGACCGGCCGGCGAGGCCCGTCAGCGGTTACCCGGATGTCAGATCGCCTTGATCACCGGCACGGCGATCATCAATCACACCATCGACGAGATTCTGGTGGCCGCACGCGGTTGCCGCGAGGTGGTGATCCTGGGCGCCTCCACTCCCCTGCTGCCCGAGGCCTTCGAGCAAACCCCCGTCTCACGACTATCGGGCATCCTGGTCGAGGATGTAGACGGCATTCTGCAGGCAGTCTCGGCCGGCGGCGGGGTGCGCGTTTTCAAGCATCATGTCAATAAGGTCAATTTGCGGGTGCGCTAGCCGCCGAGAGACACAGGGACTCAAATCCTTCGGGACAGCCGATAGCAAACAGCCCGTTTTCGGCGTTGTCCGCGCGTTCACCCACTGATATCTGGTTGGCCAGCCGCCACAGACCCTGGGCTTCTTGATGCTCGCGTCGCATCGCGGCCATCTCGGCCAATTCTGCGGAAAGAGCCTCGATCTGTCGTTCGTTATAGCCGTTTTGACAAAGTTCGTTGAAGATGCCGCGAACCATCGAAGGGCTCACCACCGCCGTCCCCTTGTAGCTTGAATCTGCCATCGCCAACCTCCCTTCCCTTGTCATGCATCCCGGGATGTAAGCAAGAGTCGCGCCAACATCCGGCGCTGAGTGGGAGTGTTTGTGTTTCATGCGCTTGACGCACTGCAAGGGACAGGGCTGTGTGTATAGGCGTCTTCGCACCACAGGTGCAATCAGGGCATCTTTTTTCCCATCTGCATTACCTTCCACCAGGTCTGCGATCCCAGCTGGGCGCCGAAACCCACCAGCTTGCCGTCAGGACTCACCCGCAACCGGCCAACCCAGTCGAAAGGATCGCTGACGGCGCTTCCGGATACCGCGAACCATTTCTGGTCCTTCTGAGCGGCGAAGGCCACAAGCTTGCCACTCGGTCCGAAAATCGGCCGTTCAACCAGATCGAAGCGCCGGTCGAAGCGGCCGTCAACAACCATGATCCACTTGACCCCCTCCCGCGCACGGTAGGCCAAAGATCCGCCGCAGTTCGCGAAGACCGGCCAATCGACCTCGTCGAATTTCTGCCGTGGTTTGCCGTCCAGAACCATGTAGCCCTCCGATCCGTCCAGGACGCTGTAGGCAAAAGATTTGCCGTCGGCGCTGAAGGTGGGCCATCTAACCAGCTGGTGCGCCGGCAACTCGCGCTTGCCCAGCACCACGAACATCTCACCCGTGTTTCTGGCCACGTAGGCCATTCTCCCATCGGCTCCAAAGACCGGGCGCTCGACCATGTCGTAGCCCTCGCCCTCTTCCCCGTTGAGAACAACGTGATGCCTGGTGCCGTCCACGACCGTGTAAGCCAGCCGCTTGCCGGCCGGGCTAAAGACCGGCCAATCCACCTGGGCAAAGCCCGGCCCCTCGTGCCCGTCGTCGGTGACGACATGCCACTTGATGCCCTTCATGGCGCAGTAGGCGAACCTCTTTCCGTCGGGGGAGAAGACCGGCTTGTCCACTCGCGCGTATCCCGGGCCAGGCTTGCCGTCCAGCACAACCTGCCAGAGATCGGCCTTCTTGCCGGCATAGGCCAGGCGCCGCCCGTCGCGGCTGACGGTCAGCCAATTTACCAGGTCGTAGGTCGGGCCTTTTCGACCGCCAACCTCGACCGTCCATTCGGCCGGCGTGACCATCGATCCCTCGTAGCCTCGCAGCCGTGGCTCGATCATCCAGCGATCGATGCGCAGAAAGTCCTGGCTGGCCAGACCCTGCAAGACGATCAGCCCGCCGGCCACCCTTCTCAAGCTGAACTCACGCCGAAGCGCCACCGGGCTGTAGGCCACCGCCCGCCAGTCGAAGTAACTGATCAATCGTTTCTGGACATACTCGGCCCGCACCTCCCAGGCAGCCGGCATCTTCAGAAGCGGGTAGAGTTCGAGAACCGGCTGGTAAGCCATATCGACGGTTCCGGGCCGGCCCTGCTTGATAATCAGCACATCAGGCGAGACGCCTTCCTCGAGCGATCCGAGAAGATGCTCGGGTGGAAAATCACCCGCGCCGGCGACCGGCGCGACCAGCAGGAAGGGGATAAGGAAGACCTGCGCGCGCATGGCTCACATCCCGGGCTGGCTGAGATCGCCGTGACGCACCAGGTGCAACACGGCGCACAACACCAGGGCGTGCTTGATTTTCCCGCCGGCTACCAGGCTCCAGATGTTGCCCAGGGGGTGTTCGAAAACCTCGATATCCTCGTTGGCGTCCAGGTGCTGGGCTCCCGTGCGGGTCGCGCCGCGGGCCAGGAAGGTGTAAGTGCGGTTGGTCTGGAAGGCGGGATTCGGCTCGACAATGCCGATCTGCTCCCACTCCGCCGAGGTGTAGCCGGTCTCTTCGGACAGCTCCCGCCTGGCGGCCTCGAGCGGGCTCTCTCCGTCATCGAGCATGCCGCCGGGAATCTCGGTGGTGATCTCCCCGCTGCCGTGGCGATACTGGCGAATCAGCAAAAGGTTGCCGGCCGTGGTCACGGCCGCCACGTTGACCCAGTCGGGCGAGTAGAGAAGATCGAAGTCGTGCTCACGCCCGTCGCGCAGCGAGCGCGAGCGCTGTTTTTGAATCGAGAAGATCCTGCAATGGTAGCTCTCTTTTTCTTCGAGTTTTTCCCATCCAAGAGCCGGCATCTTGTGTCCTTTCGTTCCAGTCGCCTGAGTCCCAACCCTACCACGAACACGGAAAATAGCATCCGACTCTTGTTTTTTAAAATTCCATGCGCAGGCCGAGGCGGCCGGAGAAGTTCTCGGCGGCTATGGCGCCCAGGTCGAGGCCGATGCCGTGACCCAACATCAGGGTCAAGGTGGCGTAGCCGCCGAGATCGAGGCCGTTGTCGGTCAACTCGCCCATGGTTATCTCGTCGTAGCCGCAATCCAGGTTTACCAGCGGGCGGCCGATGAAGGCCGCCCCGAAGTTCAGGCGGAAAATGTCACCGCGCAGGCCGATACCGCCGTACAGCAGGCGCCCGTCGAAGGGCGCATCCAGGGGCCCGATACCCGTCTCGAACCAGGCGTTCTTCAGGGAGCCCAGGCGCAAGTTGAAACGCGGCACCGCCAACACCCGGCCGCGATCGTCGAACAGCACTCCGGCGCCCAGATCCACTCCCAGATAGTTCAAATCGTAACCGATAAGCCCGCCGATGGAGCCCATGAAGTAGTCGCGCCTGGTGGGTTCGAAGCCGAAGTGATTGGCCAGCGAACCGAAGAGGGCGCCGGCGTCCGCCTGGGCTATCAGGCCGTGTTGGTCCTCGTAACGATAAGTGACCTTGCCGCCGATCTGGTGATGGCGCTGCTCGCTCAATACCTCGCCCCCGCAACCATAGCTGCGATTTCCGGCCATGCCGTATTCGGCAGCGGCGCTGATCGATGACTTCGATCGGCCGCGATCGATCGTCGCGCAGAAAGTGTTCGCAAGGCTCAATAAGATGATGACCGTAAGTCTGCGCTTGTGTCTCGGACGCTTTTTCATCAGGCACCTCCATCGTCTTGACGCACCTGGTCGCAAGATACGTGCCGTCTGGATAACACCTGTTATTCAAGTGGTTACGTGGTACGGCAGTGTATTCGGATTGCAACAGTGTGAGTCTTTGGGAGTGTGCTGAGCGCGCGCTTGTGACCGGGCTCACGTTGGCATTATGATGTCTTGGAGATGGTATCCGACGCGCAATGCGAACTGCAACTCGACGGTGTCGAGCTGGCGATCGAGGCTCGGGATGAAGATCCCTCCCGTCTGGCCGCGGCTCGCCTGGGCGTGCCGCTCGAGCGAGTGATCGACGCCAGTGTCGTGCGCCGTTCGATCGACTCGCGACACGGCAGACCGCGCTTCGTGCTCGGCATCCGCGCCAGGCTCTCCCGTCCACCCGAACATCTTCCTTTGCATACCCATATGGTCGGCCCGCCCTCGCCGCTTGCGCCCGCACGGACTGTTGCCGGCCAAAGGGATGTCGCCGTGGTCGGCGCCGGGCCGGCCGGACTGTTCGCCGCCATGCGCTTATGCCAGGCCGGCCTGCGCCCGCTGCTGGTCGAGAGGGGACGCCAGTTGGCCGCGCGCCACGGGGACATCGCCGCTCTGGTCGGGCGCGGACAATTCCAAGCCGAAAGCAACTTCCATTTCGGCCTGGGCGGCGCGGGCGCCTACTCGGACGGCAAGCTCTTTACCCGCCTGCATCAGCCGGCTGTGCGCCACGTGCTTGAAGTGCTGCAGGCCAGCGGCGCTGGCAGTAGAGATCAGATCCTGGTAGACGCCCAACCACACGTGGGCAGCGACCGCTGGCCGCAGGTGTTGGCCAACCTGCACGGACGGCTCGAAGACGACGGCTGCAGGTTCGTCTTCGAAACGAAGGTTGTCAACCTGTCGCTTCAGGCCGGCAAGCTGCGCGCGCTGGTGCTCGAAGACGGCAGGCTGGCCTGCGAGGGCGCCGTGCTGGCGCCCGGCAACTCGGCGCGTGACCTTTTCGCAGGCTTGCACGAGATTGGCCTGCCGATTGCGGCCAAACCCTTCGCCGTGGGCCTGCGCATGACCCATCCGCAGGAGCTGATCGACGCTATCCAGTATGGCAACCACCCGGGTCTTGGCCCGGCCAGCTATCGCTTGACCGCCAGAGTCGCCGGTCGCAGCGTCTACACCTTTTGCATGTGCCCGGGAGGAACCGTCATTCCCACCCCGACCGAGGCTGACGGGCTTACCACCAACGGCATGAGCACGAGCGCCCGGGATTCGGGTGAGGCCAACGCCGGCGTGGTGGCCGCCGTTTCCGTAGATGACTTCGGCGGCGAAGGCTTCCCGCTGGAGGGAGTGCGCTTTCAACAACAACTCGAACGGGCCGCCTTCGCCGCCGGAGGTGGAGGCTTTCGCGCCCCGGCCCAGCGACTTGTCGATTTCATGCGCTGCGCGCCCGGGGCGCGCAGCGCGCGTCTGCCGGCGATCAACTACCGCCCCGCGGTGACAGCGGCCGACGTCGGAGCTTTGATGCCCGATTGGCTCTCTGATGCTCTCAGGGGTGGACTTGCGGTCTTCTGCAAGAAGATGCGCGGGCTCGATCATCCCCGGGCCGCCGTGATCGGCTTGGAGACCCGCACCTCGAGCCCGGTCAGGATCTTGCGCGGCCCCGACGGCGCAAGCCCCGGCTGCGCCGGTCTGTATCCGGCCGGCGAAGGCTCCGGCTACGCCGGCGGAATAGTCTCGTCGGCCATCGACGGCATCCGCGCCGCTGACGCGCTCATTGATCGTCTTTGTGGTTGATTAAAAAATTCCGGGCAGGGGAATCCGGCCGTCACTTCATTGCGCTGTGAACTCGCGCGCCTCGCTGTCGCTGATGGTCTCCTTGCCCGAGGTGCCGATCTCTATGGCCTTGTTCGTGCCGACCACGACGATCACGCGCTGTCCCAGGGTGAAGACCTCCTTGAGGAAGCTCGACTTGGCGATCAGCCGGAAGTAGGCGCTCGAGAGGTACTTGACCTTGAGCATCCGCATGCCGCTCTTGTATCGCAAGTCGGTCCAGGCGCCGCCCTTGAAGCTGAAGGCCCGTCCCGAGACGTAGCGGATGCCGCTGGCCTCGTCCTCGTCGTCGCGCGGTGCCCGGGCGTTCTTCATGTCCTTGACGGCGCCGGCCATGGAGATGGCATCTTCGCCGCTCTCGGCCTGCATGGCCATTTCCTTCTTCTCGGCGAAGATGCGCATGTGAGCCTTGGCCTTGCGTCGCGGCGCGCTGGCAGCCACCGAGTCGTAAACTCCCTTGCTGCCGGTGGACTCGGCCTCGGGCGCAGCCGCGGGCATGTTCGCCCGCCCACTCGCCGATCCGCCGCGTGCCGACCTGTCCATGCCCCAGCCCGGCCGAGTGGTCCGCGGGGGAGACTTCATGATCGGCCGCGGTCTCGGGCGCTGCTGCTCGCGGGCGACCATGTTGCGGTTGTCCTCGGTCACCAGGTACGAGGTGTAGGGAGTGACGATGCCGTAACGCTTCGAAAGACGGATGACTTCGTCAACCAGCTCGCGGCGCTCGCCGCCGAGGCGGATGTTGTCGAGCAGAAAGCCTATCTTGCGCGTGGCCCACAGTCGCGGGATGAAGTCGTTGTCGCGTTCGACCTTGGGGAACTTGCCCTCGAAGACGAACTTCTTCGAGCCTTCGCCCATCTTTCCGCTCAGCGTCAAGGCGCTGTGGCCGTTGGAGCGGTAACGCCCCAGCATGATCACCTGGCCGCCCTTGAACAGGTCGGGGATGTGCTTGGGCAACACGTCGTACTCGTGGATCGAACCGAAGTCGAGTGTGACATCGGACATAACCGGGTGGCTGACCTTGTCGTAGAAAGTGGCCAGGGTGTGTTCGATCTCCTGGTTGGGCTTGACATAGGTTGAATCGCCGTGGTTGCCGCCCGAGACTTTGTCGAGCAGCTTGGTGTTGATCTCGTCGCCAACCCCGAAGACGAAGATCTTGGCCGCTACCTTGTTGGCACCGGCGGTATGCTTGATGATCCGGGCCGGGTCGGTCTCGCCCACGGTCGGATGCCCGTCGGTCATGAAGACCATCATATTGGGCTCTGAGGCCTTGACGTGCCCGGCCAGGGCGGTCGTCAGCGCCTCGTCAATGGCCGTGCCGCCGGCGGCCTCCATGTGACCGACGAAGTTGAGCGCCCGCTGGACGTTGTCCTTACCGGCCGAGACCGGCTGCTTGACGAAGGCCTCGACGTCTGTCGAAAAACGGATCACGTTGAACAGGTCGTCGGGGTTCAGTCTCTGCAGGCAGTACTTGATGGCCTTCTTGGCGTGGCGCATCTTGGCCCCGGCCATCGATCCCGAAGTGTCGATCACGAAAGAGATACGCTTGCCGATGATCTCGCGCTCGCGGAACTCGCTCTTGGGCGAGGCCATCAGCATGAAGAAGCCGGGTTCGCCCGGCTCGCGGTAGGTCAAAAGGTTCAGCCCGACGTCCTTGTCGGAAACCGTGTAAAACATCTCGAAATCGTGGTCGAGGGTGGCTGCCATGGTTTCGAAACCGGCCGTGGCATTATGATCGTCACGCTTGCGGCTGTAGATCTTGTGGGTCGGCGAGTAGATGGTCTTGATGGCGGTCTTGGACTGGATGTTGACCGACAGGGTGAAGTCTTTCATCGTCCGGGCCGAGGTGCGATCGGTGCGCATCGGGTAGGAGTACTTTGTGATGCCGCCCTCGTAGGGCATGATCTGGCTGAACTCGATCTCGATGCGCTGCTCGCCCCTGCGGGGCACCGGGTAGACGCGGCACTTGAAGAGATCGCGGCCCAGGTACTCGAGCAGCCCCGGGTCGCGCATGCGCCTGACTATCCCCTCGTAGATGTTGCGCGCCTGGTTCTTCTCGAGAATCTCGCCCTTGGTGCGCTTGCCGTTGATGTACAGGTAGAAGTCGGAGACAGTGGCCCCCTTGGGCAACGGAAAGATATAAGTGGCCTCGAGCACCTGGTCGGTGTTGTTGTAAAACACCTGATCGACGTGGGTGACCGCCACGCGATCCTTTATTTTCACTTCGGCCCGGTGGTACTTGATGCCCAACGGACTCAGCGAACGGTCGGTGGGAATCAGCAGGCCGACGGCAGAGGCCGAAGGGGCCGCCAATACAACGGCCATAACTGCCAATAGTGTCAGAATTGTTGACTTTTTCATGTTTTTATCCCTCCTGGGGTTTGCGGTCATATGTGCTATGGACGTGGCAAGCCTGTGAAAGATCTGGAATCAATCTGTACCAGGACACCGATTTTTTTCATAGCGGACGGGTCGCCTTTCGTAGCCAGGTTTTTATCCGGTCGTCCAACCTGGAGGCCAACTCTTCATACACTCTCTGGTGATAGTCGTTTATCTGCTCAATGTCTTCCAAAGACAGGCTGTCGATTTCTATCAAGTCGCGCTCGTAGGGAGCCAGTGTCAGGGTTTCGAAACCCAGGAAAGTGCCCGAATCGGTCTGCTCACGCTCTGACACCAGTGCCAGGTTCTCGATACGAATACCGAAGGCGCCCTCTTTGTAGTAACCGGGTTCGATGGAAAGGACATTGCCGACCTCGAGCGGCACGAGAACCTTGCGCATCGATACGCTGAATGGCCCCTCGTGCACGCACAGCGCCGCGCCCACCCCGTGTCCCGTGCCGTGACCGTAGTGCAAACCGGCCCCCCAGAGCGGCGCGCGGGCCAAAACGTCCAGTTGGTAGCCGTCGGCCCCGGCCAGGAAGCGACTGCGCGAAAGCAGCAGGTGGCCCTTGAGCACGGCGGTGTAAGCCCGGCGTTGCTCGGCGCTCGGACTCCCGAGCGCCATGGTGCGCGTTGCGTCGGTTGTGCCGTCCGTGTACTGGCCGCCGGTGTCGACCAGCAATATCTCACCGGGTTGCAGCTTGCGGTTACTTTCGGGCGTTACACCGTAGTGCACGATGGCCCCGTTGGGTCCGCAGGCCGCTATGGTCTCGAAGCTGGGACCGATGTACTCCGGAAATCCCGTTCGGATCTCCTCGATCTTGTCCACTACGTCCTGTTCACATGCTCCCGCGGCAGATTCGTGCAGCCAGGCCAGCAGCCTGGTAAGAGCCTCGCCCTCGCGCAAGTGGGCCGCGCGAAAGCCGGTAATCTCGGCGGTGTTTTTCTTTGCCTTCCAGGCCGGCAGCGGCCCGGTTTCGCGGATCAACTCGGCGCCGGTGCCCGTCAGGCGGCTTTCGATCCAGCGGGAGCAAGTGGCCGGATCGAGCCACACCCGCGCGCCGGTCCGACCAAGGCCGGAAAGAGCCTTTTCGATTTCGGAATACGGTTTGACCGTAACGTAGCCGCCGAGCGCCCGGCGAGCCGCGGGTGAAAGCTTGCCTTCGTCGACGAACAGGGAGACCCCCACTTTTTCGACCACGGCATAGGCGATGAAGACCGGGTTGTAAGACACGTCGGCACCGCGCAGATTGAACAGCCAGGCGATCTCGTCAAGGGCACAGACTACGTGGGCTGCAATGGCGCGCTCGGCGAGCAGCGCGCGCAGCCTTTCGATCTTCGCCCCGGAAGGTTCGCCCGCGTAGTCACCCGGATGAACGCGGATCTCGCCGGCCGGCGGCGCCGGGCGCTCGGCTCCCCAGACATGATCGGCCAGATTGTCGTCGACTTCCAAGATTTCGACGCCCGCGGGTTCGAGTGTTCGAGTGAGTTTCTCGAAGGAGTTAAGCGAGAAAAGGCGCGGGTCGAGGCCAACCCTGCCGCCGGCGCCCTGTTCGGCCGCCAACCAGGCCTCCAGTTCCGGCGCCGCGGGCTCGCCCATCTTGAAAAGCTCGATGCCGCTACCCTCGAGTTGCCTCGAAGCCTGTACAAAGTAGCGCGAGTCGGTCCACAGGCCGGCCTTGTCGGCACACACAACGAGTGTGCCGGCCGAACCAGTGAAGCCCGAGAGGAAAGACCTGCGCCTGAAACACCTGGCTACGTACTCGCTCTGGTGCGGATCGGCGCTGGGTACGATGTAGGCCCGCAGGTCGTGCTCCGACATCAGCTTGCGCAGGGATTCGATTCTTTCGGGAACGTTCATCGCTCACCTCCGGGTGATCACCAGTATCATCAATGTCAAATGCGGTCAAAGGCGGTCGTTGGTCGAGATCGTGCCGCTCATGTGGTAGAATTGGTGCGCTTCGTTGGAGGCTCTTTTGCGCTGGTTGCATTTTTATTGCCTTGCCTTGCTTACGCTCCTTGCTTGCGGCTGCACGGGGATCATCCAACTTGACTCCGACGCTCAGGATGCCGGCCATGGAATCGATGCCGATGCCCTTGACGGGGGCGCCGACGTTACGGACCCGACCGGCGATCCCGGGTCGGACCCCGGCTCGGATCCCGGAAGCGACGAGTGGGACGCGGGACATGACGACGGTCAGACTTGCTCGGGTCACGGGAGCACAATCACCTGGAGCGACGGTCCGGTCTGTGCATGCGAAGCCGGATACACGCCTTCAACGATCGACGGGCTCGATTGCGTGCCCAGCGGGCAGATTTGCACAGGCGGCGCTATCGACTACGACTACGACAACGACGGACAGAACGACTCGTGGTTCGAACCCAACGAGTGGGAGTGCTGGCAGTATGAACTGGTCAATCTCACCCGGGCCACACAAGACGACGGCGATGCGCCCGAGTGCCACAAGCCCCTGGCCTATAGCCTCGAGTGGTCGGCCCACGGGCGCAACCACTCGATCCAGATGAAGGCCCAGGGTGGGCTGTTCCACGCCGATTTCCCCTGGGGACAAAACTGCGCCTACGGCTGCGATCCGCCCTGCGAAATAGACTTGTACATGAACGGCTCGAACGAACCGCCCTGCCCCGATCTATCGCACCACTGCAACATCATGCGCTGCGGTTTCACTGGCATAGGAATCGGTTATGAGGACAGCTGGAACACGCAGAACTTCTACTGAGATCACCAGGATACAATGTTGACAGCTATACGGCCTTGAGATAAATAGACCGCGGGAGGGTCACAATCCCATGCGTTTTCTGCTGATCATCATCTTGTCCGTCGTCGTCCTGCCCGGCAGCCCGGCAATGGCCGCGCCGGAGGGCGGTTCCGGGAGCTGGACCCACATGATGTGGCACTTCACCCCCTCGGGTGGAGCCACTCCCGAACTGGTTGCCCGGGTGGAAAAGGCGGTCAGGGAATATTTTCAGAAACAGCGCACAGGCGCCTTGATGAACGGCGTGACCATGGACTCGGTGCTGCTGGTCGAGGGCAACGAGAAATACCTGCGCTGCGGAACCGGGGCCGAGTGCCTGGCCGGCCTGGGCGGTGCGGCCGGGGCCAGGTTCGTCATCGCCGGAGAGGTCGGGCTGAGCACCGGCCGAACCCGCACCCACCTGGTGCTGGTCGATGTCAGCGCAAAGAAAGTGATCAGTTCGGCCAGTGTGGGCAGCAACGGCGCGCCTTCGGGCGACAAGCTGCGTGAGCTGACCATTGCCATGTTCGAGCCCGAGCGCTACAAGGGCTCGATCGAGATCGAGACTTCCGTTACCGGGGCCGAGGTGCTGATCGACGGCAAGAAGATGGGCGTAGCCCCCCTGGTGGGCCCGCTGGCCGCTATCGCGGCCGGCGAGCATCTTGTCGAGATAAAGAAGCCCGGTCACGAGCCATTCTCGCGGACGGTGCGCGTGCCTATCGGCAAGACGGTACGCTTGGTGGCCCTTTTACCCCGGATTGCCATTGCCAGCCAGGCGCGGCCGTTCTACCGCGACTGGCCCTTCTGGACCGCGGCCGGCGCCGGAGCCGTCGCCATGGTAGTGGCAGGTATACTGAACCACAGCGCGAACGGGGCACAAGAGAGCGCCGACAACTGTCGCCAGGGTGGCCTGACCTGCGGCGACTCGTACCAGGACAAGGCCGACTCGCGCTACCTGCAGGCCTACGTGGTCTACGGTCTGGGAGGCGCCGGGCTGCTGGCGGCCGGGCTGATCGCCGTGATCGACCTGGCCACGGCCGAACCTGCGCCCACGGCAGAGCCGGCTTTCGATCTCGGCTTGGCCCCGCTTCCCGGAGGCATGGCTCTCGACGCTACATTCCGGTTCTGAGCAAATGACCAGACTTTCGATCGCGCTGCTGTTTTTCTTCTGCGCCTGTGCGCTTTCGCCCTTCAGCGCGTTCGCCGCTGGCGATGTCAAGGGTCCGCTTGCGGTGGTGGCGTTGATCGACGGCCATGAAGACAGTCTGCTTGCGCGCCTGGCAGGAGCCGTGCAACACGAGCTTGCCGCCGGGGGAAAGATAGAGGTGCTCTCGGCCGAGCGCACCGCGGTGTTGCTCTCGGGCGGCGGGCAGGCCGGGCCGGCGGCGGAGGGCCTGGAGCGGCTGGAGGGCATCTTCCAGCAGGGATACCTGCAGTCGTACAGCTTTCAGTACGCCAAGGCGCTTTCTACCTTGAAGCGTGTTCAAGAAGGAATAGCCCGCCTGCCCGTAGACGCCGAGCGCTGGCGGCTGTGGATCAAGACCAAGATATTCCAAGGCATCAGCCTGGCCGGGTTGAAGAAGGAAGACCAGGCGCTGCAATGCTTCGCCGTGGTACTACGCACGCGGCCGGAAATGGAACTCAGCCGACAAGATTACTCGCCCAAAACCATCCGGCTTTGGGACAAGGCCAGAAAGCGCTTAGGCGGCCTGCCGCAGGGGCAGTTAGCCGTGGAAAGCGATCCGCCCGGGGCCGAGATCCTGCTCGACGGCCAGCAGATAGCCAAAACGCCTTTCATCGGCAGCTATCCCCAGGGGCGCTACCACCTGCAGGTGTTGCACCCGAAGACGGGCGGCGCACAGCGCTGGGTAGAGGTCGGCGAGCAGCCGGTGCGCGTTCGCTTTCAGCTTTCTTTCGAGGGCGCCATAGCGCTAGACCTGGCCTACCCGTGCGTGCGCCTGCCGGCCGGCGCCGACAAGCTGCCTGCTCAGTGGTGGCCATGGCTGGGCGAACGGCTGGGGCTGCGCTACCTGGTGGCGGTCAGGCGCCGCACCGAAAAGGGACGTGCCTACCTGGCGGCCTCCCTGGTAGACCTAGAGCGGGGACGCAAGTTGCGCGAGGGCTGGCTGGAGTACGCGGGTTCCGGGCCCGAAGAGGTAGCCGGCTACGCAGCCGACTTGTCCGGCTTTTTAGTGACCGGCAAGGCCAAGCCGCCCATCGAGGCGCGCGCGTTGCCGAAGGAGACGGCCCGGCCGGAGCCTGCCGAACAGCAGCTACCCGAGTTACCGGTTCACTACGCGCCGCGTCCCTGGTACAGATCCTGGTGGCCCTATACAATCGCCGCCGGTGTCATGCTGGGAGTAGGGCTGGGTACGACCCTGGGCTACGAAGGCTATATGCGGGATTTTAATAAAGCGGTGACGGAAAAGGGAAAGGATGCGGCCAAGCAAAACGCCAACGCCTGCCTGGGTGTGGCCATAACCAGCTACGTCCTGGCCGGCGCCGCCGCGCTGACGGCCATCATCGCGCCTTTGACATACAGGCCCAAGGAGATCTTCACGGAGTCGAGCCTGCTGCCGAGCGTGGGCCCCACGGGCGCGGGAATCGTCTGGGTGGGAAGGTTTTGAAACTGGTACTTAACTAGCTACAGACGCCGTTGACGCATGTTTGCATGACCGTGCAGGGGTGGCCGCACGAGCCGCAATTATAAAAATCGATCTTGAGATCGGTCTCGCAGCCATTCGTCCTGTCACCGTCACAGTCAGTATTGTCATGGCCGCTAGTGGAGAGGCAGAGATCATAGTCGCACGATCCCCCAAAACAAAGCGTGCCGTCAGCGTTTAGAACCTGTACATTGCAGTCGATAGTGTTGTCGCAAGTGGTCCCGCAATTGTCGGTCGCGCGAATCTGCTCCTCGCAGCCGTTCGTCCGGTCACCGTCGCAATCGGCCCAGGTTGAGAAAGGTGTGGCAATGCCGCAGAGACTGTAATCACACGATCCATCCGAACAAAATATTTGCGATGCGTGCTGTGTCTGCACCGTGCAATCCACCAGCTGATTGCAGTTGGGCCCGCAACTCGTAGTTTGATAGATATCGTATTCGCAGCCGTTGGTTCGATCTTGATCGCAGTCGCCATATCCATGCTGGCAGCTTCCAAAGTCGCAATTGCCGCTGGTGCAGATCTGGTCATCGCTGTTTTGCACCTGGATGCTGCAGTCGACCCTGCCCTGACAACCCGAACCGCATGCGTCCACCACCCAGATGTTTTCCTCGCATCCATTGGTGCGATCGTCATCGCAGGACAGGAAGCCCGGCAGGCAATTCGTGAAATCGCAGAGTGAATCGACACACAGATTGTCCCGAACATGGTCAACCAGGTCATCGCAGTTGATATCGCAGGCGCCGCAATGATTCTTGCTGACCCGCAGGTCTGTCTCGCAACCGTCCGCGAATCCATCGAGGCAGTTGCCGAAGTCGGCGTCACAGGCGCAGTTTCCCACGTCGCAGAAGGCGTTGGCACCGCAGGAAAACCCGCACAACCCGCAGTCATCGTTGGAGAAGGACGTCTCGCAACCGTTGGAACGATCGGAATCACAATCGAGATATCCCTGGGCGCAGGAAGTATAGTCGCAGGTCCCCTGATTGCACAGGACGTCCGTTGTATTTGCCAACTGAGGGGCGCAGTCGTTGTCACAGCTTCCACAACGAGACGGATCAAACAAGTCCACACAGGCGCCGTCGCAGCACTGACCGCCGGAACCGCACTCGGAGTTTTGCGTGCAAGCACAGTAGTAGTGATCGCCCTCCGGAGCCACCTGGCACTTGGCCGCACAGGCATTACCGCACGAGCCGCAGTTGTCTTCGCTTTCCTCTGAGATAGCCGTCTCGCAGCCGTTGCCGCGATCGCCGTCGCAGTCGAGGAAGCCGAAGTCACAGCCCTCTCCCTGCGTTCCGTCGCCGGTGTAGTCACATTGTCCGCCGCCGTCTCCATCAACGCACTCGCTCGCGCCCACGTGCAGCATCTGCTGCGTACAATCGGTGTCGCAGGCACCGCAGATCTGGGTGCTCTGCACGGTCTCGCAGCCGTTGGCGGTGTCCGCGTCGCAGTCGAGAAAGCCCGCCGTACAGGCATCATGGGTGCAGACGCCGTCTGTGCAGTGCGGGTTGGAGGCATTTTGCATACCGTCTGCACACTTCAGGCCACAGGCGCCGCAGTTTTCGGCATCGCTGCTGCCATTGAGACAATCACTATCACAGCAGATATCGGCACCCTCGCAGGCCGCATAGTCGCCGCAGGAACAGGCGCCGTGCAGACAATCGTCCGCCACGTCCCCGTCACAAACGTCGCAGCCGGGACCGCAGTAGTCCCGGTCGGTCGAGTACTCGAGGTTCATGCACGAACTCCACTGGCCGCCCGTGCAGTTCTTGCGGCCCTCCATGCACTTGTCGTCCTGAACTTCATGACATATTGATGTATCGCCCTCGACGCAGACCGAAACGTCAAGGGTAAAGCTTTTATCGGCGCTGCTGTCGCGGCCCTCGGAGGCGTCCTTGACATGAATCTTGACGGTCAGCCCGCTGGCCGCCTCGGTCGGGGTGCCGCTCAGCGCGCCCGTTCCGGCGTTGATGCCGAGCCAGCTCGGATGTTCACCGAGCGACCACTCGTAAGATCCAACTCCGTCGGATGCTTCAGTGGTGAAATCGTACTCGGCGTCGATGGTGGCATTCGGCAAGCTTTCGGTGGTAATCCGCACGGGGTCGTGCTGGTTGCATTTGCCCTGGTCGCATAGGTAGCCCGCGACGCAATCGTTATTGTCTGTGCAACTGGTTGTGGTTGAAGATCCCGCGCAGGCGGAAAACCAGGCGCCGGCAAGAAAGACCAAAGTAATCGATGTCAGTTTCTTCATTTTCGTACTCCTTCGGCACTATAGGGTATCGCAAAAGGCCGATCCCCAGAGACCTCCCGGTGCCACCCGAATTAAAAAATTTCTCGTAAAAACTTTCTCGAAATTCGCTCTTTTTGCATCGTCTGTCAAGCCTCTTTTCATCTTGCTTGCATGCATAGTCGAATAGCCAAGCAATGAACGTGCCAGCCGGGCTATGCCCGTAATCTCAACCAGTTATCAATGACCGGGTGTCCGGAATTCGGACACCCGTGGTCGGGAAAACCGGACACGGCCAAAGTCGCTAGAGTCCGGGAATGAGACGTGACCCCCTTACGCTCCTACTCCTGGCCTTCGGCATCCTGCTCGCCTGGACCGACGCCGCTCATGTCGGGGGGCTCGTCCTCCCTGGCGGGACGATAGATATCCGGCTCTATGTAGATCACCCTGGCTATCGGCACCGCCTGGCGTATGACTACTTCCATGGCGTTTATCGCGGAACAGACTCCCTCGAAACCCAGTTCGCGGTCGAACTCCACCTTGACCGCCACCAGCAACTCCTCGGGCCCGATGTGCTCGGTGCGCATGTGGATCAACCTGCGCACCGGGGGATGGTTCTCTATCACCTGGCGCAGGGCCTTTATCACCTTGCGCGAGGCGGCCTCGCCTATCAGCAGAGAGCGCATCTCTATCGCCAATACCACTGCTATGGCGAACAGCAATACCCCGATTGCCAGCGAGCCCATGGCGTCGAACCGGGGGTCGCCGGTCAACATCGCCAGACCCACCCCGATAAGCGCCAGGAACAACCCGACCAGCGCGCCCATGTCCTCGAGCAACACCACCGGCAACTCGGGAATCTTCGAACGGCGGATGAACGCCCACCAGCCGAGATTGCCGCGCTCGCGGTTCGACTCCTGCACCGCCGTACGCAGCGAGAGGCCTTCGAGCAGCATGGCCACCAGCAGGATGCCCACCGCCCAGATTGGCGACTCGAGCAGGTGCGGCTCGATCAGCTTGTCCACCCCCTCGTAGACGGCGAACACCGAGCCCATCGAGAAGATCACCAGGGCCACCACGAAAGCCCAGAAATACCGCTCGCGCCCGTAACCGAAAGGATGCTCATCGGTCTCGCGGCGGCGCGATAGCACTCCGCCCAGAAGCAGGAGCCCCTCGTTGGCCGTGTCCGCCACCGAGTGGATCGACTCGGCCAACATCGAGGCCGCCCCGGTGAAGAAGAAACCGATAAGCTTGGCTATCGCGATGAACAGGTTGGCCAGAAAGGCAGCGATTATCGCGCGGCCTGCGTGGCTTGCTTGCTGACCTTTCAGCGTTCCCTCCCACGGCTACCAACCAACGCCAGGCCCAAAAGCGCCAGTATCAAAAGCCCCGAGCCTGACGCCCCGCCCGTCGTGCTGCAGCCGCCGTTGCTCTGGCTGCCGCCGTCCTCTATGCAGGCGCCTTCTTTGCAGATCTTTCCGGCGGCGCACTCGACATCCGCCTGGCAAGTCGTCAGGCAGGCATCCTGTCCGCAGGTATAGTCGCCGCACGACGTAGGGCCGGCCTGCCCGCAGGCGCCGGCAGCGTCGCAGAAGGCGGCCGCTGTCTGCATGCCGGAAAGACAGCTCGCGGCCGAGCACTGCGTTTCACTTCCGGGATAGACACAGGCCGCGCTATCTGTGCCGTCACAAGAGCCCTTGCAGCTTCCGACTCCCAGGCAGACCGCCCTGCCTCCGCGCGGCGAGCCGCTGACCGGGCCGCAGCTTCCGAGCGAACCCGCGATGTCACAGGCTTCGCACTGGCCGTCACAGGCGCTCAGACAACACACCCCGTCGGTGCAGAAGCCGCTATCGCACTGTTCGTCGCCTCCACAAGCGTGACCTTCCGCGAATGTCTGCAGGCACATACCGGCACTGCAGAAGTAACCTTCGCCGCACTCGAAGTCGGCGACGCAGCCGCCCGCGCACTGGACGCCCGAGCAGTCATAGGGAGCACAGTTCACCGTCTGCTCCTGAGGGCAGGCGCCCACTCCCATGCAGCGCGCCTCTACCACCGCCACCCCGGCCGAGCAGGACGCCGCCCGGCAAACCGTATAGTTTCCCGGGTAGGCACAGCTTGCGCCGTTGATGCCGTCGCAGGCACCGGCGCAGGCCGAGCCGTCGGCCGCACAGGCCTGGCGCGCGCCGTGCGGCGCTCCAATTACAGGCGTGCAGCTGCCCAGGTGCCCGGCCAGATCGCAGGCCTGGCACTGGCCGACACAGCCCGTGTTACAGCAGACTCCGTCGATGCAGCGCGCGGTCAGGCACTGGTTGCCGCCGGCACAGGCCGTGCCGTTCGGAAGTTTCTGCTCGCAAAGCCCGCCCGCGCAGTAGTAACCGGAAGGACAGTCGTTGTCGCTAGTGCAGCTTCCGGAGCAGTGATCGCCCTCGCAGGAGTAGGGGGCGCAGCTTACGTTCTGCTCGGCGGGACACGAGCCCGTCCCGTCGCAACCGGCCGCGAGAGTGGCAGTGCCGTTCGAGCAGGCCGGTGCCCGGCACTGGCTGCCGGCGCCGGGATAGGCGCAGGCCGTGGTCAGTGTCCCGTCGCAGGCGCCCCCGCAAAGCGAGCCGTCTGTAGTGCAGGCCGGGCGCGTACCGCGGGGCACGCCTGTAACCGGCGAGCATTGCCCGATGTGACCGGCCACGTCGCAGGCCTGGCATTGTCCGGCGCAGGCGTCGTCGCAACAAACACCGTCCGTGCAGTGACCAGCCTGGCACTGGTTCGAGCCCGAGCAAGCCTCGCCGTCGACCAGCTTCAAGATGCATACGCCGCCCGCGCAGAAGTATCCCGCCGGGCAGTCATTGTCTACGCTGCAGCCGCCGCCGCAGTGATAGCCGTCGCAGGAGAACGGCGCGCAGTCGATTGTCTGTACGGCCGGGCAAACGCCCGTGCCGCCGCACTCCGCCGGCAGTGTCGCTGTGCCCACAGCGCAGGAAGCCGTCCGGCACTGGGTGCCGGCACCCGGGTAGGCACAGGCCGTGGTCAATGTTCCGTCGCAGGCGCCGTCGCAGGCGCCGCCGTCGCCCGTGCAGGCCGGGCGTGTGCCGTGCGGGTCGCCGGTGACCGGGTTGCAGTAGCCCAAGTCGCCGGCCACGTCGCATGCCTGGCACTGCCCTGAACAAGTGCTCTCGCAGCAGACACCGTCGGTGCAGAAGGTGCTGTCGCACTCGCTTCCGTCGCCGCAGCTCTCGCCCAGCGGCTTGAGCGTGGTCTGACACAAGGGATCGTCGGCGCACTCGTCGACGCAGCCTGTCTCACAGACGCAATCGTATATGGCATAGTAGATCTGCAGGCCGCTTGGGTGCTGGTCCGCGCATGCCTGGTAACAGGCCTGGTCGCTGCTCGAACAGTTGCTGAAACACTCCAGCATGGCGTAGCAGTCGCTGTCATTGTAACAGGCGTTGACCTCGGTCATGCAGGCGCCCTGTCCGCCGGTGACGGCCGAGAAGCACTCGTCGCAGGTCATGGTGATCGGCGTGCCGTCGATGTAGGGACGAATGAACGAATCGTAGACGGCCGAGACCCGGCCGCTGACGCCGTAGATTGCACAATTCTGGTCGCCGTAAGATGTTACGCCGCCGACCCGCTCGGTGCCCCGGGTCAGCTGCGGCCCGCCGCTATCACCCGAGCATGGTCCGCCGGGAGACTCGCCGTACCAGATGGTGATGCTGTCCACTCCGTCCAGGGTGCCGTCGATATAGTGCCGTTGAGTGGTGTCGCCGTTGGGGTACGAGGTCAACCCGTAGCCGACGTGGATAATCTGGGTGCCGGTGGCCAGGTTATCCTGGGCCGAGGTCAAAGCCGGAATGACCGGAGTCCCCGGCCCGGCCCCGACGGCCCGGATCATGCCGAAGTCGTAGTCGCCGCCCGAATAACTTGGGTGCGCCTCGTAATCGGCCACGTTGTACACGATGGCGGAGCCGCTATAGTAGTCGTTACCTTGAACAATCCACTGGGGCGTCATCCCGGTGACACAGTGGGCCGCCGTCAGCACGAACAGGTTGTTGCCGTTTTTTTCGATAATGGTGCCCGAGCAGGCGGCGTTACTGGCCAGCACCGCCACCACCGCCTGGTGGGTGGTGTCCAGCGAGCCGTTGATGATGCCCGACTGGGTGTAGTCGATGTGCTTGGGGCGCTCGGGGCGTTGTGAGAGATCGGTCTGGCTGCAACTCATGACTGCCGCCGCCGAACACATCAGAAACAATGGAATCATCTTTCTGAACATTGGCCTCTCCTCATCTGGTATCTAATTCATGACACGACATGTACCGGCATACTCGCTCCACGAGGCGAACATGTCAATCGACACCGGCGACTGTCGCGAACCGATGCGAACCCGGACCCACTGCGGCCGGCCCGGGACTGAATGTTTACAATGCGGTTAGTCCCCCGCCCCGGCGGGCAGGTTGAGACACACGCCCTCGCCCGCGACGACCTCGCCGTTTTTCTCTTCGAGGCGACAGGCGGTCACCTTGGGATCGTGCTCGAAGAAGAGTACCCAATTCTCCTCCAGCGCGCGGGCTAAAAGCACTTTCTTCTCTTCCAGCGTCAAAATCGGGCGCTGATCGTAGGCCATGATGTAGGGAAGCCTGATGTGAGCCGCCGTCGGGATCAGGTCGGCGCAGTAGACCAGCGCGCCGGGACCCTCCTCGACGACCACTACTTGCTGGCCGGGAGTGTGGCCGCCTACGACCTTTACCCGCACACCGGGCGCAATCTCGCAATCGCCGCGGGCCAGACGCAGGTCGAACTCCCGCTCCCAGGCGGCGAAGTCGCCGCCGAAAAAGCTGCCGCCGTCCCAGGCGGAAGGATGCACGGCCCATTTGAAGCACTCTTCCTGAACGTGCAGGCGGGCTTTTGAAAAAGTAGGCCGCAACCCGCCGTTGTCCTCACGGGTCAGCATGCCGCCCACGTGATCGAAGTGCAGGTGGGTTGCGATCACGTCGGTAATGTCATCCGTCGCAAAGCCCAAGCGCGCGAGCGCGCCGGCAATACCGCCCTCGTTTTGCAAATGTCGGTATATCTTTTGCTGCTTATCGCCAAAACGCCTGCCGATGCCGCAATCGACCAGGATGCGGCGTCCACGCCCGACTAGCAGCAGCGCCCTGAGAGCCATGACGATGCGCCCCTGTTCGTCGGGCGCATGGTAGCGCGACCATAGCGGGCGCGGCACGATTCCGAACATGGCGCCCCCGTCCAGCAGAAAAGTGCCTTCCAGCACCGCCAGGGCTTCGTAGGCACCAATGCGCATCGCCGATCTCGCGCCTCCACTTTTCTTGTCACCCGCTTCAAGCTATACGATACTCGAGTCAGGTTTTCAAGCGGACAAGATAATGGCTATCAGATACGAGATCTATCTGCGGACGGACGAGAACATGGAGCCGTTGACCGAACAACGGGCCGTCCCCGCCCTGCGCGCCGCAGGGTTCGAGCCCGTCGAGGGGAAGCTCGGCCAACTGGACCTCGGTCACGGGAAGTTGGCTGCCGCGGTCTATAGCGGCAGCGACTGGGACGCAACGCCCGCCGAACCGCCGACAACTTCCGACGATCGGGCAATACCGATCGAGGGGATCAACCTGTCCTTTCCGCTGGGGCTACCGGACGCCGAGGGAGACACGGCCGTCGGGCGCATGCTGGCCGTCGCCTCCGCCCTGGGGGTTGCCGCCTACGACCCGCAGCTCGGCTCGCTGGTGAGCGGCGCCGACCACGAGCGTATTGTCAACGCCTGGCGGCAGAGCCACGACTTCCAGTTCGACATCGCGGGCAACACCGATCTCGGTACGGGCGCGCCCACACCCGCCTACCATTCGCGAACAACGATCCCTTCGCGCTACAAGCTGATGGCAATTATTGCCCTGGCCATTCTGCTGCTGATCATGATGGTGCGCTCCTGCGTCGAGCGCTGGATCGAACACGACATGTACGAGGCGCCCGAAACCACAGAGACACCGGACGCGCCAAACACATCGGGAAGAAAATAAAAAATTCCGGAAGTGTTACCTTCCGGAATTCCTGGCCTTCCCGTTTCCACCAAGCGGTGGAATATCGACTACAGCTTGCTCTTGAAAACCTTGGCCGGCCGGAAGCCGACTGTCTTGGAAGCCTTGATACGAATCGTCTGACCGGTCTGCGGGTTGCGGCCGTTGCGCGCCTTGCGAGTGCGCACGTTCCAGGTGCCGAAGCCGGGATAGCTGAAGCGGCGCCCTTTCTTGACGGCCTTGCGAATACCCATGAAGACGGCGTCGACAACCTCCGCGGTGGCCTTCTTGGTCAACCCCCATTTGTTGTTCTCGGCGATCACATCGATCAGTTCTTGCTTCGTCATGGTAGTTCCTCCTGGTCAAAGTTTGCCAAAACTAATGTTTTGACTAGCAGAACTCGCGCAACCTGTCAACCATAAAACGCAATATCTAGTGTTATTTGATCGAGGCCCACAATATCTGCTACTGGTCACCTGATAGCATCACCATACACGACATGCAGTGTCGCCTGTAGCTGAACGCGCGAATTGCAAATCCCGAGTTCGCGTATAAAATGCATGTCGTGGTGTTACCCGAACACGAGGCAGCAACGCATGAACATCGGGGCCCTTGAGATCGACCCGCCAGTTTTTCTGGCTCCCATGGCCGGCGTCAGTGACTCGCCCTTTCGTTGCATCGCTCGCCGGCTCGGTTGCCCGGCGGTGATGACCGAGATGGTCTCCGCCGAGGGAATCTCGCGGGCTGGGCGTAGGACTCTCGAACTGCTCGCGATCCAACCAGAGGAGCACCCCGTCGTGGCTCAACTGTTCGGCCGGCATCCCGACAGCCTGGCCGAGGCGGCACGGGTTTGCGCCGGGTTGGGTTTCGACGGGATCGATATCAACATGGGTTGCCCGGTCAAGAAGGTCACGCGGCACGGGGCCGGCGCCGCCTTGATGCGTGATCCCGAGCTGGCCCGCGATTTGGTCGCGGCCGTCAAACGGGCAGTAGCGCTGCCTGTTTCCGTCAAGCTGCGCGCTGGTTGGAACGCCGCCGAGAAAAACGTGGTCGAAGTCGGCCGGATGCTGGCCGAGGCCGGAGCCGATGCGCTGACCGTCCATCCGCGTACACGCAGCCAGGGTTACTCGGGCGCGGCAGACTGGGAAATGATCAGCCGGACTGTCGCGGCGGTCGACGTGCCGGTTATCGGCAACGGCGACCTGAGGGTCGTAGAGGACGGCCGGCGCATGCTCGATCAAACCGGGTGCGCCGGGATCATGCTCGGCCGGGCAGCCCTGGGCGACCCCTGGCTGCCGGGCGCCATGGCTCGCCATGTATCCACCGGGCAACAGGGCGACTACCCGCCGACCGAGGACAAGCGCTTCGAAGTGTTTTGCATTCACCTGCAAAAGATGATTGACTTGCTCGGGTCGGAACGGCGCGCCGTGCTGCGCATGCGCAAACACATGGCATGGTACACGCGTGGTCTCGCGGGCGCAGCCGCGTTGAGAAGAAAAATTAACCGCATGGAAGTCGCCAAGGATATGACTACCTCAATGGGCGACATACTGAGCGCTGGCAAACAGGAAAGGTCTGCTTCGACATGCCACTGAAATCCGCACTGGACCTGGCTTCGGGAAAGGCCTGGCGATTGATAACCGTACTGCTTGGAGACTCCCCCGACGCCCTGGGTGCGCGAGAGTCCCTGGCACGCACGCGGGAAGTCGCAAACCTATTACAGCAAAAACTAGAGCAGGGCAGAACAGATCTCGAACAGGCTCAGCTTGATGCCGCGGCCATCGAGAAGGAACTCAAGCAGACGCGCAACGAACGCCTGGAGTGGATGGCCAAAGAGTCCACCACTCGCAAGGATCTGCAGGACGCCAAAGAGCGCAACAAAGAGTTGCTCGAGCAGGTCGTGCGGCTCACACACCTGCAGCGCCAGGCGAGGCAATCTCTGCTCGATCAGAAATTCAAGTCCGAGGCCACCCCTTTCGAGCGCAACCGCTTCGAGGCCGAGATGTCCGCCGCGCGGGCGCGGGTGAAGGAGGCCGAGGAGCGAGTCCGGCGGGCCGAGGAAAAGGCCGCGCAAATTGCGCCGCTGCAAAAAGAAGTTCAACGCATGAGAAATGTCGAGTCCCGACTGGCCTGGGAAAATCGTCAGTCACGGGTGCACCTCGATGCATTACGCGCAACGCTTACGAAGGTCAGGCAACTCGAGGAGCAAATCGCCCGCCTGAAGCCCGCCCCGAAACGCAAGCCGGCACCCGGACTGCGCACCTACCGCAAACCACGCATCCGGCAATCACGCCGTGCCGTGATCGAAGCCTGATTTCTCGACGGGCCGCATTTATCACTCCAGACCGCAGCCGTCGTCGACATGGGGTGTTTGTTCGAAGCAGCGCTCACCGTTGATGCGATGATAGCGATACTCGGTTATCGCCCCGGGGCAGGTGTATGCGTAGATCAGCCTCTCGCGGTCGGACAAGGTCTCGATGCGTACAGAGTCGGGCGCCGTGTCCCTCGGCCAGACAGGCGCGGTGCATGTGCCAACCCGCCCCCGCTCGCAGTTTGTGCATTTAAGGCACATCCCCAAAAGCCCGCAGACCTGGTTTGTCTCACAGTCGAAATCGGTGTAGCAGCTTCCGTCCGGTCCGCTCCCGCAGGCGCCGATGACGAGCACCAGCAACAACAATCCACAGGCTGGCAAAGGGCGCCGCCTCATGACTCGTAGTACCTGTCCATCAAATCGGCCAGGGCCGGAACAGCTTCCTGGACGTTACGCACCGCCGACGAGCGCAGCTTGCGGTACATCTTCTTGAGACTGGCGTGTTTCGTGTTCTCGGCCCTGCCATCCGTCACTCGGACAAGCGCCTCGGCGACCTCCGCGCTACGGCCGCGCAGTGTGGCGCCGAACGTCCCCGCCGAGCCGATCTTGAGCCAGTCGATATGGAACGGCTCCAGCGCCGCGATGAAATCGTCTATCAAGCCATCGATCGCTTCGCGCACGGCCCCCGGCTTGATTGCCTTGAGCACACCGAAGCCGGCCTTGACCGCCAGGCCGGAGATGCCCTTCTTCTTCTTCACCTCCAGGTCGAGCAGCCGGCAGCAATCGTCGACGACATCCCGGCGCCTGTGCGGCAAGGGCAACTTTTCGAGCAACGTGGTCATCACAAGCCTCCTGTTCTTGACAACATCTACCCGAAGCGGGCGCCCTTTTCAACTACGCCTCCCTGAACTCCCACCCCATTAAATAGAAGTACCTCATTGTTTCCCGTAAACCGGGATGTTAAGGTTGTTGTTGCAAGACAAAACCTTCACCAATGAGGTGATCCAAGCATGCCACAAACTCTACTACCGTTCCAGTACGAA
>DATKYQ010000001.1:0-9805 GCA_035528415.1 Myxococcota bacterium | reverse complement strand
CGGTATGTCGATTGTCTTCTCCAGCGCTCCCTCGAGACGCCCGTTGGCAACTACGTTCATCTCCTTGCCGTCGGGCAAGACCTCGATTTGCCGCCGGATGGCGTCGGACATGTTCGAACCGTCGGCCCGCACCTGGAGAGTCTTATCGCCAAGGCCCAAGACCTTGATACGGTAGTAGGTCGAAGATACTTCGTTGGGCTCGAGCGCGATCTCCTGGACGGGAGAGCCGCTGAGAGTGAACCAGTCGCCGCTCTCCAACTCGAGCCTGACGCGCTGGGGTGTTTTTAGGTAGTTGTAGACGACGACCGGGATGGACAACTCGTCGTTCTGGGTCAACGCAACCGGCAGGTCGAGATCGACGAAGAAATCCTGGAAGACCCGCACGGCGTGGCTGGTAGAACCCAGCCCCCCGGCCGCGGCGTTGGCCGAGACCGTCATGCGCCAGGTCGTTATCGAATCGGCCAACGGTACCTTCAAAGAGGCCGCGCCGCCGGCGTCGGTGATCAGGCGGGGTTCGAACAGCAAGGTCTCCGGGAAGAAGTTGCGCACACGTACATTGCGCTTCTTGGGCGCGGCCGGCCCGGCCTCCCCGCCTTTCCTGTAGTCGGCGGGCTTGGCTTGGCGCTGAGGCATCGACTTGGCCGTGGGCATGCGATGCATGCCCCCTCTGCCGCGTGTTCCCAGCCCACCGATACCTCCGAAGCCGGCCATCGGTGCGGCCTCTTCCATTACCGCCCCGTCCATGATCATGTCACCCCTTCCTCCTCCTGCGCCCAGCACCGCCAGCACGCCCTGTCCGCGGGCCACTTGCTCGAAGCCCACAGCCTTGGCGATGGCCTGGTATCCGCCGTCGCCGACCGGGTAGGAGTAGTCGAGATCATCACGGGTGCCGGCCCGGCCGTCGGGCCCTGTCGAGTACACCAGGTAGAAGCGCAGTCGGTTGTCGTAGTAGACGCGCTTACGGGCCTTCTTGAGTTTCTTGAGTTGGAAAGGCCGCCCCCAGATGTCGCGGGTTTCGTTCTTTCCTAGATAGCCGCGCCGAACAATGGTCAGTAGAACGTTCTTCGGAAGAATATAAGTGTTGGTTTTTTTATCCAGCATTCCTACCCGATACCAGCGACCGCCCTCGTTGCCGTAGCGACTGAGGGCTGCGTAGATGCGCTGGGCTCGATAGGCGTGTATCTGCGTCAGCAGATCCTCGACCCTGAACCCCGGTAGTGTGCGCAGATCGGCTAACCCGTAAGGCTTGCCGGTGATGTCGGTCTTGTAATTAGCCTGTTTCAAGGCCGCCTGCAAAGACGTGGTAACTGTTTCGGCAAGGGTTTTCTTGCCCAGCTTGGTAAACCCCGAGGTTTTTTGGCTGAGGATGCTGTAAAACTGAGAGTGCAGGTTCCACAGGCGGTTCAGCTCTTGGCTTGCCAAAAAGCTCTTTGGCGAAAGCTCCGGCCAAAGGTCAATCGCGCGTTTTATTGTGTACGGTGCGCCCAGGGGATCGGCTGCTTGTTCCTTGGTGAGTACTTTGCCGTCTACCATCTCCTTTATAATGTTAGGCCGATAGTGAAGCTTGCCCTTCTCAGTGCGGATCGCTAAAGGATGTTTCTGGCCCCAGCCGTTGAGCGCGTTCCTGATGATGTAGCGGTCGTTCTGAGCCTTTTGCAGCCTGGCGGTTACCGGGTTGGACCACAAGGAAAGGTTTGCCGCAGGCTCGGCCTTGGCCAGCAGAACCTTGGCCACCTGTTGTTTTTTCGCCTGTATGTCGCGGGCCTTTACCAGCGAGGCCAGGTCCTCGGCCGGTCCGAATTCGATCTGGTATTTCGGTTTCGTAAGCTCGCGCTCCAGCGTGAAGTAGACCTTCTCGAGGCCGGGCTTGATCTCCTGCAGGGCGTAAACCGCCTCGTCCACGACGATGACTCCCAGGGCCGCGGAGGCGGGTTTGCCCTTATTGTCCATTACCTTGAATTTTATCAGCGCGCCGTCGCCCGGCCGGTAGATCGACTTGTCTTGCGATATGGTTATGGAGAGATCCCGGGGCGGCTGAGCGTAGAGCACTCGCGCGTCGCGCATGATCTCTCCCTTGGCGAGGATCTGGTAGGCGTGCAACTCGAGGGTGCCGAATGCGTCGGGGCCAAGTGGAATCGAGAAAGATCCCCGGCCGGCTTCGAGCGCCACCGTCCGGGTCAGCAGCGTCTGGCGGTTCTTAATTAGATCCAGAAAAACGGATCCCTTCCCGGCCGTGGTCAACACACTGCCGCGAATGGTGTCGCCACCTTTGTAGATCGCTTTGTCTGTACGCAGAAGCACCCTGTCACCCTCGGGATCGGTTGAAAAAGACTCCTTGGCCGTGCACTGGGCGCCGGCCTGGTCGCCGGCCTCGAAGGCCAGATCGAGGATTTTGGCGCGCACGTAAGGACGCGGCTGGTTGAAGATGGTGTGCTCGCGCCCGAAGCTGCCCCGGGGCACTGAACCTCCGTCACGCATTTCCTTCTCCAGGGGAGTGACGACGAACAGCCCCAGGCCGGTCTCATCGGTGCGGGTCTTGCCAATCTCTTTTCCCTTGCACTTCATGACCACCCGGGCCTTGGCCGGGCTGCCGTCGGGATAGCTGGCCACCACGTAGATGCGGTTTGGCACTCCGGCGACGATCCGGCCGCCCTCGGGCACGGCCGCCAGACGCATCGGCGCTGCTGCAACCGGAACGGTCTTAATGCTCTTCTCGGTGTGCTTGGCAGTGTCTGTAACCTTGACGTCGAGCTTGACCACGGCGTCGCCCTTTTGCAGCGGCTGGCCGACGAAGTAGTCGGGAAGCTTCAATTCGAACTTCCAGGAACCATCTTTGCCCGTGCGTCCGTTGAGCGTTGCAAACTCCTTGAACTTGACATCGAAGGTCGAGGCGCGCACCTCCACCTTGGCGCCGGACAGCGGTTTGCCGAAAAAGTAGTCGGACTGGATCTTGCCCTTGATGGTCTGCCGCGGCAGGTAGTAGTCCTTGTCGGTCGAAATCGATGACTTGAATTTGGGCAGCACGTATTTCTTGACTACCAGGGTTTTCTGGGCCGCCTCGGCCAAGCTTCTGTTTTCGCAGGCCACACTGACCTGGTAGTTGCCAAGGTTGATCTCCGAGGCCAGCTGGAAGTCGGCGCTGGTCACCCCGTAGGCACCCGTTTTCAGACGTTTCTTGAAAACCTTGTTGCCCTTGGGGTCCTGCACCTCGAAGAGCGAGTCGATATTCGCAAGCGGCCTTAGGCTGTTCGAATCAAGCAGCAGGGCTCGCATGTGGACGAGTTGGCCCGGTTGGTAGATGGGCTTGTCGGTAACCAGCAGGATCTTGCCGGTGTGCTTCACGGTCACCGAACGCTCGACCTTGCCCTCGCCAAAAGGCGTTTTCGCCCGGACGATCATCTCGTAAGAGCCATCGGGCCAAGCGGGGACATCGAAATTGGCGTCGCTGATGCCCAGCAGATCGCTGCGGCCGCGGAAAATGATCTTTTCCGGATGCTTGTTGCCCTTGATGGCAAGGCTCACCTGGGCCAGGGGAATCGGCTGCGAGGATGTCAGCCCGGTCACTCCCATGGTCATTACCCTGAGAGAGGCCCGCGAGCCGGGAATGAACTGCGGCGCGCCGTCTCCGACCACGTAGGTATCCACTCCAAACACCTTGGAAACCTGCTTCGGGTTTGACGCCGGAGTCGCAACGCTGCCCGCCAAGGCGAGCGGGATCGCGAGCGCGAGTAACGAAAAGAAACGCCTCATGTCACCCTCCTTAATAAGTACCTGCTGCAGCCGACCAGGTAACTACGTTCGAGCAAAATAAAAGTTGCTGTCAACTCATCGTATGCGCTTGACGATCTGAAACTGTCCCGTGGCATCGAAGACGCCGGAGATCTCGCCCGGCGCCAGGGAAAAGGCGACCTGCTCGACGGGATGGGGGATCTCGGCCCGCCCGAAGGGCGGAACAAGTCCGCCTTTTTCGTTGCCGACACCCTCCGAGAACTTGGAGGCCAGGGCGGCGAAGTCGTCTTTGTCATCCACCAACCGCTTGTGAAGATTGTCGGCCAATGCCCGTGCCTCAATACGAGATCTGTCGGCGTCGTCATCGACAGACTCTTTCTCTCGGTAGCCGATGGAAATCACCCGGACCTGAATTCGTCTGACTGGTCGTCTGCCTACGATGTGAAACCCGGTGCCTGTCTCAATCACATCAGACAGCCCCTCGACGGGAAGGTTCCAGACGATGTCTTCGAACTTCGGGTTGCGGGTGCCCTTGCTGAATATCGGGTAGAAGCCGCCCTGCGAGTAGTTGGGCAGGTCGGAGTACTCTACGGCCAGATCGGCGAAGTCGACTCCGGCCGCAAGACGAGCGCGGATCTTGTGGCTGAGCGCCGCGGCCTCGTCTCGCGTGCGCGGCGTGCGGGGCGTGTAACGCTCGGTGCCGGTATAGCTTATCACGATCTCCGAGGTCTGCGCCTCGTCCGGCTCATGCCGCATGACGATCTGAAAGCCCTGTGGCGTCTCGACCACGTCCGCGACCTGGCCCAGTCCGAGCCCGAAAGCCGCCCGTTCGAGATCCGGGTGCAATTCGCCGCGGCCGACGACTCCAAGGCTGCCGCCCTTATCTGATGTCTGGGCGTCGTTGGAGAAGCGCCGGGCCAGGTCGGCGAACTCCTGGCCCTTTGAGCGTGCAAGCTTCAACAGGCGCCCGGCCCGCAGGCGGGCCTGCTCATGGGTGATCTCGATCTTCTTCCAGGCCTCGACCGCACCCCGGTAAGAAACCTGTATGTGGCTTATGGCCACTGTCTCGGGCTCTTTTGCCGGCCGCTGTGGCCGGCGAGCCGGATTTTCTGTGAGCCCCTCGCCCGCCGGTAGGCCATCGAAGGGATCCGCTGGTGGCGGGCTGCAGCAGGGAGAGGACAGGACGGCCGCAAACAGCAAAGACAGAAACCACGTTCGCACGGGAAAGCTCCTTTCGAATGTTGAAACATACTCCGGTCGGCCCTTGGCGGGCAAGAGTTTGAGGAGGGGTTTTCACGGGAGCGATTTTCTGTATAATGTCGGAAAGATCTTCTGGAAAAAGGAGCCTAATGAAAACAATCAAGGATTTCATCTCGGTAGTCGATTTGCAGACACTAATCGTCTCGCTATTGGCGGTGGGGTCAACCTACGCCTGCTTGCATTTTGGCCTGTTGGCCGAGATTCCCACGGGGCTAATCGGCCTGGCCGTTGTCTTCCCGATAGTTTTTTCGATCAACGCGGCTTACAAGCGCCGCGAGGAAGCGCTGAAATACTTCGGCGGGCTGAAGGCGCATGCCGTGGCGCTGTACTACGCTCACCGCGATTGGGTTCCGGGGTACGATGGCCGCGAATCCGAGCATACCGGGCGAGTGCGGCAGGTGATCGTCGATCTCGTGCGGGCAATTCGCGAGGACCTGGGAGACAAGGGGCGGACGAGAAAATCACTGGCCGCGGTCTTCGCGGTCTTCTCGCGCTTCTCGGGTTCCAACGAGACGCTGCGTGCGGCCAAGGTGCCGGCCAATGAGATCTCCCGCGCCAACCAGTTCGTCAGCAAGATGATGATCGATTACGAGCGCATGCGCAACATAGCCAGCTACCGCACACCGGTTTCTCTGCGCGCCTACAGCCGTGTGTTCCTCAATCTGTTTCCGGTGGCCTTCGGGCCGTACTTCGCCATGCTGTGCGTCAAGTCGGAATCTTTCCCGCAGGTCGGTTACATGGTGGCCGTGCTCTATAGCCTGGTGCTCGTGACCCTGGACAATCTCCAGGAAGATCTCGAGGATCCCTTTGACGGCATTGGCACGGACGATATCAAGCTGGACGTCATCGAAGACTACCAGGCGGTTCTTGCCAAGGGCGCGGCCGACTACTGAATGTTTACCGCAGAGAGTGTCGTCACTCGGTAACGGTGATGGTCTCGGGCTGCTGCACTCCGTGCCAAGGGTCAGACCCCCTTTCCCCCGGATCAAGGGAGTACGTTAGTTCCTGCCTTTGACCTTGGTAGTTTTCAATAGCTTACTTTGCATCACGCGCGGCCACGGGTCCGAATCTCTCCTGCATCAGGCCGTGGCGCAAGCCGCGGTCGCTCACCACCAGCCCGCCGGCGCCGAGCAGATGCACGATGCGCTGGACGATGAGCGCGCCTGCCAGGATCACGTCGGCCCGTTTGGGGTCCAGCCCCGAAAGACGCTTGCGCTCTGCGACGGACAGGAAGGCCAGCTTTTCGCAAAGCCCGTCGATGTCCGCGCGGGCCAGTTCCATGCCCTGGATTCGATCAGCGCGGTAGTCTTCCAGCTCCAGGTGCATGGCCCCCAGGGTGGTTACCGTTCCGCCGACGCCGACCAGGCTCTGGAAATCGGCGAGGGTGGTCAGTTCCACCAGTGCCTCGCCGTCGAGATGCGATCGCAAGGAGTCGATCTCGCCAGGCGCCGCCGGATCGGACGGGAGAAAGCGGTCGGTCATGCGTACTGCGCCGACCTCCAGGCTGAAACGCCGCTCGATACGGCCGTCCTGGCCCAGGATGAATTCGCAGCTTCCGCCCCCCAGATCGAAAACCAGGGGCCTCGCCATCCCGGCCGGCAGCCCCGACCGGACGCCAATGAAGGTCAGGCGGGCTTCCTCTTCGCCGGACACCACCTCGATGCGGATCCCGGTCTCGCGCTCGACCTCCCGGAGGAAATCGCCTGCGTTTTTCGCCTTGCGCAGGCACAGGGTCCCCGCTGCGGCGATTTTATCGACTCCCATGTCGGAACACAGGCGCAGAAAGACCCGGATCTGATCGAGATTGTGTTCCATGGTTTGCAGCTGGAGCGAGCCGGTGCGTTCGAGCCCGAGGCCCAGCCGGGTGACCACCGCCCGGTCGAGCAGGTCGTGGAAATCGCCTCTTTCATCCCGCTCGGCCACGAGCAGAAGCTGCGAGTTGGTTCCGATATCCAGGGTGGCGAAACGGGTCACGAGTTGCCCCGGGTGCAGTGGTTCCTTCGGTTTTGTATCACAGGGGCTCGCGTCGTGAAAGCAATCCGGGGATCATTCGAGGTGCCATTCGAGGTGCCAAGACTTCGGAAGGACTGGATCAAATTTCTATTGCACCCAACAACCTCCTTCGAGTACATATCCCTCGGCCTGAGCAGCTACCCATTCATCAGGGTCGGAAGACATGAAATGATCGCTGGTAGCAGCATTAGACAAGCGTTTCAACTCGTTTGGCGCTGAATTGAATTGAGTTGTTGAGCAGAATCCAAGAATCTCGGCGTCCCGATAGGCCGGTCGACCTTCGCTCGTCTGAATGGTTTGCATATGATCCATGCATGACTGGCAGTACGATTGGTATAGAGGAACCAGGCCCTTACCCGGATTTTTGAACAGTTGAAATGCAATGCCGCCTTCATAGGCATAGCCTGCAAGAGGTGTCTGACTGACAGCAAACATGTGGTCGACATTTCCCGCTTGCGTTTTTACGAAACGATATATCGGACGATTGGCATCGGTGCAGGTACCCACTGGATCTACGGGTGCAATACAATCGTCCTCTTTGCCATTGCACACTTCCACGGCTCCTGGACTAACCAAACGGTGATTGTCGTCGCAATCCCCTGCTTGCGTGGTATTCCAAAAACTATCGGGATCACAAAGACATCTGGAATTCGTTGTTCCGTAGCCATCCCAGTCCCGATCACGATAATAGGTAGTACAGCCTAAAGCTCCCTGTTCATCCGCCACACCGTCGCAGTTGTCGTCCAGCCCGTTACAAGTCTCTTGAGTTCCCGCACCGGGAGTGTAAGTACAACCTGATACCGGATTGCAGCTATCTTGCGTGCAGGGATCGTTGTCATTACAATCAACATTATTCTGGCACGAACCTGTCTGTTCGACTCTAATCCTTGTCCGGGCAATCACTCGCTGGTTGCCGTCAGTGTCGGTGGCCTCCACCTCGAGAAGATGATGACAAGCCGAAACGCCGGCCAGCAATACTCTCTTCGAAAACCCGACCGTGGTGCACATCGAATACATTGGATACTCTGAACATACGTCGATACGTTTCCTATTAACCCTCAGTGGAGAGTATTCTGCACCGTCGAGCAGCAATCTGAGCTGAGAGATGCCCTTATCGTCCAATACCCATCCATTGACCTGGATACTACTGGAAACTGTCGCTTCTGGTTGAGGACTGTCAAGGTATCCGAACGGCGGAATTGATGTAGAGAGTTGATTTGCGAGACTCGTTATCGTAGCGGCACTTCCCAGCAATAGATACGCCCGTCCATTCACGATGCCATTTGCCGGCAGACCAAACTCTGTCAACGCTCTAATATTATTGACTCCTCTTTCGATAGTAGGTTCGTACCAGGCCTGAAAAGATGTCGGTCTGGTTTCGTAGTAAATACCAACACCATAGCTCAGATCACTATTCTGAAGCATTGCCCAACCCCCAAGACTTTCGAAGTTCTTTGAGTACAGACCATTATTGGCAGGTTCATCGACCGATATTTGCTGGCCTGCCGAATTGATGAAAATTTCATAATCACCGGTTGCGGTACCGTTTTGAGAATAGGCGGCGTACAAGGTCGGCCACTCTTGATTAGTCGGCCAGTGCTTCAGGCCTCCCAGGTTTTCTGCAGTAATTTTCAACTCGGCTATTCGAGGTTCTATAAATCTCATACGCTGTGTAAATATCACATCGGATCGGTAGTATCTCGTTGCTGCACTCCAGCAGGCAGCCTCACTGCAATCTTGGGATTGCCAATCTGGATTCCAGAACATTGGATTGGCAACGATCTCGACTGCTCCCGGCAGGGCATCAATCGACTCGATTCCTGATCCGGCATCTCCCTGGCCGGTGACACCCCAACATTCATTGCCTCCCTGTACAGGGTTCCATCCCAGATAAGTGATATCCCCAAAGCAGCTTACTTCACCCGGACCGCAAGAAGCATTCCAACCACATCCCTGTAGGGTTCGCTGCGGATCATACAATGCAAACTGCACTTCTCGTCCGGGATCGTTGGCGTCGATCAAATTCGTGGTGTCATCGTTGGCCAGACCAAAGTAGACGACAGTTCCTCCCCATTCTTGTCTAATACCTATCTTATTTTGATCTGTTCCGTCATATAGAAACACGTCTGTAAAATCCTGAGATGTTATTGTCTCTACTCTACCTTCTGGTGACATTGACTCAAGAGGATCGATCGAAACAGGTTCTGGAATCGGGACTTCTTCGCAGCTTCCGGCACATTGCCCATTCTGACAGGTTTGTCCGTCCACACAACATATACTTGCGCAACATACATTACCGCAGCCGGTGGCCGGAAGTGTACAAACGACGTCTTGGTTGTGACCACATCCATCACTCTGTTGTTTCATGCCGCTGCATTCGGCGCATGCAGTCGGAACGCAATCACAGGCGGTAATGTCGACCCACTCGGGAGTACAATTCCGGCAAACGCCGTTCGAACAACCCTCGGAACAAAAATTATCATCATAAGGATATATACAAATTCCGTTATCACAAGTTCCAGGAGTTTTAAACTGCCTGAGCATGTATTCACTTAAACAAACCGACGGAGTTGGTTCGTCGCACTCTATAGCCGCACATGGGTTTCCTTCACAAACGCCATCCAAGCAGCCATCCGGACAATTTACATCATTAGGGGTGTACAGCTCAGAGATCCCCTCATATGATACTTTAGGTTTTCTTTCTAAGGCATTAATTTGATCCAGGTATTGAAAGCACCCGTTTTTGAAACTTGTTTCTTGGCGTCGAATGACAATAATTGGTTCCAAAGGAGGGAGCCAATGA